>DXDA01000042.1 GCA_019115745.1 Candidatus Alistipes intestinigallinarum
ACGAATTTTCTTCGCCCTGGAGACGGTGAACATAAAGTTTCCGACCTTTTTCAGCCTTGAACTGCTGACCTGCGATCTCTACGATTACGTACATTCTACGTGTAATTGAATGAATTCGGGTTGCAAATATAGGGATATTTTTCGAGAAACCATACGGAAACGAGAAAAAAATCGGGGGAGGGTGTCCGGGGCACGGTTTTGGCGAGGATCGGATGGTTGTTTTCGGATCGATGCTGTACTCTTTGTCGGGAAGAGAGGAGTCGGGGTTCGAAAAATTTTCCGGTCTCATAAATTCTTGTTACCTTTACGATGGCAATAGAATATTCCGATCTAAAATTACGAGCGACGATGATAAACGACAAGGTGCGTATGTATCTGCTGCCGCCGCTGTTCAATGCGGCAGTCAGAGCCGGGGCCTCGATCATGCAAGTATATAAGAGCAAGAATCTCGACGACTACGATATCAGCCTGAAGAACGACCATACACCGATTACGCTGGCCGACCGGGTGGCGCACCGGACGATCCGGGAGTATCTGGGTCCGACGCGGATTCCGATTCTGTCGGAAGAGGGGCGCGAGATGCGCTACGAGGAGCGTTGCAACTGGGAGCTCTACTGGCTGGTGGACCCGCTGGACGGGACCGTGGAGTTCATCAAGGGGAACAACGAGTTTACGGTGAACATCGCGCTGATGGAGAACAACGTCTGCATCGGAGCGGTGATCTATGTTCCCTATTATGAAAAGATGTATGTTGCGGGTCGGGGTTCGGGGTCGTATGTCAAGGAACGGATCGCCCCCGATCCGGCGGCGGATTATACCTACGAGGAGATCGTGCGTGACTGGACGCGGCTTCCGCTGGCGGGGGAGGCGCACCACGACCACCTGCGGGTGGCGCTGTCGCGCTCGCACCAGACCCCCGAGACGCACGCATATGTGGCGCGCCTGCGGGAGCGCTATCCGGATCTGGAGGTTGTCGAACAGGGAAGCTCGTACAAATTCTGCCTGCTGGCCGAGGGGCGGGTCGACTATTATGTGCGCACGACCCACACCTATGAATGGGATACGGCGGCCGGGGAGCTGATCCTCTCGGAAGCGGGCGGCACGACCCGGGCACTGCCTGAAGATCGGGAGTTGCGTTATAACGAGGAGGACCTGCACAACCCGTGGTTCCACTGCCGGTCGAAATTCTGCCCGTTCTGAGCGGGCGGCAGAGCACTCCTGTATATTATAGGTCCCGGTGTCCGATGCGGATGCCGGGATTTTTCGTGGAGAGGGGAATCGTGTCGGGCGGTCAGACAGCAGGATTTTTCGTGGGGAGGAGAACCGTATCGGGCGGTCGGGGGGCCGGGAGCGCGGTTGGAAGGCCGAGGCCGGAGGCTACCGGGCGGCCTTGTGCTCGATGTCGCAGGCCCCGCAGTTGCCGGAACACCCCGTGGCGGAGTGGCTGTCGGAACACTCGGCCGCGCCGTCGGCTTCGCGGGTCTCCTGCACGGCACACTTGATGCCGAGTCGCTGCATATCCTTGTTGGTGGAGATCTCCGAGTCGATGTGGTGCCCCTTGATCATCAGCGTGAGGGACATCCCCACGACGAAAAAGGCGACGGCGGCGATGGCGCAGAGCAGGACGATTAACCAGGCGGGCATGGACGGCGGGTTTTTGCGTGTTTAAATTTTGGCTTTCGGGGACAAATGTATATATTTGTAAGATAAATTGCAAAAATGTTGCCCGGCCGGTAGGGACAGGAAGCTGTACCGTGCTGAGGGGCAGCGGATTGAACGCGAATTTAATTCGGACGCACGTATGAAAATCGTCATAGCGGGAGCCGGGGAGATGGGGAGCCATCTGGCGCGGATGCTCAGCGGCAACGGGCACGACATCACGGTGATCGACAGCGATCAGAAGCTGTTGGCCGAAGTGGGAGCCCTGGCCGACGTGATCACCGTCGAGGGGGACTCGACGACCTTTGCGGTGCTGCGCAAGGCGGCGGTCCGCAAGTGCGACCTGTTCATCGCCGTGAACCACGAGGAGAACGACAACATCGTGGCGGCGATGCTGGCCAAGAAGCTCGGGGCGCGGAAATCCATCGCGCGCATCGACAACAACGAATACCTGGAGCCCAACAACAAGGAGATGTTCATCGACATGGGCATCGACTACCTGTTCTATCCGGAGAAGGTGGCGGCGCGGGAGGTGATCAACCTGCTGGGCCACACCTCGACGACGGAGTATGTGGACTTTTCGAGCGGGAAGCTCTCGCTGGTGGTCTTCCGCCTGGAGCCGGCCTCGCCGCTGGTGGGGCAGGTGCTGTCGGGCTTCGACGACGACCCGACGCCGCTGAGCTACCGGACGGTGGCCATTACGCGCGGGGGGCAGACGATCATCCCGCGTGAGGGTGAGGAGTTCATGGAGGGAGACATCATCTATGTGATAGCGCGTCAGGACGCCGTGCGGGAGGTGATGGAGTTCTCGGGACAGACGAACATCGAGATCCGGAACATGATGATCCTGGGCGGTTCGCGGATCGGAATCCGGGTGGCCACGGAGCTGCAGGACGAGGTGAACATCAAGCTCATCGACTATAACGCCGAGAAGGCCTACCGGCTGGCGGAGATGCTGGACAAGACGCTGATCATCAACGAGGACGGCCGCAATACGGAGGCGATGATGGAGGAGGGTCTGTCGAACATGGACGCCTTTGTGGCGGTCACGGGGCGCAGCGAGACGAACATCCTGGCGGCGATGCTGGCCAAGCGCATGGGGGTGAAGAAGGTGATCGCGGAGGTCGAGAACCTGAACTACATCAACCTGGCGGAGTCGATCGGCATCGACACGATCATCAACAAGAAGCTGGTGACGGCATCGAACATCTTCCGTTTCACGATGTCGACCGACGTGCAGGCGATCAAGTGCCTGACGGGGAGCGATGCCGAGGTGCTGGAGTTCATCGTGAAGCCGAACTCTCCGGCGACGAAGGCGCGGATCAAGGATCTGGGCTTGCCGGAGGATACGATCATCGGCGGCATCGTGCGCGGGGACAAGGTCTTCATTGCGGTGGACAACATGGAGATCAACCCTTACGACCGAGTGGTAGTCTTTGCCATGCCGGGTTCGGTGGGGAAGGTGGGATACTATTTTAACTGACGGGGCGCGGGGGCGCGGGAGCGGTCCGGGGCGGATGCTGCCGGACAGGGTCCGGGACCTGTTTGTTGTTATAAAAAGGAGATTGGCGGAGTGCGGGACCGGGGGCTGCGGATGTGGCTGCCGGGCGTTGTGGCCGCCAACTGCAATAAAGGATGAATTGGACGGAGCGCGGGACCTGAGCGGACGAGTTTTGTCGGCCGGGAGTTGCGCCTCTGCCGTTTGTTGAAAAAGATGTCTTTACGGAATTTCATACTCAGGGCGTGGTTTTCCCGCCGGGAGCGGTCGATCGACCGGTTCCGCCGCCATCCGGCCGAGACGCAGATGCGGATGTTGGAGCACCTGCTGCGCCGGGGGCGTGACACGGAGTTCGGGGAGCGTTACGATCTGCGGCATATCCGCACGTTGGAGCAGTTCCAGACGCGGGTCGAGACATTCGACTACGAGCGCTTCAAACCCTATGTCGAGCGGATGCGCGAAGGGGTCCGGAATGTGTCGTGGCCGGGGCGAGTGACGCTTTTCGCGCGCTCGTCGGGCACGACCTCGGACCGGAGCAAATACATCCCGGTGACGCGTGAGTCGCTGTGGAGGAATCACACGCTGGGAATGCGCGACGTGGCGACGGTCTACGCGGGGAACTACCCGCAGAGCCGGGTCCTCGAAGGCAAGACGCTGACGCTGGGCGGGTCGTGCGTGCGGGAGGGCGACAACCTGGTCGGAGACCTCTCGGCGCTGCTGATCCACGAGACGACGTTCTGGAGCGGCTGGTTCCGGGCCCCGCGGATCGAGACGGCGATCATCCCGGATTTCGATGCGAAATGCGAGGCGATCTGCCGCGAATGCACGGGCGAACACATCACGGCCTTTGCGGGGGTTCCGTCGTGGAACCTGGCGCTGATGCGCCGGGTGCTGGAGTATACCGGGAAGCGGAATCTGCTGGAGGTGTGGCCCGATCTGGAGATGTTCGCCCACGGAGGGGTGGAGTTCACCCCTTACCGGCGGTCGTTCGAGGAGCTGATCCCCTCGCCGGGGATGCACTACATGGAGACCTACAACGCCTCGGAGGGTTTTTTTGCCTTGGCGGACGATCCCTCGCGCAACGACATGCTGCTGATGCTGGACTACGGGACCTTCTTCGAGTTCCGCCACGGGACGCAGATCGTTCCGCTCGAAGGGGTGGAGTGCGGCAAGGTTTATGCCGTGCTGATCACGTCGAACAACGGCCTGTGGCGCTACGAGATCGGCGACACGGTGGAGTTCACCTCGACAAACCCCTACCGGATCCGCTTTTCGGGACGTACGAAACAGTATATCAACGTTTTCGGCGAGGAGTTGATCGTCGACAATGCGGAGCGGGCGCTTGCGGAGACGTGCCGCAAGACGGGAGCGGTGGTGAGCGAATATACGGTCGCGCCGTGCTATATGTCGCTGCACGAACGGGGCGCCCACGAGTGGCTGGTGGAGTTCGACCGGGAGCCGGAGAGCCTGGAGTCGTTTGCCGCGACACTGGACGAGGAGCTGCGGGCGGTGAATTCGGATTACGACGCCAAACGGCGCACGACGCTCGAACGTCAGCGGTTGATCCGGCTGGAGCGGGGCAAGTTTCTGTCGTGGATGCGGTCGCGGGGCAAGAACAAGGTTCCGCGTCTGATGAACGACCGGCGGGTCATCGAGGACATCAAGGCCTTTGCGGGGATTGATGGCAGACAATAGCAGGGAAGGGGCCGGGAATCCGGGCCCCGGGCGGACGGGACAGACTGCCGCCATGCTAACACGATAAAGATATTCATTAAATTTCAGACCCCATGTATATAGCCATTGCAGGAAATATCGGGAGCGGGAAGACGACGCTGACTCAGATGCTGACGGAGCGTTACGCCGCGAAGTGCTATCTGGAGGAGTGCAACAACCCCTATATCGGCGATTTCTACGAGAATATGAACCGTTGGGCGTTCAACCTGCAGATCTCGTTTCTCGGGAGCCGGATCCAACAGACGATGGACATGCTTTCGGACAGCGAGTCGGGTGTGATCTTCCAGGACCGGACGATCTACGAGGATGCGCATATCTTCGCGGACAACCTGCATGAAATGGGGTTGATGACCACGCGCGACATCGAAACCTACATGAAGATTTTCCGGCTGGTGACGTCGCTCATCCCGCAGCCCGACCTGCTGATCTACCTCAAGGCGAGTGTCCCGACGCTGATTTCGCAGATCCGCAAGCGGGGCCGGGAGTACGAGATGAATATCGACGAATGCTATCTGAAACGGCTGAACGACAAGTATAACCACTGGATTGATACGATCTACGAGGGGGAGGTGCTGGTCATCGACAAGGACCACGAGGATTTCGTTTCGGACCCGGCGGTTTTCGAGCGGATCTGTAGCCGTCTCGACGCCCTCAAAGCCCGCGAAGAGCGATGATGCTGCCCGAAGCGTTTACGTCCCGACTCCTGCGGGACCTCGGGGCGGAGGAGGGTGCGGCCCTTTGCGCAGCCTTGGAGTCGGAGGCTCCCACGTCGGTGCGGCTGAACCCGGCAAAGACCCCGGGCGGACCGGCCGGTGAGTTTCCGTGCGGGGCGCTCCCCAACCTGCAGCCCGCACGACGGGTCCCGTGGTGCCGCGAGGGGTGGTACCTCGCCGAGCGCCCCTCGTTCACGTTCGACCCCGATTTCCATGCCGGAGCCTACTACGTGCAGGAGGCTTCCTCGCAGTTCGTGGGACATCTGCTGGAGGGTACGCTCCCTCCGGGCGCCCGCCTGCTGGACCTCTGTGCGGCCCCGGGCGGCAAGACAACGCTCTACGCCTCGCTGGTCGGAGCCGACGGGCTGGTCGTGGCCAACGAGATCGACCGCCGCCGGGCCTCGGTGCTGGCCGACAACGTGCGCAAGTGGGGCACGGGCAACGTGGCCGTGACGTGCTGCGAAGCCGGGGCGCTGGGCGATTTCGAGGCGTGGTTCGACGCCGTGGCGGTGGATGCCCCCTGTTCGGGCGAAGGGATGTTCCGCAAGGACCCCGCGTCCCGCGGCGAGTGGAGCGAAGCGAACGTGCGGCTCTGTGCGGCGCGTCAGGACGAGATCCTGCGTGAAGCGTGGCGGGCCCTGAAACCGGGCGGCACGCTCGTGTACAGCACCTGCACCTTCAACCGCGACGAGGACGAAGGGTCGCTGGAACGTCTCCTGGCCCGGGCCGAAGCGGAGGTGGAGGAGACGGCTCCGGTCGACGTGGAGGCGTCGTGGGGCGTGGTTTGCGGACGCGTCGGGGCCTTCCGGACCTTCCGGTTCTATCCCCACCGGGCGTGCGGCGAGGGGTTCTTCGCCGCCGTGGCGCGCAAGTCGGCGGATGCTGGCGACCGGACGCGGACACCGAAACCGCGCCGGACCGTCTTTGCCCCCGTGGACCGGAAAACCGCGGCGGAGCTCTCCCGCTGGCTCCGCGAACCGCAGCGGATGCACTTCGCGGCGGTGGGGGAGACGAATTACGCCTGGTATGAGGCGCAGTTCGAGGCGGTGCGGATGCTCTCCGAGGCGCTGCCGGTGATCTGCTCGGGGGTGGCGATGGGACAGCTCTTCAAGGGGGTGCTGAAACCCGACCCGGCGCTGGCCTTCAGCCCGGAGCTGAACCGTGCTGCCGTGCCGATGGCCGAACTGGACGAAGCGGAGGCGCTGCGTTACCTGCGGCGTCAGGAGATCGCCGCCGCGGGGCTGGCCGAAGGGATGAACCTCGTCGGGGTGCGGGGCCGGGGGCTGGGTTTTGCCAAACGAATCGGGGGCAGGGTGAACAACCTCTATCCCAACTCATTGCGAATCATGAAACAATAGATATGGCCGAGAAGATTTTTTATACGATGGGCGAAGTGGCCGAGATGTTCGATGTCAACACCTCGCTGATCCGCCATTGGGAGTCTCAGTTCTCGATCCTGCGCCCGAAGCGCAACAAGAAGGGCAACCGGCTCTTTTCGCCGCAGGATGTTGAACACCTGAAAATGATTTACCATCTGGTCAAGGAGTGCGGCATGACGCTCGAAGGGGCGAAAAAGGCGTTGCGGAAGGGTGATGCCGTCACCTCCGTCGGACGCGACACGGAGCTGATGGAGCGTCTGCAGCGGATTCGGTCGCTGCTGGTCGAGGTCCGCGAGGAGCTGAAATCCGGGGCCGGGGAGCTTGTCGAGGGGGCCGAAGCGCTCTCCGGCGGTGACGCGGCGGAGCGCCCGGCTGCGGAACCGGCGGCCGAAACGCCGGTCCGTCGGCGTCGCGCCAGGGCGGTGGTGAAGATCGACGAGACGCCGGATGCGGAAACCGCTCCGGAATCGGGTTCGGCCGCTCCGGAGAGCCCGGAGGCGTTGCCCGGACAACCGACCCGCCAGAGCGGCCGCAAACCCCGCCGCAAGAAGGAGGAGGTCGAAAACAAGGAGCTCTTTGCCTTCTACGAACAGTCGCTCTTCTGATCCTGCGCTGGCCGGGGTTGGGCAGACAGTTGTTTTACGAATTCCCTTATTGCTATGTTGATCAGAGAAATAACCGACGTTATCGAACGTTTTGCTCCGCTTGGGTGGCAGGAATCCTATGACAATGCGGGACTTGTCGTCGGGCGTCACGATGACGAGGTGCACCGGGCCCTGCTGGCCGTGGATGTCACCGAGGAGGTGCTCGACGAGGCCGAAGCCGAGGGTTGCGACCTGGTGATCACCCATCACCCGCTGGTTTTCCACGCCCTGAAGCGTTTCAATTCGGCGGATCCCGTGCAGCGCTGTGTCGAGCGCGCCATCCGCAGCCGCATCGCCCTCTACGCCTGCCACACCAACCTCGACAGTGCTCCGGGCGGCATGAGCTGGCGCCTGGCCGAGTTGCTCGGAATCGGAAATCTCCGGCTCCTGCAGCCCTCTCCCGTCGCCGAAGGGGTCGGATTCGGTGTTGTGGGTGAACTCCCGGAAGCTGTTGATCCCCTGGAGTTTCTGCGGTTTATCCGCAAGCAGCTTGAGGTGGGCGCCATACGTTACAGTAACATAGCGCGTTCCGAGGTGCGGCGCGTGGCGCTCTGCACCGGGGCCGGGGCTTCGCTGATCCCCGACGCACACCGCGCCGGAGCCGAGCTATACATCACCGCCGACCTCAAGTACAACGACTTCATGACTCCCGATAAGGGACTCATTGTGGCGGATATAGGCCATTTTGAAAGCGAATATTGCGCAATTCAGCTTTTATTTGACGTTTTGTCGAAAAATTTACGTACCTTTGCGGTTCGCAAGAGTGAACGCTCTCGCAATCCGGTGAATTATCTGCTCTGAGTCTAAACTATACAAGAACATATATGGCAACGCAAAAGAAAACCGCCGACGTTGATTATTCGATGCAGGAGAAGATTCTGGCCCTCTACGAGTTGCAGAAGATCGACAGCAAGATCGACGAAATCAACAAGGTAAAGGGTGAACTGCCTCTTGAGGTGCAGGACCTCGAAGACGAAATGGCCGGCATGACCACGCGCATCGAGCATGTCAATGCCGAGATCGAAGAGCTCAACGCGCTGACCAAGCAGCGTAAACGCGAGGTCGATCAGGCGAAAATCATGATCGGAAACTACAAGGAGCAGCAGAACAACGTGCGGAACAACCGCGAGTTCGATGCCATCACCAAGGAGATCGAATATCAGGAACTGGAGATCGAACTGGCCGAAAAACGCCTCAAGGAGTATGCCGCCGGCATCAAGGGCAAGAAACTCCAGCTCGAAGAGGCCGAAAACCTCTCGAAAGAGCGTGCGGCGGACCTCGCGGCCAAGAAGGCCGAACTCGACGGTATCGAGGCCGAAACCGCTCCGCTGGTTGCCGAGTACGAGGCTCAGCGTGAACGCGTCCTGGACAAGATCGACGAGCGCCTGCTGGCCGCTTACGACCGGATCCGTCGCAATGTCCGCAACGGTCTGGCTGTCGTGACCGTCAAGCGTGATGCCTGCGGCGGCTGCTTCAACCGCATTCCGCCCCAGCGTCAGGTCGATATTCGCCAGGGCAAGAAGATCATTGTCTGCGAGTATTGCGGCCGCATTCTGGTGGCCGATCCCGAAGCCGCCCAGGAGTAACCCGGGGCCGTCCGAGGGGGAGCAGAGACCCCGGTTCTCGCTCGAAATGTTCCGGGGCGTGCCCGAAATGAAAAAATAAGTTCCGAAACGGGATTCCGACCAGTGTCGGGGTCCCGTTTCGGCTTCTTTTTCGTTTTTAAAGATTTTTGTAAAGTCGAGAATGTGAATTTATTAACACCGAAAAGATTTCCGTCTTTTGCAAATAATCCTTAAATTTGCCGCGATGGATTTTTCCGACTTAAATTACTGCCATGAAAATAGCCATAGCCCAGCTAAATTACACGATCGGTGATATCGACGGCAATACCTCGAAAATCATCGACTCCATCAACAAGGCAAAGGCCCGGCACGCCGACCTGGTGATTTTCGCCGAACAGGCTGTCAGCGGAACCCCGGCTTTCGACCTCTTCCGCAAAACAACCTTCCTCGAACTCTGTGAAGACGCCCTCGTGGAAATAGCATCCTGCTGCGACGGAATCGCCGCCATCGTCGGACTCCCGATTCTTACCGCTCAGGGGACGATCAGTGCCGCAGCGCTCATCCAGGACCGCAAGGTCCTCCGCTATGTCGGCAAAAAATACATTACGGCCCGCCGCGAAATGGGTTTCCTCGCCCCCTCCAAAGGCTATGAATACGCCACGATCAAGGGGCACAAGTGCGCCATCATCGTCGGCGACGACCTCAGCCGCGAACACGATTTCGACCACTCCGTCGAAACCATCATCTCGATCAATGCCCGCCGCTACGGGAAGGGTACCATGATCTACCGCTACGAAATGATGCGCAACCTCGCCTTCGTCGAGGGCAAAAACCTCGTCATAGTCAATCAGGTCGGCGGATCCACCGAGATCGTCTACGACGGTACCTCCGGAGCCCTGAACAAACGCGGTGAACCCGTTCTGATGATGAAAAACTTCGAGGAGGATTTCCAGATCTTCGATACCGAAGCCGAGGCTGCCCCCATCACGATCCCCTCGACCTACAACGACCGTACAAGACTCGTCTACGAGGCTGCCCGCTGCGGTTTGCGCGACTTCTTCCGCAAGAACAACTACGGAAAAGCCGCTGTCGGCCTCTCCGGCGGTATCGACTCCGCCGTCGTCGCCTGCATCGCCGCCGATGCCCTCGGTCCCGAGAATGTCCGTGCGCTGCTCATGCCGTCGCCCTTCTCCTCCGACGAGTCCGTCGAGGATGCCAAGGCCCTGGCCCGCAACCTCGGAATCGAATACAACGTCATCCCCATCTCGGAGATCTACACCAGCGTGGTCAACACCCTGAAACCCGTCATCGGTGGCACGGAGTTCGATGCCACGGAGGAGAACATCCAGTCCCGAATCCGTATGGTCCTGCTCATGGCTTTGCAGAACAAGACCGGCCATGTGCTGCTCAACTCCTCGAACAAGAGCGAAAACGCGCTGGGCTTCTGTACCCTCTACGGCGATACGGCCGGGGCATTCAGCCCTACGGGCGACCTCTACAAAAGTGAAATCTACGACGTTGCACGCTACATCAACCGCACGCGCGGCAATGTCATTCCCGAAAGCATCCTGACCAAAGAACCCTCGTCGGAACTCCGGCCCGGACAGAAGGACAGCGATATCCTTCCCCCCTATGAGGTGGTCGATGCCATCCTCTTCCGCATGATCGAGGAGGGGCAGCACCGCGAGGAGATCATCAATGCCGGATTCGATTCCGAAGTCGTCGAGAAGATCCACTCCATGATCATGCGCAACGAGAAGAAGCGTTTCCAGTTCCCGCCCGTCCTGCGCCTGTCGTCCTGCTCGTTCGGACACGAACGGCTCATGCCCCTGACGAACAAATACGGAGACTGAGGAGTGGAACCGGAACTGATCGAACACGAAGGGGTCGTGGTGAGCGCCGAAAAGGGCGTCGTGCAGGTGAAGATCACCTCCCGGAGCGCCTGCGGCGCCTGCAAGGCCCGTCAGGCCTGCGGAATGGCCGAGGCCCAGGAGAAGATCGTCGTCGTACCCACGCCCCGGGCCGCAGACTTCCTTCCCGGGGAGGTTGTATCGGTCGGTGTGCGCAAAAAGGCCGGGCGGATTGCCGTCCTCTTGGCCTATGGCGGGGCGCTCGTCGTCCTGCTTGCGGCCCTGGTTCTCGCCGTGGTGCTCCTCGGGGCCAGTGACGGGGTCGGGGTGCTGGTCGCTTTGGGCAGCGTGGTAATCTATTACCTCCTCCTCTGGATCTGCCGCCGCAAAATCGAACACACAATTCAATTTACAATAACTAAAATCTGATGGAAGTATTACTTTACACGATCCTGACACTGTGCGTGTTGGGTGTGCTCGCTGCCGTGATCCTCTACTTCGTGGCCCAGAAGTTCCGCGTCGAGGAGGACCCCCGGATCGACGAGGTGGAGAAAATGCTGCCCGGAGCAAACTGCGGTGGCTGCGGTTTCGCCGGTTGTCGCGGTATGGCCGATGCCCTGGTCAAGCGTGACGACATCTCCGAACTCTTCTGCCCCGTGGGCGGCGGCGACTGCATGAAGGCCATTGCTGCCTATCTCGGGAAAGCCGCGGCTGAAAAACAGCCCGAAGTCGCAACCGTCCGTTGCGGCGGAACCTGTGAAAAACGCCCCCGGACCAATGAGTACAACGGCGCAAAGTCGTGTGCCGTGGCCGCTTCGCTCTATGTCGGCGAGACCGGTTGTGCGTTCGGATGCCTCGGACTGGGCGACTGTGTCGCCGCCTGCGCTTTCGACGCCATTCACATGAATCCCGAAACGGGTCTCCCCGAGGTCGATCCCGACAAGTGTACGGCCTGCGGCGCCTGTGTCAAGGCCTGCCCCAAGATGGTCATCGAGCTGCGCAAGAAGTGGCCCAAGAACCGTGCGGTCTATGTGTCGTGTGTCTCGAAGGACAAGGGTGCCGTGGTCATGAAGGCCTGCAAGGCCGGATGTATCGGCTGCGGAAAGTGCGAGAAGGTCTGCGCGTTCGGTGCCATCACCGTGGAGAACAACCTCGCCTACATCGATCCCCAGAAGTGCAAGCTCTGCCGCAAGTGCGTGAACGAGTGCCCGACGGGTGCCATCAAGCTCGTCGGTATGGATCCGCTGCCCAAGGAGCCCAAGGCTCCTGCCGCCCCGAAGGCCGCTCCGGCTGCTGAAAAGGCTGCTCCGAAGGCTGCCCCTGCTGCTGAAAAGACCGCCCCGAAGGTTGCGCCCGCTTCCGAGAAAGCCGCCGAAAAGGCCGCTGCCAAGGAGTCCCCGAAAGCCGCTCCCGCTGCAACGAAAGAGCCCAATCATGAATCGTAAAAAACGTTAGCAGAGATATGAAGACATTTCCAATGGGCGGAGTCCATCCGTCGGAAAACAAACTGAGCAGCGCCAAACCCATCGAGGTGCTCCCGTTGCCCGAGGTGGTCAACATCCCCCTCGCCCAGCACATCGGGGCCCCGGCCGTGGCCAAGGTTGCCAAGGGCGACAAGGTCCTTACCGGTCAGCTCATCGCCGAGGCCGGCAGCTTCATGTCGGCGAACATCCACGCCCCGATCTCGGGTACCGTGACGGCCGTCGACATGGTCGCCAACGGCCAGGGGCTGCGGCAGATGATGATCACCATCAAGCGCGAAGGCGACGAGTGGGTCGAGGGTATCGACCGCTCGGACAAACTCGTCAAGGAGTGCAGCCTTTCGGCGCAGGAGATCATCGCCAAAATCAAGGAGGCCGGGATCGTCGGTATGGGCGGTGCCACCTTCCCCACGCATGTCAAACTCTCGATTCCCGCCGGAAAAAAGGCCGAATGCGTCATCATCAACGGCGTGGAGTGCGAGCCCTACCTCACCTCCGACCACCGTACGATGCTCGAACACGGCGAGGAGCTCGTCGTCGGAGTCACGATTCTGATGAAGGCCGTCGGTGTCGAGAAGGCTTACATCGGAATCGAAAACAACAAGCCCGATGCCATCGCCCATCTCTCGAAGATCGCCGCGCAATACAAAGGTATCGAGGTCGTGCCCCTGAAGGTCCGCTATCCGCAGGGCGGTGAGAAGCAGTTGATCGCTGCCGTGACGGGACGTCAGGTTCCGCCCCCGCCCGCTCTGCCGATCGACGTGGGCGCCGTGGTCTGCAACGCCTCGACCACCTTCGCCGTCTACCAGGCCGTACAGAAGGGGATGCCGCTCATCCAGCGTGTCGTCACCATCACCGGCAAGAACCTCAAGGAGCCCAAGAACCTCCTTACTCGCATGGGTACCCCCGTCTCGGCCCTGATCGCCGCCGCCGGAGGTCTGCCCGAAAATGCCGGCAAGGTCATCAACGGTGGCCCGATGATGGGTCGCGCGATGGTCAACCTCGACTCGCCCGTTACGAAGGGCTGCTCGGGAATCACCGTCATGTCGGAGAAGGATGCCCGCCGCCACGAGGCTTCGCAGTGCATCAAGTGCGCCAAGTGCGTCGCCGCCTGCCCCATGGGACTGGAGCCCTACTTCCTCTCGAAGATGACCCAGAAGAAGAACTGGGACGAACTCGAAGCCCGCATGATCACCTCCTGCATCGAGTGCGGCTGCTGCCAGTCCACCTGCCCGGCCTACCTGCCCCTGCTGGACTGGGTGCGCCTCGGAAAACAGACCGTCATGGGCCGCATCCGAGCCCGTGCCGCTGCGGCCGCTCCCAAAAAATAAGCCCCGCTCGATAAACCCCGAAAAGTTAAAATTTTACGATAACACTTATGGCAAACAAACTTATTGTCGCTCCCGCACCGCACGTCCAGACCGCGCAGTCGACGGCCTGCATCATGCGTGACGTGGTGATCGCCCTGTTGCCTGCGCTGGTCGTCTCGACCATCGTCTTCGGGCTCGACGTGCTCCGCGTGACGGCCATCTCGGTCGCTGCCTGCGTGGTGTTCGAGTTCCTGATCCAGAAATTCTTCGTCCAAGGCCCCCTCACCATCTCCAACTGGTCGGCCGTCGTTACCGGCGTCCTGCTGGCCTTCAACCTTCCGGCTTCGATTCCCTGGTGGATCGTCGTCATCGGGGCGTTCGTCGCCATCGCCGTCGCCAAGATGACCTTCGGAGGCCTCGGAAAGAACCCCTTCAACCCGGCACTCGTCGGTCGTGTCTTCCTGCTGATCGCCTATCCCGTGCAGATGACCACCTGGCCCCTGCCCGTCAACGGCGCCTTCGACGCCCTCTCGGGCGCTACGCCCCTGGCCGCCGTCAAGCACGGTGCCGCAGGTCTCGATGTCCTCGGCGTTCAGGATCTCCTGCTCGGCAACATGCCCGGTTCGCTGGGTGAGGTCGCTGCACTGGCCCTGCTCGTCGGGTTCGCCTACCTGTTGTGGCGCCGCGTCATCACGTGGCACATCCCCGTGACGATCCTCGCCACGATCGCCGTATTCGCCTTCATCGTCGCGCTCTGCTCGGACGGTTCCGCAGCGCTGCTCTGGCAGTTGCCCCTGTTCCATGTCCTTGCTGGTGGTGCCATCCTCGGTTCGGTCTTCATGGCTACCGACTACTCGACCTCGCCGATGACTGTCCGGGGCGGCGTGATCTTCGCCATCGGAATCGGCGTCATCACGATGCTCATCCGTCTGTGGGGGGCCTATCCCGAGGGTATGTCGTTCGCCATCCTGATGATGAACGCCTGCGTGCCCCTGATCAACAAGTATGTCAAACCCAAGCGCTTCGGCGTGAAATAGGAGGACTTCAGCATGAAAAGTACACTCGTTAACATGACCGCCGTCCTCTTCGGCATCACGCTCATCGCGTCGGCCGGAGTCGGGGTCGTCAACATGATCACCGAAGAGCCGATCGCCCTGGCCAAAGAGGCCGCCACGAAGGCCGCGCTTACGCAGGTGCTCCCCGCCTTCGACACGACCGAGGAGAAGGCCCTGACGATCGATGAACTGCCCATTACGGTTTACACCGCCACGAAGGACGGCAACGTCGCCGGTTATGCCGTGCAGACCATGACCAAACAGGGTTTCAACGGCGTCGTACGGCTGATGGTCGGATTTACACCCGACGGTGAGGTCGTCAACGTCAACGTCCTCGAACAGTCCGAAACCCCCGGTCTGGGAACCAAGATGGCCGACGAAGGCAATGTCCTGCTGGGCAGCATCCAGGGACAGAATCTCGAAAACAAGAAACTCGTCGACGGAAAACTCGCCGTGAAAAAGGATGGCGGAGATGTCGATGCGCTGACCGCCGCAACGATCTCCTCGCGCGCCTATGTCGATGCGGTGAACCGCGCCTGGATGGCCTACAAGAGCGTAGCCTTCGGCATCGAGGCCACCGATTCCGCTTCGGGCGCCACGAAGCCCGCCGATGCACAAACCAGTGAGCCTGAGGCTCAGGAAGGAGGCCAAAATGAATAAATTGAAAATCATTATCAGCGGCATCATCAAGAACAATCCGACGTTCGTCCTGGTGCTCGGTATGTGCCCCACGCTGGGTACGACCACTTCGGCGGAAAACGGTATGGGCATGGGTCTCGCCACGACGGCCGTGCTCATCATGTCGAACCTCGTCATCTCGCTTATCAAGAACCTGATCCCCGACAAGGTCCGCATTCCGGCCTTCATCGTCGTGATCGCTTCGTTCGTGACCATCATCCAGATGTTGATGCAGGCCTTCGTGCCCGCGCTCTACGCCTCGCTCGGCGTCTTCATCCCGCTGATCGTCGTCAACTGCATCATCCTCGGACGTGCCGAGGCCTTCGCCTCGAAGAACTCGCCCTTCGACTCGATGCTCGACGGTGTGGGAATCGGTCTCGGTTTCACCCTCTCGCTGACGGTCATCGGGGCCGTGCGCGAAATCCTCGGCAGCGGCGCCATCTTCGGCGTCAGCCTCGGATTCGCTGACTACACGCCGCTGATCTTCGTCCTCGCGCCCGGAGCCTTCCTCGTGCTGGGATACCTGATGGTTCTGTTTAACAAATTAGCCAAGAAGTAGTCATGGAGATCTCCTATTTCGCAATCATTATCGGCGCCATCTTCGTCAACAACGTCGTCCTGGCCCAGTTCCTCGGCATCTGCCCCTTCCTCGGCGTCTCCTCGAAGGTCGAAACTTCGATGGGTATGGGTGCTGCCGTTACGTTCGTCATGGCGCTCACGGCTCTCGTCGCTTGGCCCATTCAGACCTACATCCTCGTCCCGCTCCACATCGAGTACATGCAGACGATCGTCTTCATCCTCGTCATTGCCGCACTCGTGCAGATGGTCGAGATCATTCTCAAAAAGGTTTCCCCGTCGCTCTATCAGGCGCTCGGTATTTTCCTCCCTCTGATCACGACCAACTGCGCCGTGCTGGGTGTGGCGATCCTCATGATCCAGAAGGAGTTCAACCTGCTGCAGAGTGTAACCTACTCGGTGTCGACGGCCCTCGGATTCGCCCTCGCGCTGATCCTCTTCGCCGGTATCCGCGAACGCCTCGACTTCGAGGATGTCCCCAAGGCTTTCAAGGGTATTCCCATCGCACTGGTCACGGCCGGTATTCTGGCCATGGCTTTCATGGGATTCTCCGGTCTCGTATAGCTTCCGCCCGGAAGCCCGGAGGATGACTCCGGTTCGCTGCGGTTCGGTCCGAATGCCGCTCTGCTCTCGCAGGGCCGTTCGGACCGAATCTTGTAAAAAAACAGCCCCGTTTCTTCGTTTCTTGCCGGCAATTTCCTATTTTTGCACTATTATAGAATCCCAAACCCTTAAAAAATCTGAAACACCATGGGGGATACCATAAAACTTCACGACAAGAAGTTCAAAATCATGATCCCGGCCGCTGAAATCGACCGCGCCGTCGAAGCTGTCGCTCAGCGCATCAATCGGGATTACGCCGACAAGGAGACACCCCTGTTTCTCGGTATTCTGAACGGTTCGTTCATGTTCATGAGCGACCTGATCAAGAAAATCGAGTTCCAAAACGAACTCTCGTTCGTGAAACTCGCCTCCTATGAGGGTACCGAGTCCTCCGGTCACGTCCGCAGCCTCATCGGGCTGAACAACTCCATCGAAGGGCGGCATGTGATCATCGTCGAGGATATTGTCGATACCGGCGAGTCGATCGACCACATGATCCGGGACCTCGAAACCCGAAAACCCGCCTCCATCGAGGTTTGCACGCTCTTCTTCAAGCCTGGCTCCTATCGCAAGGAGCGCCCCATCAAGTACCGGGCCATGGAGATCGGCAACGAATTCATCGTCGGATACGGCCTCGACTACGACCAGTTGGGCCGCAGTCTGAAGGATATTTACGTCGTGACGGAATAATGGCGCTCAAGATCGATCCCGCACTCTTCGACGGAGGACGCAGACTGCCGCTCGTCGAGGACTTCTATACCATTCAGGGCGAGGGCTTTCACGCCGGAAAACCCGCCTACTTTATCCGGTTGGGCGGATGTGATGTCGGATGCCGCTGGTGCGACGCCAAGTACACGTGGAATCCGACACTCTATCCCCCGACCGACGTGCAGACCGTGATCGACCGCGCTACGGCCTGTCCCGCTCAGGCCATCGTCATCACGGGCGGGGAGCCGCTGCTCTATCCGCTGGGCGTGCTGACCGAGGAGTTGCGTGCCAAAGGACTCGAAATCTTCCTCGAAACCTCGGGTTCACATCCCTTCAGCGGCGTGTTCGACTGGGTGTGCCTCTCGCCCAAACGGCAGCAGCCACCCTTGGAGGAGGCCTTTGCTCGGGCCGACGAACTGAAGGTCATTGTCGAGTCGGAGGCCGATCTGGAGTGGGCCGAACGCAATGCCGCCCGGGTGCGGAAGCGCTGTCTGCTCTATCTCCAGCCTGAATGGAGTGTCGCCGAGCAGGTCATGCCCCTGCTGGTCGAGTATGCCAAGGCCCATCCCCGCTGGAACATCTCCATCCAGACCCACAAGTACATGCACATCCCGTAGCCGCAGATGAAAATCCAACTCGGTCGCAGATTCTGGATCGTCCTGACGGCGGTCATCGTCGTGTTCTCGGTATTCGTGATCGGGCGCAATGCCCTCCATGCCGTGAAGATCAAACGGCAGATCAACGCCCTGGAGCGTGAACGGAGTTTCTATGTGGAGAAGATCGCTCAGGACAGCTCCCTGTTGGAACAGTTGCGCTACGACGACTATCTCGAAGAGTATGCCCGCGAGCATTACCACATGCAGCGGCGCAACGAACACGTCTATATTCTTGAGGAGTAGTGAAAGAGCCTCGCCCTTCGGGACGAGGCTCTTCTAATGAAGTGGGGCCAGAAAGAGAGAGGGGGAGGGAGAAGAGGGAGCCAGGACGAGGAAGGCAGGGAGAGGAGGACAGGGAGAGGGGAGCAGGAAGAAGGAACGGAAGAGAGGCCAGAAAGAGAGGGCCGGGCAGGAGCAGGGGGGGCCGGGAATTGGTCAGTAGTGGGAGAATCCGTGCCAGTCGAGCGCTTCGGGGTGTCCGTTGCGCAGCCACGTCAGCCCCTCGCCGCTGGTGATGCGCCCGATCGGGTAGAGCGGATGCCCGAATTGCGCTTGGAACTCCGCGGCAAGCCGTTCCGCACACTCCGATGCCGCCGTGAAGAGCAGTTTGTAATCCTCGCCGCCGCAGGCCGCCGTCCGCAGGTCTGACCCCGCGGCAACCGGAATCCGTTCCAGCTCGATCTCCGCCCCGACGTGCGAAAGGTCGAGGATGTGTCCCAGGTCCGAGGCCAGGCCGTCCGAAAGGTCCATCATTGCGTGCACCTCCGGACGGGTGCCGAGCCAGACGCCCTCGTCGACCTGCGGCTCCGGGTTGCGGTGCACGGCCGCCAGCGGCGTGTCGGGTGTTCCCGCAAGGATCTCCTGCAGGCCCGTTCCCGAGGCGCCCAGCTCCCCGGCGACAAAAACCCTGTCCCCCGGAAGGGCGTCGCGCCGCCGTTTGAGGTGCGTGAGCGGGCAGCGACCGATGGCCGTGACGTTGATCGTGATGCCCGATTCGGAACGGGTCGTGTCCCCGCCGACGAGCGGCGTGCCGTAGCGGGCCGAAAGCGCCCGGTAGCCCTCCATGAACTCCAGCGCCCAGCCCTCGGCGGCATCCCGCGGCAGGGCCACAGACAGCAGCGTCGCTACGGGGCGTGCCCCCATTGCCGCTACGTCACTCAGATTGACGGCCAGGCTTTTGCCGCCCAGTTCCCGGGCCGTGGTGGCCCGGCGCAGAAAATGAACCCCCTCGGTCAGCAGGTCCGACGTGAAGACCAGCGCTTCACCGCCTCCGATCGGCAGGATCGCGCAGTCGTCCCCGATCCCTTCGAAGCCCCGGGCGGGAAACTCCGCGAAGAGCTTGCGGATATGTTCGATAAATCCGAATTCGGTCATGTTTTTGTTGTGTGGTCCGGCAAAGATAGTAAAGATGGCGGAAGCCGCTGCCGGAGAAGCCGAAAATTCCATCCTCGAAATCCCCGGAGCCGGGTCGTCGCCTATTTTCCGTAAAGATACCGATTTTTCGGCGAAAATAACTACCTTTGTTCCCGGAATGTGCGGGCTGAGGCCCGCCGTTCGGAATTTAGAACTGACAACACATGAAAATTCTGATTCTCAACGGCCCGAACCTGAACCTGCAGGGGCGGCGCGATCCCGAAATCTATGGGTCTCGCACCTTCGAAAGCTTCTTCGAGGAGTTGAAGACGCGTTTCCCCGGCGTGCAACTCGACTACTTCCAGTCGAATCACGAGGGCGTGCTCATCGATACCGTCCAGCAGGCCGATGGCCATTACGACGGCATCGTCCTCAATGCCGGAGGCTATACCCATACGTCGGTCGCCCTGCGCGATGCCGTGGCGGCCGTCTCGCTTCCCGTTGTCGAGGTCCACATCTCCTCGATCCTCGCACGGGAAGGTTTCCGTCACACCTCCCTGCTCGCGCCCGTGGCCAAGGGTTCCATCATGGGGTTCGGGCTCGACTCCTATCGCCTCGGGGTCGAGGCGCTGCTGAACCCCATTGCATAGCCCTGTTGAGAAGCTGAAATTCGAAAAACACAAAAAACTGAAGATTGCCATGTATCGCATGAAAAAAACAAAGATCGTCGCTACGATGTCGGATTTCCGTTGTACCGAAGAGTTCGTTCAGAAGCTCTTCGATGCCGGGATGGATGTGATTCGGGTCAACTCGGCTCACGTCTCCGAGGAGGGCGCGACGAAGATCGTCGAGACCGTTCACCGGGTCAATCCCGCCATTCCGATCATGATCGACACCAAAGGCCCCGAGATCCGCGTGACGACCATCGCCGACGAATACGGTAACAGCATCAACTTCCGGGCCGGGGACCGGGTGGCCGTGCGCGGCTCCGACGGTTCGGACCTCACGACCCGCAAGGTCGTCTACATGAATGTCCCGTCGATTGTCCGCGACATCCCCGTCGGCGCCCGGATGCTCATCGCTGACGGCGAACTGGAGATCCGCGTCCTCGGCAAGAACGACACGGAACTCGACTGTGAATTCGTGGTCGGTGGGGCCATGCGTTCCCGCAAGAGCGTCAATGTCCCCGGCGTCTCGATCGACCTCCCCTCCGTTACCGAAAAGGACCGCCGGTTCATCGAGTGGGCCGTGCGCAACGATGTCGACTTCATCGCCCATTCGTTCGTCCGTTCGGCCCGCGACGTCAAGGCCGTGCAGGATATTCTCGACGCGCACGGCAGCCAGATCAAGATCATCTCCAAGATCGAGAATCAGGAGGGGCTGGACAACATCGACGAGATCATCGAGGCGTCGTACGGCATCATGGTGGCCCGCGGCGACCTGGGCGTCGAGCTCCCCGCCGAGGCCATTCCCAATGCCCAGCGCCGCATCGTCGAGAAGTGCATCTGCGCCAAGCGTCCCGTGATCATCGCCACCCAGATGCTCTATTCGATGGTCAAGTCGCCCCGCCCGACCCGCGCCGAGGTCAGCGACGTCGCAAGCGCCATCTACGAGCGCGTCGATGCCGTGATGCTCAGCGACGAAACCGCCATGGGCGACTATCCCGTCGAGGCTGTGGAGACCATGGCCCGCGTGGCCCGTGCCATCGAGCGCGACGAGGAGCACTTCCAGCCCATGATCGACATGAACATGGTCTCGGTGAACCACGAAATCACCGCCCAGTTGGCCCGTTCGGCCGTGCGTGCCTCGACGAACCTCCCGATCAAGTACGTCGTCCTCGATACCAAGACCGGGCGTACGGGACGTTATCTTGCCGCTTTCCGCGGCCGGAAGACCGTCATGGCCGTCTGCTATTCGCTGCACGCCCAGCGCATCCTCGCCCTGTCGTACGGCGTTGTGGCCATTCTGCGCAACCAGGAGCTTTCGGACCGCTATCACTTCCTGGTCGATGCCATGGAGTTCATCGATCAGTACCGCAAACTCGATGATGAGGACCTGCTGGCCATCGTCGGCGGAAGCTTCGGACCCGACGGCGGCGCCTCCTACGTCGAAATCGCCAACGTCCGCAACATCCGGCGCCGCAACGAGGAGATTACGGCCCGTCACAACGCTTAGCCTTTGGCCGGAGAACTCAAAGAGAAGGTCGCGCAGGGGGTGGCGTGGAGCATGGCCGAGAAGATCGGCTCGATGCTCCTCACCCTCGCCGTGCGCCTTGTCATCCTGCGCCTGCTGACGCGGGACATCCTCGGCTTCATGTCGATCCCTTCGGCCGTCATTACCGTGCTGCTCGTCATCGTCGACGGCGGATTCTCCCAGAGCCTCATCCGACACCGCAACCCCACGGCCAACGACTACAAGTCGGTCTTCGTCTTCAATATCGGGATGGCGCTCGCGCTCTATGCTGCCGTGCTGCTCCTGGCTCCCTGGGCCGCGCGCTGGTACGACATGCCCGAAATCGCGCGAATTGCTCCCGTCTTCTTCCTGCTCCTGCCCCTGAACGCCCTCTGTGCCGTTCAGAATTCGATCTTCATCCGCCGCTTCCGCTTCGCGCTCCTCTCGAAAGTCACCTTTCTCTCGTCGCTCGTCGGCGGGCTGGCCGCGATCGGACTCGCATTGGCAGGGTGGGGGATTTGGGCCCTCGTCGCCGAACGGATCCTCGCCGCCGTAGCCAGAACCGCGATGCTGTGGTGGCTCAGCGACTGGAGACCCCGCGGCGGCTTCAACGCCCGTTCCATCCGTGAGATGGCACCGTTCAGTTGCAGCCTCATGGCCACCGACCTGATCTCCAACTTCTACAACAAGATCCCGCAGTTCTTCCTCGGAAAACTATACGATCCGGCAACCCTCGGGTCGTTCGATCAGGCCGTGAAGATCAAGGACATGCCCGCAACCACCGGAATGCAGTCCGTGCAGAGCGTCACCTTCCCCGCCATGGCCCGCATCCGCGACGACGCCCCGAAGTTCGCCGAAAGCTACCGCCAGGTCATGATGGTGGTCGCATACGTCATGTTCCCCCTCATGCTCGGACTCTCGGCCGTCGCCTACGACATGTTCGCCGTCCTGCTCGGCGAGGAGTGGATGCCGACGGCGCCCTATTTCGAGGTCGTCTGTCTCTCGGGCCTCTTTTATCCCCTGGGGCTGGTTGCCTGCAATGTCCTGAAGGTCCAGTGCAAGGGTCCGCTGATCGTCCGGCTCGAAATCCTCAAGAAGATTTTGATGACCCTCGTCTTCGCCGTGACGATTCCCCACAGCGTGATGGCCGTCGTCTGGGGACTGGTCGTCATCGCCGCCGCCGAGGCCGCAATCAACTGCTGGGCCGCACGCCGGTTTACGATCCTCTCCATGCGGAGCTTCCTCAGGACCCTGCTGCCCGTCACGCTGGTCTCGGCGGTCATGTATGTCGCCGTACGCGCAACGGCCGCGGCCATTCCCGATGATCCGCTGCTGCGGCTGATGGCCGAAATTGCCGTCGGGATTCTCGTCTATCTCCTCCTCTCCTGGGGAGGCCGTCTCGAAGCATTCCGCGAAGTCGTCACCATCGTAAAAAAACAGATCGCCCGAAAATAGGCGATCTGTCTTTTTGATGAGGGTTGTGGCAGCGCTTCCGGCGCTGTCCGCTATTGGTAGACCTTCGGCGTGATGATCCCTCGCAGCACCACCAAGGCATTCTGCACCAGCGATTCGAGCTCGTTTTCGCCCGCATAGACCGTTACCGGGGCGATAAACCCGCAATGGCGCCGGATATACTCCACCACCGGCTCGTTGTAGGCGATGCCGCCCGTCAGCAGGATCCCTTCCACCCGGCCTTCGAGCGCCGCAGCCATCGCTCCGATCTGTTTCGAGATGTTGTAGCACATCGCGTCCAGCACCTTCCGGTCCCGCTGGTCGCCCTGCGCGATGCGCTCCATGACCTGAATCACGGAGTTCGTACCCAGGTAGGCGACCAGTCCGCCCTTGCTCGAAACGAATTTCAGCAACTCCTCCTTCGTATACTGGCCCGAGAAGCAAATCTTGATCAGTTCGCTCGACGGGATGCTCCCCGCACGGTCCGGAGCGAAGGGTCCGTCGCCGTCCAGGGCGTTGTTCACGTCGACGATTCGGCCCTGGCGGTGGGCTGCCACCGAAATGCCGCCCCCCATGTGCGCTACGATCAGGTTCGTCTCCTCGTAGGTGAGCCCCTTCTTTGCGCAGTGGAGGCGTGCGATCGCCTTCTGGTTCAGGGCGTGGAACACCGACTTGCGCGGGCACATCGGCATTCCCGTGATCCGTGCCCGGTCGTCCATCTCGTCCACGACCGGCGGATCGGCGATATAGGCCTTCACCTTGGCCATGTGGGCGATCTGCGCCGCAAGCAGCCCGCCCAGGTTGCAGGCGTGTTTCATCACCGCGTGGCGCAGGTCGTAACGCATCCGCGAATTCACTTCGTAGACCCCGGCCGGGATCGGCCGGATCAATCCCCCGCGCCCGATGACGGCCGAAAGATCCCGCAACGGGAAGTTCGCCTCGCGGAGCGCCGAGAGAATCAGACCCCGGCGCCAGTCCAGTTGGTCGATCACGTCGGTGAAGCGTTGCAACTCCTCCGTGGAGTGGCGCAGCGTCAAATCCAACAAAGGCCGCTCATCCTCATAGAGAGCGACCTTCGTGGATGTTGAGCCGGGATTTATCGCTAAAACTTTGTAGCTCATAAGGTTCTCGGTTCAGTAGCTCAGGTTGGTTGGAACGGCGTGTCGCTCCGCGGCCTATTGCTTCACGGCCAGGCAGGCCAGCGCGATCGAGAAGAGTTTCGTCCGGCTGCTGTCGCCGCGCGACGTCAGCACGCACGGTACCTTCGTGCCCATCACCATGGCGGCCAGCTCTCCGCCGCACAGGTGCGTCGTGCTCTTGAAGAAGACGTTCGCAGACTCCAGGTTCGGGAAGAGCAGGCAGTCCGGATCTCCGGCTACCGACGAGCCCTTCACCTTCTTGTGCTCGGCAACCTCCTTGTAGAGCGCTACGTCCAGCGACAGCGGACCGTCGACGATCACGTTGCCCAACTGGCCGCGGTCGCCCATCTTCGCAAGCAGAGCCCCCTCCGTCGAGGAGATCACGTTCGGAAGAACCTGCTCCGACGGCGCAATGCAGGCGATCTTCGGCGTCGTGATGCCCAGCAGGTTGGCGGTCTGGGCCAGGTAGCCGATCTGCTTCATCTTCTGCTTGAAGTCCGGAAGCGGAATCACCGCCACGTCCGAAATGATCAGCAGCTTGTGGTAGCACGGCATCTCCACGATCGAAACGTGGCTCAGCACGCCCTTCGGCGGGAACAGACCCGCATCCTTGTTCAGAATCCCGCGCATGTACTTGTCCGTCGAGACCAGTCCCTTCATCAGCACGTCGGCGTTCCCTGCGACCACGGCCGCAACAGCCTGCTGCACGCACTTCACGTCATTCGGCTCGTCGACGATGTTGAAGGCCTTGATGTCGAGGTTGTTCTCGGCGCAGACCTGTTCGATCACTTTCTTGTCGCCGTAGAGCGTCGGCTCCACGAGTCCCTCCTTGTAGGCTTCGTAAACCGCTTCCAGCGTATGCGAATCCTGGCCGTAAGCTACGGCAAGACGTTTTTTACCCCGTTTTCTCGCCTCTTCGACGATCTCGGTAAGATGTTGAATCATGGTTTTCGAATTTTTAGTGTTCGTGTTGTTTTCTTCTGTTTGGTTTGTGCCGGGACGGCCTTCTCACGCGGCCCCTCCCGGTTGCGGGTGGCGGGTCTCCTTACGCGGCCCTCCCCTCGGTTGCGGGGGTTGCCCCCCCCTCGGTTGCTGCCCCCCCCGGTTATTTCACCAGGTTGTAGGTGTCGGTGGCGATCATCAGCTCCTCGTCGGTGGCGATCACGGCGACCTTCACCTTCGAGTCTGCGGCCGAGAGCAGCTTGTTCACGCCGCGTGCTCCCTGGTTGGCCTCCGCGTCGAACTTCACGCCCATGAACTCCAGACCCGTGCAGACCGCTTCGCGCATCTCGCTCGAATTCTCGCCCACACCGCCCGTGAAGACGATCAGGTCCACGCCGCCCATCTCGGCTGCGTATTCGCCCACGAACTTCTTGATCCGGCGGTAGTACATGTCGCGCGCCAGGATGGCTCGCGGGTTTCCTTCGTTGTAGGCGTGGTCGATGTCGCGCATGTCGCTCGAAATCCCCGTCAGACCCATCACGCCCGACTTCTTGTTCATCATCGTCTCCAGTTCGGCATAGCTCATGCCCTCCTTCTCGCCGATGAAGGTGATGGCGCTGGCGTCAACCTGGCCGCAGCGCGTTCCCATCACCAGTCCGTCGAGCGGCGAGAAGCCCATCGACGTGTCGAACGACTTGCCGTTCAGCACGGCCGTCACCGAACCTCCGTTGCCGATGTGGCAGGTGATGATCTTCGCCTTTTCGAAGTCCAGCCCGGCGAGTTCGGCGCCGACCCGGGCCACGTACTTGTGGCTCGTGCCGTGGAAGCCGTATTTGCGCACGCGGTACTTTTCATAGTATTCGTACGGCAGGGCGTACATGTAGTTTACGGCGGGGATCGTCTGGTGGAACGACGTGTCGAAGACCGTCACCTGAGGCGTCCCGGGGAGCACCCTCTCCACGGCGTTGATGCCTTCGAGGCTGGCCGGGTTGTGCAGCGGGGCAATCTGGCACAGCGAGCGGATCTTCTCCTTTACCTCCTCCGTCACCAGGCAGCTGGCCGGGAAATATTCGCCGCCGTGTGCCACGCGGTGTCCCACGGCCTTCACCTCGTCGAGCGAGGCGATCACGCCGTGTGTCGGATCGGTCAGTGCGTCGAGAACCAGCTTGATACCCGTCGTGTGGTCGGGAATCGGTTGGTGAAGCTCGAACGGCGTCTTGCCGACGGGTTTGTGTGTCAGGTCGCCCTCCGGAAGCCCGATGCGCTCCACGAGGCCTTTGGCGAGCAGTTTGCCCGAAGCGTCCGTCATGTCGATCACCTGGTATTTGATCGACGACGAACCGCAGTTCAATACGAGAATTACCATAAAGCGTTTATCCTTAAAGTTTTATTATATATGTCTTCCTGTTGACTCAGCCTTTCCTCTGCAAACCGGGGTACATCCCCGGCATCAGGAAGGCGAGGCATACTCACTCAAAAACACATAATCCGCCGGAAGCCCCGGCATGATCTGATCGTCCGGTATCCACGTCGAAAGCAGGTAGCGGGACATGCTCCCCGCAGTACCCTCCTTCGAGGTCCACGCGGAAAAATGCACGAATCATAAGCTAAATATAGACATTATTTTACGGACGTGCAAATTTAGCAAGAAAATGATTACGGATTGTTCTATTTTTTATCCGAACAGGTGGATTTTTTATCGGATCCGTCAGGCGGGGCGTGTCTGCCCGTCGCCCGTGATGACGTATTTGTAGGTCGTCAGCTCCGGAAGCCCCATCGGACCCCGGGCGTGGAGCTTCTGCGTCGAGATGCCCACCTCGGCCCCGAATCCGAACTGCCCGCCGTCGGTGAAGGCCGTCGAGACGTTCACATAGACGCACGCCGCGTCCACCCGACGCGTGAAGGCGTCGGCCGCGGCGGCATCCTCGGTCACGATCGCCTCGCTGTGGCGGGACGAGTAGCGCGCAATGTGCGCCAGCGCCTCGTCGAACGACGACACGCTCTTCACGGCCAGCTTGTAGTCCAGGAACTCCGAGCCGTAGTGCTCCTCCGTGGCCGGGGCGAGCAGCGCGGCAGGGTAGTGTCCCTTCAGGGCGTCGAGGGCCGGGGCGTCGGCGTAGATCGTGACCCGGTGTTCGGCCAGCGGCACACACAGCGCGGCGAGGTCCCCGAGCCGGTCGCGGTGGATGATGAGGCAGTCCAGGGCGTTGCAGACGCTTACACGGCGCGTCTTGGCGTTGCAGATCACCGCGCGGCCCTTTTCCAGATCACCCGCGGCGTCGAAGTAGGTGTGGACGATTCCCGCGCCGGTCTCGATCACCGGAACCCGCGCGTTCTCCCGCACGAAGCGGATCAGTCCCG
Organism: Candidatus Alistipes intestinigallinarum; assembly: GCA_019115745.1. Taxonomy (GTDB): domain Bacteria; phylum Bacteroidota; class Bacteroidia; order Bacteroidales; family Rikenellaceae; genus Alistipes; species Alistipes intestinigallinarum. The sequence continues at coordinate 27,529 of DXDA01000042.1, forward strand.
CACCGCCGCGCGGGATCACCACGTCGACGTAGCCGACAGCCCCGAGCAGTTCGCCCACCGCGGCGTGGTCCGACGGCAGCAGCGTAAAGGCCGCTTCGTCGAGCCCTTCGCGGCGCAGCGCTTCGTGGAGCCGGGCCGCAATCGCCTCGTTCGAGCGGCGGGCGTCGCTCCCGCCCTTCAGCACGCAGGCGTTCCCCGTCTTCAGACAGAGCGAGAAGATGTCCGCCGTGACGTTCGGACGCGCCTCGCAGACCATGCCCACCACGCCGAACGGAACCCGAACCTTGCGCAACTGCATCCCGTTCGGACGGCTCCAGGCGGCGAGCGTCTCGCCCTGCGGCGAGGGGAGTGCCGCTACCGACTCCATGTCGGCGGCAATGGCCGCGATGCGTTCGGGCGTCAGCCGCAGGCGGTCGCACAGCGGGGAGGCCGGGTCCATGGCGGCAAGGTCTTCGGCGTTGGCCGCCAGGATCTCGTCGGTGTGGGTGCGGAGCAGCCCGGCTGCCGTACGGACGGCCGAAGCGAGTTGCTCAACGGGGGTATTGGAGAGGGCGGTGCCGGCCCGGCGTGCCGCCTCGAAAAGTGCACGGTAGTTGGTTTCCATGATCTTATTCCAGGTAAAGATAATCGCAGTGGATCAGCGGTTTGAGCCCTTTGCGGCCCAGGTTGCGGCGCGCCGTGGCGCTGTCGCACGAGATGCGGCCCACGCCCAGTTGGGTGCCCTCCGGGGTGAGGATGCGCACGATGTCGTCCCGCTCGAAATCCCCCTCGACGTCGGTTACGCCCACGGCCAGCACGCTCGCCGCCTTGCTCCGGCTCACGGCGGCCGCCGCTCCGGCGTCGAGGCGCAGCGCCCCCTTGGCGAAGCCCTCGCTGCTGGCGATCCACTTCTTCACGCCCGAAGCGGCGTGGCGGGCCGCCTCGAAGCGGGTGCAGACCACGTCGCGGTCCGTCAGCACCAGGTCCGTGAGGATCTCGTCGCGCCGTCCGTTGGCGATCACCACCTCGATCCCTTCACCCGCCACACGGCTCGAAATCCGGCTCTTGGAGGTCATGCCCCCGCGTCCGCGCGACGAGCGCGTCGTGTCGATATACTGGGAAAGGTCACGCCCGGGCGCCACGCGCCGGATCACCTGCGATGACGGGTCGGCGGGCGAGCCGTCGTAGATGCCGTCGATGTTGCTCAGGATCAGCAGCGCATCGGCGTCCATCATCGCTGCGACAAGTCCCGAAAGTTCGTCGTTGTCGGTGAACATCAGCTCCGTGACGGAGATCGTGTCGTTTTCGTTGACGATCGGGATCACTCCCGCGGCCAGCATCGCCTCCATGCAGTTGCGCTGGTTGAGGTACTGGCGGCGCGTCGAGAGGCTCTCCTTCGTGGTGAGCACCTGTCCGCACGCGATGCCGTAGTCGTTGAAGAGGTCGTAGTAGCGGTTCAGCAGCTTCACCTGTCCGACCGCCGAGTAGAGCTGGCGTGCCGAAACCGTGTCGATGCGCCCCACGCGCGACTCCAGCAGGCTGCGCCCCGAGGCAACGGCCCCCGAAGAGACGAGGACCACCTCCACGCCCGCACGGTGCAGGCGCGCAATCTGGTCCACAAGTGCCGAGATGCGCGTCGTGTCGGGGTGTCCGTCGTCGCGCGTCAGCACGTTGCTGCCGATCTTGATCACGATGCGGCGGTATTTTCCTGAATTTTTCATGTCGATTCTCCTTAACCTCCAACTAACCCGATGAACGCATCCCTCGGGATTATGGCTCGTATTTGTATCCCACGCCCTTGACCGTGACGATCCGTTCGTCGCCGATCTTCTGCCGAAGCTTCCGGATGTGCACGTCGATCGTGCGGTCGCCCACGACCACCTCCGTGCCCCAGATCTTCGCGTAGATCTCCTCACGCGGGATCAGCCGACCCGGGGAGGAGTAGAGCAGGTCCAGCAGCGCAAACTCCTTGCGCGGAAGGCTGATCTCCTCCCCGTCGCGGATCACCATATAACGCTCCCGGTCCACCGTGATGCCCGTCGAAGCGGGCTTCTCCGGGGTCGAATCCGCGTCGATGCGCTTCAGGATCGCCTGCACGCGGCTGACGAGCAACTTCATCTTGATCGGCTTGGTCAGGTAGTCGTCGGCCCCCACGCCGAAGCCCGCCAGTTGCTGCTCCTCCTCGCCCAGCGCCGAGAGAAAAACCACCATCGTATCCTTCAACTCCGGATTCGCCCGGATCGCCCGGCACGTCTGCGCACCGTCCATCACCGGCATCATCATGTCCAGCAGGATCAGGTGCGGATGGCACTCCGCGGCGACCTTCAGCGCCTCGGCGCCGTTCTGCGCCGTGTAGACCTCGTAACCCTCGCGGACGAGGTTGTAACGGATGAATTCCAGAATGTCGACTTCGTCGTCGACCAGCAGGATGCGGTGGCTCATGGTTGCGGTTTCAGGGCGGGCGTCCGGTGTACGTCCGGTGTGCGTCCGCGCGGTGGATAACTTTGCGAAGATACGAATTTTTTTCGGGATTCTCGCCTGTTTTTTGGGAAAGGCCTCCCGAAACAGGGCGGGGCGGGCTGCAGCCTCTTCCCGATGGCGGCGTTGTTGCAGGTTTTGTCGATTTCTCTTTCGGGTTCCGCGGAAAATAAGTATATTTGCGAGATTTATGTACTCCCGCTTGTCCGGGAATCAAAAACATCAACTGAGATGGCTACTGAAAAACCGACACTTCCTGCTCCCGAGGAGCAAGTCAGCCCCCTGGCTGAAGATGCGCAGACGAGTCCTGTGGCGACTCCCGAAACCTCCGAAACCGAATCCCCGGCCGTAGCTGCGGCTGCTGCGGAGCCCGTCGCGGCTCCCGCTGCCGAAGAGGCTCCCATGGCGGAAAACTCCCCTGCCGAAGAGGCCCCCGTTGCGGAAAATGCGCCGGCGGAGGAGACGGCCCCCGCTGCCGAAACGGCAGAGACGGACGCCGCACCCGTTGCCGAGCGTCTCGATCCCGCTGCGGGTGACGCACCCCGCCCCAAACGCGCCCGGATCAAACCGACGGCCGAACCCGTGGCCGATTTCGACGAGGAGGAGGCGCCCGAAGAGGTGCGGATGGATTTCGCCGATGAAGAGGCGGCCCTCGCCGCGCAGGATGCCGGCCTGGAACTCGAAGGCGAAACCGCCGAGGAGGCCGAGGCCGAGCAGCGCGCTGCCGAGGAGAAGGAGGCCCCTGAGGAGAAATTCGCCGGAAAAGGAAAGGAGGAGCTGGTCGCCATGTTCGCCCGGATGCTCGAAGAGCAGCCCGTGCAGTCGATCCGCCGCGACGTCGAGGCCCTGAAGATCGCCTTCTACCGCATCCGCCGTTCGGAGGTGGAGGCTGCCCGCCGCCGTTTTCTGGAGGAGGGTGGCGCCGAGGAGGATTTCGCCCCTGCGGTCGACGGTGCCGAGGTGCAGCTCAAGGAGCTCTTCAAGGAGTACCGCCGCCGCCGCGACATCTTCATCGCCAACCTCGAAGCCGAAAAGGAAGCCAATCTCAAGGTCAAACAGCAGATCATCGAGGAGCTGAAGGAGCTGGTCGATTCCGACGAGACGCTCAACCATACCTTCAACAAGTTCCGCGAACTCCAGCAGCGCTGGCGCGATACGGGACCCGTGCCCCAGGCCTACATCAAGGACCTCTGGGAGACCTACAACCTCCATGTCGAGAACTTCTACAACTTCATCAAGATCAACAAGGAGCTGCGCGATCTCGACCTGAAGAAGAACTACGAGCAGAAGGTCGCCCTCTGCGAACAGGCCGAGGCCCTGCTGCTCGAACCCTCGGTCGTCGAGGCCTTCCACAAACTCCAGAAACTCCACGACGAGTGGCGGGAGACCGGTCCCGTGGCCAACGAGTACAAGGAGACCCTCTGGGAGCGTTTCAAGGCTGCGTCGAGCCGCATCAACAAACTCCATCAGGAGCATTTCGAAGCCCTCAAGGCCGAGCAGGTCAAGAACCTCGAACTCAAAACCGGACTCTGCGAGGCTACCGAAGAGCTCGCTTCGCAGCCCCTGACCACCCGCAAGGAGTGGAACAAGGCCAGCGACAAGCTGTTGGAGATTCAGAAGACCTGGAAGACCATCGGTTTCGCCCCCAAGAAGGACAACAACCGCATCTACGAGCGTTTCCGTACCGCCTGCGACCGCTTCTTCGAGGCCAAGCGCCAGTTCTATGCCGGACTGAAGGCCGAGATGGATCACAACCTCCAGCTCAAGAACGAGATCTGCGAGGCCGCCGAGTCGCTCTCCGGCAGCGAGGAGTGGAAGAAGACTACCGACGAACTGATTGCCCTCCAGGCTCGCTGGAAGCAGATCGGGGCCGTGTCGCGCCGCCACTCCGAAGCCGTCTGGAAGCGCTTCCGCGCCGCCTGCGACCGCTTCTTCGAGCGAAAGGCCGCCCATTTCGCAACGGTCGACGGCGAGTATGAGGAGAATCTCCGCAAGAAACTCGCCCTGCTCGACGAAATGGCTGCCGCCGATGTCCGCACGGGTGGGTACGAGGTGATCCGCGACTTCCAGCGCCGCTGGAGCGAGATCGGATTCGTGCCCATCAAGCAGAAGGAGGCCATTCAGAAACGATACAAGGCGGCCGTCGACGAACTGTTCAGTGTCCTGCGCGGTTCCGAACGCGACCGTTCGATGGGCCGTTTCCGCGAGAAACTCTCCTCGCTGAAGGGCGCCGGAGACCGCAGGCTCCGTTCCGAACGCGAGCGTCTCTACAACAAGGTCCGTCAGTTGGAACAGGAGATCGCCCTGCTGGAGAACAACATCGGATTCTTCGCCAAGTCGAAGAACGCCGAGTCGCTCATCGCCGACGTCCGCGCCAAGATCCAGCGCGCCCGCGAGGAGATGGCCGCCACCGTCGAGAAGGTCCGCCTGATCGACAGCCAGGAGGCGGAAAACAAGGAGAACGCCTGATCCGCATCCCGCGCGCGAAGACCCGAAATTGTGCAGCATGAGAAGAATTTCATAAACAGATAACAGTAATGAAACTTACGAAACCCAAGTACGTATTCGTAACGGGCGGTGTCGCATCGTCGCTCGGAAAGGGAATCATCTCCGCATCGATCGCCCGGCTGTTGCAGGCCCGCGGCTACTCGGTGACCATTCAGAAGCTCGACCCCTACATCAACGTCGACCCCGGAACGCTCAACCCCTATGAGCACGGCGAATGCTACGTCACCGAAGACGGCGCTGAAACCGACCTCGACCTCGGACACTACGAGCGCTTCACGAACCATCCCACCTCGAAGGCCAACAACGTCACGACGGGACGCATCTACAAAAGCGTCATCGAGAAGGAGCGCAAGGGTGAGTATCTCGGAAAGACCGTGCAGGTCATCCCCCATATCACGGATGAGATCAAACGCCGTATCCAGCTCCTCGGCCAGACCAAGAACTACGACATCATCATCACCGAAATCGGCGGTACGGTCGGCGATATCGAGTCGCAGCCCTTCATCGAGTCGGTGCGTCAGCTCCGATATGCTCTCGGATACAAAAATACCGCCCTGGTTCATCTGACGCTCATCCCCTACATGGCCGCGTCGGGTGAGATGAAGACCAAACCCACGCAGCACTCCGTCAAGGCCCTGCTCGAAAACGGTCTCCAGCCCGATATCCTTGTCCTGAGAGCCGAGCACTCGCTCTCGACCGCCCTCAAACGCAAGGTCGCCCTCTTCTGCAATGTCGACGCCAATGCCGTCATGGAGTCCATCGACGTGCCCTCGATCTACGAGGTGCCCCTGATGATGCACGCCCAGCATCTGGACGAGGTGGTGCTCGACAAGCTGAACCTCCCCGCCGACAAGGAACCCGATATGGCGGCCTGGATCGCTTTCGTCGAGAAGATCAAGCACCCCTCGAAGACCATCGATATCGCCCTCGTCGGAAAATACACCGAACTGCACGACGCCTATAAGTCGATCAGCGAGTCGTTTATCCACGCCGGGGCCGTCAACGACTGCCACGTCAAGCTCCATTACGTCAACTCCGAAAAGGTTACGCCCGAAAACGTCGCCGAACAACTCGGCAAGATGGCGGCCATTCTGGTCGCTCCCGGTTTCGGTAACCGCGGAATCGAGGGCAAGATCGAGGCCGTGCGCTTCGCCCGCGAAAACCGCATCCCCTTCCTCGGAATCTGTCTCGGTATGCAGTGCGCCGTGATCGAATTCGCCCGCAACGTCCTCGGTATCGCCGACGCAAACTCCAGCGAAATGGAGCAGACCGCTCACCCCGTCATCGATCTCATGGAGGAGCAGAAGGGTGTGACGGCCAAGGGCGGTACGATGCGCCTGGGTGCCTATCCCTGTGTGCTGCGGAAAGGGTCGAAGACCGCCGAGGCCTACGGAAAACTCAATATCTCGGAGCGCCACCGCCACCGTTACGAATTCAACAACGACTACCTCGAACGCTTCGAGGCGGCAGGCATGAAGACCGTCGGTGTGAACCCCGATACGAATCTCGTCGAGGTCGTCGAGATCGAGGACCATCCCTGGTTCGTCGGTACGCAGTTCCACCCCGAGTACAAGAGCACCGTATTGAGCCCGTCGCCCCTCTTCGTCGCATTCGTCAAGGCGGCGCTGGAGTATGCGGCTTCCAAATAGGCGGTGACAGAGGCGAGATTGAAAATCGCCTCTCCCGCTGTTTTACTCACTCGAAACAAGCAACAACGTTTCAATGGATAAAAAATCGATTATCGGTATTGCTGTCGTGGCGCTCCTATTCCTCGGATTCGCCTACTTCAGCAGTAAGGAACAACAGAAATTTCAACAGCAGAAAGCCATTTACGACGCCTATATGGATTCGGTGGCGAGAGCCTCGCGGCCGGTCGCTACGCCCGACTCGCTGGCCTTCGGCGATGTGTTGGCCGATCCCGCCGATGCGGACTCGATCGCCGCGGCGGCCTATCAGCGCCAGGTGGAGACCCTCGGGGCTTCGCTGGCTGCAGCCCGGGATGCCGAAGCCGAAGAGTTTACCGTCGAAAATGAGGTCATTGCCGTGCGCTTCTCGACGCGCGGCGGGCAGGTGAAGGGCGTGACCCTCAAGGACTACACCAAATACGCCCCCCGCGGAGAGCGCAACCAGCCGATCGAACTCATGGACCCGGCGACGGCCCGTTTTGCGCTGTCATTCTACGTCAAGAACGGCCTGAGAAACATCCCCGTCAATACGATGGAGTATGTCTTTACGGCCGAACCCGTCGCAACGCTCGACGATGGCGCCCGGCAGGTCGTCATGCGGCTGCCCATCGCTGCGGAATCCGCGCTCGAATACCGTTATCTGATCTATGACACGAAGTCGCCCGAACGCGACTACCTCGTCGATTTCGATGTCCGGCTCGTGAACATGGCCCGCGAGATGGCCAATCAGACCCAGATTCTGATCGACTGGTCGAACACCTCCTATCAGAACGAAAAGGGTTTCCAGAACGAGAACATGTACACCACGCTGGCCTATCGCTTCCCGGGCGAACGCTCGATCGAGGAGTTGGGCATGAGCGAGGAGTCCAAGTCGAAGGAGGTCTCCTCGCAGGTCAACTGGGTGGCATTCAAGCAGCAGTTCTTCTCGTCGGTATTCATCGCTCCGGAGAATGTCACCTATGCCAACATGCGTTTCGATACGGCCGCTCCCGAGTCGGAACTCCTGAAGAACTTCTCGGCGCAGATGGCCGTGCCCTACACGCCGCAGACCGAAGGGTATGACTTCGCCTTCTACTTCGGGCCCAACAAGTACTCGATCCTCAAGAAAGTAGAGTTCCCCGCGGGCGGCGACATTCATCTCGAACGCCTCGTGCCGCTGGGGTGGGGCATCTTCGGCTGGGTCAACCGCTGGTGCGTGATCCCGGTCTTCGACTTCCTCCGCAACTACATCTCCAGCTTCGGAATCATCATTCTGATCCTCGTTATCCTGGTCAAGCTGGTGATCTCGCCTCTGACCTACAAGAGCTATGTCTCGATGGCCAAAATGCGCCTGATCAAGCCCCAGGTCGACGAACTCAACAAGAAGTATCCCAAACCCGAGGATGCCATGAAGCGTCAGCAGGCCACCATGGAGCTCTACAAGAAGGCCGGAATCAACCCCATGGGCGGATGTATCCCGATGCTGATCCAGTTGCCGATCCTGATCGCCATGTTCCGCTTCTTCCCCGCATCGATCGAGTTGCGCGAGCAGCCCTTCCTCTGGGCCGATGACCTCTCGTCGTACGACAGCGTGCTGAACCTCCCCTTCTCGATCCCCTTCTACGGTGACCACGTTTCGTTGTTCGCCCTGTTGATGGCCGTGTCGCTCTTCGGGTACTCGTGGTTCAGCTACCAGCAGACCGCTTCGTCGCAGCCCCAGATGGCCGGCATGAAGTTCATGATGGTCTACCTCATGCCGATCATGATGCTCTTCTGGTTCAACAGCTATTCGAGCGGCTTGTGCTACTATTACCTCCTCTCGAACCTCTTCACCATCGCCCAGACGCTCGTCATCCGGCGCATGGTCGACGACGAGAAGATTCATGCCATCATGCAGGCCAACGCTGCCCGGAAGTCGAAGGGCAAGAAGTCGAAGTTCCAGCAGCGCTACGAGGAGCTGCTCCGCCAGCAGGAGGCTCAGCAGCGCGCCAAACGCAAGTAGTGCCGGCGGCGTGAAGCAACTTTGAATTTCACGGCCCCACCCCTTGATTTCGGGGCCGGTCGATATGAAAAAGCCCCTCTCGATTTTTTCGGGAGGGGCTTTTCGTGGAATAGGGGGATGGATCGGCTGCGGTCGACGGGTTGAGGCCCGGCTTTCGGGGCTCGGACCCGGGTTGCCGATCAGAGGGGCGGATGAACGGTATCCGAGGAAAAGGGGTGTCGGGTTGGTCCGGCTGCCGCCGTCTATTCGACGTAGAGAACCAGCCCCTTGAGGTATTCGCCTTCGGGGTGGTAGATGTTGATCGGGTGGTCGGCGGGCTGCGTCAACTGGTGCAGGATCCGCACCTTGCGCCCGGCCATGGCTGCCGCTGAAAAGACCGTCGTGCGGAACAGCTCCTTCGAAACGGCCTGCGAGCACGAGAAGGTGAAGAGAATCCCGCCCGGCCGGATCTGCGACAGGGCCCGGGCATTCAGCCGCCGGTAACCCTGCATGGCGTTGCTCAGCACCTTGTGGTGCTTGGCGAAGGCCGGCGGGTCGAGGATGATCAGGTCGTAGCGGTTGCCGATCTCCTTGAGGTACTCCACGGCGTCGGCTGCAACCTCCGTATGGCAGGCCGTGTCGCCGAAATTCAGCCGCATGTTCTCGGTGGCCAGCTCTACGGCCCGCTCCGACGAGTCGACCGAGACCACCTCCTTCGCCCCGCCCGAAAGGGCGTAGACCGAAAAACCGCCCGTATAGCAGAACGTGTTGAGCACCGTGCGCCCCTTGGCGTAGCGTTTCACCAGTTCGCGGTTCTCGCGCTGGTCGAGGAAGAAGCCCGTCTTCTGGCCCTGTTCCCAGTTCACGAGGAACTGCTCGCCGTTTTCGAGCACCACCTGCGAGGCGTGCTCCGCGTGTCCCCAGAGGTAGCCGTCCACGGCCCCCAGGTCGGCCTTGTAGGGGAGCGTCTGCGACGACTTGTCGTAGATGGCCGTCAGGCGTTCGCCGTAGGTCGCACGCAACGCCTCGGCGATCTCCATCCGCGAGCGGTACATCCCGACCGAATGGCACTGGATGACGGCCGTCGTGCCGTAGATGTCCACCACCAGCCCCGGCAGCGAATCGCCCTCGCCGTGCACCAACCGGTAGCAGGTCGTCTGCGGGTTCTCCGTAAGTCCCAGCGTGCGCCGCACGTCGTGGGCCACCGAGATGCGGCGGTTCCACCACGCCTGGTCGATCGGCTCGCGCTCGAACGACAGCACTCGCACGGCGATCGAACCGATCTGGTAGTGCCCCTGGGCGATGAACTCCCCGGAGCGGGTGCAGACTTCGACAAGGGCACCCTCGGCGAAATCCGACTCCTCCTCGGCGCGGATGTGGTCGATGGCTCCCGAGAAGATCCACGGGTGGCGGCGAAGGAGCGATTCCTCCTTGCCTTTGCGCAGGATGATTTGCGGTATCATGGGCGTAACGGTTTTTGCGGCGTGCGGAGCAGGCGTTCGTAGATGCGGATGCAGACCCAGGCGTCCGTCGCGGCGTAGAGCTGCTGTTTGTCGGTCAGGGTCGCGGCCTCCCAGTTGCTCAGGCGCTGGGCCTTCGAGACCCGCTGGCCCAGCACGATGGCCGAGAGTTTGCGCAGGCTCTTCTCGCCGATGCCCCATTGCGGGGCGATCGTCTGCAGGTCGATGAACCCTGCGTCGCGGAAGTGGCGGATCTGCCGCAGCGAACGAAGGTCGCCCGCCACGTCGGCGCCGATCTTCAGAAGCTGCCGGTTCTCGAAGAGCTGCAGGATCGGTTTGGCCAGCGGAATCTTGTTCAGCCGGAAGAGGTAGCAGACCTTCGGCGTCGAGAGCTGCAGCAGCGACACCCGGAACGTGACGCCTGGGCGGAACGACGGCCGCGTCTCGGTGTCGAAACCGATCACCGGTTCGGCGGCCAGCTCCTTGCAGGCTGCGGCGATGTCGCGTTCCTGCTCGATGATGCGGATCGTACCCCCGAACTCGATGGCCGGAAGCTGGGCGGTCTCCTCGTTGCTGATTTTATCCGTGAAGTTGTTGACTGTGGTCATCCCGAAGTGAATGTTCCTGCAAAATTACGCAATAATTTTCAATATCCCGCCCTTGTCGCCGACGATTTTGCCCTCGGCGAGCAATTCCCGGAGCGCTTCGGCCACCCGTTCGGGCGGGCACGCGCAGGCGGCGGCCAGTTGCTGCGGGTCGGCCGGGGCTGCGGAGAGCATCCCGAGCAGCCGCTCGCGGAGCGGCATCGCCGCCGTGGGGAAGTCTTCCGGGACGGCTGCGGCGTCGGCCGGTCGGGCCGTATTCGGTGCTGCGGGGGCAGCGGGGGCATGGGCGGAGTTGCGGAGGAAGGTCTCGGAGGCGGTGGAGTCGGTGGGTGCGGGTGCATCGGCGGTGGATTCGTCTCCGTCGGTAGTCCGGACTGCCTTGGCGGCCCGTTTGCGCGCCAGGCACACGTCGCAGATCCCGCACGGGACGGGCGACTCCGCCCCGAAGTAGCGCTCCAGCACCGTGCTCCGGCACTCCTCCTCGTTCGTGGCGTAGGCGAGCATCCGCTCGAAGCGTTCGTGCATCAGCTCCTGGCGCCGGCGGTAGGTCTCCGGGGCGATGTAGAGGTCCGCACGCGGCAGCCGCTCCTCGTTCATGAAGAGGATCGGCGAGCGGTTCGACGGGATGTAGCGGATCACCCGCAGCATCCAGAGCTGTTTGAGCAGCTCCTTCACCCGCTCCACCGTATAGCCGCTCCAGGTGGCCAGCTCGCCCTCGTCGATCGGACGGAACTCGTTGAAGATTCCGTTGTAGAGCCGCAGCAGCGTGCGGATGAACGGGTCCAGTTGGTCGCGCTGCACACGCAGGCGGTACAATTCATCGCGGCTCACGCAGAACATCACCCGGGCCGGGTTCTCCTGGGCATCGGTCAGCGTCATGTAGCCGTTCTGCTGGAGGAGCTTCAGCGCACTCTGCACCCGTCCCGAATAGAGGTGCTCCCGGGCGCAGAAGTCGTGCAGGTTGAACAGGTAGCTGCATTCGCCCCCTTCGCCGATCCCGATCTGCAGGTAGGAGCAGATCCGTTCGTAGATCTCCTTGACCTGTTCCAGCGGCGGGAACTCCTGGTCGAAACGCCGCGCGATGCGCTCGCCGTCGTCCGACGCAACCAGCAGCAGCGCATAGGCCCGCTGTCCGTCGCGTCCGGCACGCCCCGCCTCCTGGTAGTAGCTCTCCAGCGAGTCGCACATCGAGTAGTGCACCACGAACCGCACGTCGGGTTTGTCGATCCCCATGCCGAAAGCGTTCGTGGCGACCATCACCCGAACCTCGCCCTTCAGCCATGCATCCTGGCGCTGCGTGCGGTCCGCATGGCCCAGTCCGCCGTGGTAGGCCGCTGCGGCGATCCCTTCGGCCCGCAGTTGTTCGGTCAGTTGTTCGGTCCCCTCCCGCGTCCGCATGTAGACGATGCCCGAGCCGGGGACGTTTCGCAGCAGCCGCAGCAACTGGCCGTTCTTGTCGTCCGTGTGGCGGACGCTGTAGGAGAGATTCGGACGCGCGAAGCTGCTCCGGATGATGTGCGGTTCGGAAAACTGCAGGTGGCGCATGATGTCTTCGGCAACGGCCTGCGTCGCCGAGGCTGTCAGCGCCAGCACCGGAACGCCCGGAAGCCGTTCGCGCAGCTCCGCAATCCGCAGGTACGAGGGCCGGAAGTCGTAGCCCCACTGCGAGATGCAGTGCGCCTCGTCGACCGCCAGCAGTGTGACGTTCATCCGCACGACCCGCAGCCGGAAGGCTTCCGTTGCCAGCCGTTCCGGGGCTACGTAGAGGAATTTCACGTCGCCGTAGACGCAGTTGTCCAGCGCGATGTCGATCTGCCGCGGCGAGAGCCCCGAGTGGATCGCCACGGCCTGGATTCCCAGGCGCCGGAGCCGGTCGGTCTGGTCCTTCATCAGCGCGATGAGCGGCGTGACCACGATGCACAAACCCGCCCGGGCCATCGTCGGAACCTGGTAGGTCAACGATTTCCCGCCGCCGGTCGGCATCAGCGCCAGCGTGTCGCGCCCGGCCATGACCGCGCGGATGATCTGCTCCTGCACGGGCCGGAACTCCCGAAAACCCCAGTGTCGCTGCAATATCTCGTGCAGATCCGTATGCTCCGTTGCCGATTCCATAATACAAAGGTAGGAAAAATTGGGCGGTTCGGAGAATTTTTCCTACTTTTGCATCCGTACTGCATTCGCAAGATGAGGATTCGCCCCGAATACAAACTCCGCGAAATGGCCGGAGAACACATCGTTGTGGTCCCTGCGGCCGACGGCGCTGCCGATCTCACGCGCATCGTCTCGCTCAACGAGTCGGCCTGCTGGCTCTGGGAGGAGCTGCGCGAACGGACGTTTTCCGAAGAGGAGCCCGCACGGCTTCTCATCGCCCGCTACGAGGTCGAGCCCGAGGTGGCCCGGCGCGATGCCCGGGCGTGGATCGACCGCCTCGCGGCTTGCGGAATCCTCGAAGTCTGACGCTCGATGAAGGTGAAACGTTACATAGCACTCCTGCTCTGCACGCTCTATCTCGCGGCTACGGCCGGGACGGCGCTGGCGTCGCTGACCTGCCGGTGCCTGGGCATGACAGCCCCGGTCGAACACCTCTGTACGGGCGACTGCCACCACGCCGAAGCGGATGCTGACGGGCTGAATGGCTGCCCGGAGTGCTCGCTCAAGGCGTGCTGCGGATGTGAACTGCACTCCACCGAGATCGATCTCTACACCTCGTCGCATTCGGACGACAGCGAAAAATACATCCGTTGTGTCGTGGCGGTCCTCCCGCCGTCGCTGGCCGCCGAGTGCCCGTGTCCGGCGCACGTGCCCGCTTTGCGGCGCGCGGGCCTCCTGCCGCCCGTTCCCCTCGTCCGGGAGATGCCCGGTCGGGTGTTCGGATTGCGCGCACCTCCCGCCTGGGCTTGAAATTCGTTTCGGGACCGGACCTTTGAGCTCCGGTCCGCAACCGCTTTTCAAACCAAGACGGAATCATCATGAAATCTCTGAAAATCTTTCTTTTGACCTCCGCACTCGCTGCCGGGTGCGGCGTGGCGCGCGCCCAGGACCTGCGCGGTGTGGTGCGCGATGCCGACAACCAGCCCCTCGTCGGGGCCTCGGTCTACTGGGCCGGGACAACCATCGGTGCCAGCACCGATGCCCAGGGGGCCTTCCTCCTCCACCGCGTCAAGGGGTATGACCGCCTTGTGGCGTCGTACCTCGGTTATGTCAACGATACGATCCGGGTCGAAACCGGTAAGGATCGCCTCGATTTCGCCCTCCGCGCCGAAGGCGTCGCGCTGGAGGATGTCGTCGTCGAGGGAAACCTCAGCGGCAATTTCGTCAAGCGCGACGGAATCATGAAGGGCGAGATGATCTCCTTCGCGGGCCTCTGCAAGATGGCCTGCTGCAACCTCGCCGAATCGTTCGAAAACTCCGCCTCGGTGACCGTCGGATACAGCGACGCCATCTCCGGGGCCCGGCAGATCAAGATGCTCGGGCTGGCCGGAACCTACACCCAGATCCTCGACGAGAACCGTCCGATCATGCACGGACTGAGCGCCCCCTACGGGTTGAGCTACACGCCCGGCATGTGGCTCAACTCGATTCAGGTCTCGAAGGGCGTCGCCTCCGTCACCGCCGGCCACGAGGCCATCACCGGACAGATCAACCTCGAACACCGCAAGCCCACCGACGACGAACGGCTCTTCCTGAACCTCTATCTCGACGACGAGCTGCGTCCCGAGATCAATGTCTCGTCGGCCTTCCCCGTGACGAAGGACAAGAAGCTCACGAGCGTCGTCCTGCTCCACGGATCGATGGACACCGACGTGCGCAAGATGGACCACAACGACGACGGTTTTCGGGATTTGCCCCTCTCGGATCAGATCAACGTGGCGAACAAATGGCTCTATGCCGCCGACAACGGGACGCAGATCCGCTGGGGCTGGAAGTTCGTGCAGGAGAACCGCCTCGGCGGAATGCTCGACTTCAAGAACACTGCGGCCATGCGCGACGCCATGCTCGCCGACTGGGACTGGCAGGCTGAGGAGAAGCCCATGCCCCTCTACGGTTCGCACATCCGCAACCGCAATGCAAACGGCTATTTCAAGGTCGGAATGCCCGTCGGACCGGCCGTTTACGATGCCGACGAGCAGGACGAGATGCGTTCGAACATCGCCTTCGTGGCTGACTTCGACCACTTCAGCGAGGATGCCTACTTCGGACTGAATGACTACGACGGAAACCAGAACTCGCTGGCGCTGAATCTGATGTACAACCACTACTTCACTTATCGGTCGTCGCTGATCGTCGGTGTCCAGGCCCATCTGGACTACTACCGCGAGGGGCTGCTGAACCGGACGCCCTGGATTGCCGACTTCCAGGAGGGCGATTACGACCTCGACCGCAACGAACGGGAGGCCGGCGCCTATGCCGAATACACCTATGCCATCAAGGAGAAGTTCTCGATCGTGGCCGGTATTCGCGGCGACTACAACCACTATTACGACCGCTTCTTTGTCACGCCCCGCGGCCATCTGAAATGGAACATCACCCCCTCGACCACCTTCCGCGCCTCGGCCGGGTTGGGATACCGCTCGACGAACCTCATCACGGACAACATCGGCGTACTGGCCACCGGACGCGCCATTCAACCCGTGGTCTTCCGTGACGGAAAGCCCGCCGTGGGGAGTTTCCACGACATCGACCGCATGGAGAAGGCCCTGACCGTCGGCGGAAGCCTCACGCAGACCTTCGGACTCGTCAAGGAGGGCGATGCAACGCTCAGCATCGACTACTTCCGCACGCAGTTCTACAACTCGGTAGTGGCCGACCAGGAGATGTATGCCGACCGCATCGTCTTCTACAACACCGACGGCCGCTCCTACACCGATACCTATCAGGTCGACTTCTCGTGGTCGCCCGTCGAGCGGCTCGACATCTTCGCCACGTTCCGATACACGGACAGCGAGATGACCATCCGTCGGGCGGACGGGACATCGGCGCGGGTCGAGCGCCCGCTGGTCAGCGAGTACAAGACGCTGCTCAACATTCAGTATGCCACGAAGTTCCGCCGCTGGACCTTCGATGCCACGGCCCAGTTGAACGGCCCGGCCCGAATTCCGACGCAGAACGCCGATCTGGCCGACAGCTACCATTCGCCGCGCTATCCGATGTTCTATGCCCAGGTGAGCCGCAAGCTGGGCAAGTTCGACATCTACGTCGGCTGCGAGAACATTGCCGATTACATCCAGAAGGACCCGATCCTCCATGCCGAGAATCCCTATTCGGCAGCGTTCAACTCGATGAACGTGTGGGGACCTCTGATGGGACGCAAATTTTATATCGGAATGCGGCTTAACATCTATTGATGGCGCGGAGTGCGGTCGCCGATACCTTATATATAATAAAGGTACAACGAAAAACCCAATAAAACTGCTATGAAAAAACTGTTGATGGTATGTCTGGCCCTCGTGATGGGCGTGGGCATCGCAATGGCGGCCAAGCCCGCCCAGAAAAAGACCGTCACGACGGTCTTCGTAACCGACATCGATTGCGAACACTGCGTGAACAAGATCATGAACAACGTCCCCTCGCTCGGAAAGGGGATCAAGGACGTACAGGTCGACCTGCCCAAAAAGGAGATTACCGTTGTTTACGACGCTTCGAAGAACAGCGACGAGAACATCATTAAGGGCTTCGCGTCGCTCAAGGTCAAGGCCGAAGTCAAAAAGGAGAGTGCCGGGAAGAAATAACGGCGGCTTGCCCTCTTGGGGGAGGGCAGGGGTGTTATCGAAGCCAGAGGGTTTTCCGTTCAACGGAAAACCCTCTGGCTCTTTTATCGGATCTCGACGTGGACGGTTACTCCATCGGGCGGATGCGGACTTCGGTGATGCCCTCCAGTTCGCGGGCCAGGCGTTCGAGGTCCGTCTTCTCCTCCACCTCCCCGTAGTGGTACGGGTAGAAGATGGTCGGGCGGAGCGCCTTCACCGCCTCCACGGCCTGATCCACGGTCATCGTGTAGGGCTGGTTCACCGGAATGAAGGCGATGTCGATGTTCTTCAGCGATTTGAGCTCCTGGGTGGGTTCCGTATCCCCGGCGATGTAGATCCGTGTCCCGCCGATCGTCAGCACGTAGCCGCAATCCTCCCGGTCCTTCGGGTGGAACTGAAGGTGTCCCGGTGTGGTGTTGTATGCCGCAACGGCCTCCACCTTCACGTAGTCGCGCGGCGTCGCCACGCTCCCCGGACGCATCGTGTAGCAGTTCATCTCGAACGCCTCCGCCGAGGTCCGGTCGCAAACGATCTCCGTATCCGGGGTCAGGAGCCGCTCTACGGCCGCAACGTCCAGGTGGTCGTAGTGCGAGTGGGTGATCAGCACCACGTCCGCTTTCGGCAGCGATCCGTAATCCGCGTAATCGTTAACCGGGTCGATGTAGATCGTTTTATCCTCGACGGTGATCGAAAACGAGGCGTGTTTGAAAAAATGGAGGGTCATTTCGGTGCCGTCGCGTGCCGTGAGCGTGTCCGACGGGTATTCGGCCTGTTTGGTTCGGCCGCAGCCGAAAAAGGTAAGCAATGACATAAGCGTTATCCTGGTTATCAAGTGTGTGTACATCCTTTGTCGGGTTGGGTGGTTATCGGGTTTCAATGCGGAAATTCACAATCCGCGTCCGGTTGCTCAGCAGCCGCAGGCCGAAGTAGCCGTCGCCCTCTCCCGGGGAGAGTTTGCGCGAGAAGAGCTCCCGACCGTCGGCCGAAAAGGTCGTCCGGCCCCCTTCGACCGCAATCTCGATCCGTATCGGTCGGTTCGCCACCAGCAGGTGCTCCGCATCGGTATATTCGCCGATCAGCGGCTTCACCTCGTCGGCCGGAGCGCCGTAGCGTTTGCCGTAGTAACGGCGGAACCGCGTCGTCGTATTTTCGTTGCCTCCGTAGCCTACGTAGAAGAGGTCCAGTGAGTTATAACGTTCGAAAACGCCGCCCCGCCACGTCGTCCGGGCGAAAAAATCATCCTCGTGCTCCGGGTCCGAAGCGGCCCAGAAGCAGTTCAGGTCAGAAAGCCGGTCGCAGGGCCCCTCCTCCATCAGCACCGTCGCCTCGTAGGTGATGCGGTAGTCGCCCGCAAGCGGTTCCGGATACCAGAGCGTCAGCCCTTTCGGGGCGGTGATCTCCAGCGTGTCGCCGCGTTGGACGAGGCGCGAATCGCCCGATTCATCCTCGGCGATCCATTTCGTCGAGCTGCCGCAACCGACCAGGGTTGCAGCGCAAAACAGCGTCGCAAGCTTCTTCATCATGGAATAAAGATACGATTTTGCCGCGAAATGTCCAAATTCTCGGACCGTCCGCGAAAAAAATTGTACCTTTGTCCCCGGCAAAATAATTTTTTTCGACGACGGATGCAGTAAATCCTTCCGGAGTGCATTTATAGAAAAAGTTTAACCGAACAACATCTCATGAATAGAATTTTTGCTACACTGACGCTCGCAGCTCTCGCTCTTTCGAGCTGTATCAAGGAGAACGATTCCTACAAGGATCTCTTGCCCGTACAGCCCGGGCAGTACATCTACTCCTATGTCACGACGCAGGACCGCGTGGCCATGCAGGCCGCAAATGCCGGTATGCGTGTGGCCATCCTGGCTGCCGAGGTCGCCGAACAGCGCAGAAATGCCGAGGAGGGGGCCGAGGAGATCACGGTCGAAAATGTGGAATACAAGGATAAGTCGATTCTTGGCCTGCTGTTCAACAGCATGACGAAGATCGAAGAGGTGGAGACGGGCTACAAGCTCACCTTCAACAAGAACTATCAGATGCCCGACGGATTCTATCTCGAAGGTTCGCTGTTGATCGAGACCGGCGGCAAACCCGAACTGGCCGACGGCGCCAACTGGAATGTCGTGATGCAGCCCGATTTCAAACTCTACAGCTCCTCCTACAGCGGTGAAACCCAGATCAACATGAACGGCGGGTCGACCCGGATTGAGGCCAATAGCGACGGATCCTATACCATTCAGATCTCCAACATCGCAGCCTCCATCGAGGGCAGCAGCTCGGGGTCTTCCGACTGGAGCTCGATGACGGGATTCACCATCCGGCCGGCCGACGAGGAGGTGACGCTGGCTTACTCCTCCTGCGTAGGACAGCCCTTCGAGGTAAACGGCTCCGCTTCCGGCTACTCCATCTACAGCAACATGTACGGTTCGAGCCCCCTCCAGATGTCTTACAGCGTTACCGATGGCCTCTATATCGGTACGCAGATTGTCAGCGGAACCCAGGAGTGCGAATTCTCCTCGCCCTTCGATTACGATACGTCGGCCTATCCCGCACCCGATGTGCGCTACGTATACTCGTTCGACGAGGCCAGCCGCCGATACTCCTTCAAGATCTACTACAACGGGTATGTCTATCCGAAGGATTGAACCCGAACAGTGACGCTTCATTTCCGCCGTGCCCCGCGATTCCGGCGTGCGGCCTGAAAAAGAGAGCCTCCCGACAATCAGGAGGCTCTCTTTTTGGTATCGGGTGAATACGGCTTGTCTTGTCTTGTCTTGCCTTGCCGGGGCGGTTCGTTATTTTCGCCGGTCGAGCCGCAGCACCGAGGGGATGCAGAAGGCAACGATGCTGAGCAGGCAGATCAGGCTGCCCGACAGGATGAAGGTGGTCGTCAGCCCGACCCGCTCGGCCAGGAAACCCGTACTCAGCAGTCCGAGAACCGAGGGCAGCAGCCCGAAACTGCGGTAGAGCGACAGCACGCGTCCCAGCATTCCCGCTTCGATCCGTGTCTGGAGAACCGAGACGAACGAGGCGTTGAAGACGCTGCTCGATACGCCCGCCGCAGCCGTCAGGGCTGTAAACCAGTAGAATCCCGAGACCGGGAGCAGCCCCGAAAAGAGGAACGAGAGCCCGACGACCAGATACATCAGGTTGATCAGCACGATGCGGTTGACCGGGTAGTTGCGGGCCCCCATGATGGCCCCGCCAAGCAGCGCCCCGCCGCCCCAGATGATCTCCACGAAGCTCATCTCCCACGTTCCGCCGCCGAAGTGGTTGAGCGTCATCAGCGGGAAGAGAACCCCCACGGGCATGATCAGGAACCACACGGCGATGGCCAGCCCGAAGAACCAGCCCAGTCCCGGTTGGGAGTGCATGGCGGCAAAGCCTTCGCGGAACTCCCGCCACAGGTCGGGGCGGCGGTCCGGACGTTCGGGGTTGGGGATATGGATGAAGAGCAGGGTCGTGCAGGCGATGAGCGCTCCGAGGACATCGAGCAGCAGGATGTTGCCGATCGAGGTGAGGCCCAGCAGCAGGGCGCCCAGGGCCGGACCGATGAGGTCCGAGAAGGAGGTGATCACCTGATTGACGCCGGCAATGCGGGTGAGTTGCGCCTGCGGGGCCAGGAGCGGCACCGAGGCCTGCATCGCCGGAACGTGGAAGGCCGAACCCACCGAACGGCACGCCAGCAGCAGGTAGACGTGCCACAACTCCGCGGTGTCGAGCCAGAACAGCACGGCCAGTCCCAGGGTGCAGAGCGCGATGAAACTGTCGGCGAGGATCATCGTGCGCTTGCGGTCCCAGCGGTCGATGTAGACCCCGACGAAGAGCCCCAGCACCGCCTGCGGAAGCATCCCCGCAATGGCCGAAAGGGCCAGTACCTCCGCGGACCGGGTCTCGACGCTCATCCAGAAGATGATCGCGTAGGCGACGATCGAACTGCTGAGGATCGAGATGGCCTGGCCGCTCCAGATGACGGCGAAGGTGCGTTTCCAGCTCTGCATGGGTCTGCGTATCGGGCGTGCGGGGACGCGGTGCGGTGGTTGGTTGATAGGTAGTATTGTAAAAAACGGCGGGCACCCCGAGGGTGTCCGCCGTGCTAAAACCCCTCGTGAAAAGGGCTATTTAACTGCGTTAACTATTGCCTCGAATGCCTTCGGCTCGTTCATTGCCAGGTCGGCCAGCACCTTGCGGTTCAGGACGATGCCTTTGGCGTTGAGTTTGCCGATGAATTGCGAATAGGTCATTCCCT
This sequence comes from Candidatus Alistipes intestinigallinarum, assembly GCA_019115745.1. Classification (GTDB taxonomy): domain Bacteria; phylum Bacteroidota; class Bacteroidia; order Bacteroidales; family Rikenellaceae; genus Alistipes; species Alistipes intestinigallinarum. Next base: position 48,200 of record DXDA01000042.1, read on the forward strand.
GCGCGCGGACCGCAGCGTTGATACGCATGATCCACAGCGAACGGAACGTCCGCTTCTTAAGCTGGCGGTGTGCATAGGCATAGCACAGGCCTTTCTCGACCGTATTTTTCGCTACGGTCCAAACGTTTCCCCTTGATCCAAAGTTGCCTTTGGCAAGTTTCAAAACTTTCTTTCGACGTGCGCGTGACGCAACAGCGTTTACTGAACGTGGCATAGTGTAAAGTTTTTAGAGGACTGCCAGCGACACGGTTCTCCCGTGTTCTTCGGGGCTGGTTCGTCCCGGTTTGTGATTGTTGGTGCCCTGGCGGGCGGCTATCCGAATCTGCGGGTGGATTACTTCACCAGCAGGTTCTTGATCTTGGCCTCGTCGGCCGCAGATACGGTACCCGAATAGCAGAGGTTCCGCTTCTGCTTCGTCGTCTTTTTGGTCAGGATGTGACTGTGATAAGCGTGTTTACGCTTGATCTTTCCTGTGCCGGTGAAGGTAAAACGCTTCTTCGCAGCGGCATTGGTTTTCATTTTCGGCATTGTCGTAAACAGTTAATTAGTTAAACATAGCCTGCAAAAGTACGAATTTTTTCGCTTCCCGCAATCTTTTCCCGCAAAAACTTTGTCGTCTCCTCCTTTTTTCGTAATTTGTAGTGTCAAAAAATCTTCCGTCATGAGAATTGGCTGTTGGGGAATCGCATTGCTCGCTGCGGTCGGGGCAATGTCCGGGGGCTGGGCCCAGGAACCCGCCATGCAGACCGTCGGGGTCGAGTTGAAAGGGGATACCATGGTCTACCGCGTGGTGCCCGTGCCCTCCCGAAGAGGCTCCGGCGTGCGGGGCCGGGCCTGGAGCGTCGAACAGAAACTCTTCGCCCTGTCGAAATGCTGGATGGAGGTTCACCGCAACTACGCCTATCTGGACCGTTTCGGCATCGAACGCTGGGATTCGCTCTACCGGGCCCTGATCACGCCCGTGATGCAAACCCGTGACGACCTGGAGTTCTACCGCCTGCTTGCGGGATTCTACGCCTCGCTGGGGAACAGTCAGACCTATGTCCGCACATTCCGCCATTTCCCGCTTACCTCCATCGGTTACGAAGAGGGGTGGGTACTCCGTCTGATGGATGTCGGGGGGCATGTGGTCGTCTCCGAGGTCTGCGAAGAGAAGGCCGCGATCCTGCCGCCCGGCTCCGAGATCCTCTCCGTGAACGGACAACCCGTCGGGGAGCGGATCGCCGGGTTGATGTCCTGTATCCCGGCATCGACGGAGCGGGTGCGGCGCCGTTGGGCCGTCAGGGTCCTGCTGTACGGGCCGATCGGCACCTCGCATGAGGTGGAGTTCCGCCGCCCGGACGGAACGGAGGGCTCCGTGCGGTTGGTCAACCCGCACTACGGAGCCGAACCGGATGTGGATGCTTGTGTCGCGCTGCCCGGATGCAGCGGGAAGGAGCTGAACGAGAACTTCCGGCTGACGTGGTATCCCGGCGATGTGGCTTATCTGAAGATCCGATCTTTTGAGTACAGATGCGGACAGCCCCAGGCCTTCTGCAACGCATTCCCCGAGATCCGGACCCGGGCCCGCAAACTCATCCTCGATCTGCGAAATAACTCCTCTCGGGGACTCGATTATGGGGCTGCGGAAATCTTCTCCCGGCTGACCCGGGATACGGTTCTTTACGGTCCCGTGTCGCGGTCTCGCATCTATGATGCGGCTCTCGCAGCAAGGGGAGCCGGGGCCGAACCTGAGGATACGGTTCGCAACGCCCGCGTGCGGGTCGCCTATCAGCACTACAATGACGAAGCCTTCTCCGAACCCGAACGGGAAACGTATCGCTTCCCGGAGGATCGTGACGGGAGGCTGGTTGTTCCGACCGTGATTCTCGTCAACGACGCAACGGGAAATGCGGCCGAAACCTTCGTCGGCTGGGCGTCGTCGCAGCCCCATATGTCGACCGTCGGAGTCTCCACGTCGGGTTCTGCCGGAAAGAAGGTTACGTATGAGGTGCTTCCGGGGCTGCTGTGCGATGTCTGCACCGAGGAGGTGCGTCTTCCCGATGGCAGGGAGTTTGTCGGGTGCGGAATTACGCCCGATGTCGTGGTGGAGAATACGATGCAGGATGTGCTTTCGGGCCGCGATGCCGTCTTGGAAAAGGCGCTCGAAATCCTGAACGACAAGTAAATCTCCGGAGGGGCGAGAGAAGGGGCGAGAGAAAGGGCGAGAGAAAGGGCGAGAGAAAGGGCGAGAGAAAGGTGGGGTAAGAGAACGGTAGGGCGAGAGAAGGTGAGAAAGAAGAGAGCCGGGGAGAGACGGATCTGAAGAGAAAACCCGCGAGAGCCGGGGAGAGCCGGGACGGGGCGAGAAGGGTCTGGAGAGCCGGGACGGGGCGAGACGTGAGAGACGGGGAAGAGCCGGGAAGAAAAGATCGGAGGATTTGAAACGATGAATATGGAGTGGGATTTTATCGGACGTTTGTGTGTGGCCGGACTGTGCGGAACGGTGATCGGCCTGGATCGGGAGTATCGGGTCAAGGATGCCGGATTCCGGACCCATTTCCTCGTGGCGCTCGGCAGCGCCCTGATGATGGTGGTTTCGCAGTATGGATTCGAGGAGTTCCTCGCCTCGCATGACGGACTGCGGCTCGATCCCAGCCGGATCGCCGCCCAGGTCGTCAGCGGAATCGGCTTCATCGGCGCCGGAACGATCATCATCCACCGGCAGCTCGTCCGCGGGCTGACCACCGCCGCGAGCCTCTGGGCTACGGCCGGAATCGGACTGGCCGCCGGAGCGCACATGTATGTCGTGGCGGCTGCGGCGACGGTGCTGACGCTGTTCGGCCTGGAGGTGTTGACGCTCTTCTTCGGGGAGCTGGGGCGGCGGCGCACCATGATCGTCTTCTCGGCTCCGAGCCGGGCTTCGATCGACGCCATGTTCTCGAAACTCGAAACCCGGGAGTATTCGGTTATCTCCTATGAGGTCGAAGCGGTCCGTACACCCGAAGGGGTGGTCCATCGTGCCACGCTGGTCATCCGCGCCAAAGGTGCCGGCGGGGATGAATCTTTTGTCGAGCTGCTGCGTGCCGATCCCGATATTACGGTAGAGAAGATTGTCTGAAACGTTGCGTCCCGCCTAAAAATAGCGCCCCACCTCGGTGAGAACCCCTTCGCGGGCCATGTCGTTGGGGTTGGTGCCCGGTACGCCTTCGGGGATCGGTTCCCCCAGTTTTTCGAAGAGTTCGGTCCAGAATGCCGGCATCGTACCGTCTGCTGCCCGGAAGTTCATCGGCCGGGCCGGAAAAATGCGTCTGCCGCAGGTGTCGCGGTAACTCTCCCAAACCAGTTCGCTGCAATAGAACCGCCCGTTGTCGGGGCGGTAGGAGTAGTCGTAGGGGAGTCCTGCGTACTGCCGGGCCCGCTTCACCGAAAGGGTAACCCCGGCGGTGTCGCGCAGGCGCATTGCAACGACACCCGGCCGACCTGCGATATGGCCCGCCCGGTTCAGAAAATCCGCCAGCGGAACGATCCGTACGCCGCCGTCGCTGGTGGCCTCCAGCACCGAATCGGCGGCGTTGTTTGTGAGAAAAATCCCTACGTGCGTGAAATTCAGCGTACTGTCGCGTTCCGTGGCGGCCGTGATCGCTTCTTCCATGGCTGAGGCCGCTCCGACCTGGAACAGCAGGTCGCCGGTGTGAAGTTGAGGCCCTTCCGGCGTGCAGGAGAGCCCGAAAAAGAGGATACCTATATATAATAAAGATCGCATGGTCTTGTCCCGGATTTGTGAAAAGCAAAGATATTAAAAAATTTTCACAACTAAAATCCTGATTCATAGTTCAGTGACGAAAAAGGACCAAAATCGGAGTAAAAAAAGTCCGGAAAATATTTGGAAGTTTGTTCAAAAACTCCTTATCTTTGCACCCGCTTCGACAGAGAAACACTTCTGAAAACGAAACGAAACAGGTTCTGAAAAATTTTGAAAAAAGTTCCGAAATCTTTTGGAGATTCAAAAAAAGAGCTTACCTTTGCAGCCGCTTTGAGATCGAGAAATCGACCTCGAAACCAAGCAAAGAGGTTCTGAAAAAGTTTTGAAAAAATCTTTCAAAAAGATTTGGAGATTCGAAAAAAAGAACTTACCTTTGCACCCGCTTTTGAATCGCAAAACGATCCGAAGCGAATGACAAAAAGGTTCTGAAAAATTTCTGAAAAAGATTTGGTGGTTCGAAAAATTTGACTTAACTTTGCACCACTTTCCCACCGAAAAATCGGTGGCGGAACCGAGGCGAAGATCGTAAGATCCGACCCGACAAAAAGAAAGAATTTGTTCTTATAGTAATATAGTGAACAGCGTTCTTTGAAGTATTTGAGCAGCTAAAGTTTTCCACTCTCGCAAGAGAGTGATTTCAAACAATACCTTTGAGATTTGAGCGAAAGATCTATAAACAATCTTTTTTTACAATGGAGAGTTTGATCCTGG
>DXDA01000043.1 GCA_019115745.1 Candidatus Alistipes intestinigallinarum
TCGCGCGTCGAGTACGAAATGTCGACGTCGTGGTCGAAGATCCGGAAGGCGAAGGTCACCTGCGCCAGCTCGCGGTCGCTCATCACGACGTTGGGCTGGAAATGACCCTCCGAGGGGCGCATCCGCGGGAAGTTGACGCTGTAGCGCGTCTTCCAGTAGTGGCGGCGCAGGTATTGCAGGTGCAGGGCCATCATCGTGACGTCCGTGCGCCACTCCTCCAGCCCGATCAGCACGCCCATGCCGATCTTGTGCACTCCGGCTTGGCCCATGCGGTCGAAGCCGTTCACCCGCCACTCGAACTTCGACTTCATGCCCGCCGGGTGGTAGATGTTGTAGTTCTTGCGGTTGTAGGTCTCCTGGAAGCAGACCACACCGTTCAGCCCCGCGTGGGTCAGCCGCTCATACTCCTCGGCGGCAAGCGGCATCACCTCGATCGTGAGGTTGTTGAAGTAGGGCCGGCACGTGTGCAGCGCCTGCTCGATGTAGTCGACGCCTGCGGCCCGCGGGTTCTCGCCCGTCACGAGCAGCAGGTTCTCGAACGGCCCCAGCTCGCGGATCGCCCGGCACTCCTCCTCGATCTGTTCCGCCGTGAGGATCACGCGCGGAATGGCGTTGTGGCGGTTGAAGCCGCAGTAGACACACGAGTTCGTGCACGAGTTGGTGATATACATCGGAATGTACATCGAGACGGTCTTTCCGAAGCGCTCCTGCGTATAGCGGCGGCTCAGTTGTGCCATCGGCTCCAGGTAGGGGGCCGCTGCGGGCGAGACGAGCGCCATGAAGTCGTCGAGCGTCGGGTGCGCCGTCGAGAGCGCCCGTTCGACATCGGCGGCCGTCTTCGAGAGGATCCGTGCGGTGGTCTCCTCCCAGTCGTATTTGGCTAATTCCTCCGAAAACATCTCCGTGTGCGTTTAATCGAGGAACGACGTCAGCGGGCTGCTCGCCTCGGCGTGGCGCGCCGTGGCACCCAGGCCCGATTCATAGGCTTCGCGCCCCGCCTCGACGGCGCGCGCAAAGGCCCGGGCCATCCGCTCGGGGTCGCCCGCCACGGCAATCGCCGTATTGACCAGCACGGCGTCGGCACCGAGTTCCATGGCCGCCGCGGCGTGCGACGGCGCCCCGAGCCCGGCATCGACCACCACCGGGACGTTGCTCTGCTCGATGATGATTTCGAGCATCTCGCGCGTCACAAGCCCCTTGTTGGTGCCGATCGGCGCCGCGAGCGGCATGACGGTGGCGGCACCGGCCTCTTCGAGCCGTTTGCACAGCACCGGGTCCGCCTGGATGTAGGGCAGCACCACAAAGCCCAGCCGGGCCAGCTCCTCCGTGGCGCGGAGCGTTTCGACGGGGTCCGGAAGCAGGTATTTCGGGTCGGGGTGGATCTCCAACTTGATGAAGTTCGTGCCGAAGGCCTCGCGGGCGAGCTGCGCCGCCAGCACGGCCTCCTCGGCATTGCGCACGCCCGAGGTGTTGGGCAGCAGTTGGATGCCCGGACGGCGGATATGGGCCAGCAGGTCGTCCTGCGGGTTGGCCATGTCCACCCGTTTCATTGCCACGGTGACCATTTCGCTCTCCGAGGCGGCGATGGCACGCGACATCAGCTCGTTGGAGCTGAACTTGCCCGTGCCGACGAACAGACGCGAACGGAACGTCCGTCCGCCGATTACCAATTCGTTCATAGTTCGTTATGATTTGGGATATTTATGATTTTCGTGATTTTGCGGGTCTCCTCCGCCGGGTCTTCGGCGCCGAGCAGCGCGCCCGAGAGGGCAATGCCCGTGGCTCCCGCGGCGAGGATCGCTGCGACGTCCGCGGCCGTGATCCCCCCGATGGCCACCACCGGAAGCGTGATCCCCGCCTCGCGGCACCGTTCGAAGATCGTCCGGTAGCCCTCCAGCCCGAGGATCGGGCTCAGGTTGCGTTTGGTCTCGGTGAAGCGGAACGGCCCCAGTCCGATGTAGTCGGCACCGGCCGCTGCGGCGCGCGCGATGTCCTCGAAGGTGTTGGCCGTGGCGCCGATGATCGTCCCGGCGGGCAGCAGTCGGCGGGCTTCCGAAACGGGCATGTCGTGTTTGCCCAAATGCACGCCGTCGGCCCCGAGCTCCGAAACGAGGTGCACGCGGTCGTCCACAAGGAACGTCGCGCCGTACTCCCGGCACAGCCGTTCCACTTCGCGCCCCACGCGCACGACCTCCTCGTCCGGGGCATCCTTCATGCGGAGCTGCACCCAGCGGCAGCCCCCTTCCAGTACGGCGCGTGTCCCGGAGATTTCGTCGTAACGCCCGTTGCGGTGTGTGATGAATTGAAGCATGTTATTCCTGTTTATATTTGTCGATTTCGGAGAGCGTGCGCCGCAGTCCCGCGGGGGAGGTGTCGCGCCAGATGCAGCCCAGCAGCGCCGCACCCCCGAATCCCCACGCTCGGACCTGCGGCAGCCGTGCGGGCGTCACGCCCCCGAGGGCCAGCGTACGCACATCGATGACGCCCCGTGCCGCGGCATCGCGCAGCGTCGCGTCCGAAAAGGCCGCCTGGTAGCCGCTCTTCGAGATGCTGTCGAAAATCGGGCTCAGGAAGCGGTAGCCGGTCGTCGGGGCACTCTCGGCAAGCTCCCCGAGCGTATGGCACGAGCGGCTCACCACGCCCCGGAACCCTGCGGGCGGCATCGGATTCCGCCCGTTGAGGTGCACGCCCCCGAGTCCGTACTCCGCGGCCAGCGGCAGGTGGTCGTGGAGGCTCAGGTGCGGGTAGCACGTCGCGGGCAGCGACTCGATCAGACGCCGCAGCTCCGGTTCCGTTGCTGCGGGTTTGCGCAGGTGGATACGGTCGATCCCGCCGTCCAGCAGGCGGAGGATCGTCTCCGGCTCCTCGGCCGTAAACTCCTCCCGGGTGATGACGACAAGCCGCATCATCCCCCGCAGACGGCTCGGATGACGGTGATCTTCATGCCCTCCTCGACGGGCGTCGCGGCCCACTCGCCGCGCGGCACCACGCGGTTGTTCACCGCTACGGCGACCCCTTCCGACGGGATCCCCTCCCGCGTCAGCAGCTCGCCGAGGCTCATCGGGGTCTCGACCCCGACCGGTTTGCGATTGATGAATACTTCCATGGCGGATTCCGTAATTTGCAGAAGATGTGCCCGTGAGAAATTACGGTCTATGAACAAGTCCTTTCGTCGGTGTTGCCCGCATCAAGTTCATAGGGTATGATCTCAGCCTTTTCGTGGGACGGCCCGATTCCCGGACCGTTGTGCGATCGCCGACTTGTGCGTCGGCGGGCTCTCTTCCTCAAAGGCACCCCTCTTGTGTTGCGCACAAATATACGGAAAAAATGTTTCCGATGCACCGCCGTCGTGAAAAAAGACGCGGCCGGAGTGCCGCGATCCGTAATTTTGGTTGGAAAATCCGTAATCCGGCTGCTGACGGGTCCGCTGATTCTTCCGACCTTTGTGGCGGTGATACGGGGCATCGTCTCCCGTCCCGAAAACGAAACCCCGAAAATGAACGGATGATGAAACGAATCCTTATCTTTGTCTTACTTTTCATATCGATAGCCATGAATACCATGCAAGCTCAGGAGAATGACCGGACCTTTGCGCCGAGCGGCCGGGTCACCGTCGAACGCGTCCATTTCCGCACCCGTTTCGGCACGACCCTCGCCGGAGACCTCTACAAACCCAAAAATGCCGTCGGAAAACTCCCCGCACTGGCCCTCTGCGGACCTTTCGGGGCCGTCAAGGAGCAGGCCTCGGGCCTCTATGCGCAGACGCTGGCTGAACGCGGGTTCCTCACCGTGGCCTTCGATCCCTCCTACACGGGCGAGAGCAGCGGCGAACCCCGTTACGTGGCCTCGCCCGACATCAATACCGAAGACTTCTCCGCCGCGGTCGACTTCCTCACCCTGCGCGATGACGTCGATCCCGAGCGTGTCGGCATTGTCGGCATCTGCGGATGGGGCGGTCTGGCGCTCAATGTCGCCGCCCTCGACACGCGCATCAAGGCGACGGTTGCCGTGACGATGTACGACATGAGCCGCGTGACGGCAAACGGTTACTTCGATTCGATGGATGCCGATGCCCGCTACGAACTGCGCCGACAGCTCAATGCCCAGCGCACCGAGGATGCCCGCACGGGCAGTTATGCTCTGGCCGGCGGGGTGGTCGACCCGCTGCCCGCCGACGCCCCGCAGTTCGTCAGGGACTACTACGACTACTACAAGACCCCGCGCGGATACCATCCCCGCTCGCTCAACTCCAATGGCGGCTGGAACCGCACGTCGGCCCTCTCGTTCCTCAATACGCCGCTGCTGGCCTATGCCGGGGAGATTCGCTCGGCCGTGCTCGTCATTCACGGCGAGAAGGCCCATTCGCGTTACTTCAGCGAGGATGCCTTCAAACGCCTCCAGGGCGACAACAAGGAGCTGATGATCATTCCCGGTGCCAGTCACGTCGATCTCTACGACCGCGTGGAGATCATCCCCTTCGACCGGATCGAGTCGTTCTTCCGTGAAAATCTGCAATAGCCATGACTCTCGAAGCTTTTCTGGAACACGTGGCCGCACGCCGGCCCCTCGATACGCCCGAGATCGGAGCCTTCATGGATGCGATGAGCGACCGCGCGCGCCGCATCACCTGCGAAATGAACGGTACGTACCACTCCCAGGCGGAGTTGCGCGCGTTGATGGGCCGATTGTTCGGACGGCCGGTCGACCCGACGTTCCGCCTCTTCCCGCCCTTCCACACCGACTTCGGGCAGAACATCCACATCGGCCGCAACGTCTTCATCAATGCAGGGTGTCATTTCCAGGACCACGGGGGTGTGACGCTCGGCGACGGGACGCTGGTCGGGCATAACGTGGTCTTCGCTACGCTGAATCACGATCTCGATCCGGCCCGTCGGGCGGCGATGACCCCCGCGCCGATCGTCGTGGGGCGCAACGTCTGGATCGGCTCGAATGCCACGATTCTGCAGGGCGTGACGATCGGTGACGGGGCTGTCGTGGCGGCCGGTGCCGTCGTGACGCGCGATGTCGAGCCGAATACCGTCGTCGGAGGGGTTCCGGCCCGGCTGATCTGGCGCATCGGGAAGCCTGCAGGGGAAAGAAAAAGGATTGCGGAGTTGTGACGGGCTACTTTTTCGTCATCTGCACCAGCAGCAGCAAAACCGGCAGATAATCCTTCAGGGAGACGCGCAGCGATGCCAGGGCCCGCTGCATCTCCCGCGTCACCTGGCGTACCGTGATGCCGTAACGGGCGGCGATCTCCTGATAGGTCTGATCTTCAAGGCGGCTCGCCACGAAGACCCGTGCCGTCAGTTCGGGCAGTTTGGATAACTCTTTCTGGAAAATCTCCTGGATCTCCCGGCTGAAGAGCCTCAGCGTCAGTTCGTCGTCTTTCAGCAGGTTGATCTGCTCCTCCCGGCTGGTTTTGTGGTAAATGTGCCGGTGGATCTTCTCCTTGTTCTGCTGTTCGAGCAGTGCGTTCAGGCACTTGTGCTTCACGGTGATCAGGATATAGGCCTGCACGCTGCGCGTTTCGAACGAGATCCGATCCCGGTTCTCCCAGACATACAGAAAACTGTCCGAAACGATGTCCTTCGCCTGCTCGATGTTCCGGACGTACGAGTGGGCGATGACGGTGAACCGGGGCTTGTACTCGGAATAGATTCTGTTGAATTCGTCTAATGTGAGCGTGCGGGTCGGCATATCGGTCGTGTTCGCAGACCAAAGATATAATCTTTTCAGGCAAAAATCAAAAAATCCCCTGGCCCCTTCCTCCTCCTCTCTGCTTGCGGGGCCGCGCGAAGTGCGGCCCGGACCCCTTCTTCGAAAAATCGCCGAAAGCGTGCCCCGATTTTTGAACCGCGTCTTTGTTTATCCGCAGCCGACTGAATATCAGTCGGTTTTGTTATGTAATTTTTTTCAAAAATAAGTAAATAAATTTATTTGCAGCAAAATCCCGCTTTCGGGGGTAAACATCGCCCGCTGGATTGCCTTATTAATAGAAACGCGAAAACGATTCCGATTGCGATGGATTACGAAATGCTCTTCAAATTCTTCCGCGGGGAGGCTGCTCCCGAGGAGGAGTCCGAAATTGAAAAATGGCTCGATGCCGACCCCGCAAACCGCCGGGAGTTCCGCTCCGCACAGTTCATCTTCGAGGGGCTGGCCCTCTACGGAGAACCCTCCGCACGGCCGGCACAGAACCCTGTACGGCCGCTCTGGCAGCGTGTCGTGCGACATACGGTGCGGATTGCCGCTCTTGTGGCGCTGGTTGCCGTGACCGCTTATGTCGTGCAGCGGAAAACCTTCGACCGGGTCTCCGACCGGATGACCTCCCTGACGGTTCCCTACGGTCAGCGGATCCGGATCTCCCTGCCCGACGGTTCCGATGTCTGGTTGAACTCCGGAGCCCGCATCGAGTATCCGGTGATTTTCAAGCGGGGCGAACGCCGCGTCTCGCTCTCCGGGGAGGCGCTCTTCGAGGTGCGTCACGACGAAAAGTGCCCCTTCGTGGTCCGGACCTACGCCTCCGATATTGAAGTCCTCGGCACGAAATTCAACGTCGTGGCCGACGAGGCGCACGATCGCTTCTCGACCGCCCTGATCGAAGGCCGCGTGCAGCTCTCCAATCGGATCGACCCCCGGCAGCCGAAGATCGTCATGCACCCCTCCGAGGTGGTCGACCTGGTGGACGGACGCCTCGCCGTGGCCGGGAACCCCGATCCCGAAGAGATGCTCTGCTGGACCGAGGGGCTGGTGAACATCGGAGGACTCTCCTTCGCGGAGCTGATGGACAAGTTCGAACAGGTCTTCGACGTGCGGATCGTTGTGGCGCGGCAGACCCTCCCCGAACTCGGCGAGATAAACGGAAAGATCCGCGTGAACGACGGTATCGACAATGCACTGCGCATCGTACAGCACGCCGCCGACTTTTCCTATGAGAAGAATGTCGAAACGAATGTCGTGACGATTTTCTGATACCCCCCCCCATGTCGAACCTTAAGAATGACTGCCTATGAGATAGAACCTTCGTACCGCTTACCCTCTTGTGCGGCCGAAAAAAAGTCGGCGGAAGGGGAGTTCCGCCGACACGGTAACGGATCGTACAAGCTTCAAACCAGCCATTAACCCATTACCTAAAACTCTACAAAAGTATGAATAAAACAGTATTCTGCAAAAATTTTCGAAGACTGTTTGGGTTCGTATTGTCGATCTGTCTGAGCCTCTCCGTCCTGGCGGCCCAGGCCCAGAACGCCCGCATCACCATCCGGATGGAGAATGTCCCCATGAGCCGGATTATGAAGGAGATCGAGAAACAGACGCGCTACCTCTTCATCAGCAAGGGCGCCATCGATACGGACCGGAAATTATCCCTCGACTTGACCGACCGGACGATCCGCGAAGTGCTGGATCAGATGGTGAAGGGCTCTTCGATCCAATATGATTTCGAGGAGGCCTATATCATCCTTTCCGAAAAACCGCAGGCCGCTTCCGCACGGATTGCAGGCCGGGTGCTCGATGCTGCGGGACGCCCGGTGGTCGGGGCATCGGTCATCGTGCGGGGAACCACCGTGGGGGTCTCGACCGACACCGGGGGCCGTTTCGAACTGGAGGTCCCGGCTCCGGCGGCCTCCCGGGAGTTGGAGATCAGCTATCTGGGCTGTGAAACGGCCCGTGTGACGGTCGGCCCGCGCTCGCACTTCGACATAACGCTGCGCGAATCCTCCTCGGAGATCGAACAGGTCGTGGTGACGGCCCTCGGCATCAAACGTCAGGAAAAGGCCCTCTCGTACAACGTCCAGCAGGTCGCGCCGTCGGACATCACGATGGTCAAGGACGCCAACTTCATGAACTCGCTGACGGGCAAGGTCGCCGGTGTGACGATCAACACCTCGTCGTCGGGTGTCGGCGGTGCCTCGAAGGTTGTCATGCGCGGTACGAAGTCGATCCTCCAGTCGTCGAATGCCCTCTATGTGATCGACGGCATTCCGATGAACAACGTCGGAGGCGGGGGCGGCACGGAGTTCGATTCGCGGGGTGCCACGGAGGCCATTGCGGACCTGAACCCCGAGGACATCGAGTCGATCTCGGTGCTGACGGGCGCTTCGGCGGCGGCTCTTTACGGGTCGAGCGCGGCGAATGGCGCGATCATGATCACGACGAAGAAGGGGCAGGCCGGACAATTCCGGGTGACCTATTCGAGCCAGACGGAGTTCCTCGCGCCCTTCGTGATGCCGGAGTTCCAGAACCGCTACGGCACGGGCAGCTACGGATCGGTGTCGGGATCGCCGGTCTACAGTTGGGGCCCGAAGCTGAACGATGCGGCCCGCACGGGTTATACGCCCGATGAGTTTTTCGAAACGGGGCACGTCTATACGAATGCCGTGACGCTTTCGGGTGGTACGGAGAAGAACCAGACCTACTTCTCGGCCGCGGCGGTCAATTCCGACGGCATCATCCCGAACAACTGCTACGACCGCTACAACTTCACGTTCCGCAACTCGACGCAGTTCCTTCAGGACCGGCTGCATCTGGATGTCAGCGCCAGCTATATCGTGCAGAAGGATCGCAACATGATCAACCAGGGTGTCTATTCGAACCCGATCGTCTCGGCCTATCTTTTCCCGCGCGGGGATGATTTCGAGGCGGTGAAGATCTTCGAACGTTGGGATCCGGCGCGCAAGATCAGCGTGCAGTACTGGCCGCAGGGCGAGGGCGGCGATCTTCGTATGCAGAATCCCTACTGGATTGCCTACCGCAACCCGCGCGATACGGACAAGAAGCGTTACATGGCCTCGGCCGCGCTGTCGTACGACATCCTGCCGTGGTTGAATGTCAGCGGCCGGGCGCGTATCGACAATACCAACTCGGTCTACACGCAGAAGCTTTACGCCTCGTCGAACACCACGATCACCGAAGGCAGTTCGCAGGGCCACTATACGGAGATCACGAACGCCGACGAGCAGATCTACGCCGACGTGATGGTGAACGTCGACAAGACCTTCGGCGAGGAGTGGTCGCTGGTAGCGAACGTCGGCGCCTCGATCAACGACGTGCGCAGCCGGGAGTTGTCCTACCGGGGCCCGATCCGCGACTCGGGTGTTCCGAACCTCTTCACGGTCTTCGACCTCGATCGTGAGAAGTCGCGCGCCCAGAAGTGGGGCTGGCAGGAGCAGACGCAGTCGCTCTTCGGTTCGGTCGAAGTGGGGTGGCGGTCGATGCTCTATTTGACCGTTACGGGCCGCAACGACTGGGCCTCGCAGTTGGCCGGGTCGCCGCAGAAGTCCTTCTTCTATCCCTCGGTGGGCCTTTCGTGGATTCCTTCGGCAACGTTCGACCTGCCGGATGCATTCTCTTATCTGAAACTCCGGGCGTCGTTCTCGTCGGTCGGCATTCCCTTCCCGCGCTTCCTGACGACCCCGACCTACGCCTACGACGAAACGACGCAGCAGTGGCTGCCGACGACCTTCCGCGAGATCGGCCAGCTCTATCCCGAGCGGACGAAGACCTGGGAAGTGGGGCTCGACACGCGGCTGTGGAACGACCTGCGGCTGAGTGCCTCGTGGTACCTGGCCGACACGAGCAACCAGACCTTCCAGCCCACGGTCTCCACCTCGTCGGGCTATTCGAGCATGTATGTCCAGACGGGCTGCGTGCGCAACACGGGTGTCGAGGCGTCGCTGGGTTACGGGCACACCTGGCGCGACTTCTCGTGGGACACGAATGTCACCTTCACCTGGAACCGCAACGAGATCCTCGACCTGATGGATGGCATGTGCGACCCGATGACGGGCGAACCCCTGAAGGACCGTCTCGAAATCAAGGGACTCGGCAAGGCAAAGTATATTCTGAAAAAGGGCGGCACGATGGGCGACCTCTACACGACGTCGAATCTGAAGGCCGATGAGAACGGTTACATCCAGGCCGACCGCAACGGCAATTTCGTGACGACAGATGTCGGCGAGGAGATCTATCTCGGTTCGGTGCTCCCGGACTACAACCTCGCCTGGCGCAACGATTTCGCCTGGAAGGGTGCGCATCTGGGCATCCTCTTTACGGGGCGCATCGGCGGCATCTGCTACTCGGCCACGCAGGCCAATCTGGACCTGTTCGGCGTTTCGGAGTCGTCGGCCGCGGCGCGCGATGCCGGAGGAATCCTCTACAACGGACGCGAAATGGCCGACCCGCAGCGCTGGTACGCCGCAATCGCCTCGCAATCCGGACTGCCGCAGTATTACACCTATTCGGCAACGAATTTCCGGCTGCAGGAACTTTCGGTCGGCTACACGCTGCCGCGCCGCTGGTTCCGCAACGTCTGCTCGATCGACGTCTCGTTCGTGGGCCGCAACCTCTGGATGATCTACTGCAAGGCGCCGTTCGATCCCGAAGCCATCGCCTCGACGGCGAACAACTATCAGGGTATCGACTACTTCATGGTGCCGTCGCTGCGCAGCCTCGGCTTCAGCCTGCGTGTCACCTTCTAAAACCGAAAACCTATGAAACGAATCCAACATATCATCAGTGTGCTTTTGGGAGCGTTGCTGCTGTTGTCGTGGGGCTGCACGGGGGATTTCGACGAGATCAACCGCAACCCGAGCGAGGCGACGAACGAAGAGCTCCAGCGCGAGAACTACAAGATCGGCACCAACATCCGGGGGCTTCAGAACCTGGTCATTCCGGTGCAGGAACACCGTTATCAGTTCAACGAATCGCTCACGGGCAACGCCTTCGCGGGCTACATGGCCGAAACGCCCGACGGCTGGAAGGAGAAGTTTTCGACCTTCAACCCTTCGGCCGACTGGCTGAAATGGCCCTTTGTGATCGTCATGCAGGAGGCCTATCCCTACTTCCGGGGTGTCATTAACAACACGGACGACGAGGTGGCCATCGCCCTGGCGAAGCTGTTCCGCGTGGCGATCATGCACCGCATGACCGACACCTACGGACCGATTCCCTACTCGAAGGTCATCGAGGACTCGGCCGAGTCGCTGACGGTGGCCTACGACACGCAGGAGGAGGTCTACATGAAGATGTTCGAGGAGCTGGACGAGGTGCTGGCGGTGCTGCACGCCAACGAACAGCTCTCGGCCGATGCCTTCCGCAAGTTCGATTATGTCTATTACGGCGACATCCTGAAGTGGATCAAGTACGCGAATTCGCTGAAACTGCGCATGGCGATGCGACTGTCTTATGTGAAGCCGGATGTTTCGAAGGCGAAGGGCGCCGAAGCGATAGCCGACGGAGTGATCACGGCGAACGCCGACAATGCGATGATGCACGCCCCGGAGAACCGCACGGCGCTGATCTACAACGACTGGGGCGACCATCGCGTGGCGGCCGACATCATCAGCTACATGAACGGCTACAACGACCCGCGGCGCGCCGTGATGTTCACGCAAGGGTACTGGAACAAGAAGAGCGACTACTACGGCATCCGCGTGGGTATCGACCCGCGGGACAAGTCGACGATGGTCGAAGCCTTCTCGAACCAGCTCGTGAGCAGCTCTTCGCCCTACCTGTGGTTCAACGCCGCGGAGGCGACGTTCCTGCGCGCCGAATGGGAGCTTCGCTGGGGCAGCCTGGATGCCGCAAAGGAGCTCTACGAGGAGGCCATAGCGCTGTCGTTCGAGGAGCGGGGCGCTTCGGGTGCCGAGAGCTATGTGACAAGCACGGCGAAGCCCGCGAAATACATCGACCCGATGTCGGAATACTCGGCGGATGCTCCGGCGAGCGACATTTCGATCGCCTGGGAGGCGGGCGACACGGAGGAGGTCCGCGAACGGAACTTGGAACGGATCATCACGCAGAAGTGGATCGCCATCTTCCCGCTGGGCGTGGAGGCGTGGTCGGAGTACCGGCGCACGGGCTACCCGCGGCTGCTGCCCGTGGTGGAGAACAAGTCGGGCGGCACGGTGGATTCGCGGTACGGAATGCGGCGCATACCTTACCCGGTTGAGGAGTACACGGAGAATCCCGTGCACCTGCAGGCGGCGATCGAGATGCTCGGCGGCCGCGACAACGGCGGCGTGCGGGTCTGGTGGGATGTCAAACCTTTACAATAACGGAATTATGAAAAAAATCGGAATATATCTCTCTTTTGCGGTGCTGTCGCTCTCTGTCGGGTGCGGCGACTGGTCGCAGATGGAGCCCGTCGACCAGCAGCCCGTGCGGCCTTCGGAGCAGAATCCCGAACTGTGGGCACAGTACACGGCGGCGCTGCGGGCCTATAAGGCGGGCAGCCACACGCTCGTGGTGGCGAGCTTCGAAAACGGCTCCACAAATCCCACGAGCGAGAAGGACTGCCTGCGCAGCCTTCCCGACTCGCTGGATGCCGTTTCGCTGACCAATGCCGACAACTTTTCGGCCTACGACGCCGAGGACCTTGCCGTGCTGAAGGAGAAGGGCACGCGCGTGCTCTACTTCGTGGACTACGCGGCGCGGAGCGGCGAGTGGGCGGACCTTGCGGCGCTGGCCGCCTACCTCGACAGGGTCGTGGCCCGGGTGCGCGAACTGGGTCTGGACGGCTTTTCCTTCTCGGGACTCCCGACCTACGGCGACGAAACAGCCCAAGCGGCCCAACAGGCCGTGGCGGCCCTCTTTATGGAAAAATTCGGTGCGGTGGCCGGTCCGGACAAACCGCTGGCGCTCTTCTTCGAGGGCGACCCGCAGTTCCTGACGGCCGACCAGCGGGCGAAGGTCGACTATATCGTGCTGGACACCCGGACGACGGACAACGCCAGCGACCTGAAGCTGCAGGTCCTGCGGGCCCTGGAGATGGAGAACGTCGCAGCGGACCGGCTGCTGCTGGGCGCGATGACCGAATACGAGTTTCTCGACGAGGAGAAGACGGCTTCGGATGCCATTTCGGCTCTTGCGCTGCGCATCCCGGAGTTGGGGCCGCTGGGCGGGCTGTGCATCTACGACGTGAATACGGATTATTACGGCAGTGAGGTCGTCTACGCGGCGACGCGGACTGCGATCCAGACGTTGAACCCTGCAAAATAAGCGAGCCATGAGAAAACTTCATAAATATGTTTTGGTGGTGCTTGCGACGGCGGTAGCCGCTGCGAGCTGCAAGAACGACGAGTACGACAACCGCTCACCGTTCGACAACGTGGTCTACCTCGACGTTGCGGAGGCGGACGCCATCCAGTTGACGACCTTCAAGAAGACGCTTCCGACGCTGGAGCGGACCTTTTCGGTGGTGATGAGCTACCCCTCGGCGGAGGACGTTCGGGTGAGGGTCGAGGTCGACCCGTCGCTCGTTGCCGACTACAACGCCCGCAACGCGACGTCGTGGACGATGCTCGACGGGGCCTATTACGAACTTGCGGCCGGTGAGGTGACCATCCCGGCCGGGAGGACCTCCTCGGACCTGCTGACGCTCACGTTCAAGAACCTCGATGGGTCGGGCGACGTGTCCGAGCTGCCGATCGACGCGACGTACCTTGTTCCGGTGACGATCTCCTCGGCCGACGGGGCGGGGTTGCTGGCGGGGTCGGCGACGGCCTACTACGTGGTGAAGCGCTCGTCGGCGATCACCTCGGCGGCGTCGCTGCGCGACAACTGGATCAACTTCCCGACCTTGGACAAGGCGGGTCCGCAGAGCGACCTCTTCAACAACCTCACGGCCGTAACCTACGAAGCCATTATCCGCGTCGACGACTTCTCGAAGCACTCCGAGATTTCGACCATCATGGGTGTCGAGAACTACCTGCTGCTGCGCATCGGCGATGCGTCGTTCCCGCGTCAGCAGTTGCAGTTCGACGGCACGGGCGACTCGGCCAATACTCCGGGCTTCGGGAAGTTCCCCAAGAAGGACGAATCGAAACTCCTGAATGCCGGGGAGTGGTACCACATCGCCGCGACGTACAGCTACGCCACGCGCGAGGTCTGCATCTACGTCAACGGCAAGCTGCAGAGCCGCGGCACCGACCTCGGCAACCCCGCCTCGACGCCCTTCAACCTGGCGGGCCGGGCCTTCTACGACCTCTACCTGCAGGATCCCGTCAAGAATGAGCAGTACAAAGGGTGGGGGACGTTCCGTCAGTTCTTCCTCGGGAAGTCCTACGACGACACGCGCCAGTTGAACGGAGACATCACCGAGGTGCGCGTCTGGAATGTGGCGCGCAGCGAGCAGGAGATCTGGGAGAACATGTACGACGTCGACCCGCAGACGCCGGGGCTGATCGGCTACTGGAAATTCGACGAGGGCGAGGGCAACGTCATCCGCGACTGGACCGGGAACGGCAACGACGGCGTGGCGGAATTCGATCTCGAATGGCCCTCGGGCATCGAGGTGCCGCAACTCAACAAGGAATAAACCATGAAACGCACGATTATGAAATACGCACGAATCATCCGATTTTTCCGGGGCGCGGCACTGGTTGCCGCAGCCGCCGGACTTGCCGGACTCGTCGGAGCCTGCACGAACGAGACCGTCGAGTACAACTACGGCCAGCAGCCCGACGGAACCACCCTGGCGACGGTTTCGGGAACGCTGCGCAGCGCGAAGTCGCTGCGGGACCGGATTCCGGTCCAGATGACCGAGAATGCCGCCGAACCGATGACCGACCGGATCGTCTACCGGCTCAACCAACCCGCCGCACAGACACTGACCGTTACCGTGGCCCCCGACCTCTCGCTGGTCGATACCTACAATGCAACGAACAAAACCGATCTGCAACCCCTTCCTGCAACTGCTGTTACCGTTGGCAATGGCGGTATGCTGACCGTGGCGGCCGGAAAGTCGGAGTCCGAACCCCTCGAAATCACCTTCTCGGCCGATGGTCTGGCCTCCGGCTCCTACCTGCTGCCGCTGGCCCTCCAAACCGATGCCGAGACGGCCGAAGGGCAGGTTTTATATTATGGCATCACCGTCCGGGCATTCGATGAAAATATTTATCAAGATGGTGATAATTCATGGGAAATACCACTTGATACGGAGTGGACAACGGTCTTTTACATTAATACCAGCGAGGCTCAGGCTCAATATGCTGATTATGTAGCTTTAGAAACAATACAAAAAGATGAATTTAAGACTACGAAACAGGCTTCACTGGGTAATATTATCGTGCTGCGTATCGCTCAGGTCGATTATGATACCGCATCGCAACGGGTGATTTTTGCCCCTACCTCTGATCTTTTCTATACGTTGGAACATTCGGATAAGTACATCGCCCAGATGAAGGACAAAGGTCGGAAAATCTGTGTTTGCATCGAGGGCGCGGGCAAAGGGATCGGTTTCTGCAACATGACCGATGCGCAGATTGCTGATTTCGTGTCGCAGGTCAAATCCTTTGTCGAAACCTACGACCTTGACGGCGTAAACCTTTGGGACCGGGGCTCCGGTTACGGCAAGGAGGGCATGCCCGCCATGAATACAACCTCCTACCCGAAACTGATCAAGTCGATGCGCGAAGCACTCGGGGAAGAACGGTTGCTGACCGTGGTGGACCACGAGGAACCGACGGAATATTTTTGGGATACTGAAGCTACGGGCGGTATCGCCGTGGGCGACTATATCGACTATGCTTGGCATGGATATGTATCTCAAAATGAGACGATTGAATTTTGCGATCCGTACAATTCTTCGTCTATGTTTCCGCAAGTACACCCCCGAAAGGTGATTGCCGGTTTGGATAAAAATCGCTATGGAACTGTTAATGTCCCATTTTATACTGACGGTTCTG
>DXDA01000044.1 GCA_019115745.1 Candidatus Alistipes intestinigallinarum
TCCTTCTCCTTCTCCTTCCTTCTGTCTTCCGTCTCTCTCTCCACTGCCCCCCCCCTCTTGGCGGAGAGAACGAGATTCGAACTCGTGGTACGGGTTGCCCCGTACGTCGGTTTAGCAAACCGGTGGTTTCAGCCACTCACCCATCTCTCCGGGCACACTCGCGGACGTTTCCGCCCGAAAGGGTGTGCAAATATAGAATGTTTTTGGGTAAATACAAAAAAATGCGGCCGAAAATTCCTATTTTTGCCTGAAAAGATCGTTATATGCCGATGCAATTGCCGATACGGATTCTTCTACGAGGCCTGTTTGCCCTTTGCAGCCTGATCCCGATGTGTCCTGTTGCACGACCCGTTTCCGACCCGATGCACCCGCAGCCGCTGTCGACTGTTTTGCAGGAGACCGAACGGCGTTTCGAGGTACGAATCACCTGCAAACGCTTCGATCCCGATACGGTGCAGATCCGCTACGGAGCCTTCCGCATCCGGCCCTATTCGCTCGATGAGACGCTCGACAACCTGCTGCATCCGGCCGATCTGGTGTGGAGCCGCGGGACGACATCCGACGGCCAGCTCCGAATCACGGTCCAACCCTATGAATACTACCGCCGTACGCCGGCCGACGGCGAACGGTTGCTGACGTGGCTTGCGGGCCTTTACGACGACCGGATGTCGTGGGAGCGGCGGCGCGAACGGCTGCTGACGGAGGCACGCGAGGCTTTGGCCCTCGATCCATTTCTGCGGGGCGTTGTCTCCGATCCCGACGTGCGACTGGAACGCGAAGTGCGCCACGACGGCTATACGACGCAGAACTACGCCCTCGAAACCCTTCCGGGCCTCTACGTCTGCGGTACGATCTACGCTCCGCTTACGAAGGCCCCGCACCCGCTGATCGTCTCGCCGTCGGGCCATTGGGAGGGCGGTCGCTACCGTCCGGACCAACAGTTGCGCATGGCGACCTTCGCGCGCATGGGCGCCGTGGCGGTCGATATGGATATCTTCGGCTGGGGTGAGTCGGAGCGCCAGGTGGGGCGCGAGGCGCATACACGACCCTACGCGATGCAGCTCCAGGCGCTGTGGTCGAAGTGCGTGACGGATTGGGTGGTTGCCTCGCGCCGTGACGTCGATACGAGGCGTATGGCCGTGACGGGCGGCTCGGGCGGAGCGACGCACGCGCTGCTGCTGGCGTTGCTCGACGATCGTTTTGCGGCACTGGCCCCGGTCGTGCACCTGGTTTCGCACTTCGACGGGGGCTGCCCTTGCGAGAGCGGACGCCCGGTGACGCTGGCGGGCGGCGGGAGCTGTACGCCGGAACTGCTGGCCGCAGCAATGGCCCCGCGCCCGACACTGACCGTCAGCGACGGCGGCGACTGGACCTCGACCTACCCGACGCTGGAATACCCCTTCCTGCGGCGGATCTGGGGCTTTTACGGGGCGGAGGCGGCGGTTCGAAACGTCCATTTTGCGGACGAACGCCACGACTACGGGGCGAACAAACGGCGTGCGGTCTACGCCTTTTTTGCCGAGACGCTGGGACTTGACCTCGCACAAGCGGACGAAAGCCGCGTGACGCTGCTCCCCGAACCGGCCCTGCAAAGCTTCGGAGACGAACTTCCGGAGGGAGCCTTGCGGAGCCGCGCCGAATTGGAACGAATGCTCGAAAAACTGAAATGATATGAAACGATTTTCCCTGCTTTTGCTGATTTTGTGTCTGGCGGGCGGTGACCTGGCCGCCCGGAACCTGAGAACCCGCTACCGGGTGACGACGGCCGGAAACAGAACTTCCTGCCCGGTTGTGCTGCGCGACGTTCCGACATGGGCCCGGAGTGTCCGGGTGCTGGCGGAGGGCACCGAGATTCCGTCGCAACTCGACCGGCCGTTGGGAGAGGTGGCCTTTGTGGCCGACATTCCCCACAGCCGGGATTTCGAGGTCGTCTATTCGTCGAAACCGGCTGAGAACCGCTTCCCGAACCGGGTTCACGCGCAGATGTGGCTGAAAAACCCGGACAAGACGCTGCGGGCGGCGGATACGGTCTCCTCGACGAAGGACGACATGTACCACAAGCTGCACCACCACGGCCCGGCCTTCGAATCGGAGTATGCGGCCTATCGGATCTACTTCGACAAGAAGCAGACGATCGACACCTACGGCAAGAAACTCCCGCGGCTGGAGCTTGCCGAGACGATGTGGTATCCTACCGAAGCCCAGATGGCCGCCGACTATGGCTACGACAACCTGCGGGTTTTCGGCTCGGTCGGAGTCGGGGCGCTCAAGGGGTGGGATGCCGAAAAGCGGAAAATGATCCACATCACGGATTTTGCGCGTCGGGAGGCCCGTATCGTGGCGAAAGGACCCGTGCGTACGGTGGTGGAGATGCGGGTCGAGGGTTGGCGCTACTGCGGGCGCGAGATTGCGATGACGTCGCGCTACATCCTCTATGCGGGCCACAGCGACGTGCGGGTCGAGAACCGCATCGAGGGTGATTTTTCGGATCTGCTCTTCACGACGGGCGTGATGAAGATGGCCGGAAACGAGATGCGCCGTACGGAGACGGCGATTGCGGCCGTGGGTTGCGACTTTCCGGAGAACGACACGCTGAAGTGGGAGCGCGAACGGGTCGGACTGGCCATTGCCGTTCCGGCGGACCGGATCGTCTCGCGCCTCGACGACCGGACGAGCTACCTGTTCCAGTTGACGCCCGATGCCGAGGGGCGTATCGACTACGTGTTCGACATGTGGTGGCGTCGGAGTTCGTGGCTGAAGGGGATCCCCGACGGCGAGTTCCCCGAACGGATGCTGGAACGCCTCGATGCGGAGGTTCCGGAGGCGGAAGTGCGCCGTTTGAAATAGATTTGACGAAAAATACATCGTTTGCGACAAAAAATCCCGGTCGGAACGGAGGCCGCGACGTACTTTTGTATACCTGAAACTGCGAAATTTTACGGATACGAAATGAAACGACCTCTTCTGATGAACCTGCCATGCGTCATGGCCTGTACGGCGGTCCTGCTGTCGGCCGTCTCCTGTACCGGCTCTTCGGCCTCCGATTCCGGGATCGGGGCCCTTTCCTCCTGGATGCCGGCGCTATCAGCCCCGGCAATTCCCTCACGCACGGTGAGCGTCGCCGACTTCGGCGGCCGCGGTGACGGCCACACGCTCAATACCGACGCCTTCACTGCGGCGATCGCCTCGCTTTCGGAGCAGGGCGGGGGCCGCGTGACGGTCCCTGCGGGCGTGTGGTATACGGGCCCGATCGTGCTGAAGGACCGGATCGAACTGCACCTCGAACGGAATGCCGTCGTGGTCTTCAGCGATGACAAGTCGCTCTACCCGCTTGTCGAGACCACCTTCGAGGGGCTCGACACCTACCGCTGCCAGTCGCCGATCTCGGCCCGGGGGGTGAAGGATATCGCCATCACGGGTGAGGGTGTGATCGACGGCAACGGCGATGCGTGGCGCGCCGTGAAGCGCGACAAGCTCACGGACCGGGAGTGGACGGCCAAGGTGCGGAGCGGGGGAGTCCTCTCCGACGACGGGCGGACGTGGTATCCTTCGGAGAGTTACAGGTTCGGCGCCACGACGGGCGCCGACCAGAACGTCTCGACGTGGGCGAAGACGCGCGAGGATTTCGAGCGGATGCGCGATTTCCTGCGGCCGGTGATGGTGTCGATCCACCACTGCGAGAACGTGCTGCTCGAAGGGGTGACGTTCCAGAATTCGCCCTGCTGGAACATCCATCCGGCGATGTGCACGAACCTGATCGTTCGCGACATCACGGTCCGCTGCCCGGACTACGCGCAGAACAGCGACGGCATCGACATCGAGTCGTGCCGGAATGTGGTGCTGACGGGCTCGCGCTTCGACGTGGGCGACGACGGCATCTGCATCAAGAGCGGCAAGGACCAGGCGGGCCGCGACCGGGGCATTCCCTGTGAGAATATCTATGTGGACAACTGTGCTGTCTTCCACGGCCACGGCGGTTTCGTCGTGGGGAGCGAGATGTCGGGCGGAGTTCGGAACGTGCTGGTTTCCAACTGTGTCTTCTCGGGTACGGACGTCGGTCTTCGCTTCAAGTCGACGCGGGGCCGCGGGGGCGTTGTCGAGCATATCCGGATCGAAAACATTGCGATGAACAACATCGTCCAGGAACCGCTGCTTTTCGACCTGTTCTATGGTGGGAAGTCGGCCTCGGAGGCCCATGCCGAGGGTGCGTCGACGGCTGCGTCGACGGATCTTCCGGCCCTTCCGGTGGATGAGACGACCCCGGCCTTCCGGGATATCCATATCGAAAATGTCTGGTGCCGGGGCGCGCGCCGCGCGATGTTCTTCAACGGACTTCCGGAGATGAACGTCGAGCGGGTCACGGTGGCGGATACGCACATCTACGCGCAGACGGGCGCCCAGATCAACGAATCGACGGACGTCGAGCTCCGGAACGTGGAGATCGTCCCGGAGGAGGGCCCGGCGCTGCAGCTCAACAACGTGAAGAACCTCACGGCGGAGTCGTTCACCTGCCCGGCGGGACTTCCGACGGCCTTGACGGTGACGGGGAGCCGGAACCGGGCCGTCACGCTCCGCGCGGCGGAGGGGATTACGGCTTCGAACAGCCTCCTGTCGGACGGTTCGGAGACGGAGGTCACGATCGAATAACGAAAAACAACTGATAAAACAACGATACATATGAATGCATCATCGAAGCGAATGCTTCTTTCGGCGCTTGCGCTCATGGCTTTTCTGAGCTGCAGCAGCGATACGACATCGGACGACCCGACGGACAACGGCACGGGCGGGGGGACCTCGGACCCGGACACCCCGTCGGTGGTTGATTTCGGGCTTCCGCTGGCCAACGAGGACGACGGCGTGGTGCGGGCCTTCCCGGGGGCCGAGGGTGGCGGCATGTACACGACGGGCGGCCGCGGCGGTGCGGTCTACCACGTGACGAACCTCAACGACAGCGGTCCGGGGTCGTTCCGCGATGCGGTGAGTAAGTCGAACCGCACGATTGTCTTCGATGTGGCTGGAACCATCGAGCTGAACTCGAAGCTCAAGATTACGAGCAGCAACCTGACGATTGCCGGGCAGACGGCTCCGGGCGACGGTATCTGCATCCGCAACTACACGGTGGAGCTGCAGGGTGACAACATCATCATCCGCTACCTGCGCTTCCGCATGGGCGACACGACCCGGACCGAGGATGATGCGCTGGGGGGACGTTACCATGCGAATATTGTGATCGACCACTGCTCGATGTCGTGGTGTACGGACGAGTGCGCGTCGCTCTATGCGAACCGGAACTTCACGATGCAGTGGTGCATCCTTTCGGAGAGCCTGAACAACTCGGTGCACGGCAAGGGCACCCACGGTTACGGCGGCATCTGGGGCGGCGGGA
>DXDA01000045.1 GCA_019115745.1 Candidatus Alistipes intestinigallinarum
TTCTCAACAGCCAATTTTTCCCATTTTATACGTTTAACCTCAAAAAACGGATCAAAATGGGTTTTTTGTTTACATCGGAGTCGGTGTCCGAAGGGCACCCCGATAAGGTCTCGGATCAGATTTCCGACGCCATTCTCGATGAATTCCTGCGCCACGACGCCAATTCGAAGGTTGCCTGCGAGACGCTCTGCACTACGGGACTCGTGGTCGTAGCGGGCGAGGTTCGCTCGGAGGCCTATGTCGACGTGCAGGGCGTGGCCCGGCGCGTGATCGAGCGCATCGGCTACACGAAGAGCGAATACCAGTTCGACTGCAACTCGTGCGGGATCCTCTCGGCCATCCACGAACAGTCCTCGGACATCAACCAGGGTGTCGAGCGCGAAGCCGAGGAGGAACAGGGTGCCGGCGACCAGGGCATCATGTTCGGATATGCCTGCAACGAGACGCGCGAGATGATGCCGGCGACGCTGATCCTCTCGCACGTCATTCTGAAGGAGCTGGCCGTCATCCGCCGCGAAGGCGAGGTGATGACCTACCTGCGCCCCGACTCGAAGTCGCAGGTGACGATCGAATATGACGAAACGACGAACAAACCGCTGCGCGTGCATACGATCGTGGTCTCGACGCAGCACGACGAGTTCATCCGCCCGGGCGAGGGGCTGAGCGAGAAGGATGCCGAGCGTCAGATGCAGGAGCGCATCCGCGAGGATGTGCGCACGATCCTCATTCCGCGTGTGAAGGCGCGCCTGGAGCGGGCCGGGGACAAGCTGGCGGAGCTGATCGGCGACGACTACATCCTGCACGTGAACCCCACGGGCAAGTTCGTGATCGGCGGCCCCCACGGAGATACAGGTCTCACGGGCCGCAAGATCATCGTCGATACCTACGGAGGCCGCGGCGCCCACGTCGGCGGTGCCTTCTCGGGCAAGGACTCCTCGAAGGTGGACCGTTCGGCGGCCTATGCCGCGCGGCACATCGCCAAGAACCTCGTGGCGGCAGGTGTTGCCGACCAGGTGCTTGTGGAGCTGAGCTACGCCATCGGTATCGCACAGCCGCTGTCGATCTACGTCGACACCTACCGTTCGCCGCGCCCGAAGGCCCTCGAAGGGATGACCGACGGGGAGATCGCCCGCCGCATCGGCAAGCTCTTCGACCTGCGTCCGGCGGCCATCGTGAAGCGCTTCGGGCTGAAGAACCCGATCTTCGAGGCTACGGCCTCCTACGGACACTTCGGCAACCGCCCCTACACGAAGGTGGAGAAGGTCTGGGAGAACGGCCGTGAGGTGGAGCGTGAAATCGAGTTCTTCGGTTGGGAAAAACTCGATGCCGTGGATGCCATCCGCCGGGAGTTCGGACTTTAGTGCACGGAACTTGTACGGTCGGGACATCCGGGGAGGGTGTCCCGATTTTTTTGTGCGAAGCGGACATACTAACCGGACAATGTTGTCCGTTTATCCCTCGAAAGGAGATTCAGAACAATGCCTATGCAGGAAAATTGCCGCTCAAAAACAAGCACTAAACTCTTGAAACTATGAAAAAGGCATTTTTATTTTTGGGCTTTGCAGCCCTGGCGGCCGCAACCGGAGGACTCACGGCCTGGGCCGTGGTCGGGAATCGCGGAACCGAAGTCGCCTATGTCGAGCGCGAAGTGGAACGTACTCCGTCGCTGGGCAACCATTTCACGTCGTATCAGAACGATAAATACCCCGATTTGACCTACGCTGCGGAGAACGCCGTGAAGGCGGTGGTGAATATCGAGGCCATTCAGCAGGTGGAGATGCCGCGCCGGGGCTATGATCCCTTCCTGGAGTTCTTCGGCATTCCGCAGGACTACGGTTACGGCGACGGCCGCCCGCAGTACCGCGAACAGCGTGCCGGCGGCTCGGGCGTCATCATCTCCGAGGACGGTTACATCGTGACGAACAATCACGTCGTGGACGGCGCTTCGAAACTCAAGGTGAAACTCAACGACGGCCGGACGTTCGACGCCAAACTCATCGGTACGGACTCGGCGACGGACCTCGCGCTGCTGAAGGTCGAGGCGAAGGATCTCCCGACGCTGCCCTTCGGATCGTCCGACGCGCTGCGTCTGGGCGAGTGGGTGCTGGCGATCGGCTCGCCGTTCGACCTGCAGTCGACCATCACGGCGGGTATCGTGAGCGCCAAGGCCCGTCAGTTGGGCGCCATTCCGAATGATTTCCGCATCGAGTCGTTCATCCAGACCGACGCGGCGGTGAACCCCGGCAACTCGGGCGGTGCGCTGGTCAACACGCACGGAGAGCTGGTCGGCATCAATACGCTCATCAAGTCGCAGACGGGCAGCTATGTGGGTTATTCGTTCGCCATTCCGGAGTCGATCGTCCGCAAGGTGGTGGTCGATCTGAAGGAGTTCGGCGTCGTACAGCGTGCGCTGCTGGGCATTCAGTTCCGCGTTGTGGATCAGGATTTTCTGGATGCCGAGGGCGAGGAGCTGGGAATCAAGGAGTTGGGTGGAGCCTACGTGGCGAGCGTCATCGAGGGCGGTGCGGCTTCGGAGGCCGGGATCCGCAAGGGTGACGTCATTCTGGCCATCGACGGCGTGAAGATCACCGAGCCTTCGACCCTGCAGGAGCAGATCGCCAAACGCCGACCCAACGATACGGTCAAATTATCGATAAAAAGGGACGGCGAGGTGAAACAAATTGAGGTCACTTTGCGTAATAAGGCTGGAAAAACGGAATTGATGACCAAAGAGGACGTCGATGTGGTCGAGGCCCTCGGAGGAAAGTTTGCCGATGCGGGAACCAAACTGTGCCGCGAGCTCGATATCAAGGGCGGTGTACAGGTGGTTGGCATCAAGGCCGACGGAATTCTGGCCCGGGCCCGCGTCAAGCAGGGATTTGTGATTACGCACATCAACGACCGCCCGGTCTATTCGCTCAGCGACATGCAGCGTATGACCGAGAAGGTCCGTTCGATCGACGGCATCTATCCCAACGGACGTTCGGCCAGCTACATGCTCGTCGAGTAGGCCAGAGTCCCGCAGGCGGTTCCAACGTATGACAGTTTTAGGATAGTTAAGTTATATATGCGTCAGTTAAAGATTACGAAGTCCATCACCAACCGCGAAAGCGCCTCGCTGGACAAATACCTGCAGGAGATCGGCAAGGAGGAGCTCATCACGGTGGAGGAGGAGGTGGAACTCGCCCAGCGAATCAAGAAAGGCGACCAGGAAGCCCTCGAAAAACTCACCAAAGCAAACCTGCGGTTCGTGGTATCCGTCGCCAAACAATACCAGAACCAGGGACTGAGCCTTCCGGACCTGATCAACGAGGGAAACCTCGGACTGATCAAGGCCGCCGAGAAGTTCGATGAAACGCGCGGTTTCAAGTTCATTTCGTACGCCGTGTGGTGGATCCGTCAGTCGATTCTGCAGGCTCTGGCCGAGCAGTCGCGTATCGTGCGTCTGCCGCTGAACCAGGTGGGATCGCTCAACAAGATCAACAAGGCCTTCGCGCGCTTCGAACAGGAGCATGAGCGTACGCCGTCGCCCGAGGAGCTGGCTACGGAGTTGGAACTCCCGAAGGAGAAGGTGACCGATACGCTGCGGGTGGCCGGACGCCACGTCTCGGTGGATGCGCCGTTCGCCGACGGTGAGGACAACTCGCTGCTCGACGTGCTGGTGAACCCCGACTCGCCGAACGCCGACCGCGGTCTGATCAACGAATCCCTTTCGACGGAGGTCGACCGGGCCCTGGAGACGCTGACCGAGCGCGAACGCGACATCATCAAGTACTTCTTCGGCATCGGCTGCTCGGAGATGACCCTCGAAGAGATCGGCGAGAAATTCGACCTCACGCGGGAACGGGTGCGCCAGATCAAGGAGAAGGCGATCCGCCGCCTGCGCCACTCGTCGCGCTCGAAACTGCTGAAATCCTACCTGGGGTAGTTGTTGCCCCGTACGGGATATGAAAAAACCGGAGGTTTTCCAAAAACCTCCGGTTTTTTTGTGTCGGTGTCGGACGGAACCTGCTGGGACAGGGAGGTCGCGGCGCCATGATTGCGGGATCGCTGCGGGGCTGTCGCGGGATCGCTGCGGCCCCGGCCGAACTACCAGACGATCGGCGCCTTGCCCTGACTGACGAGGTATTCGTTGGCGCGCGAGAAGTGGCGGCACCCGAAGAAGCCGCGGTAGACCGAGAGCGGCGAAGGGTGTACGGCCTTCAGGATGAGGTTGCGCTGCGGGTCGGCAATGGCCCCCTTCTTTTGGGCGTAACTGCCCCACAGCATGTAGACGATGCCCTGCTTGCGCTCGGCAATGGCCCGCACGACCGCATCGGTGAAGGTCTCCCAGCCGTGCCCGGCGTGTGAGGCGGCCTCGTGAGCTCGGACCGTCAGCACGGCGTTCAGCAGCAGCACGCCCTGCTCGGCCCAGCGGTCGAGGTTTCCGCTGGCGGGAATCGGGGTTCCGGTGTCGTCGTGCACCTCCTTGAAGATGTTCTGCAGCGACGGCGGGAAGGGAATGCCGTCTGCGACCGAGAAACAGAGCCCGTTGGCCTGTCCGGGACCGTGATAGGGGTCCTGGCCGATGATGACGACCTTCAGCTCCTCGAACGGGCATTTGTCGAAGGCGCGGAAGATGTTGCTTCCGCGCGGGAAGATGCGCCGGGTGGCGTACTCCTGCCGTACGAACTCCGTGAGTTGTGCGAAGTAGGGTTTTTCGAATTCCGGGGCGAGGATCTCCTTCCAGTCCGGGGCGATCTTTACATCCATGTTACATGTGGGTTAAAGTAGCGTAAATGTAGTAAAAAGTTCGGGAAAAGGGATTATTTTCGTCCCGAAATCGAATTGGAAACATGAAAAAGCGGATTTTGTTCTGGCTGGTGCTAAGCCTGTTGACGGCTTCGGCCGGGGCTTCGGAAAGGGAGCCTGTACGCAATCTGATCTATCTGATCGGTGACGGGATGGGTTTGTCGCAGGTGGCGATGTTACAGACCGGGTACGGTGATACGCTGACCTCGTTTGATCGGGCTCGGGGTGTGGCCCTCATCCGCACCCGTTCGGCCAACAGCCGGGTGACGGACTCGGCGGCTGCGGCGACGGCTCTCGCCTCGGGGTCGAAGACCGCGAACGGCATGGTCGGCATCGACCCCGAGGGTCGGCCTCTGCCGTCGATGATGGCACGGGCCCGCCGGGCGGGAATGGCTGTTGGCATTGCCGTGACATGCGGGTTGCAGCACGCCACACCGGCGGCCTTCTACGCCCATGTGCCGGACCGGAACGATACGTTATCCATCACCCGCGATTTGTTGGCGAGCGGCGTCGATGTGCTGTTCGGGGGTGGCCGCAAGACGCTTGCGGAGGAGTGCCCCGTGGGCGGCAGCTATCTGGACGCCTTTCGCCGGCGCGGGTATCTGGTTGCCGACTCGCTCGCGGAGGCGGACACGCTGACCCGCGGACGCGTGTTGTGCGTTGTGGCGGACGGAGCCCTTCCGGCAGCCCCCGGACGTGGTGATTTCCTGCCGCGGGCTACCCGCTGCGCCCTGCGGATCCTGTCGGGTGAGGCTGCCCGACGCGACCGGGGCTTTCTCTTGATGGTCGAGGGATCGCAGATCGACTGGGCCGGACATGCGAACGATGCCGCGTGGATGCAGGCCGAGTTGCGGGACTTCGACCGAACGGTGGCTGCAGCGATGGAGTATGCCGACCGTACGCCCGGAACGCTGGTTGTCGTGACGGCCGATCATGAAACCGGCGGTCTTTCGATTCCGAGTTGCGAGGAGGACTTCACCCGTCCCGACGGTGGCGTCGATTACCGCTTCTCGACCGGCAACCACTCGGCCACGATGGTTCCCGTTTATCTCTATGGCACGGGGGCCGACCGCATTACCGGCGTAATGGACAATACGGAACTCGCCCGCCGGATTATGGCACTCCTGGAGTTGGAGTGAGGAGCTGCGAACGCCACCTTGAAAAACGAAAAGACCGGACTCAACGTCCGGTCTTTCGTTCCTCTTCGGCATCCTTTTCGAGTTTTTCGTCCTCCTCCCAGTCGAACCAGGGGAAGTCGCGCCGACCGTCGAGGCGGAAGCGGATATAGGTGATCGGCAGCCCCATGTCGAGAAAACGCTCCTCGTAGGCGGTCTTCACCGACAACACCCCGTCGGCGTATCCCGAACCGTAGATGTCCGCCTCGGAGACCTCGCACGGAAGTCCGAAATGGCGGATCACCTCGTTGGTGTAGGCATAGAGGTGTTTCGAATCGGTTTTGAGGTTGATGGCTCCGTCGGGCCGCAGCATCCGGGCATAATACTCCAGGAAGAGCGGCGAGGTGAGCCGTTTCTTGGCCCGCCGGGTCTTGAGCTGCGGATCGGGGAAGGTGATCCAGAGTTCGGAGACCTCCCCTTCGGCGAAGAGTCCGTTGATGAACTCGATCCGCGTGCGGAGGAATCCGACGTTGGACATGCCGCGCTCGGTGGCGGTCTTGGCACCGCGCCACATGCGTGCCCCCTTGATGTCGATGCCGATGTAGTTGCGTGCGGGGTCGCGCTCGGCCAGCGCGACGGTATATTCCCCCTTTCCGCACCCGAGTTCGAGGACGATGGGGTTATCGTTGTGGAAGAAATCGCTGTTCCAATGCCCCTTCAGCGGATGGTCGTGGCGGAACACCTCTTCGAATTCGGGCTGTACGAAGCACGCGAACGTGAGGTTTTCACGGAAGCGGCGGAGTTTGTCTTTTCCCATGTATTTTTTTGTGTTTTTTTCGGTGACGGAAAGTTTTCGGACGCTCCCGGTCAGTGGCTTTTCGAGAGCCGGATTCCGACAGCCTCCACGCCGCGGACGCTGCGGACCGGCGTGATGCACCACCGGTATTCGCCCGCACGGACCAGCCGGATCCGATGGCGGTAGGGGATGAGGGCTTCGCCCGTCAGGGGTGCAGGGCTTTTCGTGCGGGGGATGGCCAGCAGGAAAGCCTCCTCGAAGCGGAGCGAATCGGGCGCAATGGCGGCGATCCGCACCGTGAGGGTGTCTTCCGCGAAGCGCTCGTCGTAACGCACGAAGAGCGCGGCATCGCGCAGCGTCACGGTGTCGGCATTCTCCATGCGGATCTCGGCCGTCTGTTCCCAGCCTGCCGGGTTGACATCCGTCGCCGCGGTCTGATCCGGGGACTGACATCCGCCGATCCCTGCGAGGAGTACGCCGCCCAGCAGGATATGCCGTATCCGACGCTTCACCGCACTATTCGTTACGGGGTGTCTCCCCTCCGTTGCCGGGGTTGTTCGGCCGCGCTCCGTCGTTGCGATTCCCGTTCCGGGCTTCGCCGCCGTTGTTGTCGTTATTGGCCCCGTGTCCGCCGTTGCGCTCTCCGTTGTTGCGGCGGCGGTTGTTGCGGCGACGGTTTTCGGGGTTGCCGTTCTCCGGTCTCGGTTCCCGGTTTTCGGGGTTGCCGTTCTCCGGCTTCGGACCCCGGTTTTCCCGGTTGCCGTTTTCCGGTTTCGGACCCCGGTTCTCGCGGTTGCCCGAACGTCCGTTCTCCGGCCGCTGCTGTTCGCCGTTGCCGGGGTTTGCAGCGCCCTCGCCGCCGTTATTTCCCGAAGCTCCGGAATTGGCGTTTCCGTTGTTCCCGCCGTTCCCGTTGTTCCCGCCATTTCCGCCGTTCCGGCCCCGCTGGTTGCGGCGCTGCGGATGCTCGGACCGGTTTTCGCGCGGCTGCTGCCGTCCCTCTTCCTGCGGGGCATCCGGTTGGGCGGGGCGTGCCGAAGCATTCGGTTGTCCGTTCTGGCCATTCTGGCCGTTGGCCCCCTCCGGCTGTCTGTTCTGTCCGCTGCGGTTCTTGTTCCGGCCTCCGCGCTTGCGGCGCTTGGCTTGGTCGAAACGCGTGATGCTGTCCTCCTCCGAACGGTAGGTCGGCTCCTCGACCGTCGGGCGGATGTCGTCTTCGTGCTGCAACTGCTCGACCTTCTTGCCCTGCCGGTTCAGCGCGAGGATCTCCTTCACGCGCGAGACGGAGAGCGTCGTGACGTTGGACATCGTCTCCTTCGACGACGAGAAGGTCATCGTTCCGGCCAGCACGTCGCTCTTGACCAGGAACCACTCCCCGTCGACGGTCTGCAGAGGCTCACGCAGCCGCGGGAAATCCTTGCGGGCATCGACGTAGGTGTCGTACTCGTACATCATGCAGCACTTGAGCTTCGAGCACTGCCCGGCGAGTTTCTGGGGGTTGAGCGAGATGTCCTGCACGCGGGCGGCACCGGTCGTGACGCTCGAAAAGCTCGACATCCACGACGCACAGCACAGTTCGCGTCCGCAGGCGCCCAGCCCGCCGATGCGTCCGGCCTCCTGACGGGCGCCGATCTGCTTCATCTCGATGCGGATGTGGAAGCGCTCGGCGAAGACCTTGATCAGCTCGCGGAAGTCGACGCGTTCGTCGGCGATGTAGTAGAAGATGGCCTTGATCTTGTCGCCCTGATACTCGACGTCGCCGATCTTCATGTTGAGTCCCATGTCGGCGGCGATCTGGCGCGAGGCGATCATCGTTTCGTGTTCGAGGGCGATGGCCTCCTGCCAGCGTTCGATGTCGTAGGGCTTGGCCTTGCGGTAGATCTTCTTGAATTCGCCGTTGTAGGGGTTGAAGCCCGTGCGGCGCATCTGCCGGGCCACGAGGTCGCCGGTGAGCGAGACGATGCCGATGTCGTGTCCGGGCGAAGCCTCGACGGCCACGATGTCGCCGCGTTTGAGGTCGAGGTGGTTGACGTTCTGGTAGAACGAGCGGCGGGTATTCTTGAACCGCACCTCGACGATCTCCGAGGGTTCGTTGACGGGAAACTCTTCGAGCCAGGGGGTTTCGTGCAGTTTGAAGCATCCGTCGCAGAGCCTGGCTTCGGGTTCGGGGCCTCCCTCGCAGAAGGCGCAGCCGCGGCCCACTTCGGGTCGGCAGGCGCCTTTATGTTGTTTTTCGGTCTCCATTTCGGGTATAATTTGCGTAAAGATACGAAAAATTTTTTATTTCACCGCGTAGAGCCGTCGCACGCTGCGCCGGATGCGCAGGATCATCAGCAGGGCGGCGGTCGACAACCCGAAGGTGAACCCGACGTAGAGTCCCGAGGGCCCCATCCCGAGCGAGAACCCCAGCAGATAACCCACCGGGAGGTTCAGCAGCCAGTAGGAGACCAGGGCGATGGGCATGATGATCCGGACGTCCTGGATGCCGCGGAGAATGCCCACCGAGACGTTCTGAATGCCGTCCGAGAGTTGGTACAGGGCGGCGAAAGCCAGGAGTTGCGATGCGATGGCGATGACCTCGGCATTGGTGGTGAAGAGCGTGGGGATGAAGTGGCGCAGGGAGATGAAGACCAGGGCGGCGAAGGCGTTCCAGGTCAGCACGAGGTGGTACGAAGTCTTGGCGGCGAGCGAGAGTTCGCCGATGTTGCGGGCTCCGTAGCAGTGCGATACGCGGATCGTCGTGGCGGCGCCGATCGACATGACGATCATGAAGGCGCAGTTTCCGATGGTCATGGCGATCTGGTTGGCGCTGATGGTCGCCTTGGCCCCGGCCCCGAACCATCCCATCATGATCCCCGTTCCGACGAATGCCGAAGCTTCGAGGAACATCTGCAGCGAGATCGGCCCGCCCATGTGGAGGAGTTGCCAGACATCCCGCCGCGAGAACTTCGCGGTCGAGAAGCGTTTCAGGTAGAGCCGGTAGCGGGCGCGCGAGATGAAGTATCCGATGATGAGCACGGCCCCCATCACGCGGGCGAGGAGGGTTCCGAGTCCGGCCCCTTCGGCCCCCATTTCGGGCATTCCGCAGTGCCCGTAGATGAAGAGGTAGTTGAAGCCGATGTTGGCGACGTTGGCGATGATCGTGGCGTACATTTCGGCGTGGGTGTTCCCGACGCCTTCGAGGAACTGCTTGAAGGCGAAGAAGAGCATCACGGCGGGCATACTGTACACGAGCATCTTGTAGTAGGGGATGGCGGCCTCGACCACCTCGACGGGTTGCCGGAGGTGGTACATCAGCGGGATGATGGCGTACTGCACGGCGGCCATGACCACACCGAGAAATCCGTAGAAGAGAATTCCGTTCTGGAGCAGACCGGCGGATTTTTCGCGGTCGCCCTGTGCGTACAGTTCGCCGACGAGAGGCGTCATGCCCATGGCGATGCCGATCGAGGCGATGAAGAGGATGAAGAAGACCGTGCCTCCGAACGACACGGCGGCCAGCGGCAGGGGGTCGTCGCCTCCGTAACGGCCGACCATGAGGTTGTCGGCGAACTGCGTGAGGATCTGTCCCAACTGCGTGAGCACCACGGGGAGTGCCAGCTTCAAATTCTGCTTGTACTGCTCTTTGTATGCCGAAAAACGATACATATCCGAAATTTTTGGTCTGCAAAGGTACGAAATTCTTCCCGGAAAAAAGAAAAGGAGATCCTTTTGCGGGGGATTCTCCTTTTCCGATCCGGGAGCGGGGGGGGTGTTTCCGCCTCGGGTATGGAGGCCTGGCGGGGTCAGGCCACGCGCAGCCGGATGCCGCGCTGCTTGTCCGACTCGACGATTACGGTCCCGCCCTCGGGGAGTTTGCCGTCGATGATCAGCCCCGAGAGGGGCTCCTCGACCTGATCCGTGAGCGTGCGCTTCAGGGCACGGGCTCCGTAGCGGGCTTCGTAGCCCATGGCGGCGAGGCGGCGCCTGGCCCCGTCGGTAACCCTCACCTTGTATCCGAGGCGCCGGGTGCGCTTGAGCAGTCCCTGGAGCTCCAGATCGACGATCCGCTCCACGTCGGCGATCTCCAGCGCACGAAACAGCACGATGTCGTCGATGCGGTTCAGGAACTCCGGCGTGAAGGTCTGCTCCAGGGCCTTCCGGTATTCGCTTTGCGGGGCGCTGTCGAGGGCGGCCTGTTTTGAGACCGTGGGGTAGCCGACCTGCACCGAGCGCCGGACCGCGGCCTTCGATCCGACGTTCGAGGTCATGATCAGGATCGTGTTGCGGAAGTCGACCCGGCGGCCCGCACCGTCGGTGAGGTGCCCCTCGTCGAAGATCTGCAGCAGGGCGTTGAAGACCTCGGGATGGGCCTTTTCGATCTCGTCGAAGAGCACCACGGCATAGGGCTGGCGCCGCACGGCCTCGGTCAACTGCCCGCCCTCGCCGTACCCGACATACCCCGGGGGAGCGCCGATCAGCCGGGCGACGTTGTGTTTTTCGGCATATTCGCTCATGTCGATGCGGATCAGGCCGCGCCGTTCGTCGAAGAGCCACTTCGAGACCTCTTTGGCCAGGAGGGTCTTGCCCACGCCCGTGGGCCCTACGAAGAGAAACACGCCGATCGGACGGCTCTCGTCCTTCAGCCCGGCCCGCGAGCGGCGGATCACCCCGGCGATGCGCTCCACGGCCTCCTGCTGCCCGACGACCCGCCGGGCGAGGTGGTCGCGCAGGCTTTGCAGACGGGCCGTTTCGCCGTCCGAGAGGCGTTCGGCCGGGATGCCCGTCATGGAGGTGATGACCTGTCGGATCTGCTCTTCGGAGATCTCCGCGGGGTTGTGTTCGAGCGAGCGCTGCCACTCGGCGCGGCTCTCGTCGAGTTTCGAGCGCAGGGCGATTTCGCGCATCCGCGCCGAGGCGGCCTTTTCGTAGACCAGTGCCTCGACGGCTTCGTGCCGTTCGCGCCGGGCGTCGTGCAGGGCCTTCTCCATGCTCCGCAGCGCTTCGGGCTCGCAGGCCGTGCGGAGGTGGGCCCGCGACCCGGCCTCGTCCAGAATGTCGATGGCCTTGTCGGGGAAGTAACGGTCGGTGATGTAGCGCTCGGCGAGCTCCACACAGGCCCGCAGGGCCGCATCCGTGTAGCGGACCCGGTGGTGACGCTCGTAGTGGGGCGCGATGTTGTGCAGGATGCGGAGGGTCTGCTCCGCGGTCGTGGGCTCGACCAGCACCTTCTGGAAACGCCGTTCGAGCGCCGCATCGCACTCGATGTTCTCGCGGTATTCGTCGAGCGTCGTGGCGCCGATGGTCCGGATCTCGCCCCGGGCCAGGGCCGGTTTGAGGAGGTTGGCCGTATCGAGGCTGCCCTGTGTGGCTCCGGCCCCCACGATGGTGTGGATCTCGTCGATGAAGAGGATCGTGCGGGTGTCGTTGCGCAGTTCGTCGAGGAGCTGCTGCATCCGCTCCTCGAACTCGCCGCGGAACTTCGTCCCGGCAACCAGTGCCGCGATGTCGAGCGAGAAGAGCCGCTTGTCGGCGATCGTGTAGGGGACTTCGCCCCGTGCGATGCGCAGGGCGAGTCCCTCGACGATCGCGCTCTTGCCCACTCCGGCCTCGCCGATGAGCATCGGGTTGTTCTTCTTGCGGCGCGAGAGGATCTGCACCATGCGTTCGATCTCGGCGTCGCGCCCCACGACGGGGTCGATCTTCCCTTCGCGGGCCAGGCGCGTGAGGTCTGTTCCGAACTTTTCGAGCAGGGTGTGTTTCTCGGCGGGTTTGTTCTCCTCGTGGAAATCGAGGAGGTTGACCACCGGGATTTCGGTGCGGAAATCGTCCCCCACGGCGAATTTCCGCAGATCCCGGGCGATGGTCTCGGCATTCACGCCGTACATCTCCAGCACCCGGGCGGTTGCCGTCGAGCGGTCTTCGGCGATCCGTTGCAGGGCGTGTGCCGTGGATATGCTTTTGGCTGCGGGGGTGGTTGCGAGCAGCTCTTCGGTGAAGTTCCGGTAAAATTCTTCGGGCGTTCGGGGGTCGGAGTGCCGTGCTGCGGCGACTTCGCGCTCGATGCGCAGGCACACCTGATAGAGCTCCCAGTCCTTGAGCCGGGAGGAAAGCAGTTGGTAGGCCAGGGATCCCTCTTCGCGCAGCAGTTCCAGCGCGAGGAAATCCTTGAGCGAGTGCGACATTCCCGCCTTGGTGGTGTTGAATGCCGCCCGGGCAATGATGCCCTCCAGCGTCTTAGAGATTTTCGGTTGCATGTTGCGTCGTCGTTAGAATTCGCCCAACTAACGGACGGACGCTTGTGTTTATTATGCGAACGATATTGTTCATTTTTGACATCAAACCCTTCCCGGAAGGCTATCTGGCTGAGTTCCGGGGCCATTCCCCGACCTCCATGTCGCGCATTTCTCCGGCGTCGAACGTCAGCCGGATGGCGGTGCGGACCTTGTGGAACCCGTATTCGCCGGCGGCCCCGGGATTGACGGCCAGCAATTCGTAGACGGGATCGTACATCACCTTGAGGATGTGCGAATGCCCCGCGATGAAGAGTTTCGGGCGCAGGGCCTGAATCTGCTGTACGGCGCGCGGGTCGTAATGGCGGGGGTAGCCGCCGATGTGGGTCATCAACACCCGAACCCCCTCGCACTCGAACGAGAGAAAGGGCGGATAGACCCGCCGGGTCATGCCTCCGTCGATGTTGCCGCAGACGGCGCGCAGGGGCTTGAACGCGGCGATGCGGTCGGCCACGTCGAGCGATCCGATGTCGCCGGCGTGCCAGATCTCGTCGACATCTTTCAGAAATTCGCGCAGCCGTTCGTCGAACGTCCCGTGCGTATCGGAGATGATCCCTATCTTTTTCATATGTGTCGTTTTGCCGTGTGTCCGGGGAGTCTTTGCCGCGTGGCTTGCCCGGCTGTTATTTGTATTTGTCTTTCCAGAGGCGGGCGATGCGTTCGGCAATCTTGGCCTCGGCGGCATTCTGGGTGTCGGGTTCGTAGAACTTCGTCCCGGCGAGCGATTCGGGCAGGAACTCCAGTTCGGCAAAGTGCCCCTCGTAATCGTGGGCGTACTTGTAGCCGTCGGAGTAGCCGGCCTGTTTCATGAGTTTGGTCGGGGCGTTGCGCAGGTGGAGCGGCACGGGACGGTTCGTCGTGTCGCGTTCCACGAGCGAGAGGGCCTTGCCGATGGCCATGTAGGCCGAATTGCTCTTGGGCGAGGTGGCCAGGTAGATCGTCGCCTCGGCCAGCGGGATGCGGGCCTCGGGCATTCCGATCTTGTGCACCGTGTCGAAGCAGGCGTTGGCCAGCAGCAGCGCGTTGGGGTTCGCCAGCCCGATGTCCTCCGCGGCGAGGATCACCAGCCGCCGGGCAATGAACCGCGGCTCCTCGCCTCCGGCCAGCATCCGCGCCAGGTAGTAGACGGCGGCATTGGGGTCGCTGCCCCGCACCGACTTGATGAAGGCCGAAATGACGTCGTAGTGCTGTTCGCCGTTCTTGTCGTAGAGGGCAATGTTTTCCTGGAGGCACTCCTGCACGTAGCGGTCCGTAATCGTTACCTTTCCGTCGGTGGCCCCGACGAGGATGTCGAGGATGTTCAGAAGCTTGCGGGCGTCGCCACCCGCGAAACGGAACAGCGCCCCGGTCTCCCGGACTTCGATTTCGCGTTCGCGCAGTTCGAGGTCGGTGCGCAGGGCGCGGTCGAGCAGCGTCTGGAGGTCCTTGTCCTCCAGCGCCCGGAGGATATAGACCTGGCAGCGGCTCAGCAGCGGGGAGATCACCTCGAAGGAGGGGTTTTCGGTCGTAGCGCCGATCAGCGTGACGATTCCCTGCTCGACGGCTCCCAGCAGCGAATCCTGCTGCGACTTGTTGAAGCGGTGGATTTCGTCGATGAAGAGGAACGGGGGGCGCTGGTCGAAGAATCGCTGTTTGCGGGCCGACTCGATCACTTCGCGGACCTCCTTGACGCCGGAAGTGACGGCCGAAAGGGTGAAGAAGGGCCGTTCGAGTTGCGAGGCGACGATCTTGGCGAGCGTGGTTTTACCCACGCCCGGGGGACCCCAGAGGATAAACGAAGGGACGTTTCCCGTCTCGAAGAACTTGCGGAAGACGCCTTTCGGGCCCACGAGGTGCTCTTGTCCGATGTATTCGTCGAGGTTTTTGGGGCGCAGGCGTTCGGCCAGAGGGGTATTGGACATGGTTTGGAAGATTTTTACGCCGTAAAGATAGCGAAAATAGGGAGGAAAGAATAGTCTGTTGGAAACTATTGATTACAATAAAAATAAGGATCAATCATTAATTGATCCTTATTTTACAGGGAAACGATGTTAATTATGTGAGGCTATAGTATGGTTCGCATATGTATTCCACGATGGTTCGTAATCGTCGGATGCTTGATTCCCCCACATATCCCATCCTTCCCTATTACCTCTTGCAAATAATTCGAGATATGGAGCTTGTGAACAATTCTCGATTAAGGTAATAAATTCATCCGGTTTTCTTGAATGTTCCCGTTTTATAGATCGGATTAAATTCACCTGACTCCTGCCAGCTTTTAACGTTCTATTATTTTCTCCTTTGATTC
>DXDA01000046.1 GCA_019115745.1 Candidatus Alistipes intestinigallinarum
ATGACCATCATCATCGTCCCGCAAAGCATCGCTCCGCGGTTGTCGCTCCGATATGTCCCCTGTGTCAGCATTGTTTTTGCGTGTGCGCATTTTTTCCGAGTCTCTTTCCGGACTCGACAGGTGCAAATATAGCGAAAGATTTCAAAAGATGCAAGCCCCCGAAAAGGAAAAGCCCCGCACTTTTTCCGTGCGGGGCTTTTTCGAGTGTTGCGGAACCCAGCGGGAGCCGTGTGTGGAGACGGGTCGGGTGCGGGAGCATCTCCCCCCCCCTCCTCCTTGCGGGTTTACGCCCGGCGGTCGATCAGTTCGATGCCCTGGCGGGTTGCCGCACCGCGCAGGATCGTGCGGCAGAAGAGGCTCACCTCCTCCCGCGAGGCGCCGTTCAACCGCAGGTCGAGCAGCGTCCCCATCAACTGATCGGCAAACGCCTCGGCATCGATCTCCGGCAGGAGCAGCTCCTGTTTGCGGCACATGTCGAGCAGCGAGGCCAACTCCTTGTGCCAGAATTCGCGGTGTTCGTCGTAATGCTCCGCGAAGACCACCTTGCGGCGCAGGTCCGACAGAAAACTGTGATCCACCTGATAGAGATTGTCGATGTATTCGTTCATCAGTCGGACGGTCTTCTGCAGCGGATTCCCGCTCCGGCGCTTGCGGCAGGCCACGATCCGCTCCTGTTGCTGAGTCCGCATGGCATCGAGGCACGCCCCGATCAGATCGTTCTTGTCCGCGAACATTTCGTAGAGGGTGCGTTTCGAGATGCCCAGCGTCTGCGCGATCTCATCCACCCGCACGGCTCGAATACCGTTGCGGGCGATGAACTCCTGCGTCGTGCGGATAATCTCTTCCTTGGTCGCTCCCCGTTTCATTACTTCTCCTCCCCGGTTGTCAGGTCACGTCCGCCGCCGAGAGCCTGGTAGAGATTGATGACACCCTGGATCTCGTCGAACTGGTCGGAAATCTGCGACAACTGTGCCGACAGCAGCGACTGCTGGGCCGTCAAAACCTCCAGATAGGTCGTCGTTCCGTGCTGCATGAGCAGTTCCGTGGACTCCACGGCACGCTCCAGCGCCTCGATCTGACGTACCCGCAGGTCGGCTTTCGCACGCGCCGACTGACTCTGCGTCAAGGCGTTGTTCACCTCGGCGCCGGCATTCAGCAGGGCCTGCTGGAACGCAAGACGCGACTCCTCCTGCTGGGCTTTGGCGATCTTCACCTGCGCGCGGTTGGCGTTGGCGTTGAAGATCGGCTGCAGGAGCGATCCGGCGGCATTCCAGATCAGTTTGCCCGGATTGACGATTCCGATTCCGCTGTTGTTCGTCCAGCCGAGCGTACCGCTCAGCGTGATCGACGGATAGAGGGCCGACCGGGCGCTGGCTGTCGCATAGTAGGACTGCATGAGCGAGTATTCGGCCTGACGGATGTCGGGACGGTTCGAGAGCATCTGCAGAGGCACGCCGACAGCCAGCGTCTCGGGCATGTGCTGAGCCGCGAGCTCCCCGCGGACGATCGTGTGGGGAGCCTCGCCCAGCAGCGAGCAGAGGCTGTTTTCGGTCTGCGTGCGCTGGTAGGCCAGGTCGTGCAGCGACGCCTCGATCGAGAGCGTGTTGGCCTCGTACTGGGCAACTCCCGCCTCGTTCGTCAGTCCGGCGTCCTTCATGGCCCGCATCATCTCGACGCTCTGGCGCCATTTGGCCGCCGTCTCTTCGGTCACGGCATACTGGCTGTCGAGCATCAGCAGCGTGTAGTAGAGATTGGCGACGCTGGCGATGAGTTGCGTCTTGACGGCCTGCTCGTACTCCTGGCTCTGCAGGTAGAGCGCCTTTGCCTTACGCTTGGCATTGGTCAGCCCGTTGAAGATGTCGACCTGCCAGCTTGCCTGAACCGGGATGGTGTAGGTCTTCGTCGGGGTTGCCCCGTCGAAGCTGCTCAGCGAGCCCTGCGGCGCGAAGTTGAACGACGGCAGGTACGACAGGCGTGCCGATTTGAGCGTCGCCTCGGCCTCCTTCACCCGCCAACCGGCCGATTGCAGGTCGGTATTGTTCTCCAGGGCCTGTTCGATGAGCGCCTGCAGTTGCGGATCGGTGAACATCTCCTGCCAGCTCAGGTCGCCCAGCGTCGTCGTATCGGCCGTCTCGGCCGTGCCGTACAATCCGTCGGTCGTGACCTCCGGACGGGTATAGGGCTTGTAGATGCCGCAGCCCGTCATGGCGGCTGCCGCAAGTATGATGATGGTTTTTCTCATGGTGTTACTCCTCCTCTTTCTCGTTTTTAACCTCTTCCAGTTCGGCGCGTACGGCCCATTGCGGATCGGGATCGAACTCCAGCGGCTTGAGCTTCTCCTGGAGCGTCTCGAAGACGATGAACAGCGTCGGCACGAGGAACAGCAGCGCCAGCGTTCCGACGATCATACCGCCCACGACACCCGAACCCAGCGTCGAGTTACCGTTGGCACCTACGCCGTGCGACAATACCAGCGGGATCATACCGAAGACGCAGGTCAATACCGTCATCAGGATCGGGCGCAGACGGGCCTTGGCGGCCGAAACGGCGGCTTGCGTGAGGCTCATGCCCGCACGGCGGCGGTCGGCGGCGTACTCCGTGATCAGGATGGCCGTCTTCGACAACAGACCGATCAGCATGATGATACCCGTCTGGAGGTAGATGTTGTTTTCGAGACCCATGATCTTGGCCAGCAGGAACGAGCCCATCAGACCGCACGGTACGGCCAGAATCACGGCGAACGGCAGCAGGAAGCTCTCGTAGAGGGCACTCAGGATCAGGTAGATCAGCAGGATACAGATCCCGAAGATGATGATCGTGTTGCTGCCCGTCTGGGCCTCCTCACGGGTGATACCGTCGAACTCGTAGCCGTAGCCGTGCGGGAGCACTTCGGCGGCAACCTCCTGGATGGCCTTGATGGCGTCACCCGACGAATAGCCGTCGGCGGCCGTACCGTTCACGGCGATCGAGTTGTAGAGGTTGAAACGGTTGAGCACCTCGGAGCTGTAGACACGCGTCAGTTTCACGAACTGGCTCAGCGGGGCCATCTCGCCGCTCTCCGTGCGGACGAAGACGTTGTTCAGCGATTCGGTGTCGAGACGGTATTTCGGATCGGCCTGGATCGTCACGTAGTACATCTTCGAGAAGCGGTTGATGTTCGAGACGTACTGACCTCCGTAGTAACCCGAAAGGGTCGAGAGGATCGTATTGGGCGAGACGCCGGCACGCTTGGCCTTGGCGGCGTCGATATCGACCATGTACTGCGGGAAGTTGATGTTGAAGGTCGAGTAGGCGCGGGCGATCTCCGGACGCTGGTTCAGCGCTGCAATGAACTGCAGGTAGACGTTGTAGAAGTCGGTCAGCTCGCCGCCCGCCTTGTCCTGCAGGTGCATCGAGAAACCGGTCGACGTTCCGTAACCCGAGATCATCGGCGGTGCTACGGCGAAGAGCTGTGCATCCTTGATATCGGCCGTACGTCCGTAGATCTGGTTGATCACGGCATTCACATCGTCCGTCTTTTCCGGGCGCTCGTCCCAATCCTTCAGCTTGATGATGCACATACCGTACGACGAACCCTGGCCGGCGATCATGCCGTAACCGGCTACCTGCATGAAGTCGCGGATCTGCGGAATACCCTGAATACGTCCGGCAACCTCCTTCATGACCTTGTCGGTCTCGGCAAGCGACGATCCCGGGGCCGTGGTGACGTTGACCATGATCGTTCCCTGGTCCTCGTCGGGCACCAGACCCGTCTTGGTGGTGTTCATCAGGATGACCAGCGCGACGAAGGCCAGGCCGAGCGTTGCCCACATCAGCCACTTGCGCTTGATGAAGAGCATCACACCGTGCTTGTATTTGGCGATCATCGTGTTGAAGGCGGCGTTGAATGCCTTGCGG
Source organism: Candidatus Alistipes intestinigallinarum (assembly GCA_019115745.1). Lineage (GTDB taxonomy): Bacteria > Bacteroidota > Bacteroidia > Bacteroidales > Rikenellaceae > Alistipes > Alistipes intestinigallinarum. The sequence continues at coordinate 3,898 of DXDA01000046.1, forward strand.
AAACGGGCCGCGAAGTTGTCTTTCATTTCGCCGTTCTCATCGAGATAGGGCTTCAGAATCAGGGCGCAGAGGGCCGGGGAGAGCGTCAGGGCGTTGATGGCCGAGATGCCTACGGCCACGGCCATCGTGATACCGAACTGCGTGTAGAAGACACCCGACGTACCGCCCATCATCGCCACGGGGATAAACACCGCCATGAAGACCAGCGTCGAGGTGACGATGGCCGACGTGATGCCCGACATGGCGTCGATCGTAGCCATGTACGATGACTTGTACCCGGCGTCGAAACGCGCCTGAACGGCTTCGACCACGATGATGGCGTCGTCGACGACCGTACCGATGGCAAGCACCAGTGCGAAGAGCGTCAGCAGGTTGATCGAGAAGCCGGCCACCGAAAGGAAGGCGAACGTACCGATCAGTGCCACGAGGATCGAGACCGTCGGCACGAGGGTCGAGCGGATATCCTGCAGGAAGACGTAGACCACGAGGATCACGAGCAGGATGGCTTCGAAGAGCGTCTTGACCACCTCCTTCATCGAGGCGTAGAGGAAGTCGTTCACACTCTGCAGGTGGGCGATGGCGACCCCTTTCGGGAGTTCGGCCTCCACCTCGTCGAGCAGGGCGTTGATGTCGTTGACGACCTGCGTGGCGTTCGAGCCCGCAGTCTGGAAGATCATCGAACTCACACCCGGGTGTCCGTTCGTATAACCCTTGTAGGCGTAGGATTCGCTGCCGAGTTCGATGTCGGCGATGTCTTTCAGTCGCAGGACGTTGCCGTCGGCATCCGAGCGGATAACCACCTGGCCGAACTCTTCGGGGGTCTGAATACGTCCGCGGTACTTCATCGTGTACTGGAACGTATTTTCGGAGTTCTCGCCCAACTTACCGGTTGCCGACTCGATGTTCTGCTCGGCCAGCGCTGCCGTGACGTCCGACGGGATCAGCTTGTACTGAGCCATCACGTCGGGCTTGAGCCACACGCGCATCGAGTAGTCGGCACCCAGCGTGAAGGCCTCGCCGACACCCTGGATACGCAGAATACGGGGTTCGATATTGATCTTCGAGTAGTTGGCCAGGAAGGTCTCGTCGTAGCTGTCGTCGGGGCTGTAGAGCGAGAAGATCTTCACCATCGAGGTCTGGCGCTTCATGGTCGTCACACCGATCTGCGTAACTTCGGAAGGCAACTGTCCATTGGCCGACGAAACCTTGTTCTGTACGTTCACGGCGGCCATGTCGGGGTCGGTACCCTGACGGAAATAGATCGATACCGAAGCGCTTCCGGCTGCGGCGCTGGAGGTGATGTAGGTCATGTCCTCCACACCGTTGATGGCCTCCTCAAGAGGTACGACGACCGAGTTCTGGATCGTCTCGGCACTTGCTCCTGGATACGAGGCGTGCACCATGACCGTCGGGGGCGCGATGTCGGGATATTGCTCGATAGGCAGGGTTGCCAGGCCGATCAAGCCCGCAATCACGATGACAATGGAGATGACCGACGCCAGTACGGGTCGTTCAATAAAATGCTTGAGTGTCATGGGTTATTCCTCCTTTCCGGTTTGGGTTTCGGCGGCGGCGTTCTCCTCCGTTTCTGCTGCGGGGGCTGCTGCGGTCTCTTCGGCAGGTGCTGCGGTTTCGGAAGCTGCAGCCTCGCCTTTGGCGCGGATCGGCGTGCCTTCACGCATCAGACCGACACCCTCGGCGACGATCACATCGCCCGGAACGAGACCCGAGGTGACGATATACTCCTTGCCGTCGGAGATCTTCTCGACGCCGATCATGGCCGAGGCGGCCTTGCCGTCTGCCAACTTATATACATATACCTTGTCCTGGAGTTCGAACGTGGCGGCCTGCGGTACGACGATGCAGTCCTTGAAGGTGCTGGTCAGGATGACGTTGCCCGAACCGCCGCTGTGCAACAGCCCGTCGGGGTTGGGGAACGCCGCACGCAGCGAGACGCTGCCCGTCGAGGTGTCGATCACACCGCTGATCGACTCCACGCGGCCCGAAAGGTCGTACATCGAGCCGTCGTTGAGCTGCAACTGTACGTCGGGCATGTTCTTGAGCGTCTCGGCGATCGAGCCGTAGCGGCGCGTGAGCGAGAGCAGTTGGTTCTCGGTCATCGAGAAGTAGACGTACATCGTCGAGTTGTCCGACACGGTGGTCAGCGGTTGCGGCATCGAGGCGCTCACCAGGGCGCCGACGCGGTACGGCAGCGTGCCGACGACACCGTTCGACGGAGCCTTCACAACCGTATAGGAGAGGTTGTTGGCGGCATTGACGCGCTGGGCCTCGGCCTGAGCCAACTGGGCTTTGGCCGTCAGCAGGTTGTTCTCGGCCGTCGAGAGGTCGAACTGCGAGACGACTTTGCGGGCGAAAAGTTCTTTTTTGCTGTCATAGGTCAGTTGGGCCGTAGCGACGCTGGCTTCTGCAGCGGCGACATTGGCCTCGGCGGTTTGCAGGGCGGCCTTGTAGGGTACCTGGTCGATGATGAACAGGGTCTGGCCCTTGGAGACGTTCTGGCCCTCGTTTACGCAGAGCTGCCAGATGGTTCCCGAGACTTGCGGGTAGATGTCGATGTCCTGACGTCCGCGGATCGTTGCCGAGTAGTTCGTCGGGATTTCGCGGTCGGTCGTGGCAATGGTCATCACGGCGTATTCGCCAGGGCCCATTGCGGTCGGGGCCTGTCCACACGCAACGGCAGCCAGGCTGTATGCCAAAACGGCCGCTTTCACAAATGTTTGCTTCATAACTTTCCTTTTTCTTTACTAAAAAACTTTTTCAGGTGCAAAAGTATCTTAAAAACGTTCTCGATGTGCCTTATATTGCGAACAGTGTTGGTACTTTTCGGAATAAAAATGGAGCTATTTGGCAGTTTTTCATTATTTTTGTTCGAAAAAAGAAATAAAATGTCTCAGATCAATCCGTTAATTACGACTTCCGAGGAGCAGTTTATTGTCGGAGACTCCGATTTCTCCTATTTTGAACAGCGGGCCTATCGGCTCGAAGGCTGTGCCATTCTTTTTTGTCGGGACGGCGAGGCGGAGGTGATGGTCGATCAGTATCAGGGTCGCATTGGCCGGAATGCGCTGATGCTTCTGTTGCCCGGGGCCTACCTGCTGTTTATGGATCGGTCGGAGGATTTCAGGGCCTCCTATTGTACCTTTTCGCGTGATCTCTTCTCTGAGGCGGCCTTCCGGCTCGATCCTGTCTTTTTCGAGTCCGTGCATCGCAATCCGATCTCCAATCCTCCGCAGCAGATTGTGGACGGTGCGCAGATCTGGTTCCAGATGGCCGCCTACACCTACCGCGACCGCCAGAATCTTTTCCGCAATACGATCATCAAGAACCGGTTGCAGAATGTGCTGCTGGAGATCTACGACAAGATGCAGCGTTTTGCCATCCGGCAGACCCGGAAATTTGAGAATACGACTCGGCAGATGGAGTTGTTCCACCGTTTTGCGGCGCTCGTATATGAATATTGTGCCCAGGAACGGGAGGTTGCCTTCTATGCCGACAAGCTTTGTATTTCGACGCGTTACCTTTCGACCATCGTGCGGACCGTGGCACACACCTCGGCCAAGGAGTTTATCGATCGGGCGGTGATGCTGGAGATTCGGATGATGCTCCGTTCGACCGACCTCTCCGTGCAGGAGATTGCCTATCGGTTGAAATTCCCCGACCAGTCCTATCTGGGGCGTTTCTTCAAGAAGCACGCCGGGGAGTCCCCCACCGAATACCGCAATGCCAAACGGGCTTAACGGGTTTAAGAAACCCGTTTTAGTTGGCAATAGCCGGATTTTCGGCTCTCCGCCCGAGTCCCGCCCCGCGTGCGGACTTAAAAAGTCCGTTTTAGTTGGCAATAGCCGGATTTTCAGCCTTCGCCCGAGTCCTGCCCCGCGCGCGGGCTTAAGAAACCCGTTTTAGTTGGCAATAGCCGGCTTTTCAGCTCTCCATCCGAGTCCCGCCCCTACCCCCTGTTTCTCCGATGGTCTTTTGGACCCGAATTTGCAGGACGAGTCCGGGAGCATTCCGGATTCTGGCTCTATATAATATAAGTATCCGGTTTTTCGTTCGTCCTGAACGGAGCGTCGGAGTTGCCGGACGGCTTGTCGCAGTGACCCGCCCGGAGGTTCCGAATGCTCCGGAGTGGCGGAGTGCCTAACCACGAATAAAATGTCGAATGTTATGAAAGTCATGCTTTTCGGGACTCAACCTTATGATACGGAGTCCTTCGAACGGATTCGCCCGACCTTCGGGTTCGATATCTGCTATCATCGCAGTCACCTGAATGCCAGTAATGTCGCTTTGGCCCGGGGCGCCGATGTCGTCTGTATCTTCGTGAACGACACGGCTGATGCCGATACGATCCGCGAACTGGCTGCCATGGGTGTGAAACTCATCGCCCTGCGCTGTGCGGGATTCAACAACGTGGACCTCAAGGCTGCGGCGGCTTACGGGATTCCGGTCGTCCGGGTCCCGGCCTATTCGCCTCATGCCGTGGCGGAACATGCCGTGGCGCTGATGCTGGCGCTCAACCGCAAAATCCACCGCGCCTACTGGCGGACCCGCGACGGGAACTTCTCGCTCCACGGCCTGATGGGATTCGACATGTACGGAAAGACGGTCGGAATCATCGGTACGGGCAAGATTGCCCGGGAGCTGATCCGCATTCTGAAGGGCTTCGGGATGGAGGTCCTGGCCTACGACCTCTACCCCGACGAGGCGTATGCGGCGCAGGCCGGGATCACCTATGTTCCGCTCGATGATCTGTACCGGCGTTCGGACATCATTTCGCTGCACTGCCCGCTGACCGACAGCACGCGTTACATGATCGGCGACGTGGCCATTTCGCACATGAAACCCGGAGTGGTGATCATCAACACGGGACGCGGGCAGTTGATCCATACCGAGGCGCTGATCGATGGCCTGAAGGAGAAGCGGATCGGAGCGGCGGGACTGGATGTCTACGAGGAGGAGGCGGGCTATTTCTACGAGGATACCTCGGACCGGATTATGGACGACGACGTGCTGGCGCGTTTGCTGTCGTTCAACAATGTGATTGTGACCTCGCACCAGGGCTTTTTCACACGTGAAGCGTTGGATAATATAGCGCGCATTACAATGTTGAACATCAGTGAATTCGAAGTCGGCAAAAAACTCACGAACGAAGTGCGGGCCGAATAGTCCGTGCCGAAGCGGGAAAACGAGGCCGGACAACGGTATCGGGTACAGGGAGGGCTGAAGGTCCCTCCCTTTTTGGTTGCGTTCGGCGGAAACGCTTCGGGATGGCCGCGAAGCCGAATGCCCGGCAGAAGGAATCGGGGTAGGAAGATCCGGAATCCGGGTATGGACGGTTTGTCGGGAAACGCTTATTTTTGTACCGGCACTGCGGAACGAGACGCGAAAATCCCCCTTTTCCCCCGGTAATGGCCGGGTGAAAGACCCGATTTCGGGGGTGAAAAGCCCGATCGGGAGGAATTTTTTCGTTACCTTTGTGCTTGCTTTCGGAGGCCGGGCCCCGGAAAGACGGTTGACACTCACACAAACTCGATAATACCCATGCTTCGAAAAATCCGGATCGCACTGGCGGTCCTTTTCTTCGTTCTGATCACGCTGTTGTTCCTCGACTTCACGGGGACGATCCATGCGTGGTTCGGCTGGATGGCGAAGATCCAGTTCCTGCCCGCCGTGCTGGCGCTGAATGTCGGCGTGGTGGTCGGGCTGATCCTTCTGACGCTGCTCTTTGGGCGGGTTTACTGCTCGGTGATCTGCCCCCTCGGGGTGATGCAGGACCTCGTGTCGTGGTTCTCCGGGCGGCGGCGCAAACACCGCAACCGCTTCGCCTACACGAAGGCCCGTACATGGCTGCGCTGGACGGTGCTCGTGCTCTTCGTCGTCGTGATGGCGGCCGAACTCGGGAGCCTCGGCGCCCTGATCGCCCCCTACAGTGCCTACGGGCGGATGGTCCAGAGTCTGCTGGCGCCCCTCTACGCCTGGGGCAACAACCTCCTGGCCTGGGGGGCTGAACGCATCGACAGCTATGCCATCTATTCGGTCGACGTCTGGCTGAAGAGCCTGCCGACGCTGCTCATTGCCGTGGTGACCTTCGCGGTGCTCTTCGTGCTGGCCTGGCGCGGCGGACGCACCTGGTGCAATACGATCTGCCCGGTCGGCACGGTGCTGGGCGCCCTGTCGCGCTTCTCGCTCTTCAAGCCGAAGTTCGATCTCTCGAAATGCAACGGCTGCAAACTCTGCGCCCGCAACTGCAAGGCTTCGTGCATCGACCCCGCGGCCCACACGATCGATTACAGCCGTTGCGTGGCCTGCATGGATTGTCTGGAGCATTGCCGCCAGGGGGCCATCACCTATACGTGGCGGCGCACGAAACCGGCGGAAACCCCGAAACCGGCCCCGAAAAAGCGCTCGAAACCGGCCCCGAAACCGGCGGCCGGGCCGGAGGGAAAGCCCGTTGCGGCGCCTGCTGCGGCTCCGAAGGAGGCCGGAAACGCGGAAAATCCGGCCGATGCATCGCGCCGCCGTTTCCTTGGCGTGGTGGGGCTGATGGTCGGGGCGGCGGTGCACGCCCAGGAGAAGAAGGTCGACGGTGGACTGGCCCTGATCGAAAAGAAACGCGCTCCGGAGCGTTCGACTCCGCTCGTACCGCCCGGTGCCCGCGGATTGCGGGAGTTCCTCACCCACTGCACGGCGTGCCAGCTCTGCGTGACGGTCTGCCCGAACCAGGTGCTGCGCCCGTCGGGCGACCTGATGCGGCTGATGAAGCCCGAAATGTCCTACGAACGCGGTTATTGTCGCCCGGAGTGCGCGAAGTGTGCGGAGGTCTGCCCCACGGATGCGATCCATCTGACGGAGCTTTGCGAAAAGTCCTCGATCCAGATCGGACACGCCGTGTGGATTCCCGAAAACTGTGTGGTCAACACCGACGGTGTGGCGTGCAACAACTGCGCCCGGCATTGTCCCGCAGGGGCTATCCGGATGGTGCCCCGAGATCCGGACAATCCGAAATCGCGTCGCATCCCCGCGGTGGACGAGGAGCGTTGTATCGGTTGCGGGGCGTGCGAGAACCTCTGCCCGGCCCGGCCCTTCAGCGCCATGGTTGTCGAAGGTCACGAACGTCATAAAACCCTCTGAAAAATTCCGAAAAAATGGAGAAGAAAAAGATAGATCGCCGCGAATTCCTGAAGACCCTGGGACTTGGCGCGGCAGCCACGACCGCAGCGCTGTACGGTTGCGCCCCGAAGGGCGGAAGCGTGGCTTCGGCCCCGGCGGGTGAGGTCCCCGCGGACGGCATGACCTACCGGACGAGTCCGTCGTCGGGCGACCGGGTCTCGCTGTTGGGCTACGGATGTATGCGCTGGCCGCAGTTGCCGACGCCCGCCGCCGACGGAAACCCCATCGACCAGGAGACGGTCAACGCCCTGGTCGACTATGCCATCGCCCACGGTGTCAACTATTTCGATACGGCTCCCGTCTATATGCAGGGCTTTTCCGAACGCTCTACGGGAATCGCCCTCAAGCGCCATCCGCGCGAGAGCTACTTCATCGCCACGAAGATGTCGAACTTCTCGAACTTCTCGCGTGAGAACTCGCTGGCCATGTACCGGCAGTCGTTCAAGGAGCTGCAGGTCGACTACATCGACTACTACCTGCTGCACTCGGTGGGCGGCGGTAAAGGGATTCAGACCTTCAACGACCGCTTTGTCGACAACGGCGTGCTGGAGTTCCTGATGCGCGAACGCGAGGCGGGGCGCATCCGCAACCTGGGCTGGTCGTTCCACAACAGCGTGAAGGTCTTCGACTATCTGCTGAAGATGCACGACGAGGGCAAGGTGCATTGGGATTTCGTCCAGATCCAGTTGAACTACGTCGACTGGCGCCACGCCTCGCGCGGCAACGTCAATGCCGAGTACCTCTACGGCGAACTCGAAAAGCGCAACATCCCGGCCGTGGTCATGGAGCCGCTGCTCGGCGGGCGTCTCTCGCGGTTGAACGACTTCCTGGTGGGGCGTTTCAAGTCCCTGCGTCCGACGCAGAGCACCGCCTCGTGGGCCTTCCGCTATGCGGGCTCCTTCCCCCGGGTGCTCACCGTGCTGAGCGGCATGACCTACATGGAGCACCTCCAGGACAACATCCGCACCTATTCGCCGCTCGAAGCGCTGACCGACGCCGAATACGAACTGCTGGAGGATACGGCGCAGGTGATGCTCAAATACCCGACCGTACCCTGTACCGAGTGCCAGTACTGTATGCCCTGCCCCTACGGGCTGAACATCCCGGCGATCTTCGCCCACTACAACAAGTGTGTGAACGAGGGCAACGTGCCCAAAAGCCGTCAGGATCCCAATTACCGGGAGGCACGGCGCGCCTTCCTCGTGGGATACGACCGTTCGGTGCCGCGGCTGCGTCAGGCCAGCCACTGCATCGGCTGCAACCAGTGCGTGTCGCACTGCCCGCAGTCGATCAAGATTCCCCAGCAGTTGCGGCGCATCGACCGGTTTGTCGAGCAGCTCAAGCAGGAGACGCTTTGAGACTGGCAGGCTCCGGTCCGTTGCGGCGGAGCAGCCTCCTGAAAACACCTCCCTCCCGGTATCCGGGAGGGATTTTTCGTCTGTAGACCGGCCGGGGGCTGACGGGTCGGGATTTTCGCGCTTCGGGGTGCGCCGCAGCGGCGGAGCGGGTGATTTTTTACCAAATGTTAATTTTTACCCGCGGGGAAGCCCCTATCTTTGTCCCCCAAAACGGAATCCTATGAAAGACAGCATCGATTTCGCTCGGATGAACATCCCGCAATTGTTCCGCAAACTGCTGATCCCGACGGTCCTGGGAATGGTCTTCTCGGTGGCGTTCGTCATTACGGACGGCGTTTTCGTGGGACACGGAATCGGCAGCGACGCCCTCGCGGCGGTCAACATCACGGCGCCGCTCTTCCTCATCAGTACGGGAATCGGCCTGATGTTCGGTGTCGGGGCCTCGGTCGTCGCCTCGATTCACCTCTCGCACGGCAAGGTCAAGACGGCGCGGATCAACATCACGCAGGCCGTCGTGGTCTCTACCCTGCTGCTGGCGCTCTACAGCCTTGCGGTCACGCTCTTCGCTCCCGAAGTGGCGCGGCTGCTCGGGAGTTCCGACCGGCTGCTGCCGCTGGCCGTCGAATACATGCGCTGGTTCGTGCCGTTTCTGCCCTTCAGTGCGCTGCTCAGCTCCGGGATGTTCTTCATCCGGCTCGACGGGTCGCCCAATTACGCCATGTTCTGCAACGCCGTGCCGGCCGTCATCAACATCATCCTCGATTACGTCTTCATCTTCATCTGCGGCTGGGGCATGACCGGGGCCGCCCTGGCCACGAGCCTCGGATACATCGTCGGGGCCGCGATGATCGTCGTCTACCTGAGCCGTCGCCGCCATGTCGTGCGTTTCTGCCGCGTGAAGACCAGCCGCAAAAGTCTGCGCCTCACCCGCCGAAATGTCGGATACATGTGTCGGCTCGGACTTTCGAGCTTTCTCTGCGAGGCGGCCATCGCCACGATGATGTTCTCCGGGAACTACGTCTTCATCCGTTATCTGGGCGAAGACGGTGTGGCGGCCTTCAGCATCGCCTGCTATTTCTTCCCGATCATCTTCATGATCAACAACGCCATCGGCCAGTCGGCCCAGCCGATCCTGAGCTACAACTTCGGCGCCGGGGACCTCGGGCGGGTGCGGCAGGCGTTCCATCTGGCTCTGGCTACGGCCGTGGCCGTCGGGGCGGCGATCTTCGCCGTGACGCTGCTCTTCAGCCGCGGGATCGTCTCGATGTTCATCGAGTCGGGCTACCCCGCTTTCGAAATCGCCGTCGAGGGGCTGCCGCTCTTCGCTTCCGGGTTTGTCTTCTTTGCCGTGAACATCGTGTCGATCAACTATTTCCAAAGTGTCGAGCGTCCGCGTCCGGCCATGGCGCTGACGCTCCTGCGGGGCTTTGTCTTCCTGGTGGGCTGCTTCTTCGGACTGCCGCATCTGGCCGGGGTTCCGGGAATCTGGCTGGCCGTGCCGCTCTCCGAGCTGCTCACCTTCGGGGTCGTCATCGCCATCTACACCCTCTCCAGGAGGCGGAGTTTGTGACGTGGGTTGGGATGCCGGGCTGCCCGGTCCCACACCGGAGATCGAAAACACGGCTGTCATTTGCCGCTGCACGCACCTTTTTCGTATCTTTGTCCGAAGAAACGAATCGGTAGTGCAATGGCCCCTTTTCTCGAAAAGTTCAGTCGGAAATACAGCCTTCCGGAAACCTCCTGCGAACGGCTGCTCGGCCGTATGGAGCGCCTTGCCTTCCGCAAGGGCGAGTGTGTAGTCCGGGAGGGTGAGCGCAATTACAACCTGTATGTGGTGAGCCGGGGCATCTGGCTCGGCCACTACCTCCACGATGGCATCGACGTCTCGCTGTGGTTTGCCGGCGAGGGCGAGGCGATCTTCTCCACGCGCAGCTATGTCGCCGACCTTCCTTCGCAGATCTCCATCGAGGCCATGTGCGATGCCGAACTCTATGCCATCTCCAAGGCCGATCTGGAGGCCTTTTTTGCCGAGTCGGTCGAGGCGGCGAATTTCGGACGCCGATTGTTCGAGGAGCTGTTTCTCGATCTGGAGAACTGGCTGCTGGCGGGCGGTGCTCCGCGTGCCGAGGAGCGTTACCGGGCGCTGATGGAGGAGAATCCCGAACTGCTGCGCGTTGTGCCGCTGAAGCATATCGCCTCCTATCTGTGGATCACACCCCAGTCGTTGAGCCGCATCCGCGCCCGGCTGAATCGAAAAAAATGATCCGAAGCCGCCGAATCCGGCGGGAAAATCCGGATTGTCCCGCCGGACGATCCTCGGCTTTCAGAGTTCCTCGGATGTCCGGAATCGGAAGCCTGGGGTGATCATTCCTGTTTTAAAGGTTGGATAAACTGTCCGCAAGGTGTGAAAAACTGTTCGGACAGCGAACCTCCATGCAGTATTTTCTGATTTTGTAATTACTTGATTATCTTATATATGTGTGAAAAAAAGATAAAAATTCCGCGCAGTATTTCGGGCTTTTTCGATTTATAGAGTTGAAAGCTTTCAAAAAAACGTATCCGTATTTTTAACACAAACAACGACAATGAAACGCACTTTTTTGAAAAACTGGATGGCAGCCGCGCTCCTCGCCGGAGCCTGCTGTGGAATGGTGGCATGTGACGATGATGACGACAATGGGGGGACGACTCCCCCGCCGACCGAGCCCGATATTACGGTCGTTTGCGGCGAATATGCCGGAACGATGGTCGTCGCCGAAGCAGCGCTCCTGGGCGAAGAGGGTGCCGAAGAGCCTGCCGGTACGGCGGTCGAGGCCAAGGTGACGGGTGACGCGATCGAATTTACCGATTTCCCGGTCCGTGATCTGATCGTCAAGGTGCTCGGAACCGAAGAGGGGGTCGACGAGATCCTGGCGGCAATCGGCCAAATCGACTACAACGTGCCCTATACGGCCCGGATGAGCGATGACAAGGCCTCCGTAGCGATGACCCTCAAGCCCGAAGTGCTGAACCTGACGCTTCCCGGCAGCGATGAGGAGACCCCCGGAACCGAAATTGAGGTGACCATCGAGGCGACCGCCGGAACCTACACGCTGGAGTCGAAGGCGCTCGGATTCGGACTCTCAGTGACGGCCGTGAAGGTGGCCGATGTCGATCTTCCGGATTTCGAAGCCTTCACGCTGGATTTCGACCTCGCCAAAAAATAGATCCGGTCGGTATCCCCGACTACAACAAAGCCTCCGGAGCGACTCCGGAGGCTTTTTCGTGGATTTAAGCGGTTGGAATGCCCTTATTTGGAGGCGGATTCTTCGTCGCTCCGGGCCTTGAGGTCTCCCCAACCGCCGCCCAGCGCCTTGTAGAGCTGGACCAGCGCCAGGTGCTCGTTGCGCACCGCCGTACTCTCCTCGATCTGTGCGTCGAAGAACTTACGCTGGGCGTCCAGCACGTCGATATAGCGGATCACCCCGTTGATATACTGCAGTTTGGCCAGTACGACATACTGCCGGGCGGCTTCCCGCAGGTTGTATTTCAGTTCGGCCGTGCGGCGCATGTTGCGGTAGGCCACCACGGCGTCGTTCACCTCCTGGAAGACCTCCAGCACCTTCTGTTCATAGGCCAGCCGGGCCTGATCGTAGGCCGCCAGCGCCGCGCGGTACTTCGCACGCTTCGTCCCGAAGGCGAAGAGCGGGGCCGTGAGGTTTCCGGCCATGTAGGTGAAGGGCGATTCGAGCAGCCCCTTGAAGTGGCCGTTCTCCACACCGCCCGTCAGCGTGAAGGTCAGCCGCGGGAACCGGTCGGCATAGGCGATGCCTACGGCCGCCATGGCCCCTCGCAACTCCTGTTCGGCCTGCCGCACGTCCGGACGCCGCTGCAGCAGCGTCGATGGAAGCCCGATGGGCAGTGCCTCCGGCATCACGACGTTCAGGTTCATCTCCGCGCGCTCCACCCGGTCCGGATAACCGCCCGCAAGCACCGAAATCTGGTTCTCCTTCTGGGCGATCTGCAACTCCAGGTTCGGGATCAGCGCCGCGGCACTGGCCAGTTCGACCTTGGCCTGCTGGTAGTTCGTCTCGGAGGTCAGACCCCCTTCGAAACGGAGCTTCGCCTGCTGGACACTCTCCTCGCGGGTCTCCACCGTGCGGCGCACGATCGCCAGTTCGTGATCGAGGGCCACCAGCTCGAAATAGGCCGTGGCGACCTCGGCCACCAGCGCCATCTGCAGCGCCCGGGCCCCCTCGACCGAGGCGAGGTATTCGGCCCCGCCCTTGCGCTTGGCCCACCGCAGGCTCCCCCACAGGTCGGCCTCCCAGCTCAGGCGTGCCTTGATGCCGATCTCCGGATCGTTCGAGTATTTCGAGTCGGCATAGTCGTTCGTTTCGCGGTTCGCATAGGCCGATCCGTCGATCGACGGCAGTCGGGCTGCTTTGCTCACGCGGTAGAGCTCCTCCAATTGGCGCACGCGCGCTTCGGCCGAAAGCAGGTTGCGGTTGCGTTCGAGCGTGCGGTCGATCAGTCGGCAGAGCGTCGTGTCGGAGTAGATCTCCCACCAGTTGCGGTCGCTGATCGAGAGCGAGTCGGTGGCTCCGGTGACGATCTCCGAGGGCAACTCCAGTTCCGGGGCCTTGCACCTCTTCTGTACCGAGCAGCTCCCGGCCGTGAGGAGCAGCACGCCGCACGACAGGATATATATGGTGGCGCGTTTCATCGTTTTGACCATTTTTCTTTCATTTTGTAGACCCAGACGAAGAACAGCGGCACGAAGACGATACCGACCGTAATAGCCACGAGCATTCCGAAGAAGACGCCCGTACCGATTCCCTGACGGCTGGCCGAACCCGGACCGCTGGCGAAGACCAGCGGCAACATGCCGAGGATGAAGGCCAGCGAGGTCATCACGATCGGGCGGAAGCGCAGGTGTGCGGCCTGAATCACGGCCGACAGCGTATCGCGGCCCTTTTCGACCTCGTCCTTGGCGAACTCCACGATCAGGATGGCGTTCTTGGCCACCAGTCCCACGAGCATCACCAGTCCGATCTGGAAGTAGATGTTGTTCTCCAGTCCGCAGACCCAGTTTCCGAGGTAGGCGCCGATGCCCGCGATGGGCAGCGACAGGATCACCGCAATGGGGATCAGCCAGCTCTCGTACTGCGCCGCCAGGAACAGGAAGACGAACAGGAAGGCCAGCCCCAGAACGTAGCCCGTCTGTCCGCTGACGTGCTTCTCCTGGTAGGAAAGGCCGCTCCACTCGACGCCGATCGTCGCGGGCAGGTGGCGGCGGGCGATCTGTTCGAGGATGGCCATCGCCTGTCCCGAACTGTAACCCTGGGCCGCTTCGCCCGAGATCGTGGCCGAGTTGAACATGTTGAAACGCCGGATCGTACCCGGGCCCGTCGTGTAGGAGGTTGTGCCGAGAGCCGTGATCGGAATCATGGCCTTGTCGGCGCCCCGCACGAAGAACAGACCGAGGTTTTCACGCTGTGCGCGGTACGGTGCTTCGGCCTGGATGTAGACCCGGTAGATGCGGTTGAACATGTTGAAGTCGTTGACGTAGACCGACCCGGTGAAGGTCTTCACCGTCGAGAAGATGTCGGCCATCGGGACGCCCAGCATCTGCGCCTTGTCGCGGTCCACGTCGAAGTAGAGCTGCGGGATGTCGTTCTGGATCGACGACGAGAGCCCGGTGAGCTCCTTGCGCTGCGCCGCGTAGTGCATCAGCGTGTCGACGGCCCGCTGCAGGTCGTTGTACGAGGCGTCGCCCCGGGCTTCGAGCACCATCTCGAAGCCGCCCGAAGCACCGAGCCCCGGGATTACCGGAGGCGTCGACAGGTAGGCCTTGCTCTCCGGGTAGCGGCTCAGCTCCCGACGCACGGCGGCCATCACCTCGCGGATGTCGGAGCTTTTGCGCTCCTCCCACGGCTTGAGGATCACGGTCAGCTGGCTCCGCGACTGGTTCGTGCCCACGCGCGGGCTGGAACCCGTGACGTTGAGCACGTACTCCACGTCGGGCAGCGACATCAGGTACTCCATGGCGCGGTTGGTGACCTTGCGCGTGCGTTCGAGCGTCGCACCCTCGGGGAGCTCCAGCTCCACGGTGAAGTAGCCCTGGTCCTCCTGCGGCATGAAGCTCTGCGGCACGACCTTGTTGAGCAGCCATAGCGCCACGAGCGTCATGCCGAAGAGTGCGAGCATCCGCTTCGAGTGGCGCACGCCGCCGCGGATCAGCTTCTCGTAGAACTTGTTGCCGCGGGCCAGCCAGAAGTTGATGCGGCGGAAGAGACGGTTTTTCTTTTTGCCCGAGTCGGGGCGCAGGATCAGCGCGCACAACGCCGGCGAGAGCGTCAGCGCCACGAAGGTCGAGATCAGCACCGAGACGGCGATCGTGATGGTGAACTGCCGGTAGAGCTGTCCGGTGATGCCCGACAGGAAGCTCACCGGCACGAACACGGCGCACAGCACGAGCGACGTGGCGATGATGGCGCTGCCGAGTCCCTTCATGGCCTTCTTCGTGGCCTCGTAGGGCGACAATCCCTCCTCGTCCATCGTCCGCTCGACGGCCTCCACGACCACGATGGCGTCGTCGACCACGATACCGATCGCCAGGATCAGTCCCAGCAGGGTCATCATGTTGAGCGAGAAGCCGAAGACGAGCATCACGCCGAACGTACCGATCAGCGAAATCGGCACGGCGATCGTCGGGATGAGCGTCGCGCGCCAGTTCTGCAGCGAGAGGAACACCACGAGGATCACCAGCAGCAGCGCCTCGACGAGCGTGTGGTAGACCTCCTTGATCGACTGCGAGATGTAGGCCGTCATGTCGAAGGGGATCTCGTAGGAGATGCCTTCCGGGAAGTTGCGGCTGATCTCCTCCATGGTCTGCTTGACCCGTTGGGCCACCTCCATGGCGTTGGCGCCCGGCAGCATGTTGATGTTCATCACCGCGGCATTCCCGCCGTTGATACCGCTCTCGGTGTTGTACGAGGCGGCTTCAAGCGAGACGCGCGCCACGTCGCGCAGCCGCGTCAGCGACCCGTCGGGGTTGGCGCGGATGACGATCTCCTCGAATTCGCTCACCGACGACAGACGCCCCTGGGCGATGATCGGCGTGGTGACGTCGAGGTCCGTGATGGGCTGCTGGCCCAGCACACCGGCCGCCGATTCGCGGTTCTGGTCCTTGAGGGCTTTCTGCAGGTCCTGGACCGTGAGGCCGAGGTTGGCCAGCCGGTCGGGCTGTACCCAGATCTGCATGGCGTAGTAGCGGCTGCCGACGTTCGAGACGCTGCCCACGCCCGGCACGCGCCGCAACATGTCCACCACGTTCAGCGTGGCGTAGTTCGAAAGGTAGATCTCGTCGAACTTCGGGTCGTTCGACAGCAGCGTGACGGTCATCAGGCGGCTCGACGCCTGCTTCTCCACCGAGATGCCGTTCTGCACCACCTCGGCCGGCAGACGCGATTCGGCCTGCTTGACGCGGTTCTGAATCTCGACGGCCGCCAGGTCGGCATCCGTCGAGATGTCGAAGGTCACCGTGGCCGAGAAACTGCCCGAGTTGGAGTTCGTCGACTCCATGTAGAGCATTCCGGGCGTACCGTTCAACTCCTGTTCGATGGGCGTGGCGACGGCCTGCGTCACGGTCTGGGCGCTGGCGCCCGGATAGGAGGCCGAGATCTTCACCACCGGGGGCACGATCTGCGGATACTGGTCCACGGGCAGCAGGAACAACCCCAGCAGGCCCACGATGACGATGACGATCGAAAGAACGGTCGAGAAGATCGGCCGGTCAATAAAGAAATCCGATTTCATGGGCGGGTCAGTTTTCGGGGTTTTCCGATTCGGTTGCGGCCGCCGGTGCCGGTGTCGGAGCCGGGACCGGCTCGACCTTGTCGCCGTGGGTGAGCTTGTGGAAGCCCTCGACGACGATCTTCTCGCCCGGTACGGCGCCACGCTCGATGATCACCCGGTTGCCGACTTCGGGTCCGAGTTCGATCATGCGGCGCTCGGCCACGCTGTCGGGGCGGATCACGAAGATATAGGCCCCGCCCTTCTCGATGACCACGGCCTTGGTCGGGATCACCGTGGCGTGTTCACGCACGTCCAGCAGCAGGCGCACCTTGGTGAACTGGCCCGGGAGCAGGATCCGGTCCGGATTGGCCATCTCGGCCCGCACGGAGAAGGTGCCCGTCTCGGGATCGACCTGCGGGTCGGCGAAATCCACCAGACCCCGCAGCGGATAGGGCGTATTGTCGGGCAGCGTGATGGTGATGTAGGGGTTCCACTTGCGCGTGGTGTCCTTCTGTCCGATGTTGACGTTCCGGGCCTTGCTCTTCAGGTAGTCGAGGCCCGTCATGCTGAAGTCCACACGCACGGTGTCGCTCTTGACCACGGTGGCCAGCAGCGACTTGCCGTTCGGGCTGACCAGCGTGCCGATGTCGACGCTGCGCTCGGAGATATAGCCCGAGATGGGCGAACTGACAGTCGTATAGCTCAGGGCCGTTTCGGCTTGCGTGAGGTCTGCCTCGCTCATCGCCACGGCGGCCGTGGCGCTTTCGTACGAAGCCACGGCGTTGTCCAGGTCGAGCTGGCTGGCGGCATTCTGCTCGTAGAGCGGGCGGATGCGCTGCAGGTCGCGTTCGGCCTTCTGGGCCAGGGCCTTGTCCTTGTTCAACTGGGCTCTGGCCTTGTTGACGCGGGCCTCGTAGACCTTGGGGTCGATGATGAAGAGCGGTTGTCCGCGGCGGACATAGGTACCCTCCTCGAAGAGCATCTTTTCGAGGAAGCCCTCCACCCGGGCGCGGATCTCGACGAATTGCTGGGCGCGGATGCGTCCGACGTATTCGCCGTAAATTTCAATGTCGTCGGTTCCGACGGGCTCGACTTCGACTACGGGATAGACGGGTTTCGGAGGTTCGGGACGGAAGAACCACCAAAGCCCTCCGGCGATCAGCACGATGCAGACGGTCAGGATCCCCCAGGTCCGTTTCGAGAAGCGGCGAACGCGGCCTCCGGCCTCCTTGCCGAGTTCAAGGGTGCGACGCCCGGCACGGGTTGCCTGCCGGACGATTTTCTCGCGTGAAAATTCCATGTTTCAATCAAAAATTCCGGAATGTTTGCCTGGTATGTTTCCGGTTCAGGGTGCAAAAGTACGAATTTTTCTCTAACAAACGGATTTTTCGTGCGAATATGATGCCGCGGACGAATAAATCCGCTCTTTTTACTCGAAACCGACCCTTTCGTACGGGCTTGGGAGGTCTCTCTCACTCCCGGTCCATCTGAGCTTTGCGTGTTTGTCGTTCGTTCCTGTTGCAGCGCCGTTTTCCCGTCGCCCGGCCTTCCTGCGCATCTCTCCGGGACTTCTCTTCTTCCGTTGTCGCAGCACTCCGGCGGCCTTTCAGAGAAAAAAGTCGGGAAAATTTTTGGAACTTCCCTTTTTGTTGTTACCTTTGCATTAACAAATTTGTTAAATAAAATTGTTAACACGCTGACTTATGCCGGAACATGCTCGTAATAAGGAACAGGCTATCCTCGATGCGGCCGAACGGGAATTCCTGACCAAAGGTTTCGACGGCGCCCGAACGACCTCGATCGCCCAGGCTGCAGGGGTGACCCACGCCATGTTGCACTACTATTTCCGCACGAAGGAGAAGATCTTCGAGCGGATTCTCGACGAAAAGATGCGCCTGATGGGCGAATCAGTCCTGACGGCGTTCGGAAGTCCGGGCCTTCCGCTCTCGGAACGGCTGCGCCAGGGGATCGAGAATCATTTCGATTTCGTGGCGGCCAATCCCGATTTGCCGCGCTTTCTGGTCAACGAGGTCTTCGCGCGGCCCGAGCGCTATGAGGCCATGCGGCAGCGGATCCGTTGGATCATGAATCCGCTGCTGGCCGATCTTCAGCGGGAACTGGACGAAGCTGCGGCCCGCGGTGAGGCGGATTCGGCAGATGCGCTGATGCTGTTGCTGGATGTTATTTCGCTGAATGTCTTTCCGTTCCTGGCCTACCCTGTTTTGGAGCCGCTTTTGGGCGATCTGGCCGGTGACCGGACCCGTTTTTTTGCCCAGCGCAAGGCTGAAAACCTCGAAGTGATCCGTAAACGACTCTTAAAAACACCGCAGCGATGAAAGCCGTATTGATTTTGTGCGGGGCCTTGCTTGCAAGCCTTTCGGTGCCGGCGCAGCCGACGCTCGACGAATGCCGGGAACTGGCCCGCCGCCATTATCCCGAGATCCGGCAATATGACCTGATCCGCCGGACTGAAGCCTACGACCTGGCAAATGCGTCCCGGGCTTATCTGCCGCAGGTCTCCTTTTCGGCGCAGGTTGTGTGGCAGAGTGCCGTGCCGGAGTTTCCCGACGCATTGACTGGAATGCTTTCCGCGCGGGATGTCTCGATTCCAGGTATGCACAAGGATCAGTATAAGGCCATGCTTGAGGTGAACCAGGTGCTTTGGGACGGAGGCCGGGCGGCAGCCGAAAAACAGATGGCCAAGGCCGAATCGGCCGAACGGCAACAGGCTGCGGAGGTCGATCTGTATGCCCTGGAAGGACGTGTCGACGATCTCTATTTCGGAATTTTGTTGCTCGATGAGCAGATTGCCCGGATGCGGTTGACGGTCGATCTGTTGCGGAGCAATCTCGACAAGATCCGGGCCTGTTTTCGCAATGGGGTGGCAATGGCGGCGGATGTCGATGCCGTGGAGGCCGAGTTGCTGGCTGCGAACCAACAGACGGCCGAGTATGAAGCCCGGCGTGAAAACTATCGGCGGATGCTCGCACTCTTCATTGGAGAGGAGCTGGATGATCGGCCGCTGGTGCGTCCCGCGGTTGTCGCGGAGTCTTCGGCGGCAGGGATCGGATTGGGTATTCCGGGTGTGGCTTCGGATTGTCGGAGCTGCGGAATCCCGGGATGCGGAGAGAATCGGACCGATGAGTCGGAGCGTCCCGAAAAGGCGTGGTTCGATGCCCGGATTGACCTTCTTTCGGCTCAGGAACGGCAGTTGAAGTCGGCGACCCGCCCCCGGTTCGGGCTCTTCGCACAAGGTTATTACGGCTATCCGGGACTCGATTTCTTCCGGAGCATGATCTCTCCCGATTGGACGTGGAATGCCCTGGTGGGAGTCCGGATGTCGTGGAATTTCGGCGGGTATTATACGCGGAAAAATTCGTTGAACAAACTCCGTGCCGCTAAGGAACAGATTGAGGTGAAACGCGATATATTCCTGTTCAACAATCGGTTGGAGTGCGTGGAGGAGAATGGCGAGATTGCGCGTTTGCGGAGGGCATTGGCCGACGATGACCGTATCGTGGCGCTGCGGCGCTCGGTCCGCGAGGCTGCCGAGTCGAAACTCCGAAACGGTGTGATCGACACCGATGACCTGTTGCGTAAGATCACCGACGAGAATCTGGCCGTCATGGCCCGCAGTGCCCGGGAAATCGAACTGTTGAAGAAAATTTATGAATTGAAACATACGCTCAACCGATGAAAAAAGTTGTTTTGTATCTGGTTACGCCCCTGTTGGCTGCGGCGTGCGGTCACGACGGGGATTTCGATGCCTCGGGGACCTTCGAGGCTACCGAAGTGACGGTCTCGGCCGAAGCCGCCGGGCGCATTCTGTGGTTCGGAGCTGACGAGGGCGATCGGCTTGTGGCCGGAGAGCAGGTCGGGGCCATCGATTCCGTGCAGACCTATCTGCAGAAGCTCCAGTTGGAGCGGCAGCAGGCTTCGGTCAGCTCCACACGTCCCGATGTCGCCAAGCAGGCGGCAGCCCTGCGCGAACGGATCGCCCGGCAACGGATCGAATACCGCCGGGTGGAAAACCTCCTGCATGACGGCGCCGCCACACTCAAGCAGCGCGACGATGCCGAAGCCCGGTTGAAGGTCCTCGAAGGCGAACTGGAGGCCCTGTTGTCCACTCTCGGGAAGAACCGTGCGTCGATCGATGAAAACGCTTCGGCCATCGATCTGCAGATCGCCCAGTTGGAAGACCGCCTGGCGAAGTGCCGGATCGTCTCCCCGGTGGCGGGAACCGTGCTGGCCCGTTATGCCGAGGCCGGAGAGTTGGCTGCAGTCGGGCGTCCGTTGATGAAGGTTGCCGATCTCGACCGCCTGTTCCTCCGGGCCTACTTCACGTCGGATCAACTGGCCCGGCTGCACCTGGGGCAAGAGGTGACCGTGACGGCCGATTTCGGCGGCGAAAACCGATTCGACTATCCGGGACGGGTGGTGTGGATCGCCTCGAAGAGCGAATTCACGCCCAAAACCATTCAGACACGCGATTCGCGGGCCAATCTGGTCTATGCCGTCAAGATCGCCGTCGAGAACGACGGACGGCTCAAAATCGGACTCTACGGCGAAGTCCGGATCGGAAATTGATCGCCTTACCGACCAAAAAATACCATGATGACGGATGTTGCCATACGGGTCGAAGGGCTGGTCAAACGCTACGGCCGAGTGACGGCACTGGAGGGTATCTCGTTTGAGGTGCGCCGCGGGGAGCTCTTCGGTTTGATCGGACCCGACGGGGCCGGGAAAACCACCCTGTTCCGTTTGCTGGCCACGCTGCTCGAACCCGATGCCGGGCGGGCCGAGGTCGACGGTTGCGACATCGTGCGCGATTACCGGACGATTCGGGCCCGGGTGGGCTATATGCCCGGGCGCTTTTCGCTCTATGCCGATCTCTCGGTTGAGGAGAATCTTGCCTTTTTCGCTGCACTGTTCGGGGTCGGCGTGCGTGACAACTACGACCTGATTGCCCCCATTTACCGGCAGATCGAGCCTTTCCGTAGGCGCCGCGCCGGCAAACTTTCGGGGGGCATGAAGCAGAAACTCGCCCTTTGTTGTGCATTGGTCCACCGCCCGGCGGTATTGCTCCTGGACGAACCGACGACGGGGGTTGATCCCGTATCGCGCTGTGAGTTCTGGGAGATGCTCGCACGCCTGCGTGACGAGGGAATTTCGATTCTCGTGGCGACGCCCTATATGGATGAGGCGCGGCGTTGCGATCGTGTGGCGCTTTGCGACCGGGGACGGCTCCTGGCCGTGGATACGCCCCGCGGGATTGTTGAGACCTTCGATTGTCCGCTGTACGCCCTTTCGGGCGGGGACATGTATGGACTCTTGAAGGCCGCGCGTGCCGAAACCGGGGTTGAGACGTGCTACCCTTTCGGTGCGGAACACCACCTGACTGTCGGCCCGGAGTTCGATCCCGGGAACTTTCGCCGGCGCCTTGCGGATGCGGGTTTTGGCGATGTCGACCTGCATCGGGTGGAGCCGGGAATCGAAGACCTCTTTATGAAACGAATGCGCCATGAATAATTCGGAAATCATCCTTTCGGTCCGCGAACTGACGAAGCGATTCGGGACCTTTACGGCCGTCGACCGGATTTCGTTCGAGGTGCGGCGGGGAGAAATCTTCGGATTCCTCGGAGCCAACGGTGCCGGAAAGACCACTGCCATGCGGATGCTCTGTGGGTTGAGTTACCCCACGGCGGGTTTCGGAACCGTCGCCGGGTACGATATTGCCACCCAGGGCGAGGCCATCAAACGGCGGATCGGCTACATGAGCCAACGTTTCTCGCTCTACGACGATTTGACCGTGATGGAGAACATCCGGCTCTTCGGGGGAATTTACGGACTCTCCCGGCGGGAGATTCTCCGGCGTGCGGCGGAGCTTCTCCGTCGTCTTGGATTCCGCGGTGAGGCCCGTACGCGGGTCGGGGCTCTGCCCTTGGGCTGGAAACAGAAACTGGCATTCGCCGTGGCGACTCTCCACCGCCCCGAGGTGGTCTTCCTCGACGAACCCACGGGTGGGGTCGATCCCGTCACGCGGCGGCAGTTCTGGGAACTGATCTACGAAGCCGCGGCCGGTGGAACGACCATCTTCGTAACAACGCACTACATGGATGAGGCCGAGTATTGCTCGCGGGTTTCGATCATGGTCGACGGCCGGATCCGGGCCATCGGGACCCCGGCCGAACTGAAACGTCAATTTGCCGCGGAATCGGTGGACGAACTGTTCCGTTCGCTGGCCCGCGGCGCAAAACGATCGGAATGAAAGCCAGGAACGGATTTTTCGCTTTTGTCCGCAAGGAGACTCTGCACATCCTGCGTGATCCCCGTACGATGTTGATCGTGCTGGGAATCCCCGTCGTACAGTTGCTTCTGTTCGGATTCGCCATCTCAACCGAGGTGAACAACATCGACTTTGCCGTAGCGGCTCCGCACCCCTCGGAGACGGTGCGTCGGGTGGTTGCGCGAATCGCTGCCAACGACTATTTTACCTTCCGAGGCTATGTCGACGCTGCACGGATCGACCGGGTGCTGCGTACCGCAGAGGCCGATGTCGTGGTGGTATTCGCCGATGATTTCGACCGGCGACGGACCGTGTCGTGCGCGGCGATCCCGGCTGCGGCGGGTGAAACCACCCTTGCGGTTGCCGACGGAAAGGCGGCCGTACAGTTGATTTTCGACGCTTCGAACCCCAATACGGCTGCAGCCGGTGCGGGCTATCTGCAAAGCATCCTCACCGGGGAGGACTCGCTCGGCACGGAGCGTGCGGGTGTCGAGATGCGGCTCCTCTACAACCCCCAGATGAAGAGTGCCTACAACTTCGTTCCCGGAATCATGGGGCTGTTGTTCATCCTCATCTGCTCGATCATGACGTCCGTCTCGATCGTCCGCGAAAAGGAATCCGGGACGATGGAGGTCCTGCTCGTTTCGCCCGTGCGTCCCGTGTGGATCGTCTTCGCCAAGATGATCCCTTATTTCCTGCTTTCGTGCTTCGACCTGTCCGTCATCCTTCTGTTGGCCCGCTATGTTCTCGGTGTGCCCATGTCGGGCAGCATTGCCGGAATTGTCGGCGTTTCGATCCTCTATCTGCTGCTTGCCCTCGCCCTCGGGCTCTTCATCTCCACCATTGCCGACCGGCAGGCTACGGCGCTCGTCATCTCCGCCATGCTCATGCTGCTGCCCGTCATCATGCTCTCCGGAATGGTCTTTCCCGTCGAGAACATGCCCGGCGTGCTGCAGGCCCTTTCGTGTGCGATTCCCGCGCGCTGGTACATAGAGGCCGTGCGCAAACTTATGGTTCAGGCTCTTCCGTTCTCTGCCGTGGTGCGCGAATTCCTTATCCTCCTCGCCATGACCCTCGCTTTGATCGGGATCGCCCTCAGAAAGTTCAACGACAAACTCGAATGATCCCATGCGTACGCTGTTCGTTCTGTTAGACAAGGAGTTCCGACAGTTCTTCCGGAATCCATTCCTTCCGAAGATGGTCATCGTGTTTCCCTTGATGGTCATGTTCGTCATTCCGTGGGTTGCGACTCTCGACGTGCGGCATATCGATGTCGCGGTGGTCGATCACGACTGTTCGCAGACCTCCCGCCGGATCGTGGCCAAAGTCGCCGCTTCGGACTGCTTCACGCTCCGGAAAACGGCCGGGGTGTATGGCGCGGCGCTCCGCAGTCTCGAAGACGGTGAGGCCGATGTGATTCTGGAGATCCCCCGAGGGTTCGAACGGGCCCTGACGACGGCTGCGCCCGACCGGGTGAGCATTGCGGCAAACGGCGTGAACGCCCTCAAGGGCAGTCTCGGAGGACAGTATCTGATGGCGGTTGTCGGAGAGACGGTTGCCGAACTCGCTCGTGAGCAGGGGCGGGTCCCGCCCGACGAGACGCTGGTCGTGCAGAATCGATACAACCCCACGCTCGAATACCGTTACTTCATGATTCCGGCTCTGATGATCATGCTGTTGGTGATGCTCTGCGGGTTCCTCCCGGCTCTGAACCTCGTGAGCGAAAAGGAGATCGGAACCATCGAACAGATCAATGTCACGCCTGTCGGGCGGCTGACATTCGCCCTGGCCAAACTGATTCCCTTCTGGGTGATCGGGCTGGTTGTCCTGGGGCTGACGATGGTTGTGGCACGCCTCGTCTACGGCCTTGCTCCCGCAGGGTCTATTCCCTCCATTTTCCTTGCCGCCGCGCTCTTCATCTTTACGATGTCGGGACTCGGGCTCGGCATAGCGAACGGATCCGCAAACATGCAGCAGACCATGTTCGTGATGTTCTTCTTCGTGATGATTTTTATCCTGATGAGCGGCCTGGTCACCCCGATCGAATCCATGCCCCGTTGGGCGCAGTACATCTCCCGGTTCCTGCCCCCGAGCTACTTCGTCGATTCCATGCGCGCCCTCTACCTCAAGGGGGCGACGCTTGCAGACCTCTGGATGAATTATGCCGCACTGGCGCTTTTCGCTGTCGTGTTCAATGGCTGGGCGGCTCGGAGCTACCGCAAGCAGCTTTGATTCTCCGCTACCCTATTCTTTACTCGGGAAATCCGCCGGAAGCAGCGAATGCCGCGCCAGAAAGTCGTAGAAGGCCGGCCGGTAGTTCTCCGAAATCGGAATGCGTTCCGGCCCGAAGAGGATCCGGTTGCGCTCGATCGTGCGGATTTTCGACGGCTGCACGATGTAGGAACGGTGCACGCGGATGAAGCGGTCCGCCGGTAACTGCTCCTCCAGCGCCTTGAGGCTCAGCAGCGAGACTACCGGGTGTATTTCGCCCTCGACATGGATTTTGACGTAGTCTTTCAGTCCTTCGATGTAGCAGATGCGGTCCAGGTCGATCTGCTGCAGGCGGTACTCCGTCTTTACGAAGATGCTTTGGGGCGACTCGTCCGGTCTCCGCACGGGCTCTTTCGGGGTGCTGTCGGTCCGTTCGCTCCGTTCGGCCTCCTCGGCCCGGTGCTTGAGTTCGAACCACCGGAGCGCCTTGTTCGCCGCCGTGAGGAAGTCCGTGTAGCTGATCGGCTTGAGCAGGTAGTCGACGGCCTGGACCCGGAACCCCTCGACGGCATACTGGCTGAAGGCCGTGGTGAAGATCACCCGCGTCGCTTCGGGCAGCATCCGCGACAGTTCCATGCCGTTGAGCCCCGGCATCTGGATGTCGCAGAACAACAGGTCCACGGGTTGCTCGCGCAACATGGCAAAGGCAGCCGTGCCGCTCCCGCAGGAGCCGGCCAGCTCCAGAAACGGCGTTTTGCGCACGTAGCTCTCCATGAGTTCCACGGCCAGCGGCTCGTCGTCGATTACCAGGCAGCGTAGTTTCATGCGTCGGTGAGTTGGATGCAGAGCAGGGCCGTATAGGCCTCTCCGTTTTGTCCGTATTCGAAGGTGTGGCGCCCGGGATAGAGCATCTCCAGGCGTCGGGTGAGGTTCGAAAGCCCGATGCCTGAGCCGCTGCGGTCCGAATCGCCCGATTTGGGGAAGTAGCTGTTCTTGATCCGGCAGATCAACTGGTCGCCGCTCTCGTGCAGGTCGATGGTCACGTAGGAGGGCCGGTCGTTGTCGACTCCGTGCTTGAAGGCGTTCTCCACGAGCGAGATGAAGAGCAGCGGCGCAACGGGACGCTGCGACGGCGTCGCGGGCAGCGACACGAAAACCTGGACGTGGCGCGGTTGGCGGATGCGCATCAGTTCGATGTAGTCGCGCAGGAAGTCGACCTCGGCGGCCAACGGTACGTAGGGGCGGCTGCTGTCGTAGAGGACGTAGCGCAACAGGCGGCTCAGGTCGTGGACGGCCTGTTGGGCGCGGTCGGTGTCGAGTTGGATGAGCGAGTAGATGTTGTTCAGCGTGTTGAACAGAAAATGGGGGTTCAACTGGCTTTTGAGGTTCTGCAGTTCGGCCTGCGTGCGGCTGTGTTCCAGCTCCTGCCGGGCGGTTTCGGCACGATACCAGCCGCTCGTCATTCGGATGGCGACCCCGGCGCCGACAACCAGAATGTAAAGCATCAGATTGCCTGCGAAAAAACGGACCGTATCCTGCCATGGCCGCACCAATGGCGGTCGATGCAGGTCGGGCGGCAGGACGTGGCGGAAAAACAGGTGGACGGCGAGCATGACGGCGCCGATCAACAGGAGGTTGTATCCGGTGAAGCGTCCGAACCGCCGTGTGGTGAGGTAGCGGTCGATCAGCAGGAAGTAGTTCGTGTAGAAGACCACCATGAACGAGAGCGGCACGAGCAGGAACCGGACGTACTGAGGCCCGGTCATCAGCGGGCGGTCGGGCCCGGTCACGAAGAGCGGCATCCCGAGGATCACGGCCCAGACCGTGACGTGAATCAGCCAGCCCGTATATTTTGATTGCAGTGCAGTCATAATGCAAAGATATAAAAAAATATGAGGTCGAAGCGCAGAACCGGCTTGGATACCGGATGAAACTCCCTCTGCTCATAAAACGGGCATCTTACCCCCGGCAGAATTGGCTCGGAGACCGGATGAAGTCCCCTCCGCCCATAGAGCCGGCTTTTAGCCGGGTGAGAGCGCAGAATCGGCTCGGATACCGGATGAAGCTCCCTCCGCCCATGAACCCCCTTTCTTAAAGGGGTTATTCGTAGCGGATGGCTTCGATGGGGTCGAGCATCGCGGCTTTCTGCGCCGGGTACCACCCGAAGAAGACCCCCGTCAGGGTGCAGACCGCAAACGACAGAAAGACACTCCAGGGCTGGATGTAGATCGGAAAGGCCGCGAAGATGTTCACCGCCACGGCAGCCCCGACCCCGACCAGCACCCCGATCACACCTCCCGTGACGCTGATCAGGATCGACTCGATGAGAAACTGTGCCAGGATGTCTATCCCCTTGGCACCGATCGACATGCGCAGTCCTATTTCACGCGTTCGTTCAGTTACCGAAACGTACATGATGTTCATGATGCCGATACCTCCCACGAGCAGCGAAATACCCGCTACGGCCGCCAGCAGCACGGTCATCATGTCGGTCGTCGAGGTCAGCATCGAGGCCATCTCCTGCTGCGAACGGATCGAAAAATCGTCGTCGTCGGTCTCCTTCAACCGATGGTTCGTGCGCAGGATCTCCGTAATCTCGTCGATGGCCTGGTCGGTGTAGGCCTCGGTCAGCGCCGAGCAGACGATCTCCTGCAGGTGGGTGATGGCCAGGATTCGCTTCTGTACCGTCGTGTAGGGGGCGATGATCAGGTCGTCCTGGTCCATGCCCATGCTGTTGTAGCCCTTGCTTTCGAGTACCCCCACGATGCGGAACGGGATCGTCCCGAAACGGATCACCTTCCCCACGGGATTCTCGCCGTCGGGGAAGAGTTCGTCGACGACACTCTTTCCGATGAGGCAGACCTTGGCGGCGGTCTTGATGTCCTGCTCGGATAAGGTGTCGCCGTCGTCAACCCGGTAGCGGCGGATCTCCAGGTAGTCGAGATTCACGCCGTAGACCGTCGTCGGGGTGTTGTTGGCTCCGTAGATGGCCTGCCCGGCGCTGTTGACCGACGGCGAGACGTAGGTCACGTAGCGCGTCTTGGTCTGGATGTCTTCCAGGTCCTGCAGCTTGAGCGACTCCATGTCGTCGGCACTCAACTGAACGCCTCCGCGACGGTCGCCGCCCGGGTGGATCATGATCATGTTCGAGCCCATCTCGCTGATCTCGGCCTGGATGCTGCGTTTCGACCCCTGGCCGATGGCCAGCATCGTGATGACCGACGCCACGCCGATGATGATGCCCAACATCGTCAGGAATCCCCGGAGCTTGTTGTTGCTCAGCGCCTTGACGGCAATTTTGAAAAGATTGGCGAAATTCATGGTCTAATCCTCCTGTCGGGGCAGCCGGGCCAAAGCCTCGGCCGCACTCAAAATGTGTTCGTTCGGCGTGTCACTCGTGATGTGGCCGTCGCGCAGGGTGATGTTGCGGCTGCTGTACTGCGCAATCTCGGGGTTGTGCGTCACGAAGATGATCGTGCGCCCCTCGGCGTGGAGCTGCTGGAAGAGCACCAGCACCTCGAAACTCGTCCGCGTGTCGAGGTTTCCCGTCGCCTCGTCCGCGAGGATCACCGCCGGATTGTTGACCAGCGCCCGGGCGATGGCCACGCGCTGCATCTGTCCGCCCGACATCTGGTTGCTCTTGTGCATCAGGCGGTCACCCAGCCCCACGGCCTCCAGCGCCTCGATCGCCCGGCGCCGACGCTCGGCGGCCTTGCACTGCGGGTTGTACATCAACGGCAGTTCGACGTTCTCGATGGCCGTGGTCTTCGGCAGCAGGTTGTAGTTCTGGAAGACGAAGCCGATCTTGCGGTTGCGCAGCGTCGCCCGCTGGTTCTTGTCCATCGTGCGCACCGACACTCCGTCGAGGTAATACTCGCCCGAGGTCGGTGTGTCGAGGCACCCCAGCGTGTTGAGCAGCGTCGACTTCCCGGAGCCCGACGTTCCCATGATCGTCACGAACTCCCCTTCGCGGATCGTGAACGAGACGCCGCGCAGGGCGTGGACCGTCTCGTCGCCGACCCGGAAATCGCGCCGGATATGCTCCAGCCGGATCACTTCCCTTGCCATGGCCCTATTTCTTTTTGTTTCCGCCCGGAGGCGTCGGCATGAAGGGACTCCGCTCCGTTGCGGCAGCCTGCGGCGCCTGGCTTGCGGCCGTCAGCCCCACGGCTATCGTGTCGCCGTCGGCGAGGCCTTCGGTAATCTCCGTCAGGTCGCCGCTCGCTGCGCCCGTCGTGACGAGGCGCGGCTGCAACTCCTGTCCGTGCACGATCCACACCTCACGCTTGCCGGGCTCGTTCGCGGCCGCCGGGGCTGCCGTGATCTCCAGTTCGCCCAGCAGTTCGGCGTCGGGCACGAAACGCAGCGCCTTGGTCGGGATGGCCAGCGCGTGATCCTTCTCCAGCGTGAAGATCGTGATGTTGGCCGTCAGTCCCGGTTTGAGCTTCAGGTCGGGGTTATAGGCCTTGATGACCACCTCGTAGGTCACGACGCTCGACTCGGTCGTGGCTTCGAGCCGCACCTGCTCGACCGTCCCCTCGAACGTGTCGTCCGGATAGGCGTCCACGGTGAACTCCACACGCTGCCCCTCGGCCACCTGCCCGATGTCGGCCTCGTCGACGTCGGCAACGACCTGCATCTGCGTGAGGTCCTGGGCGATGGTGAAGAGCGTCGGGGTCTCGAAGCTCGCCGCCACGGTCTGACCCTCCTCCACGGCACGGCTGATCACTACGCCGTCGATCGGCGACGTGATGGTCGCGTAGCCCAGGTTGCGCTCGACCTTCACCATCGCGGCCTGCGCCTGGTCGTAGGCCGCCCGCGACTTCTCGTAAAGATACAGGGCGTCGTCGTACTCCTGGTCGCTGACCAGCTCCTTCTCGTGGAGCCCTTTGGTCCGCGTGTAGTTCTTGAGCTGGTAGTCGTACTCGGCCTTGCAGCTCGCCAGGTCGGCCTGTGCCGACTCCAGTTCGGCCTGGAGCGTCACCTTGTCCATCTCGGCGATCAGTTGCCCGGCCTTCACCACGTCGTTATAGTCGACATAGAGTTTGTCGATGATCCCCGAGACCTGCGTACCGACCTCGACCTCCGTGACAGGCTCCACGGTGCCGGTAGCCGTCACCGAGTTGCGGATCGTGATGCGGCTCGTCGGAGCCGTCTCCAGCGTGATCCCCGCACCCTTCGAGGGGCGCAGCAGCAACCACCCTACTCCGACCACCACGACAAGGAGGAGCGGAATCAGGATTTTTTTCCGTTTCATCGTCTATATCTGTTTTTAGTTGATCGTTGTCGTGTCGCGCCCCTGGTAGATGTTCAGCAGTTCGATGTTCAGCAGCGCCATGTACTTCGCCTGGAGGACCTCCTGGCGGGCCGACGACCACTCGTTCTGGGCCGTGATCAGCTCGACGGTGTTCTTCACCCCGAGGTTGAACTGCTCCTGCGTGAGATCGAAACTCTCCCGGGCGTAACGCTCCTTCTCCGTGGCGGCCCGATACTGCGACTGTGCCGAGACGGCGTCCAGATAGGCCGACTCCACGTCGCGGAGCAGCGTCTTCTGCAAATCCAGCCACGAAAGACGGCTGTTCTCGGCTTCGAGCCGTGCCTTGTTCACCGCCGTGCGGTTCTTGCGGTTGGAGAAGATCGGAATGCTCAGTGTCAGACCTACGTTCTCGTTGAAGCGGTTCCAGACCTGGCTCCCGCTTTCGTATCCGCCGTTCGACATGTGGCCCGTGCCGATGCCGGCGGTCAGGGTAACGGAGGGATAGAACCCGGCCTGCGCCTGTCGAATGCCCAACTCCGCCGATTCAACAGCCAATTCGCCCCGTTTGATCTCGGGCATGGCCTCCAGTGCCGTTGCATAGATTGCGGCTTTGGCGGGAAGGGCTGACAACACCTCACTCTCTTGGATGACAGGGGCGGCAAGGTTCATCTCCTCCGTGATATCAAGTTCCAGTAACTGCTTGAGTTGCAGCCGGTAGTTGTCGAGCGACGTGCGGGCTACGGTGACCTGGTAGCGGTCGCTCGCCAGTTGGCTTTCGAGTTGTGCGAAATCGACCCGGCTGATCGATCCCGCTTTCCACAGCTCCTCGGCACGATCGCGCTGTGCCTGGGAGACTTCGGCCGTATTGGCAGCCACGGTCACGGCTTCGGCAGCGTAGAGCGCCTGCAGGTAGGCCTGTACGATGGCGATGCGGATGTCATTCTCCGATTCGGCGACCGAGAGTTCGTCGATGCGGTTCTGCAACTGCTGCTGCTTGACCGTCGTGCGGAGTTTGCCCCCTTCGTAGAGTGTCAGCCCGGCATCGATGCCGTAGGTTCCGGTGTAGGTGTTGCGGTCGGAGACGTTCGTCGACGGGTAGTTGGTGAATCCCTGCATCGTCGAGGCAGTCAGCGAAGGAAGCATCGCGGCTTTGGCCTCTTTCGTATCTTCGATTCCCGAGAGGTAGTCGTTGCGGCTCTGGCGCAACTGGATGTTGTTCTCCAGTGCGTAGCGCAGGCATTCGTCCAGGGTCCAGATTTTCGAGAGAGTCGTGGTATCCCGAGTCGTGTCTCCAATCTCCCGGGGTGTTGGGGCTGTTTCGGCCTTTGAATCCTCCGGAACTGTCTGCACCTCCCCGGTTGCCGAGGGCTCCCCTGCCGTTTGGAGTTCGGATTGGGTTGCCGTTTGTGCTGCGGCGGTGAGCATTCCGAGCAATACGGTGGAATATGTCAGTATGATCCGTTTCATGGCTCTTTTGTTTGCCGCAAAGCTACGGATGTCGTTTCGCGCGTACAATTAAAATAGACGGATCGGTCGATTTTCTCGACGAAAGGGCTCGGAATATCGATAAGCGTTCGGACGGGAATCTCCGGTTGGAGCGTTTTTAAGTCTTTGGGGATATTGGCGGGTTTAATTTCGGTCGTGATAGTAAAAAAATTTCAGAATACGCCGGAAAAATTTGGAGATTCAGATTTTTTAGCTACCTTTGCACTCGCAATCAAGCAATGCGGAAATAGCTCAGTTGGTAGAGCGCAACCTTGCCAAGGTTGAGGTCGCGGGTCCGAGTCCCGTTTTCCGCTCCAGAGGGGGGGCAGAAAGAAACCCCGATAGAAAGCAAAAAGCCTTGTATATCAGCGATATGCAAGGCTTTTTCTTTTATTCTTCCACTCCTGTTGACGCAAAAGGCAGCAAGTATTTCAGGCCTTAATCGTGACCTTTT
>DXDA01000047.1 GCA_019115745.1 Candidatus Alistipes intestinigallinarum
AAGTGTTTATATTCTGTAAAAACCAGAATACCACGAATATATTATGGAATTGGAATTGATGGAGGAACGAGCTATGATACTTTTGCTAAAGATTGGTAAAAAGGTAGGGTAGGTTGGGCTTAGTTAGGGAGAGACCCGTATATTTGGATTTCGGTCCGGTATACGGGTCTCTTTTTTTTGGGGGTCATTCCCCGCTTTTCCTTTTGTCATTCCCCGCTTGACGGGGAATCCACCCGGCTCTTAGCCGGGCGCGGAACCGAATCCGACCCTTTCAACCTTCCTTCGCCCACAAAACCGGTCTCTTAGACCGGTTATTCCCGCGAAAGCGGGAATCCAGTAGCCACCTTTTGCTGTCAAAAGGTGGCGCCAAAACCAGCCGCAAGTTGCTTTTCGCGGGAATCTTCGGAACACCTCGCTGAACGGGTGCAGTAAGATCAAGCCTTTACAGCCTCCCGTTCCGGGCGCTCGGAATTCCGAAGATTCTTTTTCCGCGAAAATCGAGAGTGCGGCGGACACCAAACGACGCGGATTCAGCCATCTGAAACCCATCGAAGGTCCCGCAGCCCACAAAACCGGTCTTTTAGACCGGTCATTTCCGCCTTGAGCGGAAATCCAGCGTCGCGCAAAAACTGGATTCCCCGTCAAGCGGGGAATGACGGAAAGAGGGACGGGAGCGCTGAACCGCTTTTTATAGGGAGATTTGTGTGTTGGCGATCTCCGGCTTGATGAAAAAATCGAAAAGGAAGATGCGGACTAAAAATGCGAGCGCCGGGGACGGTTTGCTTGCAAACCCGCGAATAGTCGCCCGGCGCCGGCTTAAAAAGCCGGTTTTGTGGGCGAGGGTATCAGTGAAGGGTTTCCGAATCAGTTCTGCGCTTCGACCGTCAGTCGGGAGCGGTGTTTTGTTTCCGAACCTTTCAATATTCCTTCGCCCACAAAACGGGCTTCTTAAGTCCGCGCCCGCAAAACCGGTCTCTTAGACCGGCGGGAAATGCGACGCCTTAATTTTTAAGATTTTTAAATTTTTACGCCCAACCCCACCCCTTTCGAAAAAATCAAAAAAATACCGCCCAAATTTGCGCGTCTTATCTTTTTTTTTCTATCTTTGTGCGAGCCTTGAAATTGGTTTACCAGTTTGGCATACCAGTTTGGTCTACCAAACAACCGCTTCGGGGCACCCGCAATAGCCTCATATTCAATATCTAACCTATAACTTAAAACTGCATGATGGCTAAAAATTACTTGTCAAGGTCACTGCTGTTGCTCGCAGCTTTGCTGTTCGGCACGGTGGCCGCCTATGCACAAAAGATCACGATCCGTGGTGTGGTCTCCGACGAGCAGGGCCCCCTGATCGGAGTCTCCGTAGTGGTCAAAAATCCCCCCCCCGCAACCGGAACCGCTACCGGTATCGACGGCTCCTACTCCCTCTCCGTCCCCAGTGAAGAGGCCGTCCTGGAGTTCTCCTACGTCGGTTATAAAAAAGTCGAAATCAAGGTCGGAAAACAGACCCTTATCAATGTCAAAATGGAACCCGAAGCCGCTGCTCTCGATGAAGTCGTCGTCGTCGGTTACGGCGTGCAGAAAAAATCCCACCTGACCGGTTCGATCGCCAAGATCGACGGCAGCGTGCTGGCCGACCGCCCCGTCTCCGATGTCACGACCGCTCTCCAGGGTCAGATCCCCGGCCTGACGATCAACAACACAACCTCCGAAGTGGGTGTTACCCCCTCGATCCGCGTGCGCGGTACGGGCTCGATCTCGGCCGACAGCGCGCCCCTGGTCATCATCGACGGCTATCCCGTCCCCGACGGTTTGTCGACGCTCAACCCCTCGGACATTCAGTCTATCGAAGTCCTGAAGGATGCCGCCTCGGCCGCCATCTACGGCTCGCGCGCCGCAAACGGCGTCATCATGATCACCACCAAAAGCGGCGTCTCCGAAAAACCCCGCTATTCGGTCAAACTCTATCAGGGCGTCAAGTGGGCCTACCAGCTCCACGACCTGCTCACCGCTACGGAGTACCTCCAGTGGCAGGAGAAAGAGGCCGCATGGGGTGGCCCGGCCGTGAAGGCCCAGGACAAACTCGCCGCATGGATCGAACAGAACATCGGCTCGACGGACTGGCAGCGCGAAGGACTGCGTGATGTGGCCAGCGTGACCAATGCCCAGTTCTCCGTCCAGGGCGGCAAGCGTGACATCCGTTACTATTCGTCGGCGGCCTGGACCCGCGATCAGGGTATCATGCTCCAGAACGAAGTGCAGAAGGTCACCTTCCGCACCAAGGTCGACGCCAATCTCTCGAAAAGCGTCACCTTCGGCGTGAACGTCTCGGCCAACTACCAGAAAGCCTCCCGTCCGCGCAACAACTTCATCGATTTCTACCGCACGCCCTCGTTCCTACCGGTCTACCACAACGCCTGGACCACGGCGCTGACCGGTTACACGGGATTTGCCCGCGGCAGCCACTTCAACAACCTTTACGGGCCGATCGGCGATCCCGACGAGTACGGAAACCCGACCTTCAACACCACGGCCGTGTCGCCCTTCAACTCGGCCAACAACAACCCCCGCAGCGTGATGGCCAATACGACGCGCTGGAACGAGAACTTTCAGGGCATGGCCAACATCTATCTGACGGTCGACATTTGCAAGGGCCTGACGTTCAAAACCTCGAACGGCGTGAACGTCCGCTACCGGCCCTCGTACAGCTACGCCAACAAGAACGCCACAAAGGATGGTACGGCCAGTGAAGCGACCTTCACCAGTTCGCTCTACGTTGACCTGCTCTCCGAAAACACGCTCAACTACAACCGCACGTTCGGCCGGCACGAACTCGATGTTCTGGCCGGTTACACGGCCGAGTCGACCCGTGTGCAGAACGTTGCCCTGACCGGTACGGGTTTCCCGACGGACAACATTCACACGCTCAACGCCGCCACGATCTTCGAACTGGCCTCCGAAAACAACGGAAACGGCTCCGGAACCGGTACGTTCCGCTATCCGAACGAGGTGCTCGAATCCTATCTGGGACGTGTCTCCTACAGCTACGACGGTCGTTATCTGTTGTCGGCCTCGTTGCGTCTGGACCGTTCGTCGCTCTTCTCCTCGGGCAACCGCAACGCCTGGTTCCCCTCGGTTTCGGTCGGATGGCGTATCTCCGAGGAGCAGTTCATGAAGGAGCAGCGCGTCTTCTCGAACCTCAAGCTCCGCGCTTCGTACGGCGTGACGGGTAACAACAGCATCGACTATGTGGCCGCCCTCGAAGTGCTCAACCCGGCCAACTATCCCACCGGATCGGGCAACGGAACGCTGATCCCCGGCGCCGCCAACACCTCGTCGACGCTCGCAAACTCCAATATCACCTGGGAGCAGACCGACGAATGGAACTTCGGTCTCGATGCCGGATTCCTCGACAACCGAATCGCCCTGACCTTCGACGGATACTACTCCGTGACCCGCGCCCTGCTCTTCGAGCAGCCCACGCAGTCGTTCACCGGTTTCCAGTACTACTGGAACAACATCGGAAAGGTCCGCAACGCCGGTGTTGAAATTCAGCTCGACACCCATCAGTTCAACCGCAAGAACTTCGAGTGGTCGACGACCGTGAACTTCTCGCTCACGCGCAACAAACTCCTCGAAATCGGCGGCGAATCGCAGGTTATTACCCAGGGCGAGCGTTCCGAAAGCTACATCGCCCGCGTCGGCGACCCCCTGATTCAATACTACGGCTTCAAGAGCATCGGCGTATGGAACACGCAGGAGGAGATCAATGCCAATCCGCACTTCGCCGGCGATATACCGGGCGGTCTTCGCCTGTGGGATGCCGACGGAAACGGCGAACTCAACGACAACGACCGTGTCGTGCTGGGCGATCCCTATCCCGACTTCACGTGGGGCATGACCAACAACTTCCGCATCGGAAACTTCGACGTCTCGTTCCTTCTGCAAGGCGTGCAGGGCGTCACGGTCTTCAACGGCGATGTCTTCTACACCGAATCGCACAAGTACAACCGCGCCTACATGGAGGATCGCTGGGTGAGCCCGACGCATCCGGGCGACGGAAAGACCCCCTATGCCAAGAACGGTTACGACATCATGTTGACGGATCTGGGCCTGCAGGATGCCTCGTATCTCTGTCTGCGCAACCTGACCGTCGGCTATACCCTCCCGAAGAAGGCCGCTGCCAAACTCGGCCTGCGGGGCCTGCGCTTCTATGTGACGGGCACCAACCTCCTCTATCTCTGGAGCGACGAATACAAGGGCATCAACCCCGAGTCGCGCATGACCACGGGAAACTACGCCAGCCCGCTCATCGACGGCTACCAGCGCGGCGGTTTCCCGCTCACGTCGACCTTCACGTTCGGCATCGATCTTAACTTCTAATACCCCGGAACGAAGATGAAAACGACTTTCAAATATATCGGTTCTGTGATCCTGACGCTCGCACTGGGTGCCTGCAACCTGGATCAGTACCCCTATTCCGAGACGGCGGCCGACGAGTATGTGACGGATGCCGTGGCGGTGAACAACCTCGTGATCGGAGCCTACAACGGTCTGCACAACGTCATGTACTACGAGTGGGCCGTGACCGAACTGCGCTCGGACAATACCCGTATGCGGGCGAACGGCTCCACGTCGCAGGATACGAAGCTCATCGAACAGCTCGACCAGGGAACCATCACTACGGCCCATACCTGGGTCGAGGATTACTGGAACGCCTGCTATGCCGCCATCGACCGGGCCAACAAGGTGATCTCCTATGTCGACGTCGTGGACGACCCCACGCTGCGCGCCCAGTACGAAGGCGAAGCCAAATTCCTGCGCGCACATCTCTATTTCAATCTCGTGCGGCTGTGGGGCCCGGTGTTCCTCGTCACGAAGAAGACCGGCGCCGATGAGGCCCGCTACATGCAGCGTTCGCCCGTGGAGGAGATCTACGCGCTGATCGAGGGCGACCTGAATGCGATCATCGACCACAACATGCTCCCCGAACAGTCGGCGGCCGCCGACCTGGGACGCGCGACGATGCCCGCAGCCAAGGGACTGCTGGCCAAGGTCTACATGACCCGCTACGAGGTGGGGTCGGAGAACTACATGAAGGCCGGCGATCTGTTACGCGAGGTGCTGGCTGCTGCCGGAAATCCGCAGAGCAGCGCCGATCTGGTTCCCTACGATCAGATCTTCTCGATCGACAACGAGATGAACAAGGAGATCATCTTCGCCGTGCGCTACCTCTCGGGCAACGTCGGGCTGGGATGCCCCTTCGGAACGCTCTTCGGCCCGATGAACAACGGCAACAACGTGATCATGGGTTCGCCCAAGCACTATAACTATCCTTCGGACGATCTGGTGTCGGCCTACAACAACAACGGCACGGCCGAGAATCCCGACAAACGCAAGGCGGTGACCCTCAAGGAGAGCTATTACAACGCTACGACCGAGCAGACGGTCGAGGCCCGCTGGTGCGACAAGTTCCTCTCGCCGATCACCTCCGAGTATGACGGCGAAAACGACTGGCCCGTGCTGCGCGTGGGTGATGTGGCGCTGCTGCTCGCCGAGTGGATCAACGAGACGTCGGGCCCCACGGACGAGGCCATGCGCTATCTGAACATGATCCGCGAACGCGCCGGTGTCGTCGCCTATACCTCCGCCGACCTGTCGTCGAAATATCAGTTCCGGGAGGCCGTGCGCAACGAACGTCGCCTGGAGCTGGCCTGCGAGAACCAGCGCTGGTTCGACCTGATGCGTTGGGATGTCGCCGTGTCGACGATCAACAACTTCTTCTCGTCGGAGATCTTCTACTCCGAGTATGACTACGTGGTCAATCCCATCTCGGAGTGGCAGGTCCTGTTGCCGATTCCCATTTCGGTCATCAATATCAACCCCGACGTGGCCCAGAACCCCGGCTATTAAACCGATAACAGCAAAAACCTATGAAACGAATCACAAATCAGATATGTGCTTTTGCCGCTGCCGCCGGGATGCTTTTTGCGGCGGGCTGCGACAAAACCTATGTGGACGAGGTGGTGAAACAGGCCCCCGTCATCGAGTCCTTCTCGCCCGCATCGGGACCCGTCGGAACCGAGATCATCATCACGGGTCAATCGCTCAGTGGTGTCACCAAGGCCTACATCGGCGATCAGGAGATGGTCATCCGGGAGAAGGTCTCCGATTCGCGCCTCTCGATCGTGGCCGGAGCCAACGGTCGTGACGGCAAGATCGTCCTGGAAAACAGCGTCGGCAAGGGCGAATCGGAAGCTTCGTTTACCTATTCGTACGCCGTACCGTCGTTGAAGCCGGCACTGTTGCAGGAGTCGGTGGTCATGGGCGACCGGCTGCTGCTCTCGGGCTCGAACCTGACGGCTGTCGAGGCCGTGCTCTTCACTGCCGATGGCTACGAAGTGAGCCACGAGGGTGAAATCTACGAGCAGAGCGCTTCGGAGATCGTGGCCCGTGTCCCCTATGTCGAGAGCAACAACGTGCGTATCACGCTGCGCTATTTCGACGGCGAGGCTTCGGTAACCACCTCGCTCGACGAGGCCCCCTCGATCGAGATTGTGCGCCTGGTTCCGGACTTTGACGAGCCGATCGTGCTGGAGCGCACGGCCGTGGGCAAGTCCATTACGCTGACGGGCGAAAATCTCGACAAGGTCGACCGGATTCTCGTCGGTGGCTTCGAAGCCGTGGTTTCGAAACAGCCTGCGTCGTTGACCTTCACCGTGCCGGCCGGAGACTTCCCGGACGGTGATACGACCACTTCGGTGATCGCCGAATACTTCGACGGAAACGAAGAGATTGTCCTGAGCGATGCATTCGTGGTTTACGTGCCGTTCGTGAAGTTCTGGGAGAACATGCGGACCTGGGCACAGGCTCGTGACGTGGAGTCGCTCTCGTCGTTCTTCTCGCCCGAAACGGGCCGTGTCTATGCCAACTCTGACTGGAGTACGGTGGTCGATCCCATTTCGTATCAATATTTGGCGAAAACTTGTTCGGCTGCCAATACGCCGAATAAGGCCGTGATTACCGAGGAGCAGTATTATTCGGTCAATCCCTACTTCTTCTTCTCGGGTGTGAACGCCGGACAGTTGCAGGTCAATTCTCCGGCCAATTCGAGCAGCCAGTTGAGAAACTTCTACATCAATGCGTCGAATCCTGAAGGCACGACGACCGACTCGAACCGTATTATGGGATCGAAAGCTGATTGCTACGGTACGCCTGTGCTGACGTTCCGCTATCTGGATCCCTTGAATGCGACGGAGAAGGCGCTGATCGACCAGGTGAAGAATCAGACGCTGGAAAAGATCGACGAGGAGACCTTCCCGATCGACGTCGAGGCGAAGACCGTAGGCGGAATCACGATCACCTCGGCCAAGGGAACGCTGAACACCGACGTTTGGGCCAAGGATAAGTGGACGGCCGGTACGGATGCCGAGAACGTGGATGTCGATGCCGTGCTGATGGTGTTCTACTACGGGTACGATGGCTTCGCTTCGGATAATCCGGCGGCCAACGTGCGCCGAATCGGATTCCTCCACATTCGTACGGTTAACTTTAGGGTTGTCAAAAGCAGCAGTAATGTTCCTCCCTCGGGAAGCGACGTGACCTTCAACTGCTACTGGCAGAAGTACGACTACGACTATTCCAAACTCGCAAACTAATCTAAAATCGATCCGAAGATGAAACGATTCACGAAATATCTGACCCTTTTTCTGACGGGATCGCTCGCGGCATTGACCGCGTGCGGCCCCGAAATGAACGAGGTCGATGTCCAGAACAACCCGGCGATCAACTCGACGACGCTGTCGCCGATGACCGACGAGAGCGGCAGTGTCCGCGCCTATGTCGGTACGGAGATTTCGGTTGGGGGATTCAACCTCGACCGGGTGTCGCACGTTACCGTGGACGGCCTCGAAGCCGAAATCACCGAAAAGACGATCAAAATCCTGAAATTCAAGATTCCGGCCCTGGACCTCGCCCAGCAGGATGCTCCCTACCAGGTCTGGATGGATGTCTACGACGCGGACGGTGAAAGCGTTATTTTCCACTATCCCTACTATGTGACGATTCCGGTGACCGACGCCCTGATTACGGCCTATGCACCGGCTGAGGGTACGGTCGGCACGGTGGTGACCCTTACGGGCCGCAACCTGGAGCAGATCACCCGCGTACACTTCGGAGCGGTGACGGTCGAGGCTTCCGCCTTTACGGAGGTGACGGCCGAG
Source organism: Candidatus Alistipes intestinigallinarum (assembly GCA_019115745.1). GTDB lineage: Bacteria > Bacteroidota > Bacteroidia > Bacteroidales > Rikenellaceae > Alistipes > Alistipes intestinigallinarum. Next base: position 8,223 of record DXDA01000047.1, read on the forward strand.
GCGTTGAAGTTCGCCGTTCCGGCCGGTGAGTACGAGGCCGGTGACAGCCAGGTGGCCATCACGGCCGAGTGGGGTACGGCGACGATCGACGTGACGGGCGAGACGCTCTTCACGCTCCATACGCCGAAGTTCGACGCCGCCTCGCAGGAGGAGGGTACGCAGAACAGCATCGGCGACGAAGTGACCTTCACGGGTCAGAACCTCGATCTGGTGAGCGGCATGAAGTGGGGCGAGTACGATCTGATCGTGGTGTTGGCCGAGGCCGAAGCCGTGACGGTGAGGTTCCCCTCGTCGATTGCGCAGACCGATCCGGTCGTTGCGGAGGCAGCTCTGACGGCATTGTGGGGCGAGCCCGCGCAGACGACGCCGGTGGCATCGGCCTGGCGGGTGGATACGACCCCGGTAGGTCCGGCTGCGCCCGTGCTGGTGAAGATGGAGGCCGAGGACGGCGGTGAGTCGAATAAGTTCTACCTGGGCAAGACGGTGACCGTTACGGGTGAGAATCTGGCTTCGATCGAGGGCTTCAAGGTCGATGGTGTGGAAGCAGCCCTGGTCGGCGAACCGACGGATATTTCGGCGCAGTTTATTGTCCCGGATGGCGTGACTTTCACGGAGGCGAAGGAGGTCCCGGTAGTGGCCCTCTACAACGGCGGCAACGAGGTTGACTTCGGCACGGCCATGGTATACCCGTTCTACTATTACAAAGGCATCCGGTTGGGAATCGGCTCCAATTCATCAAGCACCTATACCGAATATGCTGCAGATAATGCCTTCTTCTATCCGGATCTGGGACGAGTAGTTTCGACCTATGACTGGTATGATGAGGCGCTCGACCCGTATGCAAAGAGCGGAAACAATACGGCGATCTCGGGTGCTAATAAGTTGGATCAAGGCGCAATCTCAGCCGATGAGTATTATGCGGTGAAGCCTTATATTTTCTTCAAAAGCGATTCTTCGGATAAATTGGCTCTGTCGGGATGTGCCAACTCTTACTCGCAGATTAAGACGCACTGCCGTTTTATTTTCGACGAAGATAAGGGAAAGGTTGTAGCTACACCGTTGCCTGCTGCCTATGGAACTCCGATTGTGATGTATCGTGTCGTTACCTCGAATCCTGATCCGATTCTCAATGGTACGCTGACCTCGATGGATTATGACGGTACAATGCCCAGTTCGGGTGCTCCCTCCTTGAGTACAGCAGAAGCTGGTAGTAACTGGGTAAAGGGCAGCGTTTTGGTTATGAGTTATGTGACGTATGCCAAAGGTGCTGCGCCGGAAGCTATTACGGACTTCGCCAAGATTGGCTACATCATTATTCGTGATGTTACTTGCGCTGATCTTGCAACAGGCAAGGCCAATGCCGATCGTGCCGGTTATATCGAGTTCGATATGTACTGGTCGAAAACGTTGAACGAATAACCGAAAAGGTTTTAGTGGGTTAATTGGGGGAACGAACCCGGAAACCGTCCGCCCCGATTACACGGGCGGTTTCCGGGGAGCGTTCGAAACCCGAAATACGTAACAGAATGCGCAAATTCATATTCATACTCCTGCTGGCCGTGCAGACGCTCGGCTGTTCGGGCGGCGAAGCCTCCGAATGGGAGGCTGCTCCCGGCAACGGCAACTCCGGACAGGACTCCGGAGCCGAAGAGGGGCAGGATTCCGAAAAGGTCGTCTATGTCTCCTCGGCCGAGGAGCTCAAGGCGCTGGGAACCGTGGCGGCCGGGACGGTCGTCGTCTGGCGCAACGGCCTTTACAGCGATCAGGTTGCCGAACTCAAAAGCGCCGGAACTGCCGAAAAGCCCGTCGTTCTGCGGGCCGAAAAACCCGGTTCGGTCTGCTTTACGGGGACTTCGCGCATCTCGGTGTCGGGCACGTATGCCGAGGTGAACGGCTTCTGGTGGCGCAATCCCGAGCCGGTTTCGGGCAAGGCCGTCGTGACGCTGGCCAAAGGCTCCTCGCACTGCACCGTGCGTGACTGTGCCGTGACGGGCGACAGCACGAAGGAGGATGCCGAAACCGATACCAAGTGGGTCTCGCTCTACGGTACGGACCACCGCGTCGAGGGTTGTACGTTCCGCGACAAACGCAACATCGGTACGCTGCTCGTCGTGTGGCTCGAAACAGGCGTTACGCCCCGCCATACGATTGCCGGCAACCGCTTCGAGCGCCCCGTGACGCTCTACGACGACAACAACAAGGCGATCAACGGCCAGGAGACGATCCGCATCGGTACGAGCGACTACTCGATGCAGGAGGCCGCCTGCACGGTCGAGGACAACTACTTTTACCATTGCCACGGCGAACAGGCCGAGATCGTGTCGAACAAGTCGTGCGGCAACGTGTACCGCTGCAACCTCTTCGTCGAGTGCCAGGGGACGCTGACCATGCGCCACGGCAACAACTGCACCGTTACGGGGAATTACTTCGTCGGAAACGGTATGTCCGGAACGGGCGGCATCCGGCTGATCGGCGAGGGCCATGTCGTCGAGCGCAACTACCTCGAAGGGCTGGCCGGAACGGGCTACCGTTCGGCGATCTGCCTGGTCCGCGGGCAGGAGAACCCGGCACTGAACGGCTATTGGCAGGTGAAGGATGCCAAGGTGCGCTACAACATGGTTTACGACTGCAAGTACGGGCTGAATGTCAACTATGCGAGCAGTTCGAGCAATCAGGTGATGCCGGTCATCTCGACCGTGATCGAGGGCAACACCGTTTCGACCACCTCGTCGGGTTACGCCGTGGATTGCGCGACGGAGCCTGCCGCTCCCGAAATCGAGTGGAAAGAGAACAAACTCTACGGGCGCCAGCGCGGCGTTTCGCTCCCCTCGCTGACTTCGGCGCCGACCAAACCCAATGTACAACCCGCCATGGATGCGATCCGCGATGCAGCGGGTTGCTCGTGGAAAACCGAATAATCTGAACTTTTCGATATGAAGAACCTCAAACTTGTTTTGGCGGCGGTTGCCGTGCTGTTGACCGCATCGGCTGCGGCCCGCGAATACCGGGTGTCGCTGGGCGATGTGGCCGCGACGCTGCGTGAAGCCCGGCCCGGCGACCGGATCGTCATCGAGAACGGCCGCTACAGCGACCTGTCGCTGAAATGGCTCGGCCGCGGTGCCGAAGGAAAGCCCGTCCGCATCGAGGCGGCAACCCCCGGCGGGGTGGAGATCACCGGCGGCTCGACGCTCCGCCTGGCGGGCGAATGGCTCGAAGTGAGCGGTCTCTGCTTCCGCGACGGAGTGGCCCCCTCGGGGTCGGTCATCGAGTTCCGCAACGGACGCGAGGTGGCCAACCATTGCCGGCTGACGGAGTGCGTCGTCGACAACTACAACCCCGCACGCCGCGACATGGCCTACAGCTACATCCTGCTCTACGGCCGTCACAACCGCGTGGACCACTGCTCGCTGATGGGGAAACTCAACCTCGGCGTGACGCTCATCGTGATGCTCAACGAGCCGCGCAGCCAGCAGAATTTCCACCGCATCGACCACAACTGGTTCGGACCGCGCCCGGTCTACGGGTCGAACGGCGCCGAAACGATCCGTGTCGGCACCTCGCAGCAGGCCTATTCGTCGTCGAACACGACGATCGAGGAGAATATCTTCGACCGTTGCAACGGTGAGGTCGAGGTCGTGTCGATCAAGTCGAGCGACAACGTGATCCGCCGCAACGTCTTCTTCGAATCGGAGGGGGTGCTGGCGCTGCGCCACGGTGACCGCAATACGGTCGAGGAGAACCTCTTCGTGGGCCACGGCAAACGCAATACGGGCGGTATCCGCGTGGTGAACGCCGGACACAAGGTGCGCCGCAACACGCTGGTCGGCATTGCCGGCGGGCGCTTCTTCTCGGCGCTGGCGCTGATGAACGCCGTGCCCAACTCGCTGCCCAACCGCTACTGCCTGGTCGAGAATGTCGAGGTGACGGACAATACCTTCATCGACTGCTCGAACATCGAGTTCGGAACGGGCAAGGACCTCGAACGTACGCTGGCGCCCGAACGGGTGCTCTTCGCCCGCAATACGATCGTCAACCGCACGCTCGACGCGCCGTTCATCGCCGTGGACCGCACCGACGGTTTCACGTTCCGCGACAACCGCGTGGCGCTGGCCCGTGCGTGTGCGATCGAGGGCTTCGAGAATACGACGCCGCAGCTTCCCGTGCTGCCCACCGAGGCGGCCATGCGCGAGGGCAAGGGTGCCGCCTGGTACACGCCCCGCGTGCAGGCACAGCCGGCCTCCGATCGCATCTACCGGGTGCGGGTCGGTGAGGACCTCCCGGCCGTTGTCGAGCAGGCCGAGGCCGGTTCGGTTGTCGAGCTCTCGGATGCCGGCGGTGACTACGCCATTCAGCGTGCGATGGTGGTGCGGGTTCCGCTGACGATCCGCGGCGTGAAGGGCGGTGAGCGCCCTGTGGTGCGCTTCAACGGACAGAAGGGCGACGACATGGTGACCATTGCCGACGGCGGCGAACTGCACCTGGAAGGAATCGCCTTCTCGGGGCGGCTCGAAGACGGCAAGGCGCTGGCCAAAGCCGGTGTCTCGACGGCCCGCGACATGATCCGTCCCTACAACCTCTGGATCGACAACTGCGAGTTCTACAACTTCGGCGAGGGCGGTTTCTTCGCCGTGAAGGGTACGCAGGCAACCTTTGCCGGACGGGTCGAGATCCGCAACTCGGTGTTCCGCGACCTCTCGGGCGACGCCATCAACTACGCCGCCGAGCGCGACGACAAGGGGCGTTACAATGCCGACGACATGGTGATCGAGAACTGCTCGTTCCACCGCATCCTCGGCCTGCCGATCAACATCTACCGCGGCGGCAGCGACGAATCGACCGCCGGGCCGTACGTCACGATCCGCCGCTGCAACTTCGAGGACTGTTGCAACAAGGAGCGCGGTTCGGTGATGCGGCTTGTCGGGCCGCAGGTGCTCGACATCTCGGGCTGCAACTTCTCGAACAGCGGTCGCGGCGGCCGCTCGATCCGCCTCGACGAAGCCACCTGGGAGCAGGTCTCGATCGCCGACTGCAACTTCTGGAATGCCGGCGGCATCCTCTCCATGACGGGCAACGCCGTCAAGGGCAAACTCTATGAACTCGAACCGGCCTATGTCGATGCCGAACATTTCGACTTCGCGCAGCAGGCCGACAGTCCGCTGGCCCGTTTGGGAATCGGCGTAAAAAAGGAATAAGATCATGAAAAAACTCCTGTTTACACTCTTCGCATCGATGATGGCGCTCGGCGCCTGGGCGGCGCATCCTTCGCTGCTGCTCACGGCCGAAGGGGTTGCCGAGATGCGCGAGGCCCGCGGCAAGGTTCCGACCTTCGATGCCGCCATGGCCCGGACGCTCTCCGGGGCGGATGCCGCGCTGGCGGCGGAGATCGAGGTCCCGCAGCCCCGCGACGGCGGGGGCGGCTACACCCACGAACGCCACAAACTCAACTACTACGAAATGGTCGACTGCGGCATCGCCTGGCAGGTGACCGGTCAGGAGAAGTATGCCCGCCGCGTGGCCGACATGCTGAAGGCCTATGCCGACCTCTATCCGACGCTCGGGTTCCATCCCGTCACGCTGTCGAAGACCCCGGGCCGCATCTTCTGGCAGACGCTCAACGAAAGCGTCTGGCTGGTCCACACCTCGATGGCCTACGACTGCGTCTACGACTACATGACGGCGGAGGAACGTGCCTATGTGGAACGGAACCTTTTCCGCCCGATGGCCGACTTCCTGATGAACGGTATGGAGGGAAACCGCGGCAACAACAAGGTCTTCAACAAGATGCACAACCATGCCACGTGGGCCACGTCGGCCGTCGGCATGATCGGTATGGCCATGGGCGACGAGGAGCTGGTGCGCAAGGCCCTCTACGGTTCCGATGAGACGGGCAAGCACGGCGGATTCATCCAGCAGCTCGACTACCTCTTCTCGCCCGACGGTTACTTTACCGAGGGTGCCTACTACCAGCGTTACGCCATCTGGCCCTTCATGGTCTTCGCGCAGTGCATCGACCACAACCGGCCCGATCTGAAGATCTTCGAGTATCGTGACGGAATTCTGCTGAAGGCCGTTTCGACGCTCCTCCAACTGGCTTACGACGGACGTTTCATGCGCTTCAACGATGCGCTGCTGAAGGGCTACGACGCGCAGGAGCTGGTCTATGCCGTGAACATCGCCTACAACGCCGATCCGTCGAACAAGACCTTGCTTGACGTGGCGGCCCGTTATCAGGACTGGGTGCTCCCGACGGATGCCGGTTTTGCCGTGGCGCGCGACATCGCCCGCGGAGAGGCCGAGCCGCTGACCTTCCACAGTGCCCTCTACCGCGACGGCCGCAACGGCGACGAGGGTGGGGTAGCGGTGATCCGCTCGACGGACCCCGCGCTGAACAGCGCCGTCTCCTTCAAGGCCACGGCCCACGGCCTGAGCCACGGACACTACGACAAGCTTACCTTCGCCTACTACGACAACGGCAACGAGGTGCTCTGTGATTACGGGGCGGCTCGCTGGCTCAACATCGAGGCCAAGTACAAGGGACACTATACGCACGAGAACAAGTCGTTCGCCATGCAGACCGTGGCCCACAACACGCTGGTCGTCGACGAGCGTTCGCACTTCGACGGCGACTACGACGAGTCGATGAAGTACCATTCGGACATCTGGTTCACGGACTTCTCGCGCAAGGGGGTCCAGATCGTCTCGGCCAAGGAGCGCCACGCGGCTCCCGGGGTGGCGATGCACCGCACGGTGGCCTACATCACGACGCCCTTCCTGCAGTATCCGCTGATTCTCGACCTGTTGCGGGCCGAGAGTGCCGAAGAGCACCGCTACGACTATCCGATGTGGTACGGCGGACACCTCGTCAGCCTCAATTTCCCCTACGAAAAGGCCACGACGACGATGTCGGCGCTCGGCACGGCCAACGGCTACCAGCACCTCTGGCGCCAGGCGTGGGGACACAACGGGGAGTCGGCGACGACGACCTTCACGTGGATTGTCGGCGATCGCTTCTACTCACTCTCGACAGCCACGACGCCCGCTACGGAGATGGTGCTCGTCGAATCGGGGGCTTCGGATCCCGACTTCAACCTCCGCACCGAGAAGGGGTATATCATCCGCGAGCAGGGCCGGAAGAACCACACCTTCTTCTCGTCGCTCGAAACCCACGGAACCTACGACCTGCAGGTCGAGCAGTCGGCCAACCTGACCTCCTCGTGCGAGGGCGTGCGGCTGCTGGTCGATACGCCGGAGTACACGGTGGCCGTGGCCGAATACAAGGGCGGGCATCGCGTGACGCTCTGTGTGGCCAACGCTTCGGCCGATGCGAAGACCCGCCACCGCGTCGAGACCTCCGAGGGACGTTTCGAGTGGACCGGACCCTATGATGTGAAGATGAATTGACAAACCTTATAAAATCAACAAAGATGAAAACACGCAGTGAAACCTATCAGCTCGAAAGCGAGTTGCAGTGGGAGACCCCGGGTCCCGGCATTCAACGTCAGATCATGGGTTATGACGGTCAGTTGATGATCGTGAAGGTGAAGTTCGAAAAGGGCGCCGTGGGCACGATGCACGCCCACTACCACAGCCAGGCTACCTATGTGGCCAGCGGCAAGTTCGAACTCACGATCGGCGACGAAAAGAAGGTCCTCGGGGCCGGCGACGGTTACTATGTGGCTCCGGACGAGATCCACGGTTGCGTCTGCCTCGAACCCGGTATCCTGATCGACACCTTCTCGCCCCACCGCGAGGATTTTCTGAAAAAGTAACCGCTAAACTGCTGCCTGAATGAAAATCAAAGGAATGCGGTGGATCGTCCTGGCGTTGATCGCCATCGTGACGATCATCAACTACCTCGACCGTGGTACGCTCAACTACATGTGGGTGGCCAATACGAAGGAGGTTTACGCCGAGGGGGACTACACCTACGACGCGTCAACCGACACCTATGCACTGCTTGTGGAGGGCGAATCGGTGACGGTGGCCGCTGATGCGGTGACGAAACTCCCCGACGGAGCCATCGAATATGTCAAGCCGGGCGGTATCGCCAAGGAACTCGGCCTGATCGATGCCTCGGCACCGGCCGAAGAGCAGCAGCGCCAGGCCAAAAACCTGCTGGCCGCCATCACGATGTTCTTCATGGTGGCATACGGCGTGAGCCAGCTCGTCTCGGGCAAGATCTACGACAAGATCGGTACGCGGCGCGGATTTACCCTTTCGGCGATCCTCTGGGGCGGTGCCGATGCCCTGGCTTCGCTGGCTTCGGGGCTCAAGTCGCTGACCTTCTTCCGCGTGCTGCTCGGACTGGGCGAGGCCGGACCGTGGCCCGGAACGACCAAGTCCAATGCCGAATGGTTCCCACAGAAGGAGCGGGCTCTCGCTCAGGGTATCTTCGGGGCCGCCGCGTCGGTGGGCTCGATCATCTCGCCGGTGCTGATCCCGATGCTCTTCCTGGCCTTCGGCTGGCGGGTGACCTTTGCCGTTGTCGGTTCGCTGGGCATCATCTGGGTGATCCCCTGGCTCATCATCAACAAGAAGGGTCCCAAGGAGCACCCCTGGATCACCGAAAAGGAGCGTGACTACATCCTCTCGGGTCAACCCGAATGCCGCGTGTCGTGCGATACGGCGAAATCGTGGGGTACGCTGCTCCGTGAACGCAAGAACTACGCCGTGATTCTGGGCCGTTTCTTCCTCGACCCGATCTGGTGGATGTTCGTGACGTGGCTGCCGATCTATCTGATCGAGGTCTTCAATCTGGACATCAAGCAGATCGCCATGTCGGCCTGGGTGCCCTATGTGGGTGCCGCCATCGGCTCGGTAGCCGGAGGCTGGTTCTCGGGACTCTTGATCAATCGCGGGAAAACCGTTAACTTTGCGCGCAAGGCTGCCATGATCGTCGGATCGTGCTTCATTATCCCCGGCATGATCCTCGCCGCCGTGGCTTCGTCGGCTACGATGGCCGTTATCATGATGGCCTTCATCCTGGGCGGTTATCAGTTCGTGATGACCAACATCCAGACCCTTGCCAGCGACCTCCAGACCGGTAAGGCCGTCGGTTCGCTGGCCGGACTGGGCGGCGCTTCGGCCGTGCTGGGCACCATCATCTCGATCCTGTGCATTCCCTACCTGACGCAGAGCGGCGACTGGACGGCCTTCTTCATCCTCGGTGCGGCGTTGGTCCCGGCCTGCCTGTTGTGCGTCTTCCTCTTCGGCGGACGGATCGAACAGTTGAACAAATAGTGATCCACCCGTGCGGGAGTTTCCGACGGGGGCTCCCGCCGCAGGTGATTGAATTGAAAACGTTATAAAGAAACCCTTTTTAAAAAATTAAAAAGATGAGACTGACTGGAAAAGTTGCCGTCGTAACGGGCGGCGCGCGCGACCTGGGTCGTGCAATTTCTGTGAAACTGGCTGGCGAAGGCGCCAAGGTTTGCCTGAACTACTTCGACAACCCGGATGATGCCCAGAAGACCCTGGAGATGATCAAGGCCGAGGGTGGCGAGGCTATCGCCGTACAGGGCGACATGACGAAGGCTGCCGACGTGAAGAACCTCTTCGCCAAGGCTGCCGAGGCTTACGGCGGCAAGGTCGACATCCTGGTGAACGTCGTGGGCGGTATCGTGGGCCGCAAACTCATCACCGAGCAGGACGAGGCCTGGTATGACTTCCTGATGGATGTCAACATGCGTTCGGTATTCCTCTGCACGCGTGAGGTGGTTCCGATGATGCCGCGCGGCGGATCGATCATTAACTTCTCGTCGCAGGCTGCCCGCGACGGTGGTGGCCCGGGTGCATCGGTTTACGCTACGGCCAAGGCTGCCGTCATGTGCCACACGCGCGCCATGGCCAAGGAGCTCGGCCCGCAGGGGATCCGTGTCAACGCCCTGGCTCCGGGTATGATCAACACGTCGTTCCACGACCGCTTCACGAAGCCCGAGGCGCGTGAGAACCTCCACCACACCGCTCCGCTGCGCCGTGAGGGTGAGGCTTCGGAGGTTGCCGACCTGGTATGCTACCTGGCCAGCGACGAGTCGAGCTACCTGACCGGTACGAACATCGACATCAACGGCGGTACGCTCTTCTCGTAGCGGAACCCGAAGTTTTTTCGAGCAGGGCGGACGGGCTTTCCCGAAAGGGTCTCGTCCGCTCTTTTTTAACTACCGACCGAATATGAAACGAATTCTGTTGCTGATCCTTTGCACCGCGACCCTGGTGCCGGTCAGCGCGCAATACTCTTTTGACGGCGAACTGCTCGACCGTCTTGCCGAAGCTTACCGAAAAGGGGATCCCCGAGCCGTGGAGGCGGTCAGCCGCGTGGCGGCCGAAGCCGACAGCACGCTGCTCGGCATGGAGCCGTTGACCGTGACGGCCAAGAAGCAGTTGCCGCCCAGCGGTGACCGGCGCGACTACATGTCGTTGTCGCCCTACTGGTGGCCCGATCCCGAGAAGCCCGACGGACTGCCCTATATCCGCCGCGACGGCGAGCGCAACCCCGAGGTTTACGACTGCCCCGAGCGGGTTAACGGCGACCGGCTGGGAGTTGCGGCGCGGACGCTGGCCGTGCTCTACCGCGTGACGGGCGACGAGCGCTACGCCGCGAAGTGTGCCGAACTGCTGCGGACGTGGTTCCTCGATCCCGAACTGGGCATGAACCCCAACATGACCTATTCGCAGTTGATCCGGGGCCGTTCGACGATCCGCGGCACGGGGATTATCGACTCGCGGCGCATGGCCTTTGCGCTGAATGCCGCCCAGTTGATCGATTCGTCGCCGTCGTGGAGCGACCGCGACCGGCACGAGCTGCGCGAGTGGGCACGGGCGTTCCTCTACTGGCTGGAGCACAGCGTCAACGGGCGGAAGGAGCTCCATGCGGCGAACAACCACGGCCTGTGGTACGATGCCATCCGGTTGATGACGGCCCGGGCTGCGGGACTCGACGACCGCGTGCGTGAGATTGCCGAAGAGTCTGTCCGTCCGCGCTTCGCGGGGCAGGTGGCCGAGGACGGCACGCTGCCCGAAGAGCTGGTCCGCACGCTGTCGCTGCACTATTCGACCTTCGTGCTCGAAGCCTTCTCGACGGCCCGCAACGTGGCCCGTGCCGAGGGTGTCGAGCTGTGGGAGATGCCCGAAGCGCAGCGGGCGCTGGCGTGCCTGTTGCCCTACTACGAAAAACCCGAAACGTGGCCCTGGCCGCAGATTGCACCCTTTGCGCAGCGTCGCGGTGCCGCCCTGCTTTACGAGGCGGGTCGGGCGCTCGGTCGCACGGAGTGGGTCGAGGCGGCCCGCCGGATCGGCTTCCATACTTCGAAGGCCGATTTCGAGTCGATGCTCCATTTCGAGTTGCAGTAGGCGATTTCCGAACCTGAAAAAACCGGCAATTCCCGCGGGAATTGCCGGTTTTTCGTTGCTGGGGCGGTCAAGCGTCGGAAACGCTCCGTCTTAGAGGTGTTCGGCGAGAAAATCCACCGTCCGGAAGAAGACCTCCTCCATCTTGTCCGAGGCTTTGGCGCTCAGGTTGTGGTCGTAGTTTTCGAGCACCTCAAGGTCTACCTTTGCGCCGCGCTTCGAAAGGGCTTCGGCGAAGGCCTTGCTCTGCGAGCATTCGACCGTGATGTCGGCCGTGCCGCAGAAGAGCAGGGCTGCCGGGGCATTCTTCTTCGGAACGAGGTTCACGGGCGAGGCGGCGTGCAGCACCTTCGGGTCGCGGTCGCAGAAGTAGCCGATGCGCTGCGGATCCTTCGAACGCTGGCAGATGGCGGCCGTTTCGAGGTCGTAGATGCCCGAGTATCCGACAAAGGCCTTCGCCTCGGGGGTGCGCATCGCTCCTACGGCCGCCAGGTGTGCTCCGGCCGAGTTGCCGACGAAGCCGATCCGCGAGGGGTCGATGTTCAGCTCTGCGGCGTGTTTGCGCAGGTACTCCACGGCGCCCAGGACGTCGTCGATCGATACCTCGACCGTAGCTCCCGGCTGCGGGGCCAGCGTGTAGGCGATGCGGACGCCTGTCACGCCCTTCTGTTTGGCCATGTACTGCGAGAGGGTGCGCATCGCGCTGTTGTTGCCGCGGGCCCAGCCTCCGCCGTGGCAGTAGATCACCACGGGCGTGGGCTGCTCGCTCACGGCCATATCCACGGCCATCTGCAGTTCGTAGCCGTCGTGCGTGCGGTAGACGATCTCGCGCACCTCGACACCCTTGTAATCGTTCGTCTGCAGGCGCTCGCGTTCATAGGTATAGGGTTCGAGCAGCCCTTCGATCTTCGAGAGGTCGACCAGCTTGGCATAGCGGGCCTCGTTGATGAGCGAGTAGCTTCCGTCGGGGTTCTTCGAAAGCTTCATCGAGTACCGGTTCGTGATTTGTGTCGTCTGTTGCGCCGTCTGTTGCGCCGATACGGAGAGCGAAGCTGCCAGGAGTGCAGCAAAAAGGATTTTTTTCATTGTTTTCAGGTTCGGGTTTTAAGAATTTTTATTACTTTTGTTGGTGCTTGAAAATTGGTTAACCAAAATTGAACCGCGAACAAAGATAGCGGATTGAAAGAAAAAAAACAAATGATGAAACGATTAATTTTATTGATTTCCCTGCTTTCCGGGCCGGTCTGTTCGATGTGCTCGGAGGGTGCGTCCGGGGATTATGAGCCGGCCCCTTCGGAACCGTCGACACCCGTGGAACCGTCGGATCCCGAGGCCCCTCTTGCCGAGGGAGAACTGCGCGCCGACGGCAATACGGCGGGAACCTATGCGCTGATGACCTCGTGCGGCTACAACTACGAGACCCCCGATACCTCGGGAGCGCACGCCGAAGCGCCGTTCCAGCATATCCAGCAATCCTATGACGAGACGCTCGGCAAGTATGTTTTCGATTTCTACATCCACGTCGAGAACGACGACGACCGCGGCAAACCCAACATCACGGACCGTCAGCGCAATGAGATCAAGACCGATGCCAAATCCCCCGAGTCGATGGTTGCCCAGCAGGGCGAGGAGTTGGTGCTTCGCTGGAAATTCCGGCTGCCGGAAGGGATGCAGACGACGAAAAACTTCTGCCACGTGCATCAGATCAAGGGTATCGACAATTCGGAAGCCTCGGCCGATGTGGCCAATCCCCTCATTACCTTCACGGCCCGCACGCTCTCGAACGGCAAGCAGGAACTGCAGGTGATCCATGTGGGCCCGACGTCCGCCGCTACGGGAAATGTCTATCTGGCCCGTGTTCCGCTGTCGGATTTCCTGGGCGAGTGGGTCGAGGTCGAGGAGCATGTCGTCTGCGACACGAAGGGAAGCTACAAGGTTACTGTCCGTCGGATCTCCGATGGCAAGGAGTTGATCTCGGTTTCGGAGTCGTCGCTCGACCTGTGGCGAGACGGAGCCACGGGAATGCGCCCCAAGTGGGGGATTTACCGCAGTATCGGTTCCAACGGTTCGCTCAAATCCGAATTGCGGGACGAGATTCTCCATTTTGCCGATTTCTCGGTCGGGAAGGTCAGCCGATAATTCTGGTTTGATAATGGCCTTTGTGGCTCGAACGGAAAATTAACCCTTTTATGAATTACTCACCCAATATCAAACAGGTGGAAACCGTCCTGAAATATATCAAGGAGCAACTCTATTCGGGTCGTCTGCAGCCAGGGGAACGCCTGCCCGCAGAGCGCCGTCTGGCCGAGAAGCTGGGGGTTGGCCGGGCACATGTTCGAGCCGCATTCCAGAAGCTCGAATTCTACGGCATCGTGCAGACCTTCCCGCAGAGCGGGACGGTTGTTGCGCAGGAGAAGATGCAGGTTCTGGAGCGCATGATTACCGATGCGCTGCAGATCGAGCAGTACGATTTTGCCTCGTTGGTTTATGTGCGCGTGCTGCTGGAGATCGAAGCCATCAAGTTGTGTGCCCGGAACCGTACGGTGGAGGATCTGGCCGTGATCGAGGAGGCGTTGAAGGAGTGCGAGGAGAAGTTCTATACGGACGAGCGGGTCTCGAAGGACTTTGCCTACCATCAGGCGCTGGCGCGTGGAGCACACAATCCGGTTATTGCGTCGTTGCTGCTGGTGATCACGCCGGATGTTTTGCGTTACTACCAGCGTTACCGGGTTTGCTCGGTACCTTCGGAGGAGGTTTGCTTCGAACACCGGGAGTTGTTGCGTTTTGTTCGGGAGCAGGACGAGGAGGGCGCCGCGGAGATGCTTCGTCGTCATCTGAAATCGTTGCGGGAGTTTGCCGCGACGAACAACGACGAAAATCATTTTCTGGAATAG
>DXDA01000048.1 GCA_019115745.1 Candidatus Alistipes intestinigallinarum
TTTCGATCCAAGCAAAAAAGTCACGATGAAGGATGGAAATACTTGCCGCCTTTTGCTTCTACAAGAGTGGGGTAATACAAGAAAAATCCTTACATATCACTGATATACAATGATTTTTATTTTTTCGAATCTCTTCGTTTCGATCCTCTGGAGCGGAAAACGGGACTCGCACTCACGCTGCGCTTGAGTGATTCCGCGAATTGTTGTCGACACCCCCGCCCCCTGGAAGGGGCGTCTTGAGGTCGCGGGCAACAAATCCCTTCATCTGCAAAATTCAAGACAGAAGGGAGAACCTTTTTGGCTCTCCCTTCCGTCTTGGAGCGGAAAACGGATTTCCGACCCAAGCATATTCCTCGTTCACAATCAGCGCATTACGTGAAGCATTTTTCTCAAAGGTCACTCCCGCGATGCGGTCATCATGCACTCGTTTGCATCCCAATGCTTTCGACAAAGATACGAATTTATTTTTTTCACCAGACTACGACCCAACAATTGAACACATCGCCCAAACAGGAACCTCTCCAATCCTACCCCTGCATGAACAGCAACAGCAGCAGAAGCTCCAGCGACCGATCGTCCAGTTTCCCCTTCAACCGCTCCTTCAACAGGTCGATCAGACGGGCCTTCCGCTTTTTGACCGTGATCTCTGCAATCTCCAACTGCCTGGCAATCTCCGCATTGCGCAATCCCTGTTCAAAACTCAGGTCGAAAATCTTCCGATACTTCTCCGGAAGCGATTCGATCGCCTCATAGAGCAGACTCAAAGTCTCCTGCTCGATCATGCTTACCGAAAGATCCTCGTCCCGATCGTCGATCCGTGCAAGGTAGTTGCGTTGCGCCCGGCTTTTGCGCAGACGGCTGAATACGCCGTTCCGGATACAGGTGTAGATGAACACCTTCCATTGCAGCGGCGAACGAAACTCCCCGTGCCGTTTATAGGCTTGGAAAATCGCATCCTGCACGCAATCTTCTGTCAGAAAGGCATATTCGTCACCCAGCAGACGACTCGTATACAACAACAATTCGGGATACATACGCTCGTAGAACGGCGTGATGTTTCCTGACTGAAATTCCGAGAATATATATTCGTACCGGGTCATTTTTCTCGGGTAAAGGTATGAAAAAAAACGATTTTTTGGATAATTTTACAAAAATCGTATACCAAACGGAACCCTTTGCGTCTATGAAATGTGTAAAACCCTTAAAACAACAGCAACCATGAAAAAGTGCAAATGGTTCCTTTGGCCGCTGCTGGCAAGCTCCGTGTTCCTGATACGTTGCGGAAACGACTCGGCCGGCAGCCCGTTACTTCAGGGCCGGATCGCGGTCGACAGTCTCGAATCCCTGCAGATCGCCTACTCGCTCAGCGGGGATGTCCTCGAAATGGCTTATGAGGAGATCACGCCCGCGGAGGATGGGAGTTTCTCGTTCGACATCGAACTTCCGGAAAAGACACTCGACGCCGACATCTATGTCGACAACGCCATCTTCGGCGTCCACCTCGAACAGGGTAAAACCGCCGTCGTGGAGATCACCCGGGATGACAGCGGGGTGGTCGGGATTGCGTTCAGCGGCGACAATGCCGATTTGAGTCGCGTCTACAACGCCTGTACCCGGGCGTTCGACATTATGAAGTATTTCTCGCCCGATCCGGCCGAAGCCAAGAGCCCCGACGAATACCGCGCGCTGCTCGACAGCGAATACGCCCGGCTGAAACAGGAGATCGCCACCCTCGACGAAGGGGCTGAACGCACCTGTTACGAACGCCTTTCGCGGGGCAAATACGAATGGAGCCACCTGCGGATTCTGATGGACCAGGCCTTCGACGAGGGAAAAAAGTTCAACGAATACCCCGAATACACAACGATTCTCGAAAAAGTCGATCCGAACGACCCATTAAACATTCGTACAGGATTGGTATTCAGTTGGATAGGATACCGCCAAAAGACACCTGTCGCTGAACCCGGCGAGGATGCGACCGACTATACGCTGGAATCCATCGACATCGTGGAGCGAGAAATTACCGATCCGGCAGTCCGCCGATCACTGGCCAACTACATCGGCTACAGCTTTTTCACAATAGGCGGCGGAAGCGGCGACGTGAAGCGTATCTGGGAACGATTCAGTGTCCTGGCACAGCCCTGGCCGGAGCTCATCGCCCGGTACGAACCCGCCATGAAGTCCGTAGCCGCCACAGCCCGGGGCAGCGAGATCCCCTACGATCCCGTGCTGACCGATCCCGAAGGCCGGACGTGCCGACTTTCCGACCTTCGCGGACGCTTCACCTACATCGACATCTGGGCTACCTGGTGCGGACCCTGTTGCAAGGAGATTCCCCATCTGGAAAAGGTTGCCGAGCACTTCAAGGGGAACGACAAGGTACTCATTATCAGCATATCGACCGATGAAAACCGTGACAAATGGCTCCGGAAAATCGAACAGGACAAGCCCGCGTGGCCGCAGTACATCCTCAACGGCGAGGAGGCCGAGCGCTTCCTTTCGGGCTGGGGCATCGGAGGCATTCCGCGCTTCATCATGCTGAATACCGACGGGACGATCTTCTCGGCCGATGCCCTGCGCCCTTCGGACGAACGGATACTCGAAACGATCGAGGCCCAACTCTAAACCACACTCTTAGCCATGATTGACGAACACGACGAACGGATCTGCCGACTGTTTTTCAAACGCATTGCCGGGATCATCTCCGACAGGGAGCAGGCTGAACTGGATGCTTGGCGGCAAGAAAGCGAAGCCCACGAGGCCCTCTACGAACGGATGCTTGATCCCGCGTATCTCGAACGCGAGTACAAGCGCCGTCGTACCATCGACTGCGAGCGTCCGCGGCTCGACATGCAGCGCCGCATTCGGGCCGAGCGGATGCGTCGGCAGCGGATTCCCCGACTGATCGTCACCACGGCAGCCGCGGCAGCGGTCATTTTGCTGGTGATCTTCGGCGGGAGGATCGGACTTCAAAGGCCGATTCCGACCGAAACGGAGTCAGTCGTTGCCGAACTCCCCGCAATCCGGCCCGGAGTCACACAAGCCACGCTTACGTCCGAAACCGGCGAGCGAATCACGCTCGGAGCCGACGAGGCCTCCAACTCAGCCCGCATCGCGTCCTACACGTTGAAAACACCCGTGCATGAGACGCCCCGCCAGCTCTGCCTGGACGTCCCGCGCGGCGGCGAGTTCCGAATCGTCCTGGAGGACAGCACCGAAGTGTGGCTCAACGCGGAGTCGCGCCTGACCTATCCCGAAAGCTTCTCCGGTTCGGAACGCCGCGTCGCCGTCACGGGCGAAGCCTACTTCAAGGTTGCCCGCGACGAGGCAAGGCCCTTCTACGTCGAGACCGACGGCCAACTCGTCAAGGTCTACGGCACGGAATTCAACATACGTTCCTATGCCGAGGACCGCGACATCTACACCACACTCGTCAGCGGCAGCATCGCCCTGAGCCGCCTCGGCGACGCCCGAAGCGGTGAATTGCTCCTTACCCCGGGCCACCAGGCCCTCTTCAACAAGAACGACGAGGCCACCTCGGTCAAGGAGGTCGATACGCAGGTCGTTACCAGTTGGCGCCACGGACGATTCGTCTTCGAGGAACAGAACCTCGAACAGATCATGCGAGACCTGAGCCGCTGGTACGACTTCGACTACGCATTCGAAGACGACGCGTTGCGTCAGATCGTCTTCATGGGCAGTATCCCCCGATACAGCGAATTCGCCACGGCGCTCGCCATTCTGGAGAAGAGTGGCGGTCTGACGTTTCAGGTCGAGGGGACGCACGTCGTCATCGCACGCGCCCGATAACCATACCCTACAAAACGCAAACCCATGAAACAAAAAATCCTTTTGTCCATATTGTTCCTCTGTACACTGTTCGCGCTTCCGACCCTCGCGACGGCCGCCCCGGAGGAACCCACCTACAACATTTCATTCGCGGAGCGCAGCTTCGAGCAGGTTCTCTCCGATCTGCGGAAAAAGACCGGCTACGAGTTTGTCTACCAGAAGCAGATCATTGAAGGTATTGCTCCGGTTACCTGCTCCTATCGGAACGTGACGCTCCGGCAGATTCTCGACCGCATCGTCTGGAACCTCGCCGGGCTGAAATACGAAATCGTCGAGAAGACCGTCATCCTGAGCCGCCCCGACGAAGAGCTCGGCTACTTCAAGAAACTCGTTACGGGAATCGTGACCGACAGCGACGGCAACCCGCTCGTAGGAGCCTCCGTCGCCCAGGAGGGGACGACCACCGGAACGGTTACCGATATCGACGGACAGTTTTCGCTGCTTGTCGAAGGGCGTGACCCCCGTCTGGTTATCTCCTATGTCGGCATGCAGACGCAGACCCTGCGGCTCAATCCGGACCATGAAGGATTTGTGATCGCCGCGCTCGAAACGGGCACGACGCTCATGGACGAGGTGGTGGTGACCGGCTACCAGAACCTCAAGCGCGAGAACGCCACCGGATCCTATCAGATGATCTCCTCGGCGGCGCTCGACAGTCGCTACACGGGCGATGTGGTGAGCCGTCTGGAAGGGATGGTGCCGGGTCTGGTCAGTTATGACAACGGTTCGGGCAAGAGCGGCGAGCAGACCATCACCATCCGCGGCGTGGGGTCGTTCCAGGCCCGCACCAATCCGCTCGTCGTGGTCGACGGGCTGCCGATCGAAGGCTCGATCGAGTCGGTCAATCCCTATGACATCGAGAACATCACCATCCTGAAGGATGCCTCGGCCGCCGCGATTTATGGTGCCCGGGCCTCGAACGGCGTGATCGTCATCAAGACCAAACGGGCCATGTCCGAACAACTCGCCATCGACTTCCGTGCCGACCTGACGATCAGCGAGCGGCAGAGCTACAACAATTACCGCTGGGCTACAGCCGCAGAAATGATCGAACTCGAGAAGTACAATTTCGACTACCTCTGCGCCAACGGCCAGTGGCAGGAACTTGTCGACACCTACAATACGGACCGGTACTCGCTCAGCCAGGTAAACCGCCTGCTGACCGCCAACCGGCTGGGACAGCTCTCCGACGAGGAACTGAGCCGCACGCTCGACTCCTGGCGCAAAAACAACTACCGCGAGGAGTGGCGTAAAGCCCGGCTGCGCCCCCAGATCCTCCAGCAGTACAACCTCTCGTTCCGCACGATGGGCCGCTACCTTTCGTCGAGCATCGTGCTCAACTACAAGGGCGACAACAACGGCGTCAAATACGAGCACCAGCGCAATCTGATGTTGAGCTACCGCGGTGATCTGAAGGCCACGCGCTGGCTCAACCTCGCCTTCGGCATCAACGTGCTCAACGAACGCGCCCAAACACACGCCGACATCGAGGGTTTTTCGGACATCAACGCCTTCCAGCCCTACGAGAGCATGTACAATGCCGACGGATCGCGCGCCGACATGGAAGCTGCCGTCTGGCTGGGCGAGGAGACGCTGAAGAACCCCGATCTCAAGGCTGAAAGCTACAACCTGCTCGACGAGATGAACCGCAACTTCAACCGCAGCCGCCGCACCAACATCCGCTCGTTCGCCCATGCCGACGTACAGATCCTCCCGGAGCTGCACGCCACGGCGCAGTTCCAGTACGAGGACATCTACTACAAGAGCGAAGCGATGTTCGAGTCCGACTCCTACGACATGCGCCACCTCTACAACCTCTTCACCTACGAGGGCGACCACTCGCTCTTCCCCGAGGGTGGGATGCTCGGCACGAACCTCGAAGAGGGGGCCTATTACACCTTCCGCACCCAGGCTAACTACAACAAAACCTTCGGCGGGAAGCACGCCCTCGACCTGCTGGGCGGCTTCGAGTTCCGCGAGACGAAGACCCGAGCCAACTCCTCGCTGCTGCTGGGCTACGACGACGCCACGCAAACGAACATGAACTCTAACATCGACTTCTATGCACTGCGCAACGCCACGGCATCGGACCTGGGAGACAACTACTCGCCAATGGGTACGGGCGACATGCTGCTGTACAACTTCCCCTTCGCCACCTCGGAGGTGCTGCACCGCTACTACTCGCTCTACTTCAACGGCGGATACACCTACGACAGCCGTTACAGCGCCCAAGTGTCGGTGCGTCTCGACAAGACCGACCTGTTCGGCGCCGATCCCAAGTTCCGCGGACGTCCGCTCTGGTCGGCCGGTCTGAGCTGGAACCTCCACAACGAAAAATTCATGGAAGGAGCCGCCGGATGGCTCGACGCCCTGAAACTGCGGGCCAGCTACGGTCTGACGGGAAACATCGACCAGTCGGTCTCCTCCTACCTGACGGCAGCCATTGCCACCAACGATTTCGGCGTCAAGCAGGCGACGCTCAACACTCCGCCCAACGAACAGCTGCGCTGGGAGAAGACGACGACCTGGAACGTGGGCATCGACTTCTCGCTGCTGAACAACCGCCTGAGCGGATCGGTGGACTGGTACCGCAAGTGGGGGTCGGACCTGCTCACCGAAACCGATATCGACCCCACGACGGGATTCTCGCAGCTGACGATCAACAACGGCGAGGCGCTGAATACCGGTGTTGAGATCCAGCTCGACGCCCGGATCATCCGGCCCGCCCGCCGCGGCGGTTTCGGACTCGACGCCAGCCTCTCGTTTGCCTACAACCACAACGAAGTGAAGAGCATCAGCCACCTTCCCGCCAGCGGTAATGAAGCGCTGGGAACGATGCATGTCGGCTATCCGATCAACTCGATCTGGGCCTACCGCTTTGCCGGCGTGCAGGATGTCGACGGCACGCCGACCTTCTCCTGGAAGGATGCCGAAGGAACCGTACAGACCGATCCCGTGACCTCGTCGTCGTTCACCCCCGAGGACATCGTCTACTGCGGCAGCCTCGATCCGAAATATACCGGATCGTTCAGTCCCGTGCTCACCTGGAAGGGATTCACCCTCTCGGCGCTCTTCTCCTTCTACGGAGGCCACCACATGCGCGTCCGCGCCGAGGACTGGACCACGGCAGGCAGCGTCGGGGGCTACGATTCGCATCTGATCGACTCGACCGTACCGTCGAGCTACCTCGACTACTGGCGTGCCGAAGACAAAACGGGGCTGGTGCCCAACGGCATGGCCGGGGCATACGCCGCCTCCGACTGGCGGCTGGATGTCAATGTCGTTCCGGCCGACTACCTCAAGGTGCGCAACATCGTCCTGGGCTACGACTTCCCGAGCCGCATCTGCCGCAAGATCGGTATTGCGGGGCTGCGTCTGCGCGTGCAGATGAACAACCTTGCGACCTGGGTGCGCAACGATCTGGGCATTGACCCCGAGGCCAACAGCCCGCTCACCGGCGAGACCCTCGACCTCACGCCGCGCAGCTATACGATGAGTGTCGGGATCACCTTCTAAACGAACCGTTTAAGACTACGATTATGAAAAAAGCATATCTTTTTCTGTTGGGCTTTCTGGCGCTGGCCGGCTGCGAGAAGCAACTCGACATCATCCCCAAGGGGCAGACGACCCTGGAGAATATCGTCGATCTGGAATACCTGCTCAACCAGGATTACGACTTGAGTACGATCTACAACCTCGAAATTCTCTGCAACGAACTGATCGCGACGGGGGCAACCGGACAACCGATCTCCACCATCATGACCTCGCGCAACACCATAGACGCGGCGATGCTGACCTACGACGAATCGATCGACCGGGCACTGCTGACGGCAACCGACGCCAGCTACACGGCCATCTATCGCTACATCAGCTACATGAACCAGATCATCGACAGGGTCTACGACGTCGAAGGCGACGACTCGCGCCGGCCGGTTCTCGATGCCGAGGCCCACATTATGCGTGCCTGGCTCCATTTCCTGGCCGTGAACATCTATGCACGCCAATACGACGAAGCGACGGCAGAGGAGCTGGGTGGCATTCCCTACTGCGAGACGATCGATATCTTCGAACCGCGAACCAAACAGTCTCTCGCCACGGTCTACGAGAAGATTCTGGCCGACTGCGACGAGAAATACATCGAAGCGCTTCCCGACCAGTCGGCCAACGTGCTGCGCGGCAACAAGGCATGGGGCTACGGAGTCCGGGCTCGGGTGCTGCTGCAGATGAAGCGTTATGACGAGGCGTTGCCGCTTGCGGCCAAGGCGCTCGAATACAATTCGACCATCGAGGACCGCTCGTCGACCGCCGATTCCGGAACCTGGAACCTGCTCGACACGGCCCCGAACAACCTGCTCTTCATCGGCGCAGGCATCGCGTCGCCGTTCATGCTGGTCATCTCCCCGGAGACCGCCGCACGCTTCGAAGCGGGCGACTACGTCATGGACTACACGACGGACTGGAGCGAACTGTATGCCTCGATGATGTGCGGCGCACCCGCCGGGGCGAAAATGTTCTTTGGATTTCTCGCCGAAGTCAACCCCTGGGGGTTGACGACCGAGCGCGTCATCTACACCAAGGCAGAGTGTCTGATCCGCACCGGGCAGATCAAGGAGGGGTTGGCCGAGGTGGACAAAGTGCGCGTGAACCGCATCCATCCGGACTCCTACACGCCCTTTGCCGAGCGCGGCATCACCGACGAAGCCGAAGCCATGGCGCTGTTGCAGGATGCCAAGTGGGTCGAGTGCATCGGCTCGTTCGAGAATTTTTTCGACTGCAAGCGCTGGAACTCCGAGGAGGCCTACCGCCAAACGATCACCCGGACGATTCCCGCCGCGGACGCCGACTTCGACGGAGTGCCCGACGGGGAGACCTCGGTCTTCACGCTCGCGCCCGATTCGCCTCTGTGGGTCTTCCCCTTCCCCGGCGACGCCGTACAACACAACTCGTCCCTGACCCAGAATTATTGACCGACCCATGAAACGACTCTCGATCCTTCTCCTCGGAGCGGCCCTCACGGCCTGCTCCGAGGCCCCGAAACCTTACGTATTGACCGGCAGGATCGCCAACGTTGGAGCCGACGACCTGCTGCTGATCGGCGAGCAGGTCAGCCGGATGGATACCGTCCGTCTGGCCGCCGACGGGAGCTTCATCTATACCCGCACGCTCGGGAAACCGGCCTTCGGCTTCGCCTATGTGCCCGACAAAGCATTCTATTCACTGATCCTGATCGGCGGGACGACGTCCCATCTGGAGGCTGACACCGCCAATCCCGTCGAATACCGCATCACGGGCGACCTCGAAGCAGCCCAGGCATTCCAAGCCGCCCGAAACCGGCGACTCGCGGAACTCGAGGAGCAGGAGTTCGCCTCGTTCGGTGAGATGCAGGCTGCTTACACCGCCGTGCGCGACTCGCTGAAAGGGGGCTTGGAGAAGATCAAACCGAAGGCGTTCCGAGCCCTGGAGCTTGCAAGCATCGAGGCAACTATCGACAACGATCTTACCGACTACTTCCAGACGCTCCGGCGGCGCGGCGCGGCATTCGACAGCGACGCAGACTACAACCGCTACATGGAGGAGATGGAGCTCACGGCTGACAATGCCGTCACCTACCTCTACTGGAAAGAGAGCTGTGCCGGACGCGAAGCGGCGCCGTCGTTCCTGTGCATGGTGCAGACGGCCGACCGGAAGATCGCCGACCCGGAGCTCAAGGAGCGGACTGTCATTTCACTGATGGCCAACTGCTTCTCTGCCGGAAGTGCCGACATGGGAGCCGCCTGCGAGGCCGCCCTGCCGCTTATCACCGACAAGGAGCAGGCCCAATGGCTGACCGAGACCTACGAGGCCAACAAGCGTCTCATCCCCGGAGCCCCGGCCCTCGACTGCGAACTGGAAGATCCCCAAGGAACAAAACTCCACTTCGCGGATCTCTACGGCAAGACCCTCTATATTGATGTCTGGGCCACGTGGTGCGGGCCCTGCTGCGAAGAGATTCCCCATCTGGAGAAACTGGTCGAAAGCTACCGGAACGATTCCCGCATCGCGTTCGTGAGCATCTCCGTCGACAAGGACCGTGAGGACTGGTTGCAGAAACTTGCCGCCGACAACCCCCAATGGCGGCAACTCCGCAATCCGGAATTCACCTCGCTCTACGGCATCTCGGGGATTCCCTGTTTCCTGATGATCTCGCCCGACGGGACGATCATTACGGTCCATGCGCCCAGGCCCTCCGACCCGGAAATTCGGACCTTTATCGATCAAACACTCGCACGTTGATTTACCGTTTGTCCGTTGACACCCCGATTCTTTCCTTCTGAAACGGATCGGGGTGTCTTCCGACACGGACTTGCAAGAAGCAACCATTCAATCCATCTTCCTGAACCATGCAATTCCAAAAAATATTCCGCAGCGTTGCATCCCTGACATTTGCGGTCTTTGCGCTCTCCGTACAAGCCCAATCTGCAAGCGTCACATGGGAAAGCTCTGTGGAGGCGCTCGAAGGCGACTCGTACCGCATCGTGCTCGAAGCCTCCATCCCGGCCTCGTACCACATGTACGACATGGGACCGTACGAAGGGGGGCCCAATGCCACCGTCATCACCTTCACCCCGTCGGAAGGCATTCAGCTGGAGGGCGGCGTCGAACAGCTCTCCACACCCCACCGCTACTTCGACGATGTGTTCGGCATGGAGATCGGCACCTTCGAAGGCAAGGCACAGTTCGCACAGCGCGTGAAACTCTCGGCACCGCAGGCCAGCATCACGGCCCGGCTCGAATGGATGATCTGTGACGACACGAACTGCATGCCGCCCGATGACATCGAGCTGACCATCACCGTTCCCGAAGGCACCGCAGCCTCCGCGGCCGAATCAACCCCCGCGGCCGAGATCGCCCCGGCGCCCGACACCGCCGCACCTGCCGCCGCGAAGGACGCCGCCGGCAGCGGATCGCTCTGGTCGCTGATCATCGAGGCGATCCTCTGGGGATTCGCCGCCCTGCTGACCCCCTGCGTCTTCCCGATGGTCCCGATGACCGTCTCGTACTTCCTCAAGGGTGAGGGCGGCGCAGCCATGGGGCGCCTCCGCGCCTCGTTGTACGGCCTGTTCATTGTCCTGCTCTACACGGTGCCCATCGCCGCCATCATCCTCATCACGCGCATCGTCGGAGGCGACGCCGTGACGGCCGACATCTTCAACTGGCTCGCCACGCACTGGCTCCCGAACATCCTCTTCTTCCTCGTCTTCATGGTCTTCGCAGCCTCGTTCTTCGGGGCCTTCGAAATCACCATGCCCTCGTGGATGGTCAACAAAACAGACTCGAAAGCCGACACCAAGGGCATCGGAGGCATCTTCTTCCTCGCCCTGACGCTCGTGCTCGTCTCGTTCTCCTGCACCGGGCCCATCGTGGGGTCGGTGCTCATCAAGTCCACCTCCGGGGAGTTCTGGACGCCGATCCTCACCATGCTGGCCTTTTCGGTGGCCTTCGCCCTGCCCTTCACCCTCTTCGCCCTCTTCCCCTCGGTACTGAAGAAGATGCCCAAGAGCGGCGGTTGGTTGAACTCCGTGAAGGTTGTCCTCGGATTCATCGAGGTCGCACTCGGCATGAAGTTCCTTTCGGTCGCCGAACAGACCTACCACTGGGGAATCCTTGACCGTGAAATCTACCTCGCCGTCTGGATCGTCGTCTTCTCGCTGCTGGGGCTCTATCTTTTAGGGAAACTCCGCTTTGCGCACGATGACGAAGTGACCCACCTCGGCGTCGGACGCCTCGCGCTGGCCATCGTCGTGCTGTCGTTCGTCGTCTATCTGATTCCCGGCATGTGGGGCGCGCCGTTGAAGGGGCTTTCGGGATACCTCCCGCCGCTCACGACCCAGGATTTCGTCCTCGGAGCCAACACCGCCGCAGCCGCGCCGGCCGCACCGTCGGACGCTATCGTCGGGAAGCCCAAATACAGCGATTTCCTCCACCTCCCGCACGGGCTCGAAGGATTCTTCGATCTCAAGGAGGCCGAAGCCTATGCCGCCAAGGTCCAAAAGCCCATCTTCATCGACTTTACGGGCCACGGATGCGTCAACTGCCGCGAAATGGAGGCCCGCGTATGGTCCGACCCCGAGGTGCTGGAGATCCTGCGCAACGACTACGTGATCTGCGCCCTCTATTCGGATGACAAGAAGGTACTGCCCGAGAACGAATGGGTGACGACCGATGCCGGAAAGGTCCTCAAGAGCCTCGGGAAGATCAACTCCTACTACGCCCTGAAGACCTATGGCGTCAATGCCCAGCCCTACTACGTCCTGCAGGACAACCAGGGGAAGATCCTCACCGAACCCCGCGGTTATGACCTCGACGTCCAGGCTTTCGTCGAATTCCTCCAAAAAGGCGTTGAAGCCTATAATAGTCGATAACTTAAATCCTGTACCATGCTACCCAAAACCGAACGAGAACACATCATCGATTTGATCCACCGGGAGGTCATTCCCGCGATCGGGTGCACCGAACCAATTGCCGTGGCGCTCTGCACGGCGCGTGCCGCCGAGACGCTGGGCACGGAGCCCGAACGGATCTCCGTGCGCCTGAGCGCCAACATCCTCAAGAACGCCATGGGCGTCGGGATCCCCGGCACGGGAATGATCGGACTTCCGATCGCCGTGGCGCTGGGTGCCACGATCGGCCGTTCGGAGTACCAGCTGGAGGTGCTGCGCGACGTCACGCCCGAGGCCGTGGAGCACGGTCGGCGGATGATCGACCAAAAACGCATCTCCATTGCGCTGAAGGAGGGCATCGAGGAGAAACTCTATATCGAGGCGGAGGTCGAGGCCGCCGGACACCGTGCCATGGCGGTCATCGCCGGAGGACATACGTCGTTCGTCTATGTGGAGCGCGACGGCGAGGCGCTGCTCGACCAGCGGGGCGCCGCCTCCTCGGACGAGGAGGAGGGCGAGGTGCCGCTGACGCTGCGCCGCGTGTGGGAGTTCGCCATGACCACGCCGCTCGACGAGATCCGTTTCATCCTCGAGACCAAACGGCTGAACAAGGCCGCCGCCGAGACCTCCTTTGCCGGCGAGTACGGCCACTGCGTGGGGCGTACGCTGCGCTGCGACCGCGAACGGCGGGTGATGGGCGACAGCATCTTCACGCGCATCCTCTCCTACACCTCGGCGGCGTGCGACGCCCGCATGGCCGGAGCGATGATCCCCGTGATGAGCAACTCCGGAAGCGGCAACCAAGGTATCGCCGCGACACTTCCCGTGGTGGTCTATGCCGAGGAGACCGCTGCTTCGGAGGCGCAGATGATCCGCGCCCTGACGCTGAGCCACCTGACGGTGGTCTACATCAAGCAGAGCCTCGGACGCCTCTCGGCGCTGTGCGGCTGCGTGGTGGCGGCCACAGGTTCGAGCTGCGGCATCGTCTACCTGATGGGCGGCGCATACGAACAGGCCGCGGCGGCGGTGAAGAACATGATCGCCAACCTCACGGGCATGATCTGCGACGGAGCGAAGCCGAGCTGCGCGATGAAGCTCACGAGCGGCGTCTCGACGGCCGTGCTCTCGGCGATGATGGCCATGGACGGGCGCTGCGTCTCGCCCGTGGAGGGCATCATCGAGGAGGATGTCGACCGCTGCATCCACAACCTCACGGCCATCGGACGCGACGGAATGAACGAAACCGACAGCCTCGTGCTCCACATCATGACCCACAAGTGCTGACCTGCCATGAACCGTTTTCTGCCGAAATTCCTGCTCGAATCACTGGGATCTCGGGTTTGGCGGAGTACCTGGTTTACGATAACCATTCAAGCCGAATAACCGTTTACATCATGCACCAGCCTCCTGCCTTTCCACCCGATAGCGACCAGCCCCGGACTTGGCGGGGTCGGATGCAAGGCCGTCCCCGTGGGACGCTCTGTATAGCCTTGCGGCCGATGCCGGCAAGTCGGATCTTTGCAGTCGGGTGGAAAGGGATGATTGTGTCAGTCTTTGAGACGCTTGCACATCACAAAATTGGTCAGTTTCAACCGATTCGCCCGGCGTTTCTGGGCCCTCATCACCTCGTACCCTCTCTTCTCGAAGAAAGGACGAGCCGTCAGGCTCACCTCCGAAGTGATTTCCGCGACTCCGTATTCCCGGGCTTTCTTTTCTACGGCCGAGAGCAGCAAACTCCCGACGCCGACCTGCTGATAATCCTTGTGCACAAACAGCGAGTGCAGATAGCCTTCGGCATTCATCGACGAGAAGCCGATAATCTCGTCCCGTTCGTTCAATGCCGCAACATAGTCATTGCGAGCCAATAAGTCTTTCATGTGCTCCGCACTCTCCCCGCACGAAGCCCAGTCTTCCACCTCTTCGCGGGTGTAGTCTCGCGCATTGACATGTAGAACCGTCTCCCGAAACAAGGTTTGCAGCACGGGAATATCCTCCTCCGTGAGTTTCCTCAGTTTATATTGAGGACTTGGCGACCCAATCTTCTGGCAAGCATTCTTGGCCATAGAAAAGCGGCGATAATTCTCGGATTTCTCTTTCATACGTTCGTCGGGTTATTGCCCTATAAAGATAGGCTTTTAATTCCAGTTGGTGCACACGGGTATCCGACAAAATTTCGTTACCGGCTCGGACCGCGCGATTTCTTCTTCGGGGTGATAAAGCGGCGTGGCCGATCCTGCTGCTTTTGGTTCTGTGAAGGACGTGGTTCGCGGGGATCGTCCCAACTCTCCCGATAGGTCGTATCCGATGCATTCTCTTTCCAGAGGTAGGGACGTGCCGTCGCACCTCCCCACCATTTCACCAGCGCCCGCACGACATATCCCGCTTCGATCCGATCCCGGTCCATGCGTCGCATCGTGTATTTCCCGTACTCCACCCAATCCCGTGGATCGTCCCGATAGACCCACGCCATCTGCAGTCGGTCGTCCATCACCACATATCCCTCCGATTGCGTTCCCCGCACAAAGATCGGCTCTCCATCGCGGAGCATCTCGATCTGCTCCTTGGTCAAGGGCTTGCCTGCAATCGACAGGTTTCGATGCGGCGGCTCCGACTGCTGTTGCTTTTCCGCCTCCAGCTTTTGCAGGATAGATGCGACCTGCGGTCGTTGTTCATCTGTGTAGTTGCGGATCCGCTCGATCATCGCCAGTCGGAGGCGATTCTGTTCGATCCGTTGCGACAGTCGGCCGTAGCTGAATTTACGATCCACCTGCGAGGCCTTGAACGTATGCCCCTCCAGGGTGAAGGTCACGCCCTGGATCTCCTTCGTTGGATCGCCACCCCGATAAACAAAGGTTGTGACGACCTGTCGTTTTATTAGTTCTTCGGCTAATGCCGTCCAGGAGGTGCAGTCAGACAGCAGCTCCCGCAGGTGGTTGTAAATGCGGTGGCGCAGTTGCTCCGGACCATGCAGCCGCTCCGTGGCGACCTGCTCCTTGCCGCGCGAGAAGGTCAGTCCGTACTCCTGCTTGAGCTCCCTGCAGATGCGCATGTTGCGCAGGCGTTCGTTGCGGTCCGGGACCAGCGTCGTGTCGTAGCGAACCCGGTTGTAGAGGATATGCAGGTGGGGATGCTTCGTATCGG
>DXDA01000002.1 GCA_019115745.1 Candidatus Alistipes intestinigallinarum
GACGATCGTCCTCTCGGACGGTGCCGCCATCCGCAAGACCCTTGAAGTCACGGTCGAATGATCTCCATTGTCGAAACAACAAGTCAAGTCGAAAAATGATGAATACATTCCATAAATATGCGGTCATCCTGGCGGGTTGCGTGATGGGCCTCAGTGCCTGCTCGTCCGACGAGGATAGCTCCACTTCGGGAGGCAAGGCCGTCATCGATCAACCTCAGGTACTGGTCAGTGAGGTGACCACCAGCGGTTTTACGCTGCGTTGGGATGCCGTTGCAAATGCCGGGGCCTATGTCTATACGTTCAACGGAGGCGAAGCTACCGAGATCTCCGAACGTCAGATTGCATTTCACGATCTGGAGCGGCAGAAGGAGTATGTCGTAGCGGTCAAGGCTCTTCCGAAGTTTGCCGACGAGTATGCGGAGTCGCCCTATACTTACGTACACGTCATCACCGACGATCTGGAACAGCTCCCGCAACCCGAGATCACCCTCGGATGCGCCTATGCCTCGAAGACGGTGATCAGTTGGACGGAGAGCCCGGAAGCCGCCGCCTACGAATACACCCTCGGCGATCAGACCTATACGACGACGGGGCGAACCATCACCCTTTCGGGGCTGGAGAAGGGCCGCGACTACACCTTTACGGTGCGGGCGATGACCTCCGATGCAACGCGCTTCACCAACTCCGCGCCTGCCGAGCTCGCCTTTACCACCTCGACGGAGGATATTCCGACGCTGCTCATCGCTCCTACGCAGGTGATCTCCGACGCCGTGGAGTTCCAGATCTACGCCACGAGCGAGGAGACCTATTTCTATGACGTGATTGCCGCGTCGACCTTCGCCAAATACGATCCCGCGACGATCGTCGAGAGCTACCGCAACCAGATTCTCGAATATGCCGCAAGCCAGGAGGTCAGCATCCAGCTCGTTCTGGCGTCGATGCTCAAGGCCGGCACGCAGACGCTGCAGGTTCCGGGGCTGGTTTCCGAGTTGAGCTATGTGATTTTCGCCTTCGGCATGGACCTCAAGGGCAACATCACCTCGGACCTCAGTTATGCGACGTTCCGGACCACTGCAGACGGCTATTCCGACGGCCCGAACTACGGAGGCAGTGACTGGTTCTCTCAGAATCTCTATATTTCGAATGCCTACGCTTCGCTTGGCTATAACAGCACGAACTCCGTCTGGACGACATGGAACGGAGTGGGTGTGGCTGCAATCCGCTACCGAACGCTTCCCACGGAGACCTTCCGGCAAATTTTCCCCGACGTGAACGACACCGAGGCGATCAAAGCCTTCCTGAAGGATGAGAATTATTCCTATGCCGCCGAGGACGCCGTAATCACCCTGGTCAATACGACCGGTTCGCAAACCGTGACTGCCGTTACGGCCGGTACCTCCTATACGCAGGCAAGTCTGGCAACCTCCGCCAGCGGGGAAGAGACGCTCTGCGTGAACTCCGTGACGACGAAGACCAGTGCGGAATCGCTGAGCTGGTTCCTGGCTGACCTCGTGACGAACGAGTCCTACGGACCCACCTATAACACTCTGGCCGGAGTCATGAAGGGTGTGGACGTTACGAAGCTCCGTTACTGTTTGATTGAGACCGCCGCACTGCAAGGTTTCTCCACCACGCAGTATGCGGATGTGGTTGAAAAATATGGTCTCGATCTTCAGGAGCAACACCTCCCGGCTGTCAATGGTAACGGATTGGCCCTGCTTTTCTCCGAAACGGTGGGCGTCGAGCCCTCTACCTCCTATACGTTTATTGCTACGGCTACGAACTCCGTGGGAGACACGACGACCAAGTGGGGCGAGGCTACGACAACGGCAGCACCCGGCGGTACGACGGGAACCTCCCTATCCCGGACCCGTGCGGCAATCCCGTTGCAAAGCCTGGTCGGAGAGCCCATCCCGAATCCCGAACGCTTCATCTATCCCTATCCGTGCAAACCGGTATCGAAAGACGTGAAGGCCGAAGGCGACTACTGGACTCTTATTCACAACATGCAGGTCTTAAAATAAGAAACTCACTATGAATAGAATAACAGCATTCATGTGGTGCGTTCTGGCTCTCGTCTGCACGATTTCCGCCACAGCCCAGAACAAACAAAGTGTCAGCGGAACGGTCAAGGATGCCGCAGGTGCGGCGATCGTCGGAGCGCATGTCCTCATCGAAGGTACGACTTCGGGCGTGAGCACCGACAAGGACGGCGCCTTCAAACTTCCCGATGTGGCCTCCGATGCCACGCTGATCGTCTCGTTTATCGGATACCGGGAAGCTCGTGTTGCCGTGGGCAGCCGGACCTTCCTGGAGATTACGCTCGAAGAGGCGAGCGAACAGATCGAGGATGTCATGGTCGTGGCCTACGGTACGGCCAAGAAGGAGTCCTTCACGGGATCGGCTTCGGTGGTCAAGGGTGAGGAGCTCCAGAAGCGCGTCGTGGGCAACATCACCAAATCGGTCGAGGGTACCGTTGCCGGTGTTCAGGTGACCTCCGGAGGCGGACAGCCCGGTGAGGGAGCCTCGATCACCATCCGCGGTATCGGATCGATCAATGCCGCCGCCACGCCGCTCTACGTCGTGGACGGTATTCCCTACGACGGCTCGCTGAGCTCGATCAACCCCTCCGACATCGAGAGTCTTACGGTGTTGAAGGACGCCTCGGCCGGCGCACTCTACGGTGCCCGCGGTGCCAACGGCGTGGTTATCATCACCACCAAGAAGGGTTCGAAATCCAAAGCCCGGATCTCCTACAAGGGCAATGTCGGCATTGCCTCGCGTGCCCTGCCGCGTTACAACCTCGTCGGCATGGAGGATTATATCGAGATGAGCTACGAGGCTCTGCGCAACAGCGCCCAGTATGGTACGGGCATGGACTTCGAGGGTGCCAGCCGCTATGCTGCCGTCAACCTCGGACAGCAGATCGGCGGCTTGAAGAACCCCGAATACTACAATCCCTACAAGAACTACACCTGGGAGACGCTCATCGACCAGTCGACGGGCAAGATCCATTCCGACGCCGTTGCGGCCTGGAACGAAAACTGGATGGACGAGATCAGCGACAATTCGGCCCTGCGTACCGAGCACATCGTCTCGGTGAACGGCGGAACGGACCGCACGAACTACCTCGTATCGATGGGTTACTACACGGAGGAGGGTATCCTTCAGAATACGGACTTCACCCGCTACACGGGTCGTGTGAACGTCGATACGCAAGCTAAGGATTGGTTCAAGATCGGTCTGAACGCCAACTTCGCGCACAGCGAGGCCGACTACCTGAGTTTCACCGACACGAGCACCTCGAACGTCTGGTATACGGCACAGTTCATGGCGCCGGTCTATCCGGTCTATCTGAAGGATATGGATGGCAATAACGTCCTCGACGAGAACGGGAACCTGCAGTACGAATACGGCGACGAGGACGACAACGGCTATGCCAACCGTCCTTCGGCCCAGGGCTTCAACTCGAAGGCCGAACTCTACAACAACAAGTCCTACTATGCGCGCAATTCCCTCTCGTCGCGTTCGTACATCACCTTCGGGACGGTCAACGAGGAGGCGCTTCTCTACGGACTGAAGTTTACGATGAATCTGGGTGTCGACTTCACCGACTACCAGGGGACGATCGTCTATGACAAGTACCACGGCAATGCCAAGGACCAGGGCGGCCGCATCAGCAAGACCAACACGCGGACGATGAGCTACACGTTCAACCAGTTGGCCACCTACGACCGCACCTTTGGCGACCACTCGATCAACCTGCTGCTCGGTCACGAGTACTACCGTTACAAATACAATTACGCCAACGGCGAGAAGACCGGTATCGTGGAGGGAATCGACGAACTGGCGCCGGCCGTCACGACGACCGCCAACGACACCTACTCGCACAATTACGCCATCGAATCCTACCTCTCGCGTTTCAACTACGGTTACAAGAACCGCTACTACCTCGATGCCAGTTGGCGTACCGACGGTTCTTCGCGGTTCCTCGACAAGTGGGGCCACTTCTGGTCGGTGGGCGCCTCGTGGCGGCTCTCGGAGGAGCCTTTCATGGAGGGAACGCGCTCCTGGCTCGACAACCTCACGCTGAAGATCGCCTACGGTGTGCAGGGTAACGACAACCTCGGAACCTATTACGCCTACCAGTCGCTCTATGACTACACGTGGCCCAATGCCACGGATGCCGGCGCCTTTGCCGCACGCCTGGGCAATGCTTCGGTGACGTGGGAGAAGAGCGGCAACCTCAATACGGGTATCGAAGCCACGCTGCTGGGCAACCGGCTGGGGGTCTCGATCGAGTATTACAACCGCACCACGCGCGACATGCTGCTCCAGAAGCCGATGCCTCTCTCGACCGGCTTCACGGGCTTCGACACCAACGTCGGCTCGATGCGCAACCAGGGTCTTGAGGTTGCACTGCGCGGCACGATCTTCGACCGTCCGAATTTCCGGTGGGATGCCACGCTCATGGGGGCTTTCAACCGCAACAAGGTGCTCTCGCTGACCGGAGGGCAGAACGTCATCTCGTCGGGCATCTCCGTCATCGAGGTCGGCAAGCCGATCTACACCTTCTACCTTCCGAAAGTTGCGGGTGTGGACCCCGCCACGGGAAAGCAGCTCTACTACGCCTATTGGACGCAGACGATCAACGACGAGGGGGAACTGACGAACGTCCGCTGCGACGAGTATGTTACGGACGACGTTTCGATGGCTTCGCTGAGCAAATACTACCACGGAAGCCGTGAGCCGAAACTCTACGGCAGCATCGGCTCCTCGTTCACGATCTTCAAGAACATCGACGTGTCGTTCCTGACGACCTATTCGATCGGCGGCTGGGTCTATGACGGGCTCTACAACGGATCGATGTATGTCATGTACGCCGGTAACAACTGGCACGAGAACGCCAAGCGGCGCTGGCAGAAACCTGGCGACGTGACCGACGTTCCGATGCTGGAGGTCGGGGGCTCCTACGCCACGGCGGACAACTCGCTCATCAATGCCTCCTATTTCGCCATCAAGAACGTGACGGTAGGCTACACGCTGCCCAAACGTTGGACGGAGAAACTCGACATCGAGTCGGTTCGTATCTACGCGACGCTGGACAACATCGCCATGTTCTCGCACATGGACGGTATGGATCCGCAGTACAACTTCACGGGAAGCGTTGCCTACAGCTACACGCCGGCACGCGTGATCGCTTTCGGCCTGGACCTGAATTTTTAAACACCGGAGGACAACATCATGAAAAAGATACTCTATATATTCCTTACGTACATCGCCTTCTCGACCGCATCGTGCAGCCGGTCGATGCTTGAATTCGAGCCTACGGATTCGGGATCGGGCGACGAGTTGCTCGGCGAGGCCTCGACGGCGATCTCCATCCTGAACGGAGTCTATCGCTCGATGTGGACCGCGGGATGGTCCACGACGGGCAACACCCACCAGTGCTTCGGCATCTCGGCCTACAACCTCGCGCTGGATTGCATGGCCGATGACCTGATCATGCAGTCGCAGGGTAACGGCTGGTTCTGGTATGACCACTGCTACAACATGAAGTCGAACTATACCTCTTCGATCTTCCGCTCCTACGACGTCTGGTATGCCAACTACAAGTGGATTGCCAATGTCAACTACGTCATCGATGCCGAACCGACGATGGAGGGTTCGGAGGCCGATGTGGCATATGTCGTTGGTCAGGCCTATGCCGTGCGGGCCTTGTGCTATCTGAATCTGGCGACCTGGTTCTCCCGGGCCCCCTACAACCCGATGACCGGGACGTCGCGCTGGAACGAGGCCTGTGTGCCGGTCTATACCACGGGCACGACGATCGAGACGGGCGGCGGTCCGCGCGAATCGCTCCAGACGGTCTACGGCCGTATTGACGAGGATATCGACATGGCGATCGACCTGCTTGAGAAGGGGCTGGAGAGCACGCTGGCCAGCAACAACAAGTCGCACATCAACCTCTACGTGGCACTGGGCATCAAGTCGCGGGCCTGTCTGGTGGAAGGCGACTGGGAGGGAGCCTATAAAGCGGCCATGCGCGTGATCGACGAAGGCGGCTACGTGATTGGAACGGAGAGCGACCTGATGAGCGGCATGAACGCCCTCGACAAACAGAATGTCATGTGGGGGGCCGGGATCCAGACGGCCGATCAGTCGGGCGCCTACGCCAGCTTCTTCTCCCATATGGACAACCAGCAGGGCGCCTATGCCGAGGCTTCGCCGAAACTCATCAACAGCCAGCTATACAACCGGATCAGCTCGACGGATATCCGCCGCAACTGGTGGGATCCCAACGACAAGGAGTCTCCCTATATCGGGAAGAAGTTCTCGTTCAGCAACCTGGCCTCCTATCTGGGCGACTATCTCTACATGCGGGTCGAGGAGATGTACTTCACGGCAGCCGAGGCTGCTCTCCGCCGCGACGACGCAGCCGAGGCCCGTCGGTTGATGAACCTCGTCATGGCCGAGCGCGACCCGCAGTACAATGCGGCGAACTACAGCGGCACGATGCTCGGAAGCACGACGACGACCTGGACGGGATCGCTGCTGGAGAATATTCTCACCCAGCGGCGCATCGAGTTGTGGGGCGAATACGGACGTCTGTTCGACGTGCGCCGTCTGGGGCAGGGTATCGACCGCCGCAGCGAGGACGGTTTCTCGGAGGAGTG
The DNA here is from genome assembly GCA_019115745.1 of Candidatus Alistipes intestinigallinarum. Lineage (GTDB taxonomy): Bacteria > Bacteroidota > Bacteroidia > Bacteroidales > Rikenellaceae > Alistipes > Alistipes intestinigallinarum. The sequence goes on from DXDA01000002.1 coordinate 6,678, forward strand.
CCTTTCGACGATGAGCCGCCGGGGTGTGGACCTGACCCGTCCGGATACGTACGACTGGGTGATGACCATCCCGCAGGACGAGATCGATGCCAATCCGAACATCAACGAAGAGGATCAGAATCCGTGATCATTCGCAGTATAATTTTCGATAAATAGCTTTGGACATTATGAAAAACAGATCGAAATATCTCAGTGCGGTACTCCTGCTCCTCGCCACGGCCTGCAGCCAGACGCAGGAGGGAGCTTACTATACACCCAACGGAGCCGATGCGAAAGAGATCCATTTCATCCAGTCTTCGATCGAAAAGGAGTTTTCGCAGGATACGCAGACCGGTGTGATCGAAGTCGAGATTGCCCGCACGGGCGACAAGGGCTCCTATGAGGTGGTCCTGGCCAACAAGGGCGACAACAGTTCGCTGTTCAAGGTCCCCGAGACGGTTACCATCCCCGATGGATCGCACTCCGTTACGATCCCCGTAGAGGTGGATATGGCTTCGGGTACGGCGGGTTCGACCTTCAAGACTACGATCTATATTGCCTCCCGCGAATCGGATATCGAAAGCGGATCGGCTCAGATTTCGCAGTACGTCGACAAGGTGAACCTCTCCGCATCGTTCATTCTCGAATGGGAACCCTTCTACCGGACCAATGCCGCCGGTGAGGAGGTACAGCAGTTGGCCACCTATCATTACAACCTCTTCTATACGGGCCGAGACAGCGGCCTGGAGGTCGAGAAAGCCGTCGGTACGAACATCTACCGGCTCAAGGACTGGGCCAGCGGCGTCACCTTCCGCTTCATTCTCAACGAGGACAATACGTGTACCGTTCCGGCTCAGACGATCGGCTATTTCAACTCGAACTACAACGAGTATGTCTTTGTGGCTGACATGGCGGTTTATACGGGCGACGACAGTGCCTATGCCTCCTATCCCTGTACCTTTGATGGCAAGGACACCTTCTCGTTCTACCTGATCTACTACGTATCGGCGGGTTATTTCGCCATGGGTGAAGAGACACTCGTCTTCGACAGCGATCCGGACACGACTCCCGTTGTGGATATTGCCTTCGACGGTATCCAGACCACCACGACGGGCTTCAAGGCTCCGCAGCTCAGCTTTACGCCGAACGAATACACGAAATTCTTCCAGGCTGCGGTGGTTGCCGGCGACCTGACGGGCAACGTGCTGCAGCAGGAGCAGTTGCGTCAGCAGCTTATCGCCGGCGAGGCTCAGACCGTAACTCCGGTAGTCACACTCTACGAAGCCGACCAGTCGATCTGGAACGTACCGAAGGGCAACTACACGGCAGTGGCTTTGGCCTATGACGAGGATGAGAATCCGCGAGATCTCTATACGCTGCGCTTCACCTGCGATCCCAATGAGGAGTATGCACCCCGGGTTCTTGAGTTCGAATTCACCGAACCGTCAGCCACTTCGGGCTATTCTCCCTACAATACGATTGCCTGGCGCATGAAGACTTCAGGTGTGGCTTCGGCTCGCTATCTCTGCATGAATGCGGCCTATGCCGATTACTATGTCGAGAATACGGGTATTTCGCTGGAAGAGCTTGCCGCCATGCAGGGCAACGTGCTGAATGAGGACGCCATCGCCTTGCTCAACTCCGAGACGGGTATGAGCACGGTGTTCTCATCACTCGACGAGGGTACGGATTTCATTCTTGCCGTTCTGCTCTCCAACTCGTTCGGAGATACAACGTTCGTCATGAAGAACGCCTCGACGAAGGGCTATTTTGCCGAGGATTTCGACCGTACGAAGGAGATGAATGATTTCCTGGGGGCCTTCCTGGCCACGGCAAACGTATCGGCAGGCAGCAACAGCAGCGAGGCCGACTATCGTGTGGACATTACCCGTCTGAATGAACGAGACGTCCTGATTACGGGTATGAGCAACATGCGGGACTATGCACCCGAGATCCGGGGATACTACGACAGTGATCTGCACATGATTATCGTCGAACCGCAGTCGGCCGGCATGTATGGATCGAACTATGCGGTTCTCGGCTTCTCCGACGGCCTGTCACTCTATTGGGGCGGCAACAGCATGGCTATCGGATACATCGGAGACGAGCTTCACTGGGCGGCCAGCCCCTATGCGACGGAGAAAGTGAACAGCTATCTGTTCCTGCTCTTCAGCTCTCCCGAAGCCAACAGTTCGACCTATTTGCGGGAATATGTAGGTTCGCGGACCTATGGGGCCGTCAGCATGGTTCCGTTGCAGATGGCTCCACAATCCGCGTCGGCCGATGCGCTCTCTTCAGCGAGACGGACCGTTGAGATCGACGGATACCGTTTCGATACGTTCCTGGCGGATTTTTCGTCGCAGCCTTCGGTGGTTGCTCCGGTGCGCGCGGTATCCAGCCGGGTATCCGAACTTGCCGGGGAACCGCAAGGCAAGCGGCTCCGCACGGACCTGACGTTGCACACGCGCTGAATCGACGCTGATTGCTGAATGCTTGCGGGGCGAAGGATTTACCTCCTTCGCCCCGCAACGTTTGAAAGAGACGCATAATCGGTTTTGCCGGCCCTCAGAAGCATGAAAAACGCCCCGCCTTGATCAAGACGGGGCGTTTCGTGGTGGAAATTACATGCGGTTGGTGAGGTCTTTGACCAACTCGCCGTCGAACAGATGCAGCACGCGGTGGGCGAAGGTCGAGTCGTACTGCGAGTGGGTTACCATGATAACGGTCGTCCCTTCACGGTTCAGTTCCGAGAGAAGTTCCATCACCTCGCGGCCGTTCTTCGAGTCGAGGTTTCCGGTGGGCTCGTCGGCGAGGATCAGCTTCGGGTTGGCCACCACGGCGCGGGCGATGGCTACACGCTGCTGCTGGCCGCCGGAGAGCTGCTGCGGGAAGTGTTCGGCGCGGTGCGAGATGTTCATGCGGGCGAGGATCTCGTTCACGCGGCGCTTGCGCTCCGAGGCCTTTACGCGCAGGTAGATCAACGGCAGTTCGACGTTCTCGAAGACGTTCAGTTCGTCGATGAGGTTGAACGACTGGAAGACGAAGCCGATATTGCCCTTTCGGAAGGCCGTGCGCTCCTTTTCGCGGAGTGTGGCCACTTCGCGGTCGAGCAGCCGGTAACTTCCCGAGGTGGGGTTGTCCAGCAGCCCCAGGATGTTGAGCAGCGTAGACTTGCCGCAGCCCGAGGGGCCCATGATGGCGACGAATTCGCCTTCGTTTACGTCGAACGACACGCCGTTCAGGGCGATGGTTTCGATCTCTTCGGTGCGGAAAATCTTGCGGAGATTTTCAACTTTCAACATGGACATGACAGATGTTTTTTGAAGTTTGCTATTTTGTTTTGTGTTTCGATTATTCGGATTTCACGGAGTCGGCGGGGTTCTCGTTGGCCGTGCGCCACGAGCAGAAGGTGACGGTCCCGATCGTCACGAGCAGTACGGCGACGAAGGCCGCGGCGAAGACCCACCCGTGGATCGGCACGCGGTAGGCGAACGACGCGAGCCAGCGGTGAACGATCCAGAGGCTCAACGGCACGGCGATCACAAAGCTGACAACGACCAGCCGGATGTAGTGACGGTTGAAGAGCCGGAGAATCTCCGTCGTCGTGGCGCCCATGACCTTGCGCACGGCCACCTCGCGGCGGCGGTGCTGTGTCTCGAAAAGGACGATGCCGAAGACGCCCATCAGGGCGATGACCACCGAGAGCAGCGTGAAGAGCCCCACAACGGTCGCCAGCCGCCGCTCCTTGATATACTGCTCACCCAGTTCCTCCTCGAAGGTGCGGATCTGGATTTCGCCGGGCGTCAGGTGCGGGTCCGTCTCGGCGATGCATTGCCGCAGGAAGTCGGCCACACCCTCCACGTTGGCCTCGGGGCGGTAGCGCAGGTAGAGTACCCGCGATGCGCGGCCGCCGTTGTCGCGCGACATCTCCTCGGGAATGACGTAGAAGACGAAGGGTATGATGTCGTATTGCATCGGCCGGAAGTTGAAGTCGGCACAGACACCCACGAGCGGATCGGTATCGCAGAAACCGCCTACTTCGTCATTGAGTTCAAATTCGTATTCGCGCCGGGCGGCCTCGTTGCTGATCAGCATACCGCTCTCCTTGTGCTCGTCCGATTCGAGAAAATCGCGGCCGTCCGTAATGGGAATACCCATCACGCGGAGGAAGTTCCAGCGGACGATATAGGCTTGTACACTGATTGGCCTATCTTTGTACCGACGTCCCCAGGACATGCGGTTGATGCTTACCAAACGGCCTTCGGCTCCCGTAACGTCGACTACACGCGGATCGGTCAGCAACCGGTCACGCAGGTCGTCGTAACCCAGGGCAGCCTTTTCGGAGAGCTGTACGGTCATTAGGTTGCGGCGGTCGAAGCCCATATCCTGCCGCAGCAGGAAGTTGTGCTGCAGGAGGATGAACCCCGTGGCGATGATCAGTCCCAGCGAGATGGTGAACTGGAAGCCCAGCAGCAGCGTGCGCAGCCGTCGGCCGCCTGCGGTTCCCGAGAAGGAGCCCTTGACCACCATGGCCGGCGGGAATGAGGTGATGTACCATGCCGGATAGAGGCTCGCTACGAGTGCCATGACTACTGCTATGACGAGCAGGATTCCGACGATCGGAAGGTTTCGCGCCAGGTTCAACGGCGCGGAGATGTAGCTGGCCAGTTCGGTGCTCTGGATAGCGAAGGCCAGGTACCAGGCCAGCAGCAGGGCGATAAGGACCAGTCCCACGGCTTCAAAGACAAAACTGAAACGCAGCGAGGTGTTCGGGGCGCCGAAGACCTTGAAGGTGTTGACCGTGCGGATGCGGACGGGCACCAGCGCGAAGAAGAAGTTGACGAAATTGATAAAGGCCAGTGCGATGACCAGCAGGGCGATGCCCAGCAGCGTGTAGGTCGTCACAAGCGAACCCTGTACGCACGGCACGCGGCCGTCCTCCTCGAAGTAGAGGTCGCGGATACACGACAGCCGGACCGGGTCTGTGTCGAGGTGTCCATCCTTGTTCACCGCGCTGGGATTCATCTCAATGAAGAATTTTTCCCACTCATCGGCAATTGTTTGAGGATCGGCTCCCGGATGAAGCCGGACAAAGTAGTTGTAGCTCCATTCCGTAGGATCTTCGAGACACCGGTCTCCTAAGTCCATGGCCATCTGGCAGCCGGCGAGCAGCGAGTTTTGGGGGAAATCCTCGAAGACAGCCACTACCTCGCAGGCATTCTCGGCCGAAGGCTGGTCGGTGTTTCCCCAGATCATGTCGCCGATGCCGACACCCAACCGTTCAGCCGTGCTGCGCGAGATGATGACGCTCCGTGCGCGTTTCAGGTCGTGGACGTCGCCCGCCACAGACTTGAAGTCGAAGACATCGAGCAACGACAGCGAGATGTTTCCCGCGTAGATATTGAAGCGATCGTAACCCATCTTCGAGGCGTTCTCGCGCAGTACGACGGTGGAGCCGAAGCCGCTCCAGGTGCAGCCGCCGGCCTCGATGGCGGAGGTCGATGCGATGAGCCGCTCGGCCAAAGGACGGCTGATCCATGCCTGCCACCTGCCCGGAGTATACCAGTCGGTAGTTTCGATCAGATAGATGCGCTCCGAACTGCCCAGCGTCCGGTTGTAGGTCATCTCCCAGCGAACCTGTACCAAGATGATGTAGCAGGCCGTAAAGGCCAGTGTCAGACCGATGATGTTGAGCAGCGACGAGGCCTTGTAGCGCCGCAGCGTGGTCAGAAAGTTTCGCAGTGCGATTTTCATGGATGTGTATTTCAGCGTTAATTATTCGGATTTCACGGAGTCGGCAGGGTTCTCGTTGGCCGTGCGCCACGAGCAGAAGGTCACCGTGGCGACCGTGACGGCCAGCACCACGGCAAAGGCCGCGGCGAATATCCACCAGCGGATCGGCACGCGGTAGGCAAACGACGCGAGCCAGCGGTCGACAAGTCCGTAACCGACCGGTGCTGCCAGGATGAAGCAGACCGTAACCAGCGTAACGTAACGGCGGTTGAAGAGGCGGAGAATCTCGGCGGTCGTGGCGCCCATGACCTTGCGGATGGCCACCTCACGACGCCGGTGCTGCGTCTCGAAGAGCACGATGCCGAAGACGCCCATCAGGGCGATGGCAACGGCCAGTATCGTAAAGAGCCCCACGATGGTCGTAATGCGCCGCTCGCGGGCGTACTGGACATTGATCTCCTCGTCCATGAAGCGGATGCCGACCGCCTCGCTGTCGGGGTCGAACTGTCGGGCTTTCGTCCGAATCCCTTCGCAGACGGCATCCAAATCGGCACCTGCAGCCAGACGTACGTAGAAGTGCGACATGCGGTTGCGCCAGTAGGTTCCCGCGACGAAGGCGAACGGCTCGGTGGAATATTGCAGCGGGCGGTAGTGGAAGTCGGGGCAGATGCCGATGACTGTGCCCTCGTCCAGTTTGCCGCCGACTTTGAGCCCTTTTCGGGCAAGCAGGTCGTTGACGATGAAACGCGCCGTCGAGTCCCGGTCGTGTTCGGGTCGGAAGCCCTCCCCGGCCACCACCGGGATGCCCAGCACGTCGAGGAAGTTGCTGCGGACGAAGCGGACGTGAATCCCGACCTCTTCGTCGTTGATCTTGCGTCCGAAGACCGAAATGGCCTCGGCCACGAAGCGGTTCCCGGAGGCCGTGACGCCGACGATCTGCGGATCGGTCTGCAGCGAGGAGGCGAAGGTATCGAACGAATCGGGATTGGTGAGTTTCGACGAGGGGAAATCGAAAGCAAGAATCCGCTCGTGGTCGAAACCCAGGTCGAAACGGCGCACGTAACGCTGTTGCAGGAGCGTGCAGATCGAGAAGGTGATCAGCCCGATGGAGACGATGAACTGCACGCCGAGGAGCACGAACCGAAAACGGCGCCCGGCCGTCGAACCGACGAACGACCCCTTGGCGGCCATCGCGGGGTTGAACGAGGTGATGTACCACGCCGGGAAACTTCCGGCGACGAGCGCTGCAACCAGCGAGACTCCGAGCGAGATACCCAGCACGGGAAGGTTGTCGCTCAGCGCGAGCGAACTGCTGACATACGAGGCGAATTCGGTGCCCTTCAGTGCGATGGAGACATACCAGGCGCAGAGCTGTGCCAGGAGCATGAAGCCGAAGGCTTCGAAGAGGAAACTGAAGCGCAGCGACGCGCTCGGAGCTCCGAAGACCTTGAGAATGTTGACCGACCGCAGCCGCACGGGCAGCAGGGCGAAGAAGAAGTTGACGAAGTTGATCAGGGCGATCAGGATGATGAGCACCGCGACGCTCAGCAGCGAGTAGGTCAGCGTGGCCGAGCCGATCGGGAAGTCCTCCGTATCCCCGGCAATCCGACGGTCGAAATAGAGCTCGTCGAGCGGGATCAGCGTACAGGCGCGCGGGTCGTTCATCTCCTCCTCGCTGATCTCCTCGTTCCAGACCGCAGCCATGCGTTCGAGGTAGTCGTGGTAGATCGTGAGGTGGAATTCGGACCAGCGGCGGGCTACCGCCTCGGGATCGGCCGCGGGTTGCAGACGGACGAAATAGCAGTCGTTCCAGTTGTTCGGAGAGTCGAGATCCTGATCGCCGACATCCTGCAGTCCGACGACGTCGGCAAAGGTGCTGTTCGCCGGGAAATCTTCGTAGACGGCTACGACCTCCTTCTGCACTTCGGGACGACGGTTCTCCTCGTCGCCGAACCAAAGGACGTCGCCGACCCGCAGCCCGAGCCGCTCGGACTGTGCGCGTGACAGGGCTACGCTGTTGGGTTGTTTGAGAGCCTTCAGGTCCCCTTCGAGGGTCTGCAGCCCCATGGCTTCGATAAAGCCGGCCGATACCTCGTTGAACGACCCCTGAAGACGGAGCAGGTCGCCGCCCCGACGCACCCATACGGGTTGTTCCCAGTTCCAGATCCGGATGCAGCCTCCGGCTTCGATCTCCGGCGACTGAGCGATGACCTGTTCGCCTTCGGGGCGCGGCGAGGTGATCGAGTGCCCCGTCTCGTCGAACGGCGAGAGGGGCGCGATGAGGTAGATGCGGCCGGCATCGGGAATGGCGCGGTTGAAGGTCAACTCCCAGCGCACCTGCACCATGATGACGTAGAAGGCCGTGAAGGCGAGTGTCAGCCCGATGACGTTGAGCAGCGACGAGGCCTTGTAGCGCCGCAGCGTCGTGAGAAAGTTATGGAAAGCGATTTTCATATCTCTACTTGTTGAGAATCAACACGTCGTTGGCGCCGTAGTTTTCGTAGCCCGAGACGATGACGCGCTCGCCCGGCTCCAACCCTTCGAGCACCTCGTAATACTGTGGGTTCTGGCGCCCGATGCGGATCTGCCGCTTGTAGGCCCGGTCGCCCTCGGGCGCGAGAACGTAGATCCATGCGCCGCCCGTCGACTGGTAGAACGACCCGCGGGGGATGATCACCGCATCGGTCGGCTGGCCCAGTTCGAGATGGAGGTAGTAGGTCTGGCCGCTGCGGATGTTGCGCGGATGGGCCCCCGCGAAGGTGAAGTCGGCGCGGAACTGCCCGTTGCGCACCTCGGGGTAGACCTTCCTCAGACGCATCGTGAAGGAGGTGTCCTGCCGCTCGAAGGTGGCGTCGAGCCCCGCCCGCACGCGGTCGATGTAGCTCTCGTCGATCTGCGCCTCGACCTTGTAGTCCGACAGGTCGTTCACCTGGCCGATCTTCTGTCCCGAGGAGACCGACTGACCCAGCACGACGTCCAGCAGACCCACCTCACCGTCGATCGGCGACTTGACCTGCAGGTTGTCGATACGCTGGCGGATGAGCTGCATGTTGCGCTTCATGTTGGCGAGGTTGTCCTCCATCTGCTCGATCTGCACCGTGCGGTAGAGCGAATCCTGCACCTGCCGCTCGATGTTCAGCTCGCGCTTCTTGGCGGCCAGCTCGTAGTCCTCCTTCGACTGGAGCCACTCCTCGCGGGCTATGAGGTTGCTGCGGTAGAGCTCCTCGTTCTGCTGCCAGGTGCGGCGCTTGCGCTCGACGTCGAGGTCGAGCTGCACCTTGTCGAGCCGCAGGTCGAGCTTCTCCTGCTCCATCGAGATGAGCGTGTTGCGCAGGATGTTCTGCTTCTCGGCCAGCTCGGCCTCGCTGTTCAGGATCTCGAGCGTCAGCGACGTGTTGCTCAGCTCCACGAGCACGTCGCCCTTGCGGACCGAGGCGCCCTCCTCGACAACGAGCCGCTCGACGATGCCCGCCTCAAGGGGACTCAACTGTACGGTCGTGATGGGCTGAACCTGCCCCGTGACGCGGATGTAGTCGTTGAACTCCCCGCGCACGACCTCGCCGACGGAGATCGTCCGGGCGTCGATGCGCAGCGTCGAGGAGTGGTCGCGCACGAGCAGCCACACGACCAGCAGCAGGAAAATAGCCCCCGCGAGGTAGGGAATGCCCCGCCGGGTGAAGAGGGCCCGCAGGCCTTTTTTCTTTTCAATGCGAATATCCATGGTTGTGTTGTTTTGTCGGGGTTTATCGAATCAGCGGCTCGCCGTTGTAATAGGCCACGAGCCGCACTTTGAGGATGTATTGCAGCCGGGCGCGCAGCCGCTCCGAACGGGCCTGGAGCAGCTTGTCGGCCGCCGTCTGCAGGTCGAGGGCCGAGACCATGCCGCGTTCGTACTTGCCCGAGACGGCCTCGTAGGCCAGCCGTGCGGCGTCGCTCTTCTTCGAGGCCTGCACGAACTCCTTGCCGTAGCCCAGCATCTGCTGGTAGGCCTGCGCCACTTCGCTCTGCAGGGTGCGAAGCGTCTCCGTGCGGTTCTGCTCGGCGATGCGCCAGTTGTTGCGGGCGCGATTCACCGAGGTGCGGCGTGCGAGCCCCCCGAAGATCGGGATCGACAACTGGGCCGAGACATAGAAGCCGCGGTTGTCGCGGAACTGGTTGGAAAAGGTGGGGTAGAGCGACCGGTCGTCGAGATTCATGAAGAAATTGGTCGAGTAGCCGCCCCCGACGTAGAGCGACGGATAGAGATTGCCCCGGGCGATGGAGAACTGCAGCCGCGAGTGGCGCACGTCGTGCTGCGCCGCCACGGCCTTGGGATTGTTCTCCAGCGCGTTGTCGAGTACCTCACGGAAGGGTGCAACGCCGGCCGGCGTCTCGATTTCCAGTGCCGTATCGACCCTCAGCGGCCGGTCGGCCGGGTAGTTCATCGCCTCGGCCAGCGCAATTTCGGCCAGCGCGAGGTTGTTCTCCTGCTGTGTCAGGAGGTAGTCGTCCGACGCCTGTTGTGACTCGACCTCCGCCACGTCGGCGGCACTCTTCAGCCCCAGTTCAAAGAGTTTGCGGCTCTTTGCCAACTCGGCCGTGCTGGTTTCGAGCTGTTCGCGGGCCAGCCGCACGCTCTCGGTGTAGTAGACCACGTCGAAATAGGCCTGCATGGTCTTCAGGGCAATCTCGTCGCGGGCCAACTGCAGCTCCTCGACCCCTTGCATCCGCATGACGCGGGCGGCGCGCACCGTGTTGATGCCGGTCAGCCCGACAAAAACGGGGATTTGCCCCGAAACGGAGTAGGAGTTGTCGAAGTTCGAGACATCGGTATAGGTGTTGGTCTCGGGGTCGACCGAACGGCCGAAGCTGGTCGAGGCGCCGACCGATCCGCTCACCGAGGGGACCAGCGCAGCGACCGACTCGATGTAATCCTGCCGGTAGTTGCGGTTCGTATAGTCCTGCCGGCGAACGGCGGGGCTGTGTTCGACGGCATACTGCATACACGCCTCAAGCGACAGCGGGGCGGGCGGCTCGGGCGCCGGATCTCCTGCCGCGGAATCGGGAATTTCCACGGAAAGGGTTGCCGAATCGGCCGTAACTTCCGATTCGACGGGAGGCGCAGCCTGGAGGGATATCTGAAAAAGTGTCCAGAAAATAGACACTCCAAGATTCAAAACCATTTGTTTCATGCGTATTTTGGACTTTTTATCAAGGCACCCTCCAGCAGTGCCAATGCCGTGCCAAAACAAACAAGCAATTGGTAATCAGCAGGAAGTGACCCGTATGCAAAGGTTTGGATGTAAATTTTTTTTACACCCTCGTAAAAAATCTGGACAGGCCGGCACCATTTTCCCTTCGAAAACACTATTTTTATCCCGCCGAAACCCCGAGTCGCCCTGCCTGAAACCCGTATGCCGCCCGGTAACGAGTTTCCGGCTGACTCCCGCCAAAATCCGAAACACATGGCCAAAGAAAAAGAGGGAACCCTGTTGGTCGTCGACGACAATCGCAGCATCCTGTCCGCCGTCCAACTGCTCATGGACAACTATTTCGCGAGCGTGCTGACCCTTCCGTCGCCCAACCAGCTCCTCACGATGCTGCGCCGCGAACCTGTCGACGTCATCCTGCTCGACATGAACTTCTCGGCCGGGATCAACACCGGCAACGAGGGCTTCTACTGGCTGCAGGAGATTCACCGCAACTATCCCGAGATCAAGGTGGTGCTCTTCACCGCTTACGCCGATATCGATCTGGCGGTACGGGCCATGCGCGACGGCGCCGTGGACTTCGTGGTCAAGCCGTGGGACAACGACCGCCTGGTCGCCGCCCTGCGCAACGCCTACAACCTGGCGCGCTCACAGCGCGAGGTGAAGCAATTGAAGGAGATCAAACGCGAACTGACCCACGAGGAGCCGATGTTCTGGGGCACGAGCCCGGCCATGATGCGCATCCGCGAACTGGTCGGGAAGGTGGCCGCTACCGACGCCAACATCCTCATCACGGGCGAGAACGGTACCGGCAAGGAGATGCTCGCCCGCGAGATCCACAACCGTTCGGCTCGCCGCGGCGAACTGATGGTTCCCGTCGACATGGGAGCCCTGCCCGAGACGCTCTTCGAGAGCGAGCTCTTCGGCCACGTCAAGGGGGCCTTCACCGACGCCCGCACCGACCGTGCCGGCAAGTTCGAAGTGGCCGACCACGGCACGCTCTTCCTCGACGAAATCGGCAACCTCCCGCCGCATCTGCAGTCGAAACTGCTCACGGCACTCCAGAGCGGCCGCATCTTCCGCGTGGGAAGCAACGCCCCGGTCGTGGTCGACATCCGCCTCGTCTCGGCTACGAACCGGGACCTTTACGGCATGGTGAGTCGGGGAGAGTTCCGCGAAGACCTCCTGTACCGCATCAATACGATCCATATCGACCTGCCGCCGCTGCGCCAGCGCCGCGAGGACATCCTCCCGCTGGCGGAAGGTTTCCTGCGCCGCTATGCCGCGAAGTACGGCAAGCCGATCGAAGGGTTCGATTCGGAAGCCCTCCGCGAGATGCAGGAGTACCCCTGGGCGGGCAACATCCGCGAACTGCAGCATACGATTGAGAAGGCTGTCATTCTCTGCGACGGCTCTGTCATCACCCCGTCGACCCTGCTGCTGCGCCCGGCTTCGGCCCCGACGCCCGAAATCGGCGTTACAACCCTCGACGAGATGGAACGCTCGATGATTGCGCAGGCCATGTCCCGCTGCAACGGCAACATGACTGAAGTGGCCCGTCAGTTGGGCATCACACGCCAGACCCTCTACAACAAGATCAAACGCTACGGATTATGAAACTCCCCAAAGGCATTGCATACGGCCCCATAATCACCCATGCGGGGTTGTTGGCCGCCGCAGCTCTCGGCAGCGGATGGTTCGTGGCGCAACGGCTCTACCCGCTGCTGCTGGTCAGCGTACCGCTCATGGCGCTGGCTCTTTATCGGATTCTACGCTGCTACGGCGACTCGGTGCGGCGCGTCACCTTCATGTTCAATGCCATCGAGAACGACGACCTCACGTTCCGCTTTAACGAGGACCCCTCAAAAGTCGACAATACCATGCTTAACGCGGCGCTTAACCGCATCAAGGAGATCCTTTCACGGACCAAACTGCGGGCCGAGGAACGCGAGCGTTACTACCAGCTCATCATGGAGAGCGCCCAGACGGGCCTGATCACCGTCAACGACACCGGCAGCGTCTACCAGGCCAACAGCGAGGCGCTGCGCATCTTTGCTCTTCCGCAGTTGACCCACATCCGACAACTGGAGAGTTCGGCTCCGGAGGTTGCGCGGGCGCTGGCCGCCATCCGCCCCGGGGAGAAGCTCCGTGTTTCGTGTACGACCGAGACGGGCGAGATGGCCCTGACGCTGGGGTGTGCGGAGATCACGCTCGAAGATCGCCACCGACGGGTTATCTCCGTGAGCGACATCAACAGCGAGGTAAGCGAGATCCAGGTCGAATCGTGGAGCAAGCTCTCGCGGATCCTGACCCACGAGATCATGAATTCGCTGGCGCCGGTCACCTCGCTCAGCGACACATTGCTGCAGATCGACCGGCCGCTGGACTCCGATGTCAAACGCGGGCTGGAGACCATCTCCGCGACGAGCCGCCGCCTGGTGACCTTCGTCGACGGTTATCGGCGCTTCACGCGGATTCCGGCACCGCAACGTGAACCCTTCGAGGTGCGCGAGTTGATCCGGCAGGCCGTGGTGCTGACGGCGGCGGAAGACGATTTGCGGATTCATGTCGACATCGCCCCGGCCGACACGATGATCTATGCCGACAAAACCCAATTGGGACAGGTGGCCGTCAATCTGTTGAAGAATGCCCGCGAGGCGATTGCCGGGCGCCCCGACGGCGAGATCGAAATCCGCTCGCGGATCGATGCGGCCGAGCATGTCGTGATCGATTTCAGCAACAACGGCGGAGCGATTCCGGCGGAAGTTGCCGAGAATATCTTTACCCCCTTCTATACGACGAAGCCCGACGGTTCGGGCATCGGGCTGAGTCTTTCGCGGCGGATCATGCAACTGCACGGCGGTTCGCTGCGTCTGAGCTGCAACACCGACCGGCGGGTAACTTTCACCCTGCAGATCGGGTAGGTCGTATTTTTCAAACCGCTGTCATCGGTCATCTCAGGGTTCCCGGAAAAGGGCCTGGCCCCATCTTTCTGATGCTATTTTACCGGGTGATGGCAATGTTGCGCACCCGGTCTTCGAACTCGTTGCGGTCGCATCGGGCCCGGTTCCGGATCTTCGACCGGTAGTTGTAGATCGTACTCATCGAGTAGCGCAGGAATGTCGAGATTTTGGTCGAATCCGAGATCCCGAGGCGGATCAGGGCGTAGATGCGCAACTCGGTCGTCAACAGTTCACCCTTCCGCGGAACGATCCGCGCCTCCTCTTCCAGCAGGGCATTGAACTCCTCCACAAAGGTCGGATAGAGATTCAGGAACGTCGTGTCGAACAGATTGTAAAACTCCGAAAGGGCCGCCTGCTGGCCTTCCGTGCTGTTGTACTCGCGTCGCAACTCCTCTATTTTGCCGTCCCGCAACTGCCGTTTTACGTGTCGACGCATTTCGGTGATCTGGTCGATGTGTTCCGAACAGATCATCAGGAACGTGCCGATATACTCCTCCTTGACCCGATCCGAATCGATCAGTTTCTTGTTGACCTCCTTCAACTGGCTGTTGATCTGTTCGAGCCGCGAATTCGAGACGTGCAGATCCGAATTGGACTGTTGCAAGGCGGCTCTGACGGCAATCAGCCGGTTCCGCTGGCGGGTGATATAGACGACCACCCCCGAAAGAATGATCACGATGGCGATGACCAAGCCCGTCACGATCCGGTTGAGCCGTTCCAACCGGCTTTTGTGGCGGTTGTAGGCCTGTTCGATGTCGGCCAGGGCATTCGCATCCTGCCACGGCCGCAACCGGGAATTGAAGAAACGCGTGTCGTCCATGACGATCCGCATGTAACGCATCGAGCGTTCGGCATCGCCGTAATGGATCAGCAGATTGTGAGCCAGTTCATTGAGCGAGATGTTGTCCCGGACGGCCAGCTCGATGTCCGTACAGGCCGAACGGGCCTGCCAGATCATCATCTTCTCCGTATTGCCCTGCAGTTGGGCGATCAAAGCCAATTGATAGGCCGCCTTGGCGTAGTCGTGGTCCGACGGCGTATGGTTCCGCAGGCGCATCAGCGCGATCTTCTCGGCCCGGTTGTAATCCTGCTGCTGGATGGCCGAGGCAGCCTCGAATTCCAGCCGGATGTCGGATCCCTGTTCCATCGTCTCCAACAGTTTCCGACGGTAGAAGTCGCGCCGGCGGGATGCAATGTGTCGGATTTCGTCGTCCAGCGAGTAGAGCGAGAGTTCATCGTTGAGTTTCCGCTGGGCCAGGTAGTAGTTTTCGAGCTGTTTGCGATTCAGCAGGGCGGAGTCGATTTCGTGGACCAGAGCGTTGTGGGCTTCGAAATAGAGCCCCGAAATGCAATAGAGATAGGCCAGATTCAGGTAACTGTCGTTGCGCAGGTCCCAATCGCCCAACCGCCGGGCCACCTCGATGTTGTGTTTCTGGTAGACGATCGCCGAATCGAACTGGTAAGGACGGTATTCCGCCGCAAGCTCCTTGTTGATGTCATACCGGCGACGGTCGTTCATGTCGGATCGGGACAACATCTGTTTCAATGTGCGGAGCCGTTCTTCCTTTTGGGCGATGTATTCGCTGCGTTGCTTCAGCTTTTCATCCACGTTGGCGATCTCCGATTTCAGAATTTCACTCAACGATTGGGCGTAAAGGCTCACCGAGAGGAGCAGAAGGCATGGCGTGATGAGGATTCTTTTCATCTTGCGGCAGGTTAGGGTCTTTTTACAAAGATAACGCAAAAAGTTCGTAATAATAAAAATTTAGCTATCTTCAAGATGGCGTACAATGCGCTGTGGAGGGGTTTTTAATTTATTTGAATTTACAAATCCAGGGGCGTGCGACGTGATTAACGTGTTTATAATCAGTGTAAAATCAAAATACGGTGTTTACAATTCGGTTATATCGGTTTCCGGAAGCGATCCGGCCTTGCTATTTTTGATCCGGGCGGAGCGACTGACGCGCGGTGTCCTTCACCCGAGAGAAAACCTAAATTTAATTTAATGAACTTACTTATGGCAAGATTTTACCCAAAGTGCGGTCGGGGCTTGGTGAAGATGCTGGTGCTCATGCTGCTGTGCGTGACACTCGGCGCGTATGCCCAAACGCCGGTCATGAAGGGCGTGATCCGGGACCAGAACGGGAATCCGCTCGTCGGTGTCACCGTGATCGAAAAGGGAACGACCAACGGAACCTCCTCCAATACGGATGGCAGCTATTCCATTTCATTACGGGGTACGAATCCCGTGCTGGTTTTCCAGTCGATCGGATATACTCCGCAGGAATTTACCGTCGGCAAGGGGCAGACCCGGTTGGATGTAACGCTGAAAGAGGATGCTATTTCACTTGACGCCGTTGTGGCAATCGGTTACGGTTCGGTGAAACAGAAGGATCTGACTACGGCCGTCTCGATCGTCTCGACGAAGGATCTGGATACGCGGCCGATCACCTCGGCGTCGGCCGCACTTCAGGGCAAGGCGGCCGGTGTGCAGGTCGTCCAGCCCAACGGCCAGCCCGGTTCGGGCATGATCGTCCGGGTGCGCGGAGCGTCGTCCATCTCGTCGAGCAACGACCCGCTCTACGTCGTCGACGGCGTCCCGGTCGGCGAGGGCAACTATGCCATCGAATACCTCTCGCCCAACGATATCGAGACCATCCAGGTGCTCAAGGACGCCTCGTCGGCCGCTATCTACGGCTCCCGGGCCGCCAACGGTGTCGTGCTCATCACCACCAAGCAGGGGCATGGCGCCAACAAACCGCAGATCAATGTTACTTCGATGATTGGTATTTCGCACGTGGCGAAGACCTATGACGTGCTCAACTACCAGCAGTATCGTGAGCTGATGGAGGAGACCGGAGCCGTAAAAGGCCTTCCGACCGATTTGAAGGATGAGACCGACTGGTTCGACGAGACCTATTAGACGGGCGTCAACCAGAACTACCATTTCTCCGTATCGAACGGCAACGGCAAAACCAACTATAACATCGGCGGTGGTTACAACAAGGAGACCGGAGTGCTTCCGGTGGCTTACAGCCAGCGCTACAACGTGAAGGCCGGCATCGAATCGGAGCTCTTCAAGTGGATCTCGGTCGGCGCCTCGACGACCTATTCCCGCTATGCGGGCAACGGGATCATCTCGGGGGCCGGATCGAACCGGGCCGGCGTCGTGCTTTCGATCATCAATACCCCGACCTATGCGAAAGTCTGGGACGAAGACAACCCCGGCTGGTACTGGACGAAGTTCTACGGCGCCAACATCACGACGCCGGCCGAGAACCTCGCCCGCACGGAGAACAACAAGACCCAGACCGACCGACTGCTTTTGAGTGGAAACGTCACGCTGAAATTCCACAAGAACCTGGATTTCAAGTCGACGGTTACGATGGACCGGCGCTGGGTGCACACCTTCTCGTTCCTCGACCCGATCAAGACGTCGTACGGGCGCACCACGCACGGTTCGGCATCGGATACGCGTTCGGACGACATGCGCATGATCTACGACAACATTCTCACTTACCGGAATGTTTTCGGAGGCCGTCACCACCTGGAGGTGATGGCCGGCACTTCGGCCACGGTCTCCGTCTGGGAGGAGCTCTCGGGCAGCCGCACCCACTTCTCGGCCGACTACGGCAATGCCATCATCGGACTCAACGGCGGCAACAACGGCGGACTGCGCGGCCAGAGCCAGAGCAAGTCGGAGTGGGCCATCATGTCCTATCTGGGGCGTGTGTCGTATAATTTCGACGACCGTTATCTCTTCACGGCGAACTTCCGGGCCGACGGCTCCTCGAAACTGGCTCCCAAGCATCGCTGGGGTTATTTCCCGTCGTTCTCTGCGGCCTGGCGTCTTTCGGGCGAGCGGTTTCTGTCCGACGTCGGGTGGCTCGACGACCTGAAAATCCGCGCCGGATGGGGCCAGACCGGTAACCAGAGCGGACTGGACGACTACGCCTATCTGCAAAAGTACAATACGAACTACTACGACTGGACCGACTCGAAATATGTCGATGCGACGCCTACGGTCGGCTCGCGTTCCAACCTGAAGAACGAGGACCTGACCTGGGAGACCACCACGCAAACCAACGTCGGCATCGACCTCACGGTGCTGAAAGGGCGTTTGACGGTAAGCCTCGACGCCTACTACAAATATACGAAGGACATGCTCATGAGCGTACCTCTGCCGTCGCCCAACCCGTCGATCTACCGCAACGAGGGTGAGATGTCGAACAAGGGCTTCGAGGTGGTCGTTTCGTCCCGCAACATCGTCAAACGCGGTTTCGAGTGGTCGACGGACTTCAACCTTTCGCTCAACCGCAACCGGCTTGAAAAACTCCAGCTCCAGCAGGTCTACTACTATACGCAGACCTCCGAGTCGGTCAAGGACTACGCCATCCGCATGACGCCGGGACAGCCGCTGTCGATGTTCTGGGGTTACAAGGCGCTGGGCGTGGACCCCGAGACGGGCAACATGTTCTACGAGGATGCCGAGGGGAATCCGACCCTCACCCCTTCGGACAAGGACAAGCGCTACATCGGCAATGCCAACCCGAAATTCACCTTCGGCATGACCAACAACTTCTCGTGGAAGGGCCTGAACCTGAACATTCTGCTGACGGGCTCCTACGGAAACGACATCTTCAATGCCTCGAAGATCGAGATGGTGGGCATGAACGGCGGCGGGAATCAGATCACCGACGTGCTGCGCCGCTGGCGCATCCCGGGGCAGATCACCGACATCCCGCGTGCCGGTTCGGCCACGAACAACCTCACTTCGACCCGTTGGATCGAGGACGGCTCCTACATCAAGATCAAGAACATCACGCTCTCCTACGACATCCGTTCCCCGAAACTGGAAAAGGTGAACATCTCGAAGATTCAGCCCTACGTGACGTTGCAGAACTTCTTCACGTTCACCGACTATTCGGGCTACGATCCCGAGGTGAGCCAGTACAGCTCGGCGACGAGCATGGGTGTCGACTGGGGAACCTATCCCAATGTGAAGACCGTAGTGTTCGGCCTGAACGTGACCTTCTAACCAATAAAAACAAGCAAGTATGAAAAGATACATTCTGTTGCTCTCTTCGCTGGCCGTCTTGAGCGGAGGCGTATCCTGCTCGCTGGACAAGTTCCCGGAGATGAGCTATCACGAGATGAATTACAGCGATCCGAACGCCGACAGCGACAGCGGGGCGCAGTATCAGACGCGCGAGGATATCAAGGCACAGCTCGATGCCCTGTACAGCGGCATCCGGAGCAACATCCAGGAGAGCGGTTACTCCGACCACCTGATCTATACCGAGGTGCGGGCCGATAATGCCTACGGAGGCACCGCCGGACTGGAGCTCGCACAGATCGGGTCGAACTCCATGGACGGCAGCAACCCCAACATCGCCCGGGACTGGAATTTCTACATGAACCAGGTCGGCAAGGCCAATCAGGTGATCTGCTTCATCGACGACATCAAGGACCCGAGTCTGACCGATGAGGAGCGCAAACAATGGAAAGCCGAAGCGATGTGCTGGCGGGCCTTCATGTGGTACAACATGTCGCGCCTGTGGGGTGAGATTCCGATCGTGAAGGAGGTTCCGCCCGCCATCACGTCGGAGAATGTCGATGAGGTTTATCCGATGTACTACCCGGCGCGCGAGCCGCTCGACGAGGTTTTCAAGAACATTCTCTCGGATCTCGAATTTGCCACGGAGTACGCTCCGGATCCGAATCCTGCGGACAAGTTTCTGTTCACCAAGGGTTTTGCCTACGGCATGTTGGCCCGCGTCTACGCCGAACCTCCGGTGCGCGATTACAGTCTGGTGGCAAAGTATTGCGAGGAGGTCGAGAAACTGAACTACGAGCTCACGGATCGTTACGGTGACATGTGGGCCTACGACGAGAACGACGCGGTTCGCAATACGTCGGAGTCGATTTTCGAGGTGACCTGGACGCGGACTTCGGGCAACTGGGTGTATATGATGTTCCACCGCGATGCCTATAATCCCGACAAGGACTATACCTGGGCCAAGTGGTGCACGCCGTCACGCAACCTGATCGCCGCTTACGAGGCCGAAGGCGATACGGAGCGTTACAATACCTCGATCATCTACGACGAGTGCGCCTGGAGCAATTACTATCCGAGCAACAACTATGCCTTCATGCACAAGTGTCCGACCAATGCGTCGAGTTATATTCTGATGCGTCTGGGCGAGATCTACCTGCTGCACGCCGAGGCCCTGGCCTTCCAGGACGACATCGACGGCGCCCTGATCTGGCTGAACAAGATCCGCAAGCGGGCGAAACTCGCCGAGTACCAACGTACGGATATTGCGTCGGTCGAAGACCTGCGTGACAAGGTGCTGCACGAACGCCGTCTCGAACTGGCGTTCGAGGGACACCGCTTCTTCGACCTGGTTCGTTTCGGCAAGGCGGCCGAGGTGTGCGACGGCGCCAACGTTCCGGGCTCGGCATCGTATGACTCCTATGTTCCGGCGCGCCGCCCGATGACCGCGGAGACGGTTCTGTTGCCCGTGCCGACCGCCCAGATCGACAACAATTCCAATCTTACGCAAAACCCCGGTTATTGAACCGGCCCTTCAAATTTTCCATTGTCATGAAACAACTGAATATATTTAGCGGATCCCTTTTCTTGGCCGTACTGGGCCTCATGTGCTGCAACAACGATTCCGTGGACAACAGTGGATCGGAACCCGGCGGACCGTCGGCTCCGGTGTCATCGGACGTGGAGCTCTACGTGACCACGGGACACAAATCCATGCTCTTCAAACAACTGCCGCTCGATTACTGCGAAAACGACCCGATGTCGCCCTATGAGATCCGGCTCCAGCCCGAGGAGCGTTACCAGGAGATTGCCGGGTTCGGTCCGGCCATCACCGGCTCGACGGGTTACAACCTGCAGAAAATGAGCGCTGCGGATCGTGAAAAGATTCTCCGCGAGTGTTTCGATCCCGAAGAGGGCTTGGGCTTCAGCATGGTGCGCATCTCGATCGGCGGCAGCGACTTTACGCTCGGCGAGTATACGTGGTGCGACCAGGAGGGGATCGACTTCTTCGACGTGCATCCCTACGATCGCCGGGACGTATTCCCGGTGCTGAAAGAGATTCTGGCGATCAATCCCGCGGTGAAGATCATCGGTACGCCGTGGTCGTGCCCCCGCTGGATGAAGGTCGGGCTTGACGGTGTAAGCGCCTACAACGGCTGGACGAGCGGACGGCTCAATCCGGCCTGCTACGAGGATTATGCCGAGTATTTCGTGATGTGGATCGAGACGATGGAGGCCGAGGGCTTTCCGATCTATGCGATTACGGTGCAGAACGAGCCGCTGAACAAGGGCAACTCGATGTCGCTCTACATGCCGTGGGAGGATCAGGCGGCCTTCATCAAGGTGCTCGGCCCGAAGATGCAGGCCCGGGGTCTCAAGACGAAGCTTCTCTGCTACGACCACAACTACAACTACGACAACGTCTCGGGTCAGGAGAACTACGTGGGGAAACTCTACGGTGACGAAGAGGCTTCGCAGTATATTGCCGGTTCGGCCTGGCACAACTACGGCGGCAATGTCTCCGAACTGGACAACATCTCGACGCTCTTCCCGCAAAAGGAGATCTATTTTACCGAGGCGTCGATCGGTTCGTGGGGATACAGCTTTTCCGGCAATACGCTCGGGGAGTTCGAGAGCATCTTCCTCGGCACGATGATGCGCGGCGGCCGGGGCGTGACGCTGTGGAATTTCATGCTCGACGAGAACGGGGCACCGAACCGTCCGGGCGGCTGCCAGACCTGCTTCGGGGTGGTGGACATCTCGTCGAAGGACTACTCCTACGCCTCGATCGAACGCAACAGCCAGTACTACGACCTGGCTCACTGCTCGAAGGTGATCAAGCCGGGCGCCGTGCGCATCGCAACGAACGGCACGGAGATCACCGACGTAAAGTACATGGCCTTCGAAAACCCCGACGGCTCCTACGCCTTCGTGGCCGTCAACCGGGGCAGCGACAGCCGGAAACTGACCGTCAACGACGGCAGCCGGCACTTCTCCTACGATATTCCCGGCAATGCCATCGCGTCGTTCCGCTGGGGCAAAAACGAATAACATCCAAATGACATGTGCAAGATGAAAACCTCCATGAGATATATGGCATGTGGACTCCTGGCCGTGGCATTGGCCGCGTGCAGCAAGGATCCCGAATTCGAGACGACCGACGTGGGGCCGGTTCTGGAGAAGATCGCCTTCGACGAGACGGCCTCGATGGGTGACATCATCACCTACGAGTTCCGCATCAGCGATCCGCTGCCGCTCTCGACGCTCGATGCCGAGCTCTATTTCGACAACGATCTGGTATCGTCGGCTTCGCTGCGGGTGAAGAGCGACGGCATCTACCGCGACACGCTTTCGGTTCCCTTCTACAAGGAGGTGCCCGACGGACAGGCCACCGTGGTGATTACGGGCCGCAACATCCGCTTCGGCGAGACGCGGCAGAGCTACAAGGTGCATGTCGAGCGCCCCGATTTCGACCATCTGACCTTCGTCATGGACGGCGATGAGTACCGCATGGAGCGGACAGCCCCCTTCGAGTATGCCGTGACGGACGATTTTCCGCAGAAGGCCAAGGGTTACATCGAGGCTCCGGCTTTCGCCAGCGGAAAGCAGCTCACCTTCGGCTGGGATGTCAATCAGGTGATCTCCGGGAGCACGACGCTGATTCCCTTTTCGCAGTCGAATGCCGGGGAGTGTACGATTTCGTTCAATACGCTGACGTTCGAGGCGTCGCCCTTCACCAAGCTGCTCTTCAACGGCGAAGAGATGTCGATGGTGGACAACGACAACTACAGTGCGGTCGTCATGCTGACGCAGGGCGTGGAGTACGAGGTTTCGGGCATTCCCGATTTCGGGACGTGGGATGTCGACCGGGACTTCTTCGAGCGGAGTGACGAGGCACGGCCCGAGGTGCTGACCTTCCTGCCGATGTCGGGGCAGTACAAGGTGACGGCGAACTTCAAGCACAACTATCTGAAGATCGAGGCGATGAAATCGGCGACGGAACTGGCCGTGCTCAATGGGGACGGTTCGGGTGCCGTATGGGCCATCGGCGGCAAGTCGGTGGGCAAACCCTCGCTGAACAACTCCTACGACTGGAAACCCGAGAGCGGCGGTCTGTGCCTGGCGCGGATCGGCAGCACGCGCTATCAGTTGACGCTGGTAGGCGGCGTGTCGATCGATACGAAGTCCGTGGATTTCAAGTTCTTCCACCAGAAGACCTGGGGCGGGGAGTTCGGCGGCGGCAAAATCACGACGACGAGCGAGACCTTCGTTGTCGGAGAAAATGACGGCAACATCCATCTGGCGGAGGGCAAGACCCTCAGGGCGGGTTATGTCTACCGCTTCATCCTCGACGTGACGCCCAATGCCACGGATACGAAACTTTCGACGGCCGTGCTCACCGTGGAGGAGACCGAAGGAGAGTTGCCGGCGGCGGACCTTCGGGTCAACGGGCAGGCCATGACTCAGTCCGACCTGGACAACTATACGATCGATCTGGATCTCGTGCAGGGTGCGGAGATCGCCTTCTCGGGGGCCGACATGATCGAGCCGGCGTGGTGCAATCCCGACTTCTTCGATGCCGTGTCGCAGACGCCGCGGCTGGTTCCCGTGAGCGGCAAATACCGCATCACGGTCAATCGGGCGACGAAGGTCATCGACGCCCTGGTTCTCAATGCCGACGGCAGCGATCTGGCGACGCTTTCGGACGACGGGCACGGTGCCATCTACTACATCGGTTACGGCCTCGGTTCACCGGCAGCAGTGAATGAGCCTGGTTGGAGTGAGAAAAAAGGCATTTGCATACCGGAATATGCCCCGCAAATCTACAAAATCACGGCGCAGGCCGGGCCGAAGGGCAGTACGGTGCTTGGACAGCGGTTCCGTGTGAGCGAATGGAGCGGAAAGTTCTTCAAAGGCCGTAACTGGAAGGGACTTACGCCCATGACGCTGGCTCCCGGAACGGAGGCGCTGCTGTGGATCAACCCCAACGGCAACAATCTGGAGGTGGCTCCGGGCGTTGAGCTCGAAGAGGGTGCGACCTATGAGCTGACGGTCGACCTGACGGGCGGAAACGACCATGTCGTCATAACCTTCATCAAGAAATAGTTTGTTTCCCAAGGGTGTGCGCT
The DNA here is from genome assembly GCA_019115745.1 of Candidatus Alistipes intestinigallinarum. Classification (GTDB taxonomy): domain Bacteria; phylum Bacteroidota; class Bacteroidia; order Bacteroidales; family Rikenellaceae; genus Alistipes; species Alistipes intestinigallinarum. The sequence continues at coordinate 30,727 of DXDA01000002.1, forward strand.
CCGCAAACGGATGCGCACACCCTTTTCATCCTTAAAAAAGACCGTTATGAAAAGTATTTTTTCGTTTTTCCCCGTTCTGTTATTCCTGACCGGGTGCAGCGGCGGTGCCGCGGAGAAGCCGGCGCCGTATCAGGATCCGTCCCGTCCGATCGAGGAGCGGGTTGAAGACGCCTTGTCGCGCATGACGCTGGAAGAGAAGGTGGCTGTGCTGCACGCGCAGTCGAAATTCTCCTCGGCGGGAGTTCCCCGCCTGGGTATCCCCGAGGTATGGTGCACGGACGGCCCGCACGGGATTCGGCCGGAGGTGCTGTGGGACGAATGGGACCAGGCCGGCTGGACGAACGACTCGTGTACGGCCTTCCCGGCTCTGACGTGCCTTGCCGCGACGTGGAATCCCCGGATGTCGGCTCTTTACGGGAAGTCGATCGGCGAGGAGGCCCGCTATCGGGAGAAGGATGTGCTGCTGGGCCCGGGCGTGAACATCTACCGCACGCCCTTGAACGGACGTAATTTCGAGTATATGGGCGAGGATCCCTACCTGGCTTCGCGGATGGTGGTCCCCTACGTGCAGGAGGTGCAGAAGAACGGGGTTGCGGCGTGTGTGAAACACTTCGCGCTGAACAATCAGGAGACGCGCCGGATGTCGGTCGATGTGGTTGTCGACGATCGGGCCCTGTATGAGATCTACCTGCCGGCCTTCAAGGCTGCCGTGAAGGAGGGTGGCGCCTGGGCCGTGATGGGCGCCTATAACAAGTATAAGGGACAGCATTGTTGCCACAACGAATACCTGCTGAACAGGATCCTGAAAGGCGAATGGGCGTTCGACGGCGTGGTGATTTCGGACTGGGGCGGTGTCCATGATACGGAGGAGTCGATCGAGAACGGACTGGATCTGGAGTTCGGGACGTGGACCGACGGGCTTCGCGCCGGCACCCGCAACGCCTATGACAACTATTATCTGGCACAGCCCTATCTGGAGCGTCTTCGCACGGGCGAAGCGGATGTGAAGACGCTGGATGACAAGGTGCGCCGGGTCCTGCGCCTGATCTTCCGCACGGCGATGAACACGCAGAAGCCGTTCGGATCGTTGAACTCGCCGGAACACCTGGCTGCCGCCCGTCGGATTGCGGGCGAGGGCATGGTGCTGCTGAAGAACGACGGCGGGGTGCTCCCGCTGGATGCCTCGTCGACGAAGCGTCTGCTGGTGGTGGGGGAGAATGCCGTGAAGATGATGACCGTTGGCGGGGGCTCGTCGTCGCTGAAGGTCCGCCACGAATGTACGCCGCTGGAGGGACTTCGTGCGGCGGCGGAGGCTGCCGGTTGCGAAGTGGTTTTCGAACGGGGCTATGTGGGGGATCCCACGGGCTCCTATAACGGAGTCAACACGGGCCAGGACCTCTCGGAGACCCGGAGCGCGGAGCAGCTCATCGCCGATGCCGTGGCTGCGGCCGAACAGGCTGATGCCGTCATCTTCGTCGGCGGGCTGAACAAGAGCGATTTCCAGGATTGTGAAGGGGCCGATCGGAAACAGTATGGGCTTCCCTATGCGCAGGACCGGGTGATCGAGGCGCTGGCGGCCGCGAATCCGCGGCTGACGGTTGTTCTGGTCTCGGGCAATGCGGTAGCGATGCCGTGGCTGGACCGGGTTCCGGCGGTTCTGGAAGCGTGGTTTTCGGGCTCGGAGGCCGGGAATGCGCTGGCGGATGTCGTCTTCGGCCAGGTGAACCCTTCGGGAAAACTGCCGTTTACGTTCCCGGTGCGTCTGGAAGACAACGGAGCACATGCGTTGGGCGAGTTCCCGGGCGGAGATTCGGTGCGCTATAATGAGAGCATTTTCGTGGGCTACCGCTGGCACGATACGAAGGCGATCAAGCCCCTTTTCGCCTTCGGACACGGATTGAGCTATACGAGCTTTGCCTATTCGAACCTTCGGCTCTCCTCGGAAAAGCTCTCGCAGGGCGGATCGCTGACCCTGGGTGTGGACATCACCAACACGGGTGACCGGGCCGGAGCCGAGGTGGTGCAGCTCTACATCGGGGATGACGAATCGCTGTGTATGCGTCCGGTGAAGGAGTTGAAAGGTTTCGAGAAGGTGTTGCTCGAACCGGGAGAGACGCAGCGTGTGGAGTTCGAGATTACGCCCGAGGCGTTGAGCTACTACGATGATACGAAGGGTCGATGGGTTGCCGAAGCGGGTCTCTTCACGGCTTACGTGAGTGCTGCATCGGACGATATCCGGCTGACCGGTCACTTTACGCTCAAATGATCTGGGGGTATGCTTGACCGACTGCTGGACAAGATTCGTTCGCAACGTGCCGTACGGTTTGTTTTTCGGGGTCTTTTCGTTGCGATGACCTTTCTGTTCGTGAATCCGGCTTGGGCGGATACTCCTGCGTTGCTGCTGGTGAACCGCAACAATCCGGGGCGGACCTACGAGGGGATTGGAGCCTTGAGTGCCGGGGCCTCGACGCGCCTTTTGCCCGACTATCCCGAACCGTACCGTTCGCAGATCCTCGACTACCTGTTCAAACCCCGCTACGGGGCCTCGCTCAACCACCTGAAGGTGGAGATCGGCGGCGATGTCAATTCGACCTGCGGCACGGAGCCTTCCCACCGCCGGACCCGCGACGAACGCCCCGACTTCACGCGCGGATACGAATGGTGGCTCATGCGCGAGGCGAAACGCCGCAATCCGGACATTGCGCTCGACGTGCTGCAGTGGGGCGCCCCCGGCTGGATCGGAGCCGGGCGGTTCTATTCGCAGGACAATGCGGATTTCGTGGCCGAATTCATCCGGGGTGCCGATTCGGTCCATGGCCTGAAAATCGACTATGCGGGGATCTGGAACGAGACCCCGTACGATCCGGAGTATATCAAGACCTTGGCGGCCACGTTCCGCCGCGAGGGGCTTGCGACGAAGATCGTAGCGGCAGACGAGGTTTGTGCCTGGACCGTTGCCGACCGGATGCGGGAGGATGCCGCGCTGATGGATGCCGTCGACGTGATCGGCACCCACTATCCGCCCGCGGGAAGTACGAAAAATGCACTGATGACCGGCAAGCCGCTCTGGGCCAGCGAGGAGGGCGCGACGATGCCCGACCATTGGGAGGCGGCCAAACATCTCATCCGGCGTTTCAACCGCGGTTATACCGAGGGCAAGATTGTCCGACAGGTGGTGTGGAGTGTCGTCGGGGCCTACTATGACCTGCTGCCCGTCCCCGAGTCGGGACTGCTCAACGCCCGGACGCCGTGGTCGGGTGCCTATGAACTGAAACCGGCGCTGTGGGCCGTGGCGCACTATACGCAGTTTGTCGAACCGGGATGGATCTACTGCGAGTCGGCGTCGCGTTACGACGAACGGAACGGTATCAGCTATGTGACCCTTTACGATCCGGCGGGAGCCGATTTTTCGGTTATCGTCGAGACGGTCGATGCCGGAGAGCCGCAACGCCTTGAGCTGGAGATCGGGAAGGGTCTCTCCGCCGGGGAACTCTATGTCTGGCGGACCGACCGGACGGCATCGTTCGAGCGGATCGCCACACTGCATCCCGCAGCCGGACGGGTCTCGTTCGAGGCGCAGCCGGGCTCGATCTACACGCTGACGACCACCACCGGACAGCGCAAGGGCGACGAGTCGCTGGCCCCTGCCGCGACAAAGCCTTTCCCGTTCCCTTACCGCGACAACTTCGATGCCTGCCCGCCGGGGCGCCAGCCGCGCTATCTGTGCGACCAGTCGGGAGTCTTCGAGACCGTTGCGCGGCCGGGACGGGGGCGGGTGCTCGTGCAGGCTGTCCCGCAGCGCGGCATCGAGTGGCTCTACCACGTCAACCCCGATCCGCACACGCTCGTCGGCGACCGTACGTGGCGCGACTATGCCGTGCGGGTCGACGTGCTGCTGCCCGACAGTGCCGCTTCGACGCTGGTGATGGGGCGGGTGGGGTCCATGTACCAGCACACGCGGACGCTTCCCAACGGCTATTGGCTGCGGGTCCATGCCGACGGCCGCTGGGCGTTGGGCAAAACCGAACCCCCGCTGTTGAACGGCCACCTCGACTTCCGGAAGGAGTGGCCGGAGCTGTATGCCCGCTTCACGGACCGCGACCAGTGCCTGCGCTTGTCGTATGCCGATCTGCAGGGGCTTCCCGCCGACCGGAAGGAGGCGCTGCGCAAGGTCTTCGACCGAATGGCTGCGGAGTCTGATCCGGATCATTTGTTTCTCGAAGCGCTGATCTTCGGGATGTACGACCTGCGGCGTGACGGCACGCTGGCCTGCGGACAAACCGCCGTACGTCCCGGACGCTGGTTTACGCTGGAACTGCGCTTCTCGGGCGACCGCATCGAGGCCCGGATCGACGGCCGGCGGCTCGTGCGGCTGCGCGATGCCTCGTTCACCGCGGGAATGGCCGGAATCGGCTGCAGTTACGATCCCGTATGTTTTGACAATCTGACGATCGAATGAAATGATGAAATATCTGTTTTTGGTGTTGAGCCTGTGGCTCGGCACGCCTCTTTGGGCGAAATCTTCGCCGCAGAAGGAACGGGAACTGTGGGTGGAATCCCTGACGCGGATTGCGGGCCCCGTTCTCGAAAACCTGAGCCGGGGAACCCTGCGGCAGCAGATGCCCCTGGAGTTCCGCTACCGGCAGGACAGCGCCCGGTTGTCCGACGTGATGGTCCTCGAATGTTTCGGACGCGTGATGTACGGCATCTGCCCGTGGCTGGAGCTCGGCGCGGACGATACGAAGGAGGGGCGGCTTCGGGCCCGTTATATCGACATGGCGGTTCGTTCGCTGGAAAACATCCTCGACCCGACGTCGCCCGACCGCGCGAATTTCCGGCAGCACCATCAGCCGCTGGTCGATGCCGCATTGCTGGTCCAGGGGCTTATCCGTGCTCCGAAGCAGGTCTGGGAGCGGCTCGACGAACCGACCCGCCAACGCTTGTATGACGAACTCCGCGAATGTGTGAAAATCGAGCCCTACGTCAACAACTGGCTGCTGTTTCCGGCCGTCATCGAAGCCTTCCTGCTCGACAAGACCGGAACGTGTGACCTGGACCGGATCGAGTATGGCCTGAAGAAACACATCGAGTGGTACAAGGGCGACGCGTGGTACGGCGACGGCAAGGATTTCCATTACGACTACTACAACAGCATCATGATCCATCCGCTGCTGTACGACATCCTGACGATCCTCTCCCGGCACGACCTGGGAGACAATGCCTTTCTGCAGGAGGAGACGCGGCGTTTCGGACGCTACGCCGCGCAACTCGAACGCATGATCAGCCCCGAAGGGACCTATCCCGTGATCGGACGCTCGCTGTCCTACCGTTTCGGGGTGCTCAACACGCTTTCGCGGGCTTCGCTGCTGGGAGTTCTGCCCGAATATCCGGCTCCGGCCCAGGTGCGCTGCGCCTTGACGGCCGTCATCTCCCGACAGCTCGACCGTCGGGACAACTTCCGCAACGGATGGCTGCGGTTGGGTTTCTGCGGCCACCAGCCCGAAATTGCCGAAGGCTATATCTCCACGGCGAGTCTCTATTTCTGCACGTCGCTCTTCGCAGCGCTGGGGCTTCCTCCCGAGAGTGCCTTCTGGAGCGATCCCTGCCAGCCGTGGACCTCGGTCCGGGCCTGGGGAGGCGAGCCGTTGCAAATCGACCGTTCGATGACTCACAACTGAATCTTATGACGCGAAGAAACTTGCTTTTCAGCCTGATGCTGACGCTGCTTTCCGCCGGCGGGGTCCGTGCGCAGTCCGAAGAGCCGCTGGCGGCGGTGATCGAACGGGCGCTGGCCCGAGCCCGGGAACAGGCGCAGATCATGGCCCGGGCCCTCGAACCGCTCGAAGGACGGCTTCCGCGCACGACCGATGAGGCGGGGCGTCTGGTGACGTCGGATCCGGGTTGGTGGTGCTCGGGGTTCTTTCCCGGGGTGTTGTGGTATCTGTATGAGGATTCGGGCGACGAACGCTTCGCAGCTTATGCTGCCGGGATGACGCGGCGGCTGGAAAAGGTGCAGTACATCACCGACAACCACGACGTCGGTTTCATGCTCTTCTGCAGCTACGGCAACGGATGGCGGCTGCAGGGTTTTCCCGAGGAGTACCGGCAGGTGCTGCTCACCGGCGCGGCGTCGCTGGCCACGCGCTACGATCCGCGCATCGGACTGATCCGCTCGTGGGACTTCAACCGCGACCGCTGGCACTACCCGGTGATCATCGACAACATGATGAACCTCGAACTGCTGCTGTGGGCTTCGCGCATGTCGGGCGAGAGACGCTATCGGCGCATGGCGGTCAGCCATGCCGACAAGACGCTGAAGAACCATTTCCGGGACGATGCCTCGTGCTACCATGTCGTCTCCTACGATGCCGACGGACGGGTCGAGAAGCGCGAGACGTGGCAGGGGTTGCACGACGAATCGGCCTGGAGCCGCGGCCAGGGCTGGGCGCTGTACGGTTTTACGTACATGTACCGCGAAACCGGACATCGGCGTTATCTGCGGCAGGCCGTGCGCGTGGCCGATTACCTGCTCGGCCATCCGGCCATGCCGTCCGACGGCATTCCGCCCTGGGATCTCGATGTCGCGGATCCGCAGACGGCCCTGCGTGACGCTTCGGCGGCGGCCGTGATCGCCTCGGCGCTGATCGAACTGAGCGGCTATGTCGATGCGGCACGCGGCGCCCGTTACCTCTCCTTTGCCGAAAGACAGTTGCGCACGCTCTCCTCGGAGCGTTATCTGGCGGCACCGGGCACCCATGCCGGGTTCATCCTCAAACACAGCGTCGGCTTCTTCGCTCAGCATTCGGAGGTGGACAAGCCGCTGACCTACGCCGACTACTACTACGTCGAGGCCCTGCTGCGCATGAAGAAGCGGCTCTCTCGCTGATGCTCCCGTATTTCGATCGAAAGCGGCCGTTCTTCGACAAGAACGGCCGCTTTCAGGTTGTTTCGGAACGCTTTACGCCCGGCTCTGCCTGCCGGATGTTCCGGTCCGCTTCTCAGAGAAGGTCTCTCCACGAATCGCAATCCCTCATTTCATCCGGCATGAGAAAGACCGTGAAGCGGCTGGTCGTGTCGAGCGGCAGTTCCACCTCGAACCCGAACATGAAGACCCCCGGATTGTCCGAATCGTAACTGTTCGAGGGGGTGGCCGGGCTGTGGTACACCTCGATTCCGACCGGCGTTTCGATTCGCAGATAGAGCCGTTCCGGCCCTTTTTTCAGCAGATACGAGTCGTTTCCCAGTTCCGTGACGGTGTCGGCTTCGGTCATCATGTTCCAACACATCCGCGTGAAACGCCTTCCGGTGGTGATCCGGTCCTGCACGACGACGTACGAACGCTCCGCCAGCGCCACGGCGCGCGCCGACTCCTTCACCCACGGCGGACATACCGGCGTAAGGTCCGAAACGGCATACATCCGCTCCGGCTCCGCTCCGCATGAATCGATGCGGCAATGGCCCGCGACCTGTTGTTTACGGTTGTTGAATGTCAGCGTATTGTGCGCGAAGTTGTTCAGCCGGAAGACATCCCATCGCTGGCTCTCCTGCGTTCCGTTCCACAGGTCGACTCCGGCCTGCTCGACTCCGTGATAGGGCTCCATGCCGAGGTCCAGGGCCCATCGGATTCCGTTCGCCTCCACACAGAACGATCCCACATCCATGTGTGCGTGGTTGGTCGACGGAGAACCGGCCTTGAACCCCACGAAGAGGGCATCGGGATCGTTCCACGCGGTGCGCATGGCGCAGACCGGATTGCTCCCTTGCCCCACCCAGACCAAATCGTCGAGGGTTTCGGGCTGCTGTTGCGGGCCGCTCGCCGCACCCCACAACAGCGCGAGCGGCAGCAGCCGATTTTCCAAAAAACGTTTGTCTCTGTCTCTCCCGAGCGCTTGCCGTTGAGCCCGGACCAGCGCCGGATCGGGACTTTTCCGGTAGAACCAGAACGGGGCGGGGAAGAACCCGAGCCGCGGTTCGCAGTCTGCATAGCAGAAGGCATTCCCGGCTGGGGTGATCATGTGCTGCGCATAGCGTCCGGTCTGTAGAAATCCCGGCATCTCCGAGAGCCCGAAATCGCTGCCGAGACAACGCTCCAGCGCATCCAGCAGCAGGACGTTGAACGAGGTGCCGTAGTCCCAGTAGCCGATCCCTTCGGGATAGGCTCCGTCGGGAGCGTAGGTTTTCATGGCCGTCGGAAGGGTCTCGACAGCCTTGTCGATGAGGGCCGTCGCCAGGGCCGATTCCCGCTCGAAGACGGCGAGGGCGCCATAGGTCAGCCCGGCGTTGCACACCTGGTTCCAGTTGTTCGCCGCACCATAGAACCAGGTGTTCCGTTCGTTCCGGGCCGATTTCAGCCCCTTTTCCACGATCGCCTCGGCAATGGCCTCCCGGCTCGTAACCGGCAGACGGTCCTGAAGCCAGTCGTAACCGATGGCCATTGCGAGCGTCATTTCGGCCACGTCGAGAAAATGGCCCGGATTCCAGTCCGGAAATGCCGCTGCGGCGAGCATTTCGGCTTCGGCCCGTCGGGCATATTCACCCCTCCCGGTCATTCGGCAGGAGTAGGCAAGGAAGAAGATCCGCCGCAGGGCTTCACGGGAGGTGGCCAGCAGCCGGTTGCCTTCGACCCGGTACGTCACGGGAGGCTGTGCGGCAATCCGATCCGACTCTTCCAGAATGGAGGCGTGCAGATGGCTCCAGAGGGAGTCCTGCCCGATTCTGCCGAGAAGCGGCTCCTCGGCACCCCGCGACAACAGCAACCTCGGGTGTGCCGGCAGCGGGCGATTCGGGTCGAGATACCCGCGACACACCCCCTGCCATGCGCCCGCCGCAAGCAGCAGCGACAACCAAAAGAGTTTTTTCATATCCATGGGTCATTATTCTCCGTTTTCCAGCCACTCCATCCGCCGGGGAAGTCCCTGCCCCTTCTTTACGCCGTAGAAGTTGCGTGCTCCGGGAGGCGGGAGGGTCCGGACCGTCCGGGCTTTCGTTCCGCGCTTCTCCGCCAGGACAACCGTCCCGCCTTTCGGAATCGAGACTGCGTAACAGCCATCTCCTTCGGGGACGATCCGGCACCCGGGACCATCCGTCCTGCAGACCGTATCCCACTCCGGGAGGAGGATGCGGCACCGTTCACCCGATTCGTTGCGGATCCTTACCCACCGGAGTTTCCCCGACTCCCGAGAGGCCGACACGACGAATCCGCCTTCGGCCCGCAGCTCCCGGAACGAGCACTCCCGCCAGGATTCCGGCACGGCCGGAAAGATCCGCAATATCCCGTTCCTGTTTTGGAGCAGCATCTCCGTAATGGCCGTAGCGGCACTGAGCGGCGTCTCGATGACCGGATTCCGGCCTCCGCTCTCGACATAGAACGTATTGGGCAGGAGCAGTCCCATCCCGATCGGTTCGTTGAGAAAGTGTTTCAACAGGGCATGGGCCCTTTCGCCGTTGCCCAGCAATGCCCACAACGAGGCTCCACCCGTGTAGGAGTAGCCGGCCAGTTCCCGTCCGCCGTCGATTCCGAGCCAATGGTCCAAGGAACGTTCGAGCACGGCCCGCGTCTGCGGATCGTCCGGGTCGCAGAGATGGAGCGGATAGAAGGCCAGCAGATGCGAAAAGTGACGGTGCGACTTGTCGACCGCCTGGTCGGAGGCGATCCGGTAGCCGTTCGCATCGACCGGGGCAGGGTGGAGACGTGCCCGCAGATCCACCCAGCGGGCGTACGCTGCGAGCCGAACTCCGGAGCGGTCCGAGAGTTCGATCAGGGTGGTGAGCAGCCACCGCAAAGCCGCCAGGTTGTAGTTGCTGTTGGTGTAGGTCTTGAATCCGTCGTATTCGGGCGATTCGGTGTCGAGCAGATGGAATACGCCGTTGCGCTCTTCGAGGTGCGGTTCATAGATGCGGAGCAGCGCCTCGGCCTTGGGTACGAACCCTTGGGCAATCCGCGGCCACTCCGCACCCGAATAACGCAAAAAGGCGTAGTAGGTGTGCAGCGCCCACACGAAATCGCCGCATCGGGCCGGATCGTGGGCCGCGAGGATCTTTTCGAAGCGTTCGTCGAGCAGTTTTACGTAATTGGCCCCCTGTTCCAATCGGTTGGTTGCGAGGGTCGACAGATAGGTGAGCTGGACGTTGAGATTCCACCAGATTCCGGGCCACTGGGTCGTTTTGTAGAAGGTGCCGAGGCAGTCCATCACGGGCCCGTCCGGATGGGAGCAGGCCGCCAGTTTGTAGAGCTGGATGTGGTAGAAATTTTCCAACTGCCGATCGGAGATGTCGATCATTCCGGTGGTGTAGTAGGCGTTCCACCACGCCGTCGATCTGCGTTCGAGCGCCGACGGCCCGGTGGCGACTGCCCGTTCCACCTCTTTGCGCGCTTCGGCGAGCGAACGTCCCGACTGCGGCACCTCGTTTTTCGTGGAGACGTACAGCACCGAAGTGCGCCCGGAGCCGGAGGTCTCGCACCGCCAATAGGTGGCATAGTCGCCGCCGGCCGTCAGGGGATGGACGCTCCAGCCCTCCGTTTCGCGGGTCACGAGCTGCGGTGCCGGGTTGTCGTCGTAGTGCAGGCGCTCTTTCAGATGGGGGAAGACCTGAATCCGGGGCGACCGCGGACTTCCCGGCTGCAATCGCCAGGAGCAGCGCACGTCGGTTTCGGTTTCGACCACGTTGACCTCCCGGTCGTAGGGCGTAAAGGCCCGGATGCGGATGTCGCCCCGGTCGGTGTGGAGCAGACCGGTGAGCCGGGCGTCGTAGATGTCCAGTTCGAAGTGCCCGTCGAGAATCCGCCCTTCGGGAAACAGTTTCATGCGGCCAACGTCCATGCGGCAGAAGTCCGTCATCACGGAGGCTCCCTTCACCCCGATCGAACTCTTGCGGTCGGGGGCCATGCGGTGATCCGTGACATCGGGGCGGCCCAGCCACAGCGTCAGGGAGTTGTCGCGCGGATCGACATAGACCATCATGCCGATGCGTCCGTTTCCCAGAAAGGCGCCTTCGTTCCATTGGGTCGGGAGCTGCTCCCACGTCAGCGACTGGGTCCGCATGTACGTTTTCAGCTCCTCCGCGGGCCGGGCCGATGCGCCTGCGGCATACAGGGCGAGCAACAGAATCGTCAACCGTTTTTTCATGTTCAGGGTTGTTGGTTGGAATCACCTCCAAAGTTAGGGGATTTGTCCCGGAACGGCAAGCCTCCCGACGGCAGACGGCGCATTTGTGAAGCGGACGATGGCGGTCCGGAGGGTGAAACCGCTGCGCTGCGGGACTTCCGGCCCGGTTCCCGATCGTTCGGTGCGGTGCATTTTGGAACCGGCCTGGCATCCCGTTCCGCCGTATCGCCTCGGAGAGCGCAGCCCGCCGCGGCTCCGGGAAAGTTCCCAAATTGACCTTTGCATTTCGGGTAAAATTGTTGTTTTTTAGGAAGATACTCTCGGCGCTGGTTTACAAAATTGTTCCGGACGTGCGATTTCTCCCGGCTTCGACGTAACTTAGCTTTCGAAACCCACTTAAACGGACACGCAATGAACGGAAACGGCAAACGGGGTCTCTTCACCCTGATGATGTTGACAACTCTTCTCGGCGTTCGGGCGCACGGCATCCCGGAGGAGCTCAGCTTGTGGTACCGGCAACCGGCGACGGCCTTCGAGGAGACGCTGGTCCTCGGAAACGGACGCCTCGGCGCTTCTGTCTTCGGCGGAACCGCCGTCGACAGCATCTATCTGAACGATGCTACGCTTTGGACCGGCACGCCTTCCGAATGCCGGTCGAAAAACGGATACCAGGTCGTTCCCCTGATCCGCGCCGCGCTCGACGAAGAGCGCTACGACGTGGCCGAAGCGCTCCAGCACTTCCTGCAGGGCAGCTACTCCGAATCCTATGCTCCGCTGGGGACGCTGATCCTTACGTCCGCTCCCGGCACGCAGCCCCCGACGGAATACCGCCGCGAACTTTCGCTCGACCGGGCCGTGGCAACGACGCGGTTCAGCGCCGACGGCATCACCTACGAACGGGAATACTTCACTTCGCACCCCGACCGGGTGCTGGCCATCCGGCTGAAGGCCGACCGCCGCGGTGCGCTCTCGTTCGATCTCGGCTTCGGCAGCCGGCTCAAACACGCGATCCGCGTCGACGGGAACCGGCTGATCGCCTTCGGGGTGGCTCCGGCCGGCGACCGGACGCACTATCGGCAGGGACGGGACGATTCGGCGGATTTCTCCGGGGATCGGGGCATCCGCTTTGCCGCCCTTTGCGAGATCGTCGCCACCGACGGCCGCCGGGTCTCCGATCCGGACGGAATCGGGGTCCGCGACGCCCGGGAGGCGATTGTCCTGGTCTGCGTGTCCACGAGTTTCAACGGCTTTGACAAGGATCCCGCAACGGAAGG
>DXDA01000049.1 GCA_019115745.1 Candidatus Alistipes intestinigallinarum
TTACAAATCGTTACTTGCGGTAAAATCACTATCAATCAATATTTTAAATTATTTAAATAACGATTCACGGCACGATTCCATCCTCCCGGACTTACATTCCGGTCCACATACACACTTGTTTTAATCATTTATAATCTCTTCTTTTGCATCGACAGAAAGTAATTTCACTATGCAAAAAACCAAATCTCTACTACTGAAATTCGCTTTCCTTTTGTGTGCATTTCCCGCCTTAGCTCAGGGGGGGGGAAATCTATCACGGTTAGCGGTACCGTTACTTCGGCCGAGGACAAAGCGCCCCTGGTCGGAGTACATGTGCTCTCCGGGAACGCCAGCGGCGTAAGCACGCTCGCCGACGGAACCTACTCCATCGCCGTAGCGCCCGGAACAATCCTCTCCTACCACTACATCGGCTACAAGGTCGTTGAATTCACCGTCCCCGACGGCAACGCGAAGCTGACCCACAACGTCGAGCTCCAGCCCGAGGCCCAGGCCCTCGACGATGTCGTCGTCATCGCCTACGGTGTCCGCAAAAAGGGAACCATCGCCGGTTCCGTTTCAACGGTCAAGGCCGAAAAGGTCGAGTCGACGCCCACCGCCGCCTTCGACCAGGCCCTCCAGGGTCAGGTCCCCGGTCTGACGGTCATGTCCAGCACCGGTGAGCCCAGCGTCGCCACCACCATGACCATCCGCGGTACGAACTCCATCAACTCCGGAACGGCGCCCCTCTACATCCTTGACGGTATCGCCATTTCGAGCGGCGACTTCAACACCATCAATCCCGCCGACATCGAGTCGATCTCCGTACTGAAGGACGCCTCGTCGACCTCGATTTACGGTGCCCGTGCCGCAAACGGCGTGATCGTGATCACCACCAAGCGCGGACGCATGGCCAATAAGCCCAACATCACCTACCGGATGCAGGTCGGTTTCTCCCAGCTCGCCAAGGGCAACTGGGACCTGATGAACACCGCCGAGCGAATTCAGTATGAAAAGGAGATCGGACTCTCGACCGGAAAGGACTACGACCTGTTGAGCAAAACCGACATCTGCTGGCTCGACGAGGTCTACAACAACAGCGCCCTGCTCCAAAACTACGAGCTCTCCGTCTCGGGCGCCAACGAGAAGACCAACTACTATGTCTCCGGAGGCTATTACAGCCAGGAGGGTATCGCCGTCGGATCGAACTTCGACCGCTACTCGCTCCGCGCAAACATCGAACAGCGCGCTGCCAAATGGCTCAAAATCGGCACGAACACCCTGCTCAACTATCAGGACATCGAGCAGGCCGACGATGGCGAATACTCCGTCGTGACGCCGATCTCCGCCGCCCGCTTCATGCTCCCCTACTGGAACCCCTACCGTCCCGACGGCTCGCTCGCCTCGGTGAACGACGGTAGCTGGAAGGGTGACGGTCTGAACCCCCTCGAATGGCTCGAAAACAACCGCCGCGAGTACAAGAAATACAAACTCGTGTCGAGTATCTTCGCCGAAGCAACCGTCATCGACGGCCTGACCATCAAGTCGCAGTTCAACGTCGACTACACCCACACCACCGGATTCGGATCCTCGACCCCGAGCTATGCCCCGAACCTCGGCGAAGGTAGCGCCCAGCGCCTGACCACCGACGGTCTGACCCTCTCGGTCACCAACACCGTGAACTATCAGTTCCGTGTCAACGACAAGCACTCCTTCAACTTCCTCGTCGGTCAGGAGGGCCTCGACTACCACTACGAGGACTTCACGATGATGACCGAAGGCCAGAACAACGACCGGCTCACCAACATCACCTCCGGTACGCGTGCCTCGGCCTGGAGCGATACGACCGATGACGACTACGCCTATCTCTCGTTCTTCGGCCGCGGCGAATACAACTACGAAGACCGTTACTACGCCGACTTCTCGATCCGTGCCGACGCCTCGTCGCGTTTCGGCGCCAACCGCCGCTGGGCCGGATTCTGGTCCCTGGGCTTCATGTGGAACCTCCGCAACGAACGTTTCATGGAGGGCGCACGCCGCTGGCTCACCAACGCACAGGTCGCCGTCAGCACCGGTACGTCGGGTAACTCTTCGGTGCCCAACAACTACGAACACCTCGCACTCGTCAGCGGAGGACTCGACTACTACGGCGACGCCGGTATGGCTCCCAGCCAGCCCGGAAGCGAAGACCTCGGATGGGAGAAGCTCTGGACTTCGAACCTCGCCTTCCACCTCGGGTTCTGGAACCGACTCAACGTCGACCTCGAATTCTACAACAAACGGACCACCGACATGCTCATGCAGGTGCCCCAATCCTATGCCCACAAGGGATACGGATACTACTGGGACAACATCGGCGTGATGGTCAACCGCGGCGCCGAAATCAACCTCTCGGGTACGGTCATCGCCGCCAAGGACTTCATGTGGACGCTCAACGCCAACGTCTCCTACAACAAAAACAAGATCGTCGAACTCTACAACGGCGTTCAGGAGTATGAAATGGCCTCCACGTCGATGAAGCTCGTCGTCGGGCACGATGCCGGCGAGTTCTACCTCAACCGCTTCGCCGGGGTCAACCCCGTCAACGGCGACGCACTCTGGTACACCAAAGACGGTGAAATCACCACCGAAATGCGCGACGAAGACAAGGTGCTCGTCGGCAAGAGCATGAACGCTCCCTGGACCGGAGGTTTCGGTACGACCTTCGCCTGGAAGGGCATCTCACTCTCGGCTCAGTTCTCGTGGGTTGCCGACCGCTGGTTGTTCAACAACGACCGCTACTTCGACGAGTCAAACGGCCGCTTCAGCACCTACAACCAGTCGCGCAAACTCCTCGACCGCTGGAAAAAGCCCGGTGACATCACCGACATCCCCCGGCACGGCGTCTACACCGAATTCGACGACCGGCTGCTCGAAGATGCTTCGTTCCTGCGTCTGAAAAACCTCATGATC
Organism: Candidatus Alistipes intestinigallinarum; assembly: GCA_019115745.1. Taxonomy (GTDB): domain Bacteria; phylum Bacteroidota; class Bacteroidia; order Bacteroidales; family Rikenellaceae; genus Alistipes; species Alistipes intestinigallinarum. Next base: position 2,929 of record DXDA01000049.1, read on the forward strand.
AGCTACACGTTCCCCGAGAACCTCATCCGCAAAACCCGATTCATCAGCGGACTGAAAATCTATGCTCAGGCTCAGAACCTGCTGACCTTCACCAAGTTCTCGGGCCTCGACCCCGAAAGCGTGGGCAACATGTACCAGGCTCAGTACCCCATGTCGCGGCAATTCACCTTCGGCCTCGACCTCATGTTCTAAATGATTGATGACAACCATGTTACGAAATATCAAAACCTTTATCGCCGCGATTCTGCTGGTATGCGGGACCTCGTCGTGTCTCGACAAACTGCCCGAATCGGCCATCCCCGAAGGCGAGGCCATGCAGACCTTCGACGACGCGGAACAGATCCTGACCGGAATCTATGCCGGACTGAAAAGCAGCGCCCTTTTCAGTGGAACCCTTACCGTCATGCCCGACATCCAGGCCGATCTGGCCTATGCCGTCGAGGACTTCTCGAACACATACGGCCCCGCCTGGCTCTGGAACATCCTCTCCACGGACAGTGACGTGGAATCCGTCTATGCCGGTCTCTACGCCATCATCAGCCGTTGCAACTTCTTCCTCGAAAGAGTCGACGCCGTCAAACAGCAGGAGACCGATGTCGACAACATCGAATACCTCGACATGTACACCGGCGAGGTCTACACGATCCGCGCACTCTGCTACTCGAAACTCATCGAGTGCTTCTGCAAGGCTTACGACCCCGCTACGGCCGAGAACGAACTCGGTGTCGTGCTGCGTTCGAAATACTCCGAGTCCGAGCCCATAAAGCGTGCCTCGCTCAAGGCCTCCTACGAGTTCGTTCTCGACGACCTCCGCCATGCCGAGGAGCTGCTCGACAACGACAACGACCAGTACAACACCATCTACGCCACCGCAGCCGCCGCACAGGCCCTTCACGCCCGCGTGGCCCTCTACATGCAGGACTTCGAAACGGCTATCGAATACGCCACGAAGGTCATCGACAACAAGGCCGGCATCGAACTCACCAACGTCGAGATCATCTCCGGCACGACGACCTACCTCGCCTACATGTGGGGATATGACTGGGGCACCGAGATCATCTGGCAGATCGGATACACCTCCACCTCCTATGGCGGACCGCTCGGTCAGGTTTTCCTGAACCTCAACCGCGACTATCAGTATTACTATCCCGACTTCGTCCCCGCACAGTGGGTGCTCGACGCCTACGCCACGGACTATGACATGCGTTACAGCACCTACTTCCAGGAGGTCACCACGGGATATGCCAACGGCCTGACCTGGCCCGTGCTGATCAAATACTTCGGCAACCAGGAGCTGATCGCTGCCGCCAAACTCTACATGTACTGTATGCCCAAACTCTTCCGTCTGGCCGAGCAGTACCTGATCCGTGCCGAGGCTTACTGCCGGCTCGATACCCCCAACTTCGCAGCCGCCAGCAAGGACCTCTCGACCCTGCGCGCAAACCGTTACAGCGGAAGCACCGGTTCGCTCACCGTCGGCGCAAACAACTGGCTCGAAAACATCTCCCAGGAGCGTGTCCGCGAGCTCTACATGGAGGGATTCCGGCTCAACGACCTCAAGCGCTGGCACATGGGATTCGAACGCAAGCCCCAGTCCTGCACGCTGGTCGAAGGGAGTTCGCTCAAGATCGAGGCCGATGATCCCCGGTTCGTATGGCCCATCCCGCGCCACGAACTCGAAGCCCCCGGCTCCGAAATCGAACCCAACGAGAGCAACAACTAATCGAATTCCCCAGTTTAACAGATACGAAACATGAGACGAATTACCACGCTACTGTTCGCTGCCGGGATAGCCGGTTCACTCGCAACAGGGTGCAACTCGGACAGCAAGACCTATACCGATGCCGAATACATCATGTTCACCGATACGCTTTCGACCAACAGGGTGTTCCCCGACGAAGCCTACTTCGCCGTGCCGATCGCGTCGACCGTCGCCTGCGACTACGACCGCACCTTCGCCGTCGAGGTGATCGACCAGGGAAGTACCGCCATCGAAGGCTATCACTACCGCCTGAAATCGAATACCATCACCATCAAGGCCGGAGAACGGACCGCCAAAGTCGAGGTCGCCGGTTACTACGACCACATTCAGGATACCGACTCCCTGGGCTTCAAGCTCCGCCTGCTGATCCCCGATCAGACCCGTTGGAACCTCTATGCCGACAACGACCAGACCAAAGTCGTGCTCTACAAGGGTTGCAACTATGATCTCGATACGTTCTGCGGATGGTGTGTCGTCACCTCGATGCTGCTCTACGACTACCCCAGCGCGCTGGATCAGAACTACCAGCGGCTGATCTTCACCGAGAAGCACCCCACCGAGCCCAATACGATCATTCTCCACGACTTCCTCTACAACGGGTATGACGTGACCATGAAACTCACCGACCAGGACCCCAACGAACCGGTTGTCGAAATGGACGAAGATCAGGTCCTCAGTGACGAACAAACCGTATTCGGGCAGATCAATGCCGACGACAAGATCCTCGGCACCGTGAGCCCCTACTACGACTCTTACTACAATACATGTCAAAAATCCGTAGCCCTTTGGCTGTATGTCTACTTGAAGAATATCGGGACGATGGTGGGAACGGTTGGACATTTCTATAATGTGCTGGAATGGGTATCGCTCGAAGAGGCCGTGCGGCTGAAAACGGAGGAGAACATCTCCGGGGCACGCGACCCCAGAGACGATCCGGATTATCCCTACAAAGATCAAGATGATCAGGAGTAACGGATCGGACAATCACCCAAATCCCCATTCTCTTTAATTATAGTACAACTAAACGCAATGCCTTATGAAAAATACGATTTCACACTGGACATCGGTCGTATTGGCAGGCGCGGCCCTGCTGCTCTCGTCCTGCTCGAAGGATGAAGGAACCGACGAAGGAGGTTCTGCGACTCCCGTGTTCCCGGATCTCGTGACCAAGACCATTCTGGAGGGAGAAAGCTCCTGCGAGGTGACCTTCACCCCCAATATGGATTGGACCGTCAGCATCCCGACCGACGACAACGAGATTGTCGAGTGGTTCAAGCTCAGCGACGGTGTGATGCCCGACTACTCGATCTCGGGCAAGGCCAGCGCTACGCCCGTCACGATTCAGGTTCTGGCCATAAAATCGGCCGTATTCGACGAATCTCCCGTTTGCGAGGTATCCCTCACCATGGGTGGAGAGACCCGGGTTATCGCCAAGGTGACCCGTTCGAATAAAGCCCGTCAGTTTGCCATCTATGCTTCGGGTTACACGGAGGAGAACGGATTCAGCTATGAATTCGGCGACACCCCGTTGACCAAATACGAAGGTTCGGAGACTCCCTCCACGGCTCCCGACGGAGCTCCCGAATTCCAGTGGCCGATCGGTACCACCGGCTTCATGCAGGTAATCAAGGTGGAGAGCAACTTCGAATGGGTTGTCTCGACACCCTCGTGGATCAGCTACGCAGAACGCGGCTCGGATACGGAGACCTATTTTATCAACGTCGACATCAACAAGATCACGGAGAATGAACTCAACGGAGCCGTTGCTCTGCTCGACTTCTACGATAAAACGATAGATCCGAGCTCGGAGACGGGTAACTCCGCACACAATCGGTACTGCTTCAAGCTCCCGGCCATCAACGATCTGGTCCGCCACCCGGCTGCCAACATCGATGCGACGTTCAACTTCAACGCGGCCGGTGAATATGTTACCGAAGGTTTGGACGGCGGAGTTTCATCCTCGACGGAATATGCAACCACCATCTCCAGCACCAAAGGGCTCCAGTTCTATGCGGCAGAGTTCAAGGATGGCAAATACACGCCCATGGTCGGTATCAATTCGTGGGTAAGCGTAACCATCGAAGGAGATGATACTGAAAATGGCTGGGATTCCGACGGTGCTCTCTTCCAGGAGTACGGCTACACGATCAAGGTTGCCCCCAACGAAAACGAAGCCCGTGAAGCCAAACTGATTGCCCTGCCCAAAAGCATGATTCCCCAAAATCCGTATGATGATATCTACACGGAAGATAAGACGGATTTCAAGGAGGAGTACAAAGCGTATGCGTTCGCCACGATCAAGCAGGAGGGCATCGGCGGAGGCGAAGTGCCGAGTGATGAGTTCATCATCATCAATCCGACCGTGATCGACCGCTTTGAAGGCGAAAAAGCCATTGCATCCCTGAAGAAACTCGACCCCAACAGTGAAGATGATGCCCAGTTCTTCTGGGATCACATGAATGATAGCCACATCTTCAACTATGCAGAGCCTTGGATGAATGGAACTCCCGTTTATGTATTGACATGTACGGAAAATCTGATGAAGGATGAGGACATTTCGGGATCCAATCCCATCGGTACACTCCTTGTTACACCGACATACAACAAATTCAAGATCGATCCCGAAGACACCACTTGGCTGATATGCGAAGAAGGTTCAACGGAAAACGACAAGACCCAATTGCTGATCAACACTGGAGAAGAAGATGCGACCGAAAATGGAAGTACCGCAACTCTCGTTTTCCAGACGGTCGACGGGAATGGATATCCGATGAAAACCAATGGTGTCGTATTCATCGTCCGCAATTACGGAACGGCGTCCTCCGGCGGTGACGGCGGCGACGGAACCGGCGACGGCGGAGAGACTCCCGAAAACTGACGTTTTCTGACACGGCAAAACAAGGGCCCCGTTGAATGGGGCGGGGCCCCTGTTTTAAAATACTATGATTAAAGAGTTTACAAGACACAAGTTTTCCATGAAACTTTTCAATATCAAAACCATATTCGCCTTCGTCGCCGCCTGCGCCGCCTTCGGCTTCGCAGCTTGCTCCGACGACGACGGTATCGACAACCGTGAGCTCGATTACGGATATGTCCAGTTCAAGCTCTACAAGGAGGGACTGCAACCCCAAAGCTCAAAAACGCAGACTCGGGCCGACGACTCGACAGTCGAGCAGCTCGACTCACTCGCCGATGCCAGCAAATTGCAGATTAACCTGAAGGCCGGAGCTACGACCATCTCCCAGACGCTCTTGCTCTCGGCCGCCAATGACGAAAGCGCGGAATACGGCCTGAGAAGCGACAAACTGCAACTCATGGCCGGAGAATACCAGGTTATTTCGTTCATGCTCTACGATATCAACGACAAACCGCTCTACAGCGGAACCGTCGCTGCGGACAACAATATGCTCTCGGTCGTTGCAGGCGGATTGACCCTCCATGACCTTACGGCCAAAGTCGCCCCGCGCGGAAAGGTCCGCTTCAATCTCATCAAGGATATCGACAACCTCACCGGGGAGTGGAAAGAAACAGGGACACGAACCGCATCCCGGAACCGAGAATATACCTTCGACGAGATCGCCTACTTCGACGTGACCATTCACAAGGTCAATACCGACGAGAAAAACATCACGTTCACCAACCTCAAATCAAAATTCTCCATCCACTTCGACGAGGAGAACAACGAAAGCGATAAGTTCGGATATCAGACATCCTCGATCACCTGCGATTCGCTGCTTATTCTGCCTGCCGGTGAGTATGAGATCGTCGAATTCAAAACCTACGACAGCCAGAACAACGGAGTGCCCCTGGAAACATTCGGGGACGGTGCCACTCCCATCAAAGACGCCAACTTCGTCGTCGAGGACAACAAGACATCCGATGCCAAAATCCCCGTCACGCTCTATGAGGATGACGAGTACATTCAGGACGGTTACGCCCTGAAAGCCATCTGGGAAGCTCTCGACGGTGAAAACTGGTACTATGGCGGTCAGGACTACGACAAAGGCTGCAACTGGGACTTCAACAAGTCGCCTGATCTCTGGACCAGTCAGCCCGGCGTCGAGGTACACTCCAACGGCCGTGTCGCCAAGCTCGTTCTCAGCGAGTTCGGAATCAAAGGCCCCATGCCCAAAGCTCTCGGCCAGCTCACCGAGCTTGTCGAGCTCTACCTCGGAACCCACAACGACACCAATACCGGAACCTACGATCCGATGCTCGACCAGTCGAAGTCGCTCGAAGACCGCAACCGCAACCGCATGACCTACAACAAGCAGTATCTGGCATCGATCCACATCCTGCCCCAAATGTCGTATCCGTGCGCCCTGGCACTCAAAGAGCACAACCTGTCGAGCCCGGCCATGGCACTCTACGAACAAGGCTATACCGAAGAGCAGATCTTCGATCGCAAAACCGGAAAACAGCTCGAAATCGCACCCAAGGATGTAACTGCCGGACGTTTCTGCAACGGCCTGGAGAGCCTGCCCGAATCACTCGGCAACCTCACCAAGCTCGAATACCTCTACATCGGCAACAGCCCCATCAAGACGCTGCCCTCGTCGATCGGAAAACTGACATCCTGCACCCTGCTCGAAATCTACAACTGCCCCTACCTCAACGGACTGCCCAAAGAGGTCGGCGACATGCCCGCTCTCGTACAGGTCAACATCTCCTGTAACATGGGTACGGAGACCATCCCCGGATGGACCAACGAACGACTTACGGAAACGCTCAACGCGCTGGCGACCGGCAACTCGAAAAACACCATTCAGATGCTCTACTGCCGCGACAACAATCTCGAAGCCGTTCCCGCATCCATCGCCGGTATGGAGCGTCTCGGTCTGCTCGACCTGTCCAACAACAAGATCAAGGGCGAAGTTGCCGCCATGGGCAAAAATTTCGCTCCTTCGGAGATCTATTTCGACAACAACCAGATCACCGGATTCGGCGTTGATATAGTCAACGGGCGTCGGCTCTTCTGCAGCATCGACAACCTGGAGACCTTCTCGGCGGCATACAACCAGTTGACCGAGGTTCCCGACATCTTCGACAGCAAATCGCCCTATTATCTCTCCAGTGCGAATTTCGCCTACAACCAGATCGAGGGAGTCCAGAATGCCAACGGAACCGGTACGGATGCTTACCAGGGTATCAACGTCACGACGTTCACCCTCTCCGGAAACCGCATCAAGGCCTACCCCGCCTGCTTTGCCAAGAGCAACTCCCAAATCAGCTACATTCTGCTGGCCGGAAACGGCATGGAGACCTTCGAGAAGGACTGCTTCATCAGCCCCAACCCGATGACCATGGCCAACCTCATCTCCATCGACCTCACATACAACCACTTGACGGAGATTCCCGATATCTTCAATGCCGGAAACATGCCCTACCTCTACGGTGTGGATGTCTCCTACAACCGATTCAGTAAATTCCCCTGGTATCCGACGGACGCATCCAGCCTGACAGTTTACGCCGTCCGCGGTCAGCGTGATGCCTCCGGAAAACGATGCATGCAGGAATGGCCGCTGGGAATCTACCAGCATACCGGTTTGAGAGGTCTCTTCCTCGGGTCCAACGACCTGCGCAAAGTCGACGACACGATCTCCTCACTGATCTACAACCTCGACATCAGCGACAACCCCAATATCACGTTCGATGCCTCCGACATCTGCTACTACTGGCAGGCCGGCGCATACAACCTCATCTACGACAAAACGCAGAATATCACGAACTGTCCTGAAATGCTCGAATAACCATGAAAATACGTAATTACATAACAGTCTCGATTCTCTCGCTGGGCATCTTCGCCGCCTGCTCCCAGGCCGACGAAAAGATCGCTTTCGGGATCGACACCAACACGATATCCGTCGATGCGGTCGGAGGCGTCAAGAAAGTAAAGGTTTCGGCCAGCGAAAACTGGGTTGCCACCTCGAACGTGCCCTGGATCTCCGTCTCCCCGGCCAACGGAGACAAATCCCAGGAGTGCAGCCTGAATATCGATTCGGCCATCACCAATACCGTCCGGAACGGCGTCGTACGTATCGTCAAAGTCGACAACAAGGCCGAATACCAGGAGATCAAGATCGAACAGAAAGGATTCGACTACGCCATCACGCTCGACGAGCCTTCGGTGGAGATCGAAAACTACGCATCCCTCGACAAGCGCTATTTCGACGTACGCGTCAAAACCAATGTCGATTTCGATGTCCAGATTCCCGACAGCGTATCCAACTGGGTGAAGGTCGAACAGTATGAAGTCGATCTCAACCACGGAATCCGCCCCCGCGAAGTCAACGTGCGATTCACCTGGGGCATCAACTCCCGCGACCGGGTTCGAGCCGCCGAAGTGCTCTTCGCACCCTCCAAGGATAGCCCGATAACGTCCGACATGCTCGTCAGGAACGACCGGCTCTACATCAACCAGGGAGCCGCCGAACCCATCGAACGAGGGACCCGGGCCGGTGACTCCGTGGCACTGCTCAGCATCTCCCGCACCCTCGAAGTGTGGTCTTCGGACTGGGAAAGTTCCGGCGAAAAGATGGACAACTGGGATGGCGTAACTCTCTGGGAAGAGGGTATGGCCGGATACGTCGACTCGCTGAAGGGCCGTGTCAAGTCGGCCGAGTTCTACATGTTCTCCACCAAGGAGGGAATCCCCTTCGAAGTGCAGTACCTGACCGGCGCCGAAGAGCTGACCTTCTACAGCAATACGAACACCTTCCAGCTCAACCTCAGTTGCGGCGAGTACATCTGCAAGCTCACGCAACTCAAACGGCTGACGATCGGTGCCTACGGTCTGACGGAACTCCATCCGGATTTCACGAAGCTCTCGAACCTCGAATACCTCGACCTGGGAAGCAACAACTTCGAGCGCGTACCTGAAATCCTGACCCCCGACAACTTCCCCAAACTCCACGCTCTGCGCATGGCCAACAACCAGCGCCGACTGGTCTACGACTTGAGCAACAACATTCTGACCAACTTCGGCGGTCTCTACCAGCACACGAAGTACGACTCCAAGACCCAGACCTTCGGGGAATTCCCCACGTGGCTGCTCAAATGGGAGCCCGGCACCAACCAGAAAAACGAACCGGTCACCGGTCTCGATACGCTCGTCCTCTCGGTGAACTACCTCCAGGGCTCGATCCCCTCGTTCGAGGATGACCCCGACGTCGGGTACTACAGCCCGGAGGACATCGCCAGCGCCGACACGCTGCCCAACAAGCTGCTCACCGTCAAGCGTGTCATGCCGCAGTTGAAGTTCTTCGCACTGAACCTCAACCGCCTCACCGGAGCGCTGCCCGACTGGATCCTCTGGCATCCCTCGCTCGACTGGTGGGACCCCTACACGCTGCTCTTCACCCAGGAGGGTAAGGATGAACAGGGCAACCTCACCGGTTTCACAAACGAGCCCGCGAACCTGAACTATTACTACAAGGAATACACGAAAAAGGAAATGGCCAACGCAACCGACGATTCCGAATCCGGCAGCGATACGGGCACCAAGCGATAATAACGATTCGACACCATGAAAATGAACAAATATCTTCTTTCGGCTTTCGGCGCCATGGCGCTGATCGCCTTCCAGGCCTGCACCACCGAGGAGTTCCCCGAACCCTCGGCCGGCAGCGGATCCGAAACCGAGCAGCCTGCTGAAATGGCCGGCGAGATCGTTGTGAAGTTCGATGCTTCGGTCAGCGACATGCTCGACGACCTCGGGCTGGCAAAGACCCGCAGCGGAGCCCCCGCAACCCGAAGCGGAATCGCTTCGGTGGACGAACTCCTCGATCTGCTCGGTGACTGCGAACTCGAACGCGTATTCCCCGTCGATGAGCGCACCGAGGAGAAGGCCCGCCAATCCGGACTCCACCTGTGGTATGTCGTGCGCTTCAGCGACAAGTACAGTGTCGAGGAGGTCGTAGAGCGCTTCTCCCGGCTCGGAGAGGTTCAGACCGCAACCCCCAACCGCACCATTCAGCGCGCCTACCGCACCGACCGCAAGGCCATTCCGCTGACGAAGGAGATGATCCGCCGCGCCCAGACCCGGGCCGACGGGGCCAACGGATACCGTTACAACGACAACCTCCTGCCCTATCAGTGGAACATGATCAACCAGGGTTATCAGAACGTATTCGTGATCGGGAACAACCCCGACAACAGCAATAACGAAACGGACGAGGAGATCCTCAAGGCCAAGGCCAAATTCAAGGCCGGCGCCGACATCAACTGCGAAAAGGCCTGGGACCTCTCCACGGGTGATCCGTCGATCGTCGTTGCCGTGCTCGACGAGGGCGTCTACTGGCGTCATCCCGATCTTCAGGGGAACATGTGGGTGAACGAGGACGAGATCTATGCCTCGCACAAGGACAACGACAAAAACGGCTATGCCGGTGACTACTACGGTTACGACTTCATCAACAACACCGGCATCATCACCTGCGACGCTTCGGACGATACCGGTCACGGAACGCACGTCGCCGGCGTCATCGCCGCCCGCAACAACAACAGTTCCGACGGAACCGACGGTCAATACAGCATGGTCTCCATCGCCGGAGGTACGGATGCAAACCCCGGCGTGCGGATTATGTCGTGCCAGATCTTCTCCGGCAACTCCGCCAGCAACTCCATCAGTTTGGTGCGCGCCATCAAGTACGCCGCCGACAACGGGGCCGTTATCCTGCAGTGCAGTTGGGGATACGTCTCCGGAGCTGCCAACGGTTACGAGAACGCCCCCGGATACGCTACGCAGGAGGAGTGGGAGACCTATTGCCCGCTGGAAAAGGCTGCGCTCGACTACTTCGTCTACAACGCCGGATCGCCCAACGGTCCCATCGAAGGCGGTATTCCGATCTTCTCCTCGGGCAACGAGTATGCTCCCGCCGCCGGATTCCCCGGAGCCGCCGACTACTGCGTTTCGGTAAACGCCATCGCCGCAGACTTTACCGTCTCGACCTTCTCCAACTACGGAACCGGATCCGACATCTCGGCTCCCGGAGGTGACCAGGATTACTACTACGAATTCTACGACGACGACCATCAGATCGGTTCCGTCGGCTGCATTCTCTCGACCATGCCGCCGCGCGTTAGCTCAGGAACCGGATACGGATACATGGAGGGAACCTCGATGGCATGTCCCCACGTCTCGGGTGTCGCCGCACTTGGGCTCTCCTACGCCGTCAAACTCCGCAAGCACTTCACTGCAGCAGAATTCCGCAAACTGCTTGTCGAGAGTGCAACGCCCATCGACGACTATTTCGTCGGAAACAAATACTACTATCACTATGTGGTAGACCTCGGAACGACCTATTACAAATCCATTCCGCTGTCGCAATACGTCGGAAAGGCCGGAGGTCTGGTCAATGCCCAGGCCCTCCTCGAAGCCATTGCCGACAACAACAACGGTACGGAGGTCTCCTTCCCGAACATCTACCTCGGAATCGGGGATGACAACCAGGTGATCGAAACGCCGGCCCGCTATTTCAAGGAGGGTGAAGGTCTGACCTACACGCTCAAGATCGACAACTCGTCGATTGCCAAGGGTGAAATCACCGCCGAAGGCAAGGCCGTGTTCACCGGTCTGGCCGAGGGCGTTACGACGGCCTCCATCACGGCCAGCAACGGCGAAGTGCAGAAGTTCAACATCACCGTCCGCAAGTCGGCAAACGGCAGCGGTTGGCTCTAACACTCCGGGGAACAGGCCATGTTGCACAAAGGCTTCATACGTTACGTACTGATCCCGTTCGGGATGGCGGCGGCACTCGTCGCCGCCCGTCCCGCCCGGGGGCAGTTCCACATCGTTCCGCGTGAACGCCTCGACAGCCTGGTCCATCCCGCACTGGCCAACGGTGCCCAAGCGATGCGTTTCGACCGCACGCGGATCGAAACCGGACATATCGGCGAGGACGACGGCCCGAAGAGTTTCGTCTTCACGTGGCGGAATGCCGGCAGCAAACCGCTGGTCATCACACGCGTGAAGACCACGTGCGGCTGTGCCGTCCCGAGCTATGACAAACGTCCGGTGAAACCCGGAGAAAGCGCCTCCGTCACGGTGACCTACCACCCCAAAGGACATCCGGGAAGTTTCGTGAGGAAGATCTTCCTCTTCACGCAGCTCGCGGAGAATGCCCCCACGGCAATCCTCGAACTTGCGGGCGAGGTGATACCCTCGGCGCGTCCGACCTACGCCTATCCGCACGCCCGCGGCAACCTGCTGCTCAAACAGGAGGAGATCCGCTTCGACGCGACGGAGCGCCAGGTCGAAAGCATCGAGTGTCTCAACGGTGGAAACGACACGCTGCGGGTGGGGATCGATACGCAGATCCTGCCCCCCTGCATCCGGGCCGAATTCACCCCTGCGGAGCTCCTGCCGGGAGCAATCGGCGAGTTGACCGTACGCTTCGACCCTGCGGCCGGAAAAGCCCCCCAGCGGATTCCGCTCTTCCTCCGCGGACTGGGACTCCCACCCGGGCAGAGCGCCATCACGATCCGCATCGCACCACAAAACAACGATTCCAAAATTGCGAATAACTGATAAACAATATGAAAAACGTACTCAAATTCTCGCTTCTGCTGATCCTTGCCGCAGCCTTCACGGGATGCGACGACGACAAGAGCTACGAAGATCCCGGTCTCGAAGTGTCGCTCTACAACATCTCGGGAACCTGGAAACTCGAATCCTGGAACAACGGAACTCCGCTCGCCGACGGAAGCTATGTCTATCTCGACCTCGCCTACCGGGACGGTAACGAGTTCACCATCTACCAGAATCTCGACAGTTTCGGTCCCCGGCGCATCACGGGCGCTTACAACCTCTACACCGACGAGTCGCTCGGATCGGTCATCCGGGGCATGTACGACTACGAGAACGGAGACTGGTCGCACCGCTACATCATCCGCGACCTCTACAGCGACCGCATGACGTGGATCGCCACGGATGATGCCGGGAATGTCTCGGTCTACGTGCGCTGCGACGGAATCCCGCAGGAGATTCTCGACCAGTACAAGGATGAGATCGAGTCCGAGCAGGACGAAGAGTAATCCATACCCGGATTCCGTGCCGCAGACAGGCCCGGATCGGAATGGCGGGGCGCAACGGTTTCGAATCGTTGCGCCCCGCCTGCGGTTTGTAAAAAGGGGCTCCGAGGATTGCGCTTTATGAATTATTTCTTAACTTTGCGCGAAATATAACCGCACGAAATTTTAGAGAAATATGTTCGAAAACCTGACCGACAAACTCGAACGGTCGTTCAAAATCCTCAAGGGCGAGGGCCGGATTACCGAAATCAACGTCGCCGAAACCCTCAAGGAGATCCGCCGGGCGCTGATCGACGCCGACGTAAACTACAAGGTCGCCAAGTCGTTCACCGACGAGGTGAAGCAGAAGGCTTTGGGGCAGGACGTACTGAAGGCCGTCAAGCCCGGACAGATGATGACCAAGATCGTCCGCGACGAACTGGCCGCCCTGATGGGCGGTACGGCCACCGACATCCGGCTGGAGGGTACCCCGGCCGTGATCCTCATCGCCGGTCTGCAGGGTTCCGGTAAGACCACCTTCTCCGGGAAGCTTGCCGCGATGCTCAAGAGCAAGAAGGGGCGTCAGGTGCTGCTCGTGGCTGGCGACGTCTACCGTCCGGCGGCCATCGACCAGTTGAAGGTGCTCGGCAGCCAGATCGGCGTCGAGGTCTACACCGAGGAGGGAAACCGAAACCCGGTGCAGATTGCCGAAAACGCCATCCGCTACGCCCGCCAGAAGAGCTACAACGTCGTGATCGTCGATACGGCGGGACGTCTGGCCGTCGACGAGGCCATGATGCAGGAGATCACCGCCATCAAGGCGGCCGTGAAGCCGTCCGAAACGCTCTTCGTGGTCGATGCCATGACGGGTCAGGATGCCGTCAACACGGCCAGGGAGTTCAACGAGCGGCTGGATTTCGACGGCGTGGTGCTCACCAAGCTGGACGGTGATACGCGCGGCGGTGCCGCCATCTCGATCCGTTCGGTGGTGAACAAACCGCTGAAATTCATCTCCAGCGGCGAGAAGATGGATGCCCTGCAGGTCTTCCACCCGGAGCGCATGGCCGACCGGATTCTCGGCATGGGCGACGTCGTTTCGCTCGTCGAGCGCGCCCAGGAGCAGTTCGATGAGGAAGAGGCCCGCAAACTCAAGAAAAAACTCGTCAAGGACCAGTTCAACTTCAACGACTTCATCGCCCAGATCCAGCAGATCAAGAAGATGGGTAACCTGAAGGATCTGGCCTCGATGCTGCCGGGCATGGGCAAGCTGTTGAAGAATGTCGACATTCCGGACGATGTTTTCAAGCAGACCGAAGCGATCATCTCGTCGATGACCCCTGCGGAGCGCGAACATCCGGAGATCATCAACGCCAAGCGCCGCGAGCGTATTGCCAAGGGATCGGGAACGACCGTCGCGGACGTGAACCGGCTGATGAAGCAGTTCGAGGATACGCGCAAGATGATGAAGGCTGTTGCGGGCGGCGGGCTGAAGATGCCCAAGATGCCGGGCATGATGCGGCGGCGGTAATAATCTGTCGGACAAAAATAGAAAGCCTCTGTCTCTTACAAAAGACAGAGGCTTTAATATAACAATTACATTCAAAAAGTTTGCTTACTTTTCTCCAAGAGTGCGTTCCTCCACAAGGACACTTTCCATAAAGAGGTGTCATAGGACTAATCGCCTGAATGCCGCATTTTGAGCACTGCCATTGCCAAACTGCTCATTATTATAATTCTGCCCCTCAAATATGTGCATATAAAAAACGTGGGACAGAACTTTTGTTTGCCTTTCGAGGTTCTGGAATAACCGTGCACAACAAAAAGAGTAAAGCCCACGCAGTACGTGAGCGTTTACACCTTACACTTGTTGTGCCTGAAATTTACCAGATTTCGAAAGACAAGTGTAAAGCTAACGCTTTTTATATGTTCGTGCCGACGCTTTTCGTGCGGGGACGGCACTGAATAGTTCTCGTAAAACTGAATTTCAACTCTTTATCACTTCATAGGCAACAGTTTTATGTGTTTGCATTGGACAGAAATAGGAAAAAATCGAATAAATTTTTACCTTTGAAAGCCAAAATACAACATTTCATGCACAAATCGGGTTTCGTAAATATCATCGGGAATCCCAATGTCGGGAAATCGACCCTTATGAATGCGCTGGTCGGCGAGCGCCTCTCCATCATCACCGCCAAGGCCCAGACAACCCGCCACCGCATCATGGGTATCGTCTCCGGCGACGACTTCCAGATCGTCTACTCCGATACCCCGGGCATCCTCAAACCCGCCTACAAACTCCAGGAGTCGATGATGAAATTCGTCGACGGCGCCCTCAGCGATGCCGACATCATCCTCTACGTCACCGACACCGTCGAGCAGTCGGACCGCGCCGCCGGGATCCTCGAAAACATCCGCCACAGCGCAATCCCCACCATCGTCGTCATCAACAAGATCGACCTCTCGAACCCCGCGGCGCTCGATGCGCTGGTCGCCCGGTGGCACGAAACCCTCCCCGAAGCGCGGATCGTCCCCGTCTCGGCTCGCGAAAAGTTCAACATCGAGGGGCTCTTCCAGACCATACTCTCCCTGCTGCCCGAAGGCCCGGCCTTCTACCCCAAGGAGACCCTCACGGACAAAACCCTGCGCTTCTTCGCCTCGGAGATCATCCGCGAGAAGATCCTCCGTTTCTACGACAAGGAGATCCCCTACTGCTGCGAAATCGGCATCGACTCCTACAAGGAGGAGCCCGAAATCGACCGCATTGCCGCCACGATCTACGTCTCGCGCGAGTCGCAGAAGGGAATCCTCATCGGCCACAAGGGCGAAAAACTCAAACGTGTCGGACAGACCGCACGCGAGGACCTGGAAGAGTTCCTCGGCAAGAAGGTCTTCCTGCAGCTCTTCGTCAAGGTCAGCGACGACTGGCGGAACAACGAACGACAACTCCGCCGTTTCGGATACGAACTGGAATAATCCGGCTACAGCCGCAGCAAACGCCCGCTCAGCGTGCACAAACAAACAATAAACCCCCGAAAAAGGCCGTTAAAAGAAAAAATCGGAAAAATGCGCAAATTCATCATCGTCCTTCTGGCGGGAATCGCACTGATGTGCACCCCCGACGCCCACGCCCAGTACAACCGGGAATACTTCTTCTGGATGGGCCGTTCGTGCATGATGAACAACGACTACCAGGAGGCGATCCGCACGCTCAACACCCTGCTGCGGTTCGATGAGGACGCCTTCGAGGGTTACTTCCTGCGCGGCATTGCCAAATACAACCTCGACGACCTGCTGGGGGCCGAGGAGGACTTCTCGACGGCCATCCGCCTCAACCCCGTCTATACGCAGGCCTACACCTACCGGGCCATCACCCGCTCGCGTCTGGGGAACTACGACGACGCCCTGCAGGATTTCCGCGAAGCCATCGAGCTCCGGCCCGACCTTCCCGGACCCTACTACAGCCGCGGTGTCACGCGTCTGCTGAACCAGCAGTTCAAGGAGGCCATCGAGGATTTCGACAAGTTCATCCGCCAGGAGAACAAGGTGGCCGACGCCTTCATCTGCCGCGGCCTGAGCTACCTCCACCTCAAGGACACCACGCAGGCTTACGAGAACTTCAATACCGCCATCCGCACCAACCGCGAAAACCCCAACGGGTACAACCGCCGCGGAGGGCTCTATCTCGACCAGGAGCGCTACCAGGAGGCCGAGGCCGACTTCAACAAGGCCATCGAGTGCGACTCCACCTATCTGCTCTCGTTCTTCAACCGTGCGCTGGTCTACAACGCCACGAACCGTCCGATGCTGGCCCTGGCGGACTTCGACCGCGTGATCCAGCTCGACTGGACCAACTCGCTGACCTATTTCAACCGGGCCATGCTCCGGACCCAGATCGGCGACTACAACCGCGCACTGGAGGATTACGACCGCGTGGCGCTCTACTCGCCGAACAACGTCCTGGTCTACTACAACCGCGCCGGGGTGCACGCCCAGTTGGGTGAGATCGAGGAGGCCGTCAAGGACTACACCTCGGCCATCGAACTCTACCCCGACTTTGCCAACGCCTACATCTACCGCGGACGCCTGCGCGAACTCCTCCAGGATCCCAAAGGGGCCCGGAGCGACCGCGAAACCGCCCAGCGGAAGATTGCCGAATACCGTTCGCGCCTGAGCGACAGCACCTATTCGATCTTCGCCGACACCACCCAGCGCTTCGACCGCCTGCTGTCGTTCGACAGCAAGTTCGCCGGGAGCAGCTTCGACCGTATCACGGGCCACAACGGCGGTCACGAAGAGATGCGCCTGCTGCCGCTGTTCAAGTTCACGCTCATGCGTCCCGACACGCTGCCCGAGGTCCGGCCCTACCGCCTGCAGCGCATCGAGGACTTCAGGAAGCGGATCGGCAACGAATACCTCACCCTTTCGTGCCGCGAGAGCAACATCGCACCCGACACGCTCGTGATGCTCGACAAGGAGTATGCCCTGCGGCTCAAGAACGGCGACACGTCGTGGACCCGGCTCTTCGAACGGGGTGTCTCGCAGGCCCTCATCAAGCAGTACACCAATTCGGTGAACACCTTCTCGACGGCCATCGAGCTCAATCCCTCGAATCCGTTCCTCTACCTGAACCGCTCGACGACCCGCGCCGAGATGATCGACTTCATCTCCTCGATCGACAACTCCTACCAGCGGATCTCGATCGATTCGGACCCCGCAAACCGGCTGAACAACAACTCGAAGCGGACGTACAGCTACGACGAGGCCGTGGCCGATCTGAACAAGGCCGTGAAGCTCTTCCCCGACTTCGCCGAGGCCTACTACAACCGCGCCAACCTGCAGGCGCTCTCGGGGAGCCTTCCCGAAGCCTACGAGGACTACTCGAAGGCCATCGAGCTGAACCCCTCCTTCGCCGAGGCCTACTACAACCGCGGCGTGATCCAGATCTTCATGAAGGATACCCGCAAGGGGTGCCTCGACCTCTCGAAAGCCGGCGAACTCGGCATCCTCGAAGCCTACGAGGTCCTCAAACGCTACGCACATCTCGAAGACTAATTCAAATCACATAACCCATGACAGCAACTATCCAACGCAAACTCAACGATTCGCCTGCGGCACGATGGACGGCGCTGATCCTCATCGCCCTGATGATGTTCTTCGGCTATATGTTCGTCGATGTGATGTCGCCGCTCAAATCCCTCATCGAAACCGCCCGCGGATGGGACAGCGGGACGTTCGGGACCTATGCCGCTTCGGAATACTTCCTCAACGTCTTCGTCTTCTTCCTGATCTTCGCCGGCATCATCCTCGACAAGATGGGCATCCGCTTCACCGGACTGCTCTCGGCCTCGCTGATGGTCATCGGCGCCTCGATCAAGTTCGTCGGCATCTCCGACTGGTTCCAGACCACGTCCCTCTGCGCGTGGCTCGACAGTTGGTGGGTGGCATTCCCCGGGAGCGCCAAGATGGCCTCGCTGGGATTCATGATCTTCGGCTGCGGCTGCGAAATGGCCGGCACGACCGTCTCGAAAGCCATTGCCAAGTGGTTCGAAGGCAAGGAGATGGCCCTGGCCATGGGTCTCGAAATGGCCATCGCACGCCTGGGTGTCTTCGCCGTCATGTGGCTCTCGCCCATGATCTCCAACCACTTCGACAAGTCGGTCGTCGCTCCCGTAGCGTTCTGCACCGCCCTGCTGGTTGTCGGACTGCTCTGCTACACCGTCTTCGTCTACATGGACCGCAAACTCGACCGGCAGCTCATCGCCGCCGGAGAGCTCAAAGAGCAGAAATCCGACGATGAGGAGTTCCATGTCAAGGATCTGGGCATGATCTTCCGCAGCAAGATGTTCTGGCTCGTGGCGCTGCTGTGCGTGCTCTACTACTCGGCCATCTTCCCCTTCCAGCGCTACGCCCCCAACTTCCTCGAAGTGACCCTCCAGATCGACAACGAAGCGGCTTCGCGGCTCTTCAGTTGCTTCCCGATCCTGGCCATGATCCTCACGCCGTTCCTCGGGGCCATGCTCGATTTCCGCGGAAAGGGAGCCACGATGCTCATGGTCGGAGCCGTCATCATGATCGCCTGCCACCTGAGTTTTGCCTTCCTGCTGCCGGCCTTCCCGTCGAAAGGACTCGCCCTGCTGCTGGTCGTGACGCTCGGCGTCTCGTTCTCGCTCGTTCCCGCGGCGCTCTGGCCCTCGGTCCCGAAGATCATCGACGCCAAGATCCTCGGATCGGCCTACTGCCTGATCTTCTGGATCCAGAACGTCGGACTCTGCCTCGTGCCGCTGCTCATCGGCAAGGTCCTCGACGCAACGGGGGGCTATACGATACCGATGATCATCTTCTCGACCTTCGGCGTACTGGCCTTCATCTTCAGCTTCTACCTCAAGATCGAAGACCGCAAGAAGGGATACGGACTCGAATTGCCCAATATCAAGAAGTAGCCCGGGCTACCTGAATAAATGAAGAAGAAAAACCCTGCCGGGAACATCCCGACAGGGTTTTTCGCAGATTGTTCGACAGGCGGGCGGACCGAACGGGCCTATTTCCCGGCCACCAACCCGTAGAGCTCCGTAATGCGGTTGCACATCTCCTCCCACGAGAAGCGGCGACGCTCCTCGACGCAGTTCAGGCGGAAACGGTCGAGCGAATCCCCTTCGTACATCCGTTCGATCGCCGCGGCAACCCCTTCGGCCGTCGGCGGGCAGACATACCCCACCCGACCGTCCGGAACGATCTCCGCCAGCCCCCCGACATCCGTAACGACCATCGGCACGCAGAACTGATAGGCGATTTGCGTCACACCGCTCTGTGTGGCCGTCTTGTAGGGCTGGACAACGAAATCCGCCGCCGAAAAGTAGTATTTCACCTCCTCGTCCGGCACGAAGCGGTCGTGCAGCAACACCTCATCCTGCAGGCCGTGGTCGGCAATCTGCTTCAGATAGGGCTCCTTCAACGTGTAGAACTCCCCGGCCACGATCAGCCGGCGGCCCTCCGTGCAGCCCTTCTGTTTGAGCGCCGCCCAGGCATCCAGCAGCAGGTCCAGCCCCTTGTAGTCGCGGATCAGCCCGAAAAAGAGCACATACCGCACCCCGGGATTCAGCCCCAGCCGCACGCAGGCCTCCGAACGTTCGACCCGTTCGCCGAAATTCTCGAACAGCGGGTGCGGCGAGAAGAGCGCCGGAACCAACGTATAGGCTGCGAGTTCGCGGTGAACCTGTTCGGACATGTAGATGAAGCCGTCGACCGAATGCAGAAAATAGCGGTTGAAGGGGCGGTCGATCAGGTGGGGTTCGTGGGGTTCGACATTGTCGATCTGGCACAGGACCTTCGTGTGGCCGTTGCGGCGGGCCAGGCGGGCAATCGTCCCGAAGCAGGGCGCCATGAAGGGCGTCCAGTACTTCATCAGCACGAAATCCGGCCGTTCGCGGCCGATCCGGCGGCCGATCCGCCACCAGTTCAGCGGATTGACCGTATTGACGCACCGTGTGATGTGCAAATCGCCCGGAGCCGGGGTCGTCACCGTCTGGCTCTTCCCGGGGAAGAGCAGCGACGGGTATTGCAGCGTGAAGGTCCGGATGCCGACCTCCGCACCCCGGCGCTGGAACGTCCGCGCCAGGATCTCCAGAATCGATGCCAAACCGCCCCGATACGGGTGGGCGGGCCCCACAATGGTGATTTTCATAGTTTGATACAGGTTATCGCCCCGGAGTCCGCACCAGCACACCTCCCAACCTTCGGTCCCACACGCCCCGTCCGCCCCGGGTCCTTTGGGCTCCCGGCCGAACGGAAAAGACCCGGCGGTGACCCGGGACGCATATGCTCAGGCCCGGTTTTCCTGCCACTCCACACCGGCACGGACCGCCGCCGTAGCACCGTCGGCCGAGATCTCGAACAGTGCCGAACGATCCCGCAGCTCGCACCCCACGCTCAGCGTCTGCCCGAAGCGGCACTCCTTCAGGAAGTGGATGTCGAGCCGCACCGGAGCCTCGCACGTCAGCAGCTCCACCGGCAGCATGTCGAGCATCATCTCGATATAGCGCATCGTATTGACATGGCGGTTGAAGTCGATATCGCTGTAGACCACGCGGTGTTCGGTACGCTGCGTGGGCGTCACCGAGCGGATCTTGCGCGGCATGGCGGCCGGCGGCGGCACGGGAACCACCGCCTCCTCGTGTTCGCGCCCGACCCACGAGAGGTCCACGGCCGAACGCGTCGTCAGGTCGATCATCGCCCACTGCGTCACGGCACGTCCGAATTCGCAGCCCGCGGCGTCGGTCAGCGTGAAGTTTCGGGTCGACAGCACCCGGCCATAGTCGCTGATCCACGTCGCCACCGTATAATCCGTATACTGTTCGGGACGGCGGTCAATCTCGATGGCCATGCGCGAGAGCACCCACGAATGGTTGTCGGCATTGAGCACATCCACCCCGAAACCCTTGCCGTAGGCGTCTACGCCCGCCGTATTGAGGATTGAAGAGCCCAGCGACGCCAGCGTCGCCCGCAACGTGAAGTCCACCTCCTGCGGCTCCACCCGGTAATTATAAAGCGATTTCTCTGCCATATCCGCATTTTAATGTGACAAAGATAAAAAATTTCACTATATTTGTTCATATCGTTCATCTTAAAACCACACCTTATGGAGACAAAAAAACTCGACTTCTCGACAACGCTGAAAGACGCGATTTCCATCGGTCTGAAGAACGCACCTTCGGTCATCGCCGCCGTAGCCCTCTGGCTCATCACCATTTGGGTGCCCTACATCAACGTCGGAACGACCATTGCCATCACCCTGCTGCCCACCCAGTTGGCCAAGGGCGAAATCATCAACCCGCTGAGCATCTTCGAGAGCAAATACCGCCGGTACATGGGTGAATACTTCATCACCATGGGTCTGATGGTCTTCCCGATCCTCATCGGATTCATCTTCATGTTCGCACCGGCCATCGTGCTCTCGATCGCCTGGTCGCTCTCCTACTACTTCCTCATCGAGAAAGGCAAGAACCCCATCCAGGCCATCAAGGCCTCGAACGATGCCACCTATGGCAGCAAGTGGATCATGTTCGCCGTCATGCTCGTCGTCGGCATCATCGCCGGTATCTTCCTGGCGATCTTCCGGGCCCTCTGCGACGCCATCAACGTGGGATTCATCACCTTCGTCGTGATGTTCGTCCTCTACGTCCTGATCATCTCGATCAACATGGCCGTCAACGCCTCCTTCTGGAAGCAGCTCAAGGACAACGTAGAGTAACTCCTCCGACCCAAAAAACAAAGACGACCCGTTCGCGGGCCGTCTTTTTTTGCGCCCGCTCGAAATTTATCGAAAAACGATAAATATTATTTGTTTTTCGGAATTTTCTCGTATCTTTGCATTATGAACCATTCCGAAAAAGCCATGCAGAACAAAAAATCACTTCTCCAGCGGCTGCTGTTCCTTTACATCGCGCTGTTCCTGGTCATCGCCACGGGCCTTGTCCACAGCGTGCTGGGCTCCTTCGGCCGCGGAGCCGAAACCGGCATGGAGATGGGCGCCGAAATCGCCGAAAAACTCCAGCAAGGCAACCCGCGGATGATCTACCTGCTCGGCGACGTGCATATCCTCGAAACCCCCGAAAACAGCGACACGATCCGCATCGGATCGACCGAAATCAACCCCGTCGTCACGCGGCTCAACCTCATCGTCAATGAACCTGCCGACGGCCTGTCCCCTCTCGGCATCGTCTTCCGCTCGGTCGGAGGCAGCGCCTGGCTCTACTTCTTCGCGCTCTTCATCCCGCTGTTGCTGCTGGCCGTCATCATCCTGATGATCATGATCATCCACTCGCTGCGGCGCTCGATCCGCGAAGAGCGGCCGCTCGACCCCCGCAACGTCTGGTACCTGCGCTCGATCGGCGTGCTGACCATCCTCTCCGAACTGGCCAACAGCCTCCTGAGCCACACCATGAACCACCGTGCCGCCGAACTCCTCGCCAACAGCGGATTCGCGGTCGATACGTCGCTGCACCTCTCCTACACCATGATCATCATGGGTATCCTGATCCTCTTCTCGGCCGAGGTCTTCGCCATCGGCCAGAACCTCAGCGAAGAACAGAAACTGACCATCTAAACACCGTCGACATGCCCATAATCATCAATATCGACGTCATGATGGCGAAACGCAAAATCTCGCTCGGCGAACTGGCCGAACGCGTCGATATCACCCCCGCCAACCTCTCGATCCTCAAGAACGGTAAGGCCCGCGCCATCCGCTTCTCGACGCTCGAAGCCATTTGCCGCGAACTCGACTGCCAGCCCGGCGACATCATCGAGTATCGCCCCGACACCCCCGAAAACCAATAAATCCCTAATAAACAACACTCGAATGAAGAGATTGCTATTGTCCGCACTGGCGGCGTTTGCCGTCTGCAGCGTCTCGGCGCAGATGAATCAGCCGATTCCCGCCGATCCCGAACTCCGTACGGGAAAACTCGAAAACGGAATGACCTACTACGTCCGTCACAACGAAAAACCCAAAGGCCAGGCCGATTTCTACATCATCCACAACGTCGGAGCCATCCAGGAGGATGATTCCCAGCAGGGTCTGGCCCACTTCCTCGAACACATGGCCTTCAACGGCACGAAGAACCTCCCCGGCAAGCAGATGATCGAATACCTCGAAACCATCGGCGTGAAGTTCGGGGCCAACCTCAACGCCGGAACCAGTTGGGACCAGACCGTCTACAACATCAGCGACGTCCCGACCTCGCGCGAGGGGATCATCGACTCGGCACTGCTGATCCTCCACGACTGGTCGCACTTCATCACCCTCGCCCCCGAGGAGATCGACTCCGAGCGCGGCGTCATCATGGAGGAGCTCCGCACGCGTGACGGAGCCTCGTGGCGCTCCACGATGAAGCTCATCCAGGCCCTCGGGAAAGGCACCAAGTACGAACACCGCAACCTGATCGGGTATCTCGACGGCCTGAAGAGTTTCGAGCACCAGGCGCTCGCCGACTTCTACCACAAATGGTACCGTCCCGACTACCAGGCCGTGATCGTCGTGGGCGACATCGACGCCGAGGCCGTCGAGGCCAAGATCAAGAAGCTGATGTCCGACATCCCGGCCCCGGCCGCCGATGCCGCACAAAAGGAGGAGATCATCGTTCCGGACAACGAGGAGCCGATCGTCAGCATCTACACCGACCCCGAGATGCAGGGCACGAAGGTCCAGCTCTTCATCAAACGCCCGGCCTTCCCGCAGGCCCTGGCCAACACGGTAAGCTGGGAAGCCGCCAACGTCATCGAATCCTACATCACCGTCATGGAGAACGCCCGCCTGCAGGAGATCGCCATGCAGCCCGATGCGCCGTTCCTGGGAGCCGGTATGGGTTCGGGTGACGTCATCGGCATCATCCCCACGCTCAACGCCACGGTCTTCGTGGCCATGACCCAGGAGGGGAAACTCAACCGCGGATTCGAAACCCTCTACACCGAGATGGAGCGCTTGCGCCGCTACGGCTTCACGCAGGGTGAGTTCGAACGCGCCCAGGAGAACCTCATGCGCCAGATCGAGCGCACCTACGCCAACCGCAACGACCGTCAGAACGGCACGTTCGTACAGAACTACCTGAACAACTTCCAGAAGAACACCCCGATTCCCGATGCCGAGACGGAGTGGAAGCTCGACAGTATGCTCGTCAAGATGATCAACGTCGAGACGGTCAACGCCTTCGCACAGCAGACCATCACCCCGAACAAGCAGGTTATCATCGTCACGGCGCCCGAGAAAGAGGGCCTCGCCGCCCCCACGGCCGAAGAGCTGCTGGCAATCCGCGGGCAGGTCGCTGCAGCAGACGTGAAGCCCTATGAGGACAACGTCGTCAAGGAGCCGCTGATCCCCGAAGGAACCCAGCTCAAGGGCTCGCCGGTGAAGAAGACCGTCGAGGATCCCCGCCTCGGGACGACGGAGTGGACGCTCGCCAACGGCGTGAAGGTCGTCGTCAAGAAGACGGACTTCAAGGCCGACGAGGTGCTGATGAGCGCCGTGGCCAAGGGAGGTCTTTCGCAGCTCTCCGACGAGGAGTTCTACATGGGTGAGATGATGCCCGCCATCAACTCCATGTCGGGAGTCGGCAAGTTCTCCGCCACGGAGCTCAAGAAGCAGCTCTCCGGAAAGGCGGCCGGTGTACAGTCCGCCGTCGGCAACTACTCCAGCACGATGAGCGGTTCGGCATCGCCCAAGGATGTCGAGACCATGCTCCAGTTGCTCTACCTCCACTTCACGCAGCCGCGCTTCGACCGCAACGACTACGAGAATCTCCTCACGATGCTCCGCTCACAACTGGCCAATGCCCAGGCGAGCCCCGACTTCCGGATGCAGGAGAAGACCATGGAGACCATCTACGGGAACAATCCCCGCCGCCGGATGGTATCGAACGAAATCCTCGACGCCTTCGACTTCGAGAAGCTCCCGGCCATCTACGCCAAGCTCTACCCCGGAGCCAACAGTTTCGTCTTCACGTTCGTCGGGAACATCGAGCCCGAAGTGCTGAAGCCGCTGGTCGAGAAGTACATCGGTTCGCTTCCCACGACGAAGAAAGCGATGACCTGGCAGGATGACAAGGCCGAGCCGGTCAAGGGTTCGATCACGGAAGATTTCCGTGTGGCGATGCAGCAGCCCAAAGTCTCGGTATGCTACTACTTCTCGGGCGAGATGCCCTACACGTTCCGCGACAAACTCGCCCTGACGTTCCTGACCCAAGCGCTGAATTCGCGCTATCTGGAGTCGATCCGCGAGGAGAAGGGCGGAACCTACGGCGTACAGGTCGGCGGTTCGACGGACTACATCCCGAAGGAGAGCTACGACATGACCATTTCGTTCGACACCAACGAGCAGATGGCCGACGAACTCTGCGAGATCATCCTGCAGGAGATCCGCCAGATTGCCGAAAACGGTCCCAAGAGCGAGGATATCGAGAAGACCCGTGAATTCATGCTCAAGAGCTGGCAGAACAGCCTCCAGCAGAACAGCGGATGGCTCGGGTACATTCAGGCCAAGTACGGTTCCGGCCTCGACTACGTCGGGGAATACGAGCAGTCGCTCCGCGCCCTGACCAACGACGACGTACAGAAGATGGCCCAGAAGGCCCTGGCCGACGGCAACCTCGTGAAGGTCATCATGCGTCCCGAAAAGGTTGCAGAGGCTCCGGCCGAGAAATAGGCATCCGCCCCACCCCGGGTTTTAGCCGGACAAAGAAAGCGGCCGACACGATATGCGTGTCGGCCGCTTTTTTTATGGTTCGGGCTTAAGAACCCCTTTCTTAAAGGGGCTTTTTGCATCGTCAAAAAGCCCCACAAAAACCGACCGGCTTAAGAAGCCGGGGTTGTAGGCGAAGGAATGCCAAAAGATGCGGATGCAGTTCCGCGCTTCGACCCTCGTATGCGGGTAAAAGTTGCGGAAACCACGTGAGGTTCAGCAGCCCATAAATCCGGCTTCTTAAGCCGGCGGCCCGGGAAATCCCGGGCCGCCTCGTCTCATTATCGATAAGCGAGGAAAACGCTATTCGCCGCCTTCCATACCGCCCATCGGATCGTTCTTCACGGGAGGATTGAACGGATCGTAGTCCGCATACCCGTTTTTGTATGCCCAACGGGCCAGTTCGTCGGCCTCGGCCTCCGTCAACAGGTCCTCAGCCTTGAAGTCGAGGTCCTCCAGTCGGCTCACCGAAATCTGGTACTGAGCCTGATCACTGGAACCACCGGTAAACGAGCTCTCTCTCGAATAGATCGCATAGATACCCAGCACCGTACCGACCGCACCGTCCTTCGGAATCGGCTTCATGGCAAACTGCGAATAACCGCTCGTGCGAACGGAGTAAACACCCGGATCCGACAGATACGTGGTTGCATCGTTGTACGAAATCAGTACCGAACCATACAGGCGCACGTTGTTAATGTTGTAGGCCCAATAGTACCAGGGAGCATTCTGCGGCGAGCCCGAATCGGTCACAACCCACGTCGGGAAGGAGCTGTCGAATCCACCGTTTTTCATGACGGGATTGACCACCTGATCCTGGTTCGGCACCCCGGCATAACGCACCTTGATGTTATTGAAACGCACCAAACGGCCCAATGCCTGCTCGCCCAGCGCCGTCTGATAGTTCGAGGCATCCACGTCGAGGATATCCGACTCCTCCAGCTTGACCCGATCACCCGGGAAGACACTCAGCTTCGCAATGTTCGGATTGTCCAGGTTCGAGTTTGCATAGAAGCGGTGTTTTCCGCCCGCATTGTTCGAATCCGACGGTGCATCGCCGATCGAGAGCATCATCCGATAGTTGCCCAGGTAGAGTCCGTCGAGGCGGACATAGACCCACTGGCTCTCCATCGTATTCAGATCGAGGTAGTAATCCAGATAGAGACCGTTGTAGAGTTTCAACTCGATGGCTGCCGTTCCGTCGTAGATGTGCAGCGACTTGTAGATATTACCCTGACGGTCGCTGCTGATCACCTTACCCCTGATGTAGTAGTTCGCAGCAGCAGGCCAACCCCGCAGGCCGGGGAATTTCGATTTGTCCTGCTCCTCGGGCGTAAGGTCTCCGAACTTCACCGTCTGCGTCGTCTCCCAATCGTAGTTGGTACCCGTGCCCGAAATCGGTCCGAAGTAATCCTTGACCTCCTTGATCGTGACATGTTCGAGACCCAGGGCCGTCATGTCGGTATCGGAGTAGATCTTCCGGGGCGCCGGGGTATCGAAATCGTTGTAGCAGCCTGCGGCCAACGCGCCGACAAGAACCGCCAAAGCTATTTTAAGATTTTTCATAATCGTGTGTCCTTCTCGGTTGTTAGAATCGTAAGTAGACATTCAGGAAATAGGTCGTGCCCAGCATGTAGAAATACTTCGACGGGAAGCGTCCGAAGATATAGTCGCCCGTCTCCGGAGCACGCACCTTGCTCATACGCATCTGCTCGTAACCGCCCGTGCGGATATCCTGATCGTTGAGAATGTTCTTCACCTCCAGGCTGCAACCCAGCATGTAACGACCGATGTACCAGTTCTTGCCGACATTGGCGCTCAGCGTGAAGTAACCGCCGAACTCCTCCTGTGCCCGCAGTTCGTTGATCGCATGGGCCGCATCGGCAATCACGGAAACATCCGGCTTCGAAGCCGAAATTTCACTGACAATCAAGTTCGTGAAGTATTCCGACGCGGTGTTCGTGCGGTAGAAGGGGTTCATCGACAGATAGAGACGGTCGTAGTAGTTCAGGTTGATGCCGGCAAACCAACTGTTCGGACCTTTGTAATCCAAACCTACGTTGATGGCCGTCTGCGGCGTACTCTCCACGTGATAGCCCTTCCAGTTCACCTTGTCGCGCAGGACGATCTTGTCGACGTTGTCCACCGTCTGCACGAAGTCGGCGTTCGACGTGTAGGTGTAGTCACCCCAACTGATCGCTCCGACGACCGAAATACCGTTCCAAACCGGAACCGAAAGACCCAGCTCCACGCCGTAGTGCTCCTTGTCGATACCGCTCATGGCGAAGTTCGTGAACGAACTGCGCGTGTCGTCGTAGAACGAGATCACCTTCGACTGATCCTTGATCGTCGTGTAGTAACCCGACAGGCGGGCCTTGATGTAGGGCAGATTCAGGTTGTAGGTGAGGTCTACGCCGAAGACCTTCTCGGCCTTCAGACCCGGGGTCGTGTTGTTGCGCGTACGCGGCGACACGAAAGCCGTATTGAACTTCGGAGCCTCCTGCAGAATCACCGCATTGGCCTCCAGCGAGTGTGCGGACGAGAATTTGTAGCCCAACGAGATTTTGCCCTCGTAGGTCAGGTAGTCGAGTTTCTTCGAATCGCCCTTCGAGTTGTTCGGGAAGAGGCCCTTGCGCCACATACCCTCACGGTACATCTGCGAGTAGCCGACCGATCCGCCGAGTCCCAGCGAGAAACCGCCCTTGGCCCACGTGTAGTTGGCCCAGGCATCGGCATCGAGCAGGTGAGCCCGGTACCAGTAACCGTACTTGTCACCCTCGCGGGCAATCCGCGCGTGGCCCGTAGCCCAGTAGTAGTCCAGGTCATTCTGGTAAGCCGTCTCGCTGGCCATGTCGCGCTCGGCGAACTTGTCGATGTCGTACCAGTAGTCGCCGCCCAGCAGATCCTTCACCTGCGAATAGTAGTCCGTACGGTTCACGCGCAGGTTCACACCGCCGACAATCTTCATGTTGTTGCGCATGTTGTGCTGTACGTTCACGGCCAGGTTGTAGTCCAACTGGTCGGTGTGCCGCTCCTCGATCATGTAGTTCGAACGGCGGCTGTCGCCCATCAGGTCCGTGAGCTCCGTATCGACATATTGGTTCTTGTGGAAGAAGTCATCGTAATCGAGCATTCCGGTCCAGACCTGAGCGGCCTGAATCGCATTCTGCATGTAGAAATAGAGCGTCTGGTCGGTGGTCGTTCCCGGCAGCACCTGAGTAAAGTCCGACGACGGCATGTAACGGTAGTAGTCACCGCGCGGGTCCGAACCGGCATTCCACGTCAGGGCCGAATAGCCGTTCTTACCGAAGCGCAGCGACGTGGCGGCATTCAGGCGCGTATTCTCCGACATGTCCCACGTGTAGTTCAGCGTCACGACCGGCTCATGCGTGTTGCGCACCCGCGAGTTGCGCAGTTTTCCGGCCTGGTAACCCACGTTGGGGTTGTAGTAGTTGTTGCCGAAGAGGGCATAGGCCTCGTCGGTCGAGGCCTGCTGCGCACCGCGCTCCGACGGCGAAGCCAGCAGCGTCAGTGCCAGCCGGTGATCCGTACCGAAGAGCTTCTCCACCGATGCGAAATACGAATAGGAGTTGTAGTACACCCCGTCGACATAGCCGTTGCCGCCCTGGCGCGTACCCACCGAGAAGGCATACGACCAACCGTTGTCCAACTGGCCCGATCCGTAGGAGATCATCGCCCGGAAGCGGTACATCTGGTTGGCGTTCGACACGCTGACGCGGAAGCCCTTGCGCACCTGCGAGGCCCGGGCGTTGACGTTCGTCATGCCGCCGATGCCGCCGATGCCGAAATCCGACATTTCGAGACCCGTGTAGTTCTCCTGGTTGCGCGTGGCGTCGTTCAGACCGCTCCACAGCGACCACGGGCCGTAACCCGTCATGGCGTCGTTGAAACGGATGCCGTTCAGGTAGATGTTCGAATACTGCGAATCGTAACCGCGGACGTTGAAACGCATCTCGCTGAAGCGGTACGAAGCGATGTTGTTGAAGAGGTCCTTCGACGAGGAGAGCGACGACGGCAGGGCCTGCGTATCCGACGACGAGGAGTCCGAATCGAACTCCGCGAAGATCGCATCATCGAAGAATGCCGAATTCGTGGGGCCGGCCGGCACCAGGATGATCTGTTTGAGGTCCTGAACGTGCTCCGTACCGACGCGGACCATCACGTCCAGCGTCTCGAAGTCCGGAGTCGAGAACTGCAGCGTATAGCTGCCGGCGGGCAGATTCTCCAGCGTGAAGAATCCGTCGTTGTCGGTGATGACCTTCACGCCCAGCGCCTCGATCTTCACCTCGACGTTGTCCAGAGCCACGCGCCCGTTGCGCGAAACCACCTTGCCGCGAACGCCTCCGCCCTGTGCGTAGGAGGCCACACTCACGGCCGTGAACAGCAGAATGAGTAGAGTTTTCAGTTTCATACAAATATTGTTAGCGTGTTATTTGGCAATGTAGATATAGACCGGGAAGTGGTCGCTGAATCCGCCCTGGAAGTCGTTGCCCACGAACGTCCGCAACGGATAACCCTTGTACTGTCCCTCCTTCTGGAACATGTACGGACGGTGGAAGATTCCGCCGTAGAACTTCGATTTCCCGACCGGCTGGATTTTCAGCGATCCGGTCGAACCCGTTGCGAGGTTCTCCGAGACGACGATGTTGTCGAACAGGTTCCACTCGTCGCGGTAAGCCAGCGTACCGTAGCCGGCCTTGAGCAGCGCGATGAAGGGATTGAACATGTCGCCCTTCTGCACCTCCTTGATCTTTCCCTTGGCGCGAAGGCCCTCCACCACGCTCTTGTCCGTAGCGTCGTCGTTCAGGTCGCCCATCACCACCACTTTCGTTGCGGGGTTCTTCGCCATGACCGAGTCGACGATGTGCTTCACCTGACGGGCAGCCTCCTCGCGTTTGGGCGACGAGGCCTCCTTGCCGCCCAGGCGCGACGGCCAGTGGTTGACCACGAAGAAGAAGGGTTCGCCTTCGATTGTGCCCCACATCGTCACGAAATCACGCGTCTTGAAGTCCGGCATCCCCGGCATCACGAACGGATGGGCCTTGCTGCCCTCCAACTTGAAGACATCCGGGCGATAGAAGAAGGCGACGTCCACACCGCGCGCATCGGGCGAATCGTAGTGAACGATGCGGTAGTTTCCGTGAGCGAGTTTCGGCTGCGCGATCACATCCTCCATCACCGAACGGTTTTCGATCTCCGAGACCCCGATCACCACGGGGAAATCCTTGTCCTCGGCGGCCATGTCGAACAGAACCCGTTCGAGGTTGGCGAGTTTCTTGCCGTACTTGACCGAATTCCACTGTTTCGGGCCCTCGGGCGTGAACTCCTCATCCTTCACCCCCGGATCGTTGATCGTATCGAAGAGGTTTTCGAAGTTGTAGAAGACCACTTTATAGGGCTTCTGTGCAAAGCACGCCACCGCGATCAACACGGCGACCAGTCCTGTCAAAAGGTTTTTCTTCATAAAGGTATCCAGTTTTAGTGAACTATTTTTGTTGTCAATTTGTCGCCAGTCCGGGCCATAGCGCAATATCGGGTTCCTGGCTCTTCACCTGGGCGGCCACCGCCGGATCGAGGTTTTCGAAGAAGGTGAAGCCCGTCCGCTCCTCGACCTCCCGGACCGTGCAGGCGGCTTCGCGGAGCGTCAACCCAGCACCGGACCGGTCGTTCGGGAAGATAAACCCGATAGCCTGGAGTTCGTCGGCCGCAAACTCCCAGATCTGGCGGTTCTCGTTCTGGTCGCGCTTCTGCTTCAGGAGCACCTTCCAGCATTTCGAGGGTACACGCACGCCGGAGATCTGCCTGGATCCCGGGAGAGCCCCCGTCACGACGAAGAGCGTGTCGTAACGCATTTTGGTGACCGTCGTGGGTGCCCAGGCGCGAATCTTGCCTTCGAGCGTAACCCAACTGCCGCCATTGAAGTTGTAGTTCTGCGGCATGATGTTCGTGGAGTAGAAGGTCATCGCGTTGGTTTCATCCGTATTGTATCGGTCGGCCGAGGGGCACTGGTGGCCACGGGCATAACCACCGCCGTATGTATTCTGGACATTGTACTGCAGGCTGCGGTCGATGACGGGGAGCTGGTCGTTCGGATCGTAAGCCCAGGTATCCGTGCGTCCGGAATTGGGCGAGGTGTAGCAGCCGTGGAGGGGATATGCGACCCACAGGGCTATGCGGCTATCGGTATCGTAGCAGATCGAGAAGTTTCGCCGGTAACCGCCCACGAGATACTTGTTCGTGGAGCGCAGCGTCGTATAGTATGTTTTGTAGATATAGTTTGCACCCTGACGGTAAGCGGGTTGTTCGGCCCAGGCGCGTTGGAAGCCGGGGTTCGACGAGGCAGGCATCTGCCACAACCGCAGGATGGTAGAATAACCGTTGGAATAGGTGACTGTGAAATCCGCAGCGCGGTATGCGTCGGAGGTATTCTCATCGATCACGAAGGCGATCTGTTCACCGACGGAGCCGCCAGCCACGGAGGTGTTGGAAGGGAACGAGCACCAGTCTGCCTCGCCTTCCGGGAAGGCGATTGTTGCCACGAAGGAGGTCCCGGCGGGGCCTTGGGTGGACAAGGAGTTCGTTGTAGCGGAACAATTCACGGTTGCTGCAGCCAGCGCGGCGGCATTTTCCACCGCATCGTCCTCGTCGCTGCATCCCGTGAAAAGGACAAGCAGGGCCGCAAGGATCAGCATCGGCCGGGTTGTCGTTTTGAGGAACATGAAAAACATCCGAAAAGCGTCAAAAATGGGGCATTGGAGCCCTTGGGAGGTATATATTTTAGAAACCAAACTCTTGACGGGATATTTTTCAATACCCCGCCAAGAGTGGTTGGTTTATAAGTCGGTTTCCTCGACTATTGCAGTTTATAGAACGTAACCTTCATTTGGCTCGAATTCTTATAAATCGCAAAACGAGGTGAAGATGCATTATAATTAAATACTCGGATTGCGTCACCATCCTTGTATTGGCAAACCATCGATATAGTATTGTCTTGAGTCAATTCAATTGTCCACTGATACGAAGGAGTATCGGCAGAAGGCACGGTCGTCGTAAACTGACAATTATTACCCGTACTGCTCTCCCATCCTACATATTCGGAACCATATTTCATCGAATAGAATTCAGTTCCTGCAATTTTGGCAATTTCAATCGTCTCATAATCTCCTGCAACGATATTGGTACCATCAAAATCAGGGCTCTCAAGCGTTTTATTCGTAAATGTAGTAGTTTGCGAATCCTTATATTTCTTGTCAAGAATATTCACCGTTTCACCCTTAGGATAGCCCACAACATAGGTACCGGACCAGTCAGCCGGAGCCGAGGTAACAGGTACATAATTCTTTGTACTAGCACCCGTTTGCTTCAGCGTTACCGTAGCCTGAGCGACAGCCTCACCGCCTTCCGAAGCAGCCGCATAGATCGTCAGCGTAGCTTCACGAGCTGCTCCCTCATTAGCCGCAGCCGTTACCGCTACCGTGCGGCCCGAAATCTCACCCGAAGGTACCGAGAAACCTGCACCGTCGACCTTCGCATAAACCTTGTTGGTTCCAAGGTTGCCGGCCGTAAAGGCTACATTGATCGTCTCTCCGTCTGCCTTGAACGAAGCAGGTGCCGTAGCTTTGATATACGGGGTCGTCGAGTTCACCGCAATATCATACGGGAAAATCTTGATCCGATCGACATTGTTATAGGTCGATTTACCAGTGGCGTAACCCTTGATAACAACCGGAACATTCAGAACAGAAGCATCGGGCGTATAATACTCAATCGAGCCCTGAACATCGGATACGCCATCAAATACTACGTTGTAATGACCGTCATCCTCAACGATCGTTCCGACAATCTGTACCGGCAGACATTTGATATTGTTGAAATAGCCACGAATATCCTCAACCGAATATTCGGTGAAATCATAGCTCCAACTGTTGCCCGACGATACCGTTTCAACCTCGGTGCCCGTTGCAGAGAAGTTGAACTGCGGAGCGTTGCTCGACTGATAGATCGTTACCGACCCTGAGATATTGATCTTGTCACCGACGGCAAGTTCATTCGAGCCATAGGCCATCATATAACCCGTTCCGTCTGCAATAATGCAACCTTCGTCACTGCGGACAATAACCGTTGCATCTTTAACGGCAAACAATCCTGCTTCCGTAATCTCACCGATGGTAGCCGTCGTAGGCGTGGCAGGTGTCGGAAGAGCATCCCCATTGCCGCCTTCATAGAGTTTGAAGTCGTCAACACGGAACTGATACCCATCCTGCTGGGCAAAATCCGACAGGCGAACGGAAATCGTGCTTGTCTGAACGCCTGCCGGAAGTTTGAATTCAGCAGTGCAGAGATTCCACGATCCTCCGGTTGCAATCAGTTTGGTTGTATAGGGAACTTCAGAATACGACAACCCATCGGTACTTACCGAGAATTTAATAATTGACGAAGGAAGATTCGTTTCAAACGTCGGGCCACCACTATATGCTGTTTGCAACTGAGCCGTAAAGGTGAAGGTAAAGTTGTTAGCCGAACCTACATTGATATTTTGGATGTCAAAATACTGATCAGCATATCCAATATAGATCCAGTTGGGACCCGATACAGCGCTCTTCTCATCATCCGTAGGCAGATAGCTTCCACTGCCGGTACGTACGGAGGTATTGGACCCATTATTCCCATAGGTGACTCCCTCCTGCGAAATCGAGCCCTGGCGGGACCATCCTTGGAACTCATTTACATACGGCTTATCGCTGCCGCCGGATGTTCCGCAATCCTCATAGAACAGCGGTTCTCCAGTCGGAACAAAAGCATCGGTCTGCTCAATCGTAATGGTAACCGACAGAGGAATGCTCTGGCCTGCAATCGAACCCACCGTCGTTACCGTAGCCGTGTAAGTACGGGGCTTGTCGGCTTTCTCAACCTTAAACGTCACCGTAGAAGTTCCCTTCTTGCCCGAAGCAGGAATTGCAACGCAGTCCGCAACATCGGCGCCATCCTTTCCGGCAATCGTCAACGTCCAGTCGCCCGAGGACTCGATCGTCACGGCCTCCGTCGTGCCGCCTTCAAGCTTCACGGCGACATTGGTCGACTGTGCTCCGTTCACGGTGATCGACGGAATACCGCCGTCATCGTCAGAATCATCGTTCGAACATCCCGTAAAGGCCGCAACGGTCAATGCCGAGAGGAACAATGTTTTCCAAAAATTTACTCTTTTCATAAAAGTGAGTGTTAGTTAAAAATAAAAGCTTGTAGCCAATTATATTTTAAAATTATTACAACGCAACACCTGCATTGAGTCCCCAAAGTTAAAATTATTTCCCGAATTCGCAAAAATTTGTAACAGTCTTTTCATATAAATCCGGGCTTTTCGGCCAATTATCGGATGCGATCGGCTCCCCGGACCAACAATTCGTCCCGGAAAATCGCCCGCGCGGCCAGCCACGCAAACAGCAGACTCACAACGGGCAACGCAATCGCTACGCCAACCCCTTGCGTGTGGAACGGCAGGTCGGAAACGACCCGGCAGCCCAAATAATAATAAATGCCCTCCATCACGGCACACCCGACCAGCAGGACCATCTCCACGACGCACAGCCGGATCTGAAGCATCCGACGACGGTAGAGGAAAATCGTCACCAACGGCACAACGGCCGCCAACGACAGCAGAATACCCAGATAGACGGTCGAGTGAAGCACCGCCCCCTCGGCATCCTTCAGCGCAAAGGCGTAGAGTCCGAACTCGCTGCCCTCGCCTCCGAACCACGCCAGGCGGGCAAAGAGCGTCACGGCCAGCAGGGCCGTAATCACCAACAGATAAAGCGTTTGAATTCGTTGTATCATGTTTACAGGGTTTTGTCGATCAGGTATTTGTTTCGGTCCGTGGAGTTACGGTTGATCAGTTCGCCCAGGAAGCCCGCCAGGAAGAGCTGCACACCCAGAATCACGGCCAGGATGGCCAGGTAGAACAGGGGCTGGTCCGTGACGCCCCGCAGCGGAAGTCCGTGGAACTGTTTCCAGAGTTTCTCACCGATGAGCCAGCAGGTCGTGCCGCCGCCCAGGAGGAACATCACCGTCCCCAGTCCGCCGAAAAAGTACATCGGCGACCGCCCGAAATGGGTCATGAACATCACCGAAATCAGGTCCAGGTAGCCTTTGACGGTGCGTTCGAGTCCGAATTTCGAGTGTCCGTACTTGCGGGCATGGTGTTCGACGACCTTCTCGCCGATGCGGCGGAATCCGGCCTGTTTGGCCAGAATCGGGATGAAGCGGTGCATTTCGCCGTAGACCTCGATCGACTTCACGACCTTGCGCCGGTAGGCTTTCAGGCCGCAGTTGAAGTCGTGGAGCCGGATGCCCGAGGCCCGGCGTGCCGTCCAGTTGAAGAATTTGCTCGGCCACCGTTTTCCGATCGGGTCGTAGCGTTTCTTCTTCCAGCCCGAAACGAGGTCGTAGCCCTCGTCGAGAATCATGCGCCGCAGGGCCGGGATTTCGTCCGGCGAATCCTGCAGGTCGGCATCCATCGTGAAGACCACCTCACCCTCGGCCGCCGCGAAACCGCAGTACAGGGCGGCGGATTTTCCGTAATTGCGGCCGAAGCGGATGCCCCGGATGGCCGGATAGCGTTGCTTGAGTTGTTCGACGACCGCCCAGGAGTTGTCCGACGAGCCGTCGTCCACGAAGATCAGTTCGTAGCTCAGGGTGTTCGCACGGGCCACGCGGTCGATCCACGCCGCCAGTTCGGGCAGCGACTCCTCCTCGTTGTAGAGCGGCACGACGACCGAGATGTCCAGTTTATCCATGATCTATTCGTTGTCGTTTTTCGGGAAAACCGGCGCCTCGCGTCGGGTGAAGGCGGCGATGAAGAGTCCGAAGAAGCCACCCTTGATCGCCGAGCCGACCATCGAGGAGAAGATCAGCACCAGCGGCGAGCGGGTCAACCGCACCATCATGGCGATTTGGTCCGAGGTGTAGAATCCGGTATTTTCGAGCATGGCAATCTGCTGGCCGATCTGGGCGTCGTATTTCTCGGCGAAGAGCCAGTTGGCGGCTGCGCTCATGTAGGCGCCCTCGATGAAGCCCGCGCAGAGCATCACTCCCACCATGAAGGCCAGACACTTGCCGTAGCCGTAACCCGCGGCGCCATACTGCGCCACGCGGCGTTTCATGAACGACGTCAGCAGCAGCAGGAACACAATCAGCGAAGCCAGCGACAGCAACGCATGTTGGGTATAGAGACCCAGCGTATCGAAAACGATCGCCACCAGGGCCATGATGACGCCGTAGCGCGCCGCATCGTTCCAGAAGTTTGTCTTTTCCATCTATTTCGTGTTTAATTCTTTCGGTTTCAGGGAGGGACGCGGCCGCATCGGAAGTCCTACTGCAGTTCGCCGCGCCCTTCGCGCAGGATTTCAGGCTCCTCGCCCGTAAGGTCCACGACCGTCGTGGGGACATTGTCGCCCATACCGCCGTCGATGACCAGCGCCACGTCGCGGCCGTAACGCTCCTCGATCAGTTCGGGATCGGTCGTATACTCGACCACCTCGTCGTCGTCCTTGACCGAGGCGGTGACCATCGGGCACCCCAGCGCCTCGACCACCGCCCGCGCCACGGGATGCGACGGAATGCGGATTCCGATCGTGCGGCGGCGCTCCAGGGCCTTGTCCGGGATGCGCGACGAGGCCGGCAGGATAAACGTAAAGGGTCCCGGGAGGTTGCGTTTCAGGATCCGGAACGCCGCATTGTCCACCCGGCAGTATTCGGCCACGCCGGCAATGTCGTCGAAGACCACGGTCAGCGGCGCGTCACTGCGGCCGCGCAGGCGGCGCAGGCGCTCCACGGCCTTGGCCGAGCGCAGCGAACACCCGAACGCATAGACGCTGTCGGTGGGATAGATCACGATCCCGTCGCGTTCCAGGGCCTCAACGACCCGCTTCAACTCCCTTTCCGAAGGGTTCTGTCCGTATATCTTTACCAACATGGGACCGCAAATATACGAAAAATACCGATATTTTATCCGGTTATTTGATTTTCCGGCGGTTCAATTCCGCACTGTAGGCGCGGGCATTGCGGTTGTGTTCGCTCAGCGTCCGCGCAAAGTTATGGTAGCCGTCGAAGGTCGGGCGCGCGCAGAAGAAGATATAGTCGTGCTCCTCGAAGTCGAGCACCGCCTCGATGGCGTTCTTCCCCGGCATACAGATCGGCGAGGGGGGCAGCCCCTTGTTCAGATAGGTGTTGTAGGGCGACGGGTATTTCAGGTGCTTGTAGAGGATGCGCCGCAGCCCGAAATCCTGCATGGCATACTTTACCGTGGGGTCGGCCTGCAGCGGAATGCCGCGACGCAGGCGGTTGACGTAGACCCCCGCGATCCGGGGCATTTCGTCCGTCTTGCGGGTCTCCTCGTAGACGATCGAGGCCAGGGTCATCACCTCCAGGCGGCTCAAGCCGCTCCGCCGGCGTTTGGCATCCCGTTCCGGGGTCCAGAAACGGTCGTATTCACGCTTCATGCGGCGGACGAACTCCTCGGGCGCCACCGTCCAGTAGAATTCATAGGTGTCGGGGATGAACATCGAGAAGAGCGTCACGCTGTCGAATCCCGCCTCGGCGGCCACTTCCGGCGAGGTCAGGACCGCGGCGAACGACGCCGAATCGGCATCGAGCTGCCACGCCAGACGCCGGGCCAGTTGGGCCGGGGTCCGGACGTTCTGGATCGTCACCTGCACGGGGGTCTGCATCCCGAGCTTGAGCATCCGCACCACCTCGATGACGTTCATCCCGGGGCGCAGCACGTAGTGTCCGGCCTTGAAGCTCCCGGCCAGGTCGAGGCGCCGGGCGTAGGCCCGGAAGGCGGCATGGTGCCGGATCCGGAGCATCAGCGAATCGGTCAGCGTTTCGTAGGAGGCACGCGAACTCACGAAGAGTTCGGACTCCTGCCCGACGGCGCTGCCCTTGAACTGCACGATCAGCAGCACGGCGGCCGCAGCCCCCAGGACGACACACGCCAGAAAGATCCGGAGCAAAGTTTTTTTACGCATTTCGCCAAATTTTTTGCAAAGATAGGAAAATATTCCTACTTTTGCACCCCGGGTGAGTCTTACACGACCAGCTCCCGCAGAATCCCCCAGGCGAGGAATCGAGCAAGGGTATGCGGTCGTAGCGGTGCGATGCAAGTAGCTCACCCTTTTTTGTGCCATACGGCGTCCGGAGTCTCTCCGGGCGCCGTTTTTCGTGAGGGGAGGGGGGGGGTGAGAAAGGAGAGACGAACGGCGGCGTGTCGTACGGCCGATGGCTCCGGCAGCACGGGCTGCGGGCGCACGGCAGGCGGGGTCACGCCCGGGACTGTGCGGCACGCCGGGCCCGATCGGCCGCCTCACGGGCCTGCAGCAGCGGCAGGTGGCGCTTGACATGGAGCCAGCTCATCCGCAGAAAA
The DNA here is from genome assembly GCA_019115745.1 of Candidatus Alistipes intestinigallinarum. GTDB lineage: Bacteria > Bacteroidota > Bacteroidia > Bacteroidales > Rikenellaceae > Alistipes > Alistipes intestinigallinarum. The sequence continues at coordinate 42,370 of DXDA01000049.1, forward strand.
CCCAGCGCCAGCGGTTCGTCGTAGACCATGCGCCGCATCCAGCGGCAGGCCCACCAGCGGCGCAGCCGGAACCAGATGCCGGGCAGCCGACGCGCGGGGACCGTCCCCGAAAGCGGCGGATGCAGAACGGCCTCCAACATACGGCGTTCGAGGCGGGGATCCCGACGCACCGGCGGAAGCAGATCGGCGTCGAGCCCCAGAAAGCCGATGCAGACCCCCAGAAAACAATCGACGAAGGGCTGCATCCCCGACTCCCGAATGGCCGACTGCACGACCGGCCAGTCGATGCGGTCGTGGCAGGCCGCCACGAAGCGCATCCAGTCGACAAAGTGCCGCAGGCCGATGGCGCACCCCGCAAAGTGCCCGGCGGCGTGGCGCAGCAGAAAGAGGGCGTTGAAGGTGGCCGAAGGGAGGTAAACCCGCGCCTCCCCCATCTCGAACGACTCCCCGGGGCGTGCGGCAAGGCGTTTGAGCAGCCGTTCGAGGCGGCGGTTCGAGGCGCAGGTGCGCGTATTGAGAAAATCGTAGTGGTTTTCGACGGGAATACCGTCGAACCAAAAGGTCGTATGGTGCTCCTTTTCCATATCGACCTCAATGCCGAGCTCCCGGGCGAGGGCCGCATCGCCCCCGGGCTGGTGTCCGAAGAGCCAGATGTCGACATCCCCGCACGGGCGGTGCTCCGGGACCGGATAGCAGCGGCTCAGTCCGCACCCCTTGAGCAGCATCATCGGAATGCCGTGTCGGGTATAGAACGCCGCCAGCCGGGCGACGGTCCTGTACTGCCGCCGCCAGCGCCGCTCGACCCGCACGGTCTCGAACGCCCACCGCAGGCGCAGGGCCTTCGGCGGCTGCACCTCCGCGGACAGCGGCTCCAGCACCTCCCACAGCAGGGCCAGAACCCCCTGTTGTGCCGCCAGCCCGTAGAGTGTCTCCCAGGCGGCGGCATCGCACGCCGCCAAACCCTCCAGCGACGCAGGAGTGCCCCACAACGCACGACGCAACCATTCGAGCAGCAGCTTTTCCGGATCGTTTTTCTCCATGTCAGTAATCGTGACGGCTCGCCCCGGGGTCCGGCCCCGGCCCCCGAACGGCCTCATTTCGGGCCGTTTCTCCGCAAAAACCGGACCCGAAAGCCCACCGCCCCGATAAAAAAGCCTCATATTTTTCCAATCGAAAATAAAAAATTATCTTTGTACGATTGAAAAACACACTATGAAAGGTATCGTCCTGGCCGGAGGCTCCGGCACCCGTCTCTACCCGATCACGAAAGGAGTGAGCAAGCAACTCCTCCCGATTTACGACAAACCGATGGTCTACTACCCCATTTCGGTGCTGATGCTGGCCGGCATCCGCGACATCCTGCTGATCTCGACCCCCGCGGACCTGCCGGGATTCCAGCGGCTGCTGGGCGACGGTTCCGATTTCGGCGTGCGGATGAGCTACGCCGAGCAGCCTTCGCCCGACGGCTTGGCCCAGGCTTTCCTGATCGGGGAGGAGTTCATCGGAGACGATGCGGTCTGCCTGGTCCTCGGCGACAACATCTTCCACGGCTCGGGATTCACGGGAATGCTCCGCGAGGCCGTCCGGACCGCCGAGGAGGAGTCCAAGGCCACCGTCTTCGGCTACCGCGTCGAGGACCCCGAGCGCTACGGCGTGGCGGAGTTCGACAACGAGGGCAACTGCCTCTCCATTGAAGAAAAACCCGCCAAACCCAAATCCAACTATGCCGTCGTGGGGCTCTACTTCTACCCCAACAAGGTGGTGGAGGTGGCCAAAAGCATCAAGCCCTCGGCCCGCGGCGAACTGGAGATCACCTCCGTGAACCAGGCCTTCCTCCACGACGGGGAGCTCAAGGTCCAGACCCTGCAGCGCGGATTCGCCTGGCTCGATACCGGAACGCACGACTCGCTGGCCGAAGCCTCGATCTTCGTCGAGGTGATCGAGAAGCGCCAGGGGCTGAAGATCGCCTGTCTCGAAGGCATCGCCTACCACAACGGATGGATCCCGGCCGAGAAGATCCGCGAAGTCGCACGCCCGATGCTCAAAAACCAGTACGGACAGTACCTGCTGAAACTCATCGACGAAAAATAAGACGAAAAACAATCCGCATGAACGTTCTGAAAACCCATATCGAAGGGGTTGTCATCATCGAACCCCGCATCTTCCGCGATGAACGCGGCTACTTCTTCGAGTCGTTCTCGCAGCGCGAGTTTCAGGAGAAGGTCTGCCGGACGGTTTTCGTCCAGGACAACGAGAGCAAGTCGAGTTACGGCGTGCTCCGCGGGCTGCATTTCCAGAAACCGCCCCATGCGCAGTCGAAACTCGTCCGCGTGATCAAGGGGGCCGTGCTGGACGTGGCGGTGGACATCCGCCGCGGCTCGCCCACCTTCGGCCAGCACGTTGCCGTGGAGCTGACCGAAGAGAACCACCGCCAGTTCTTCATCCCGCGCGGTTTTGCACACGGATTCAGCGTCCTGACCGACGAGGTGATCTTCCAGTACAAGTGCGACAACTTCTATGCCCCGCAGTCGGAAGGGGCGCTGGCCTGGGACGACCCCGATCTGGCGATCGACTGGCGAATCCCGGCCGACAAGGTCCTCCTCTCGGAGAAGGATCGCCATCACGGCCGCCTGCGCGATGCCGAGTGGCTCTTCGATTACCACGAAAAACTCTACTAAGCCATGAAAATTCTCGTCACGGGGGCCAACGGGCAGTTGGGGCGTGAGATGCGTATCGTCAGTCGGGATACGAACCACAACTTTGTCTTTACGGATGTGATCGATGCGGAAGGTGTTCAGACGACAAAACTTGATATTACCGATCTGGAGGCAATCCGTCGTATCGTCCGGGAGGAGCGCATCGACTGCGTGGTCAACTGCGCCGCCTATACGAATGTCGACAAGGCGGAGAGCGACGAAGCCTTCTGCCGGGTGCTGAATGCCGAGGCACCCCGGAATCTGGCCCGGGCCATGCAGGAGGTGAACGGGCTGCTGGTCCATATCTCGACAGACTATGTCTTCGGCGGCGATCCCTACAATACGCCCTGCCGGGAAGAGCAGCAGGGAACACCCACCGGCGTCTACGGACAGACCAAACTCGAAGGGGAACAGCATATTCTCGCTACGGGCTGCAAGCATGTTATTTTGCGGACGGCGTGGCTCTACTCCGAGTTCGGGCGGAACTTCGTCAAGACGATGCTCAACCTGACGGCAACCAAACCGCAACTGAAGGTCGTATTCGATCAAACCGGCACGCCGACCTATGCCTGTGATCTGGCGCAGGCGATCCGGACGATCCTGGCCGATTATGCGGCCAGTGACACGACGCAGGGGTATGCCAAAGGCGGCATCTACCACTACTCGAACGAGGGGGTCTGCTCGTGGTTCGACTTTACGAAGGCGATTGCCGCACTGGCCGGAAATACATCGTGCGACATCCAACCCTGCCACAGCGACGAGTTCCCCAGTCCGGTCAAACGCCCGGCCTACTCCGTGCTGGACAAAACCAAAATCAAGGAGACATTCGGCCTTCGGATCCCCTATTGGGTCGATTCGCTGAAAATTTGCATGGATCGTCTCGGGGTGCTCCGATAAATCAGAATCAGATCGTTCCGCAGGATGGACAAGTTGTTTTTTCTGGCCAATTGGGGCGAAGAGCGGCAAAAGGCGTGGTCCGGGAGCTATCACGGGCTATACACGGCCCTGCAACAATGCTTCGCCATCCGGGAGATCGGCCTGAAGGCCCGGAGAGGCCTCTCCGACAAGATCCGGTACAACATCTTCAAGGCCAATGACATGTACCTGTCCAGAATAAGGCAATATCAAAAGCAGGCGGCACCGCTTCTCAAACAGGAAAGAGGGGTTCCCGTCTTCCAGTTCGAGGAGGTGGCCTTCAATTCGGAACTGCACCCGACCTATATTTATCAGGACCTCAGCGCTTCGTATGTCAAATACCTGTCCGAGAGCGATCCCGAGCTCTTCAAGCGGTCGGGATTCGCCATGAACAGCCCATACGCCATGCGCAAAAGGTGCCGGATGCAGATGGAGTACTACCGGAGCTGCAGCGGCATATTCACCATGGGAAAGTGGATCCGGCGGGACTTGATCGAACGATGCGGAATCGACCCGGAGAAGGTGCACCATGTCGGCGGCGGCATCAATCTGGACCCGCGGCTGATCCATCCGGCCGGCCGCGAGAACAACAGGATCCTCTTCGTCGGCCGGGACTTTCTCCGGAAGGGCGGGTACCTCGTCTATGAAGCCTTCAGGCTCCTCAAGTCCGAAATGCCGGACCTTGAACTGTATGTCGCGGGGCCGCCCGCCGATCCGATCCAACAACCGGTCGAGGGGTATCATTACCTGGGCGATTGCGACCATGCGACCCTGTCCGGGTTGTTCAACCGTTGCGACGTCTTCTGTATGCCCTCCTACTTCGAGGCATACGGGCTGGTCTTTATCGAAGCTCTGGCTTACGGTCTGCCCTGCATCGGCAGAAACGTCTGCGAAATGCCCTACTTCATCGAACCCGGAGAGACGGGGCTGCTGCTGGAGGAGGATCGAGCGGAAAAACTGGCTTCGCTCCTCCAAGAGCTCCTGCACAACGAGCGCATCAAGAAGAACGTAATCGCCCGAAGGGACGATTACCTGCGGGAGTACGCCTGGGATACCGTGGCGGAACGAATTCACCATGTTGTCACAAACAATACGCATTGATATGAAATACCAAAGAAATATCCTCATTACGGGAGGCGCCGGATTCATCGGCTCGCACGTCGTGCGGCTCTTCGTCACGAAGTACCCCGAATACCGGATCGTCAACCTCGACAAGCTGACCTATGCCGGCAATCTGGCCAACCTGCGCGACATTGAGCAGCGGCCGAACTACACCTTCGTCAAGGGCGACATCTGCGACTACGAGGCCATGCAGGCCCTGATGGCGCAGTACGAAATCGACGGCATCATCCACCTGGCGGCCGAAAGCCATGTCGACCGTTCGATCCGCGATCCGTTCACCTTTGCACGGACCAACGTCTTGGGGACGCTCGCGCTGCTGCAGGCGGCCAAGGTCTGCTGGGAGTCGCGGCCCGAGGGTTATGCCGGGAAACTCTTCTACCACATCTCGACCGACGAGGTCTACGGTGCCTTGGAGCTGACGCATCCCGAAGGGGTCGAGCCTCCGTTCACGACGACCGCCTCGTCGTCGGAGCACCACCTCGCCTACGGTACCGAGTTCTTCTACGAAACCACGAAGTACAACCCCCACAGCCCCTATTCGGCTTCGAAGGCGTCGAGCGACCACTTCGTGCGTGCCTACCATGATACTTATGGAATGCCGACCCTGGTGACGAACTGCTCGAACAACTACGGGCCCTATCAGTTCCCGGAGAAGCTGATCCCGCTCTTTATCAACAACATCCGCCAGCGAAAGCCGCTACCTGTTTACGGGAAGGGCGAAAACGTCCGCGACTGGTTGTACGTCGAGGACCACGCCCGCGCAATCGACCTGATCTTCCACCGCGGGAAGGTGGCCGAAACCTACAACATCGGCGGTTTCAACGAGTGGAAGAACATCGATCTGATCAAGGTCGTCATTCGGACCGTCGACCGTCTGCTGGGACGCACGGAGGGCGAGGATCTGGATCTGATTACCTACGTCACGGATCGGCCGGGCCACGACATGCGTTATGCGATCGACTCGTCGAAGTTGCAGCACGAATTGGGCTGGGAGCCCTCGCTGCAGTTCGAGGAGGGCATCGAGAAGACCGTACGCTGGTATCTGGACAATCAGGCCTGGATGGACCACATCACCTCGGGCGAATACGAGAAGTATTACGAGGAGATGTATCGGAATCGCTGAAAAAGGGTCTCCTGAGAATCCGGGGTGCCAACAGATCGAGGTCGGATCGTTCCGGGGCCGGTCCCGGAAGGGGGGGGCAGGCAAAACCGGATACGAACCGATATGGCCGGAGGAGCGATGCGGTCGGAGAGTCGATGCGGTCGGTCGGATCACAAACACAAAAAGATCGTGGTAAAAACCACGATCTTTTTTTCTGAATCAAGCAGGCAGTCTTTCAAATGGGCGGGGCCGTTTACAGCCTCAAACCGGCCGGTCCCCTGTACTCGATGCGGGTCCCACGCTCCTGCTTCCCTTGCTCGGACCTTGCTCGGACCTTGCTCGGACCTTACTCGGCACCTACTTTGCTCGGCCTACTTTCCTTGTTCGGTTCCACTCACTTGTCGGCTCTACTCCCCTACTCGGCCCTACTTTACTCGGCCGGTTCGGCAGCGGGAGCCTCCGCAGCAGGAGCCTCTTCCGCAGCAGCGGGTTCGGCAGCCGGAACAGCCTGCGGGATCGTTGCCGGAACCTCGGTCTCAAGGCGCTCCTGGAGAACCTTCGCATCCTTGGAGATGGCCGAATTGCTCTCGGCAACCTTCGAACGGTCCATAACCAGCGTAGCCGCCAGGCTCAGAACCACAATGGCAATGGCCATCGCCCAGGTGAACTTCTCCAGGAAGTTCGTCGTCTCACGTACGCCCATCACCTGATTCGAAGCTCCGAAGTTCGCAGCCATGCCGCTCTTGGGATTCTGTACCAATACCGCGAGAATCACCAGAACGCTCGCTACAAGGATCAGCGCAATGCAAATCGTGTATAACATATCCTTAAATTTTAATTATTGTTCTCCGTTTTGCGAATTAGCTCGGCAAAGTAAACACTTTTTTCGGGATTTCGCAAACTTAATTTGCGATAAATCGCCAAGGCCCGCTCCCGAAGCCCCTGTGCGAGATAGATTTCGGCCAACTCCTCGCTGACCAGCTCGTCCTCCTCGTCCCAGTCGGGCTGCAACCGGACCTCACCGTCGGGTTCACCCTCTTCGGCCACGATGCGCAGGTCGCGTTCCTGGAGGAAGGTGTCGATGATCTCCTCGGAGGAGCGTCGGAGCAACTCCCCGGCATCCACGGACTGCCGCCGCAGCGAACTCTCCGCGCGCCAGGGAGCCAGAAGCGTCACGACCGGATCGGGCCGACCCGTCACCCGTTCACGCAGCACTCGCAACGGTACGAACCACGGCGTCGCAGCCACGGCCCCATCGAGTTCCGCCGCCGAAATCCCCTCGGCCGCACCATTCGGAATTGCACGCCCCGCCACGGCGGAGATCAGTTCGTGTTTCAGATCCCCCATGCCGTTACCAGTTGGAGGCCGCAGCCTGGAAGATGTCGGTCACGATCTTGTCCACGATCTCGGGAATGAGCGTACCCTCGACTTCGGTCAGCAGTTGCGTCGACTCGTAGTCCTCGTAGGCCGAGAAGGTCTTGTTGAACGACGCTTTCTCGTCCAGGGCGTTGGTGAAGCGCACCTTGACGGTGATCGTCAGGCGGTTCAGCAAGGCGAAATCGTCGCTCGACACCGAAGCCGTCGTCGAGGTGTAGTTCGTGATCTCGCCCTCGAAGGCGAAATCGCCCCCTTCGTCGACCTGCATCAACCGCGTGCGGCGCGAAAACATGTCCACGAGAGCGTCGGTCAGCGTCGAACTCAGGATCGGCGAGACCATCGTGGCGTTGTTCGGAAAGTAGGCCACCGAGAAGGTCTTGGCATCGGGCGGAATCGAGGCCCCCGACAGCGAATATTTGATCGACACGCCGCAGGCCGTCAGCAGACACAACCCCAATGCGGCAACCGTGAGTTTCAAACCCTTTCTTTTCAACATTTCGTATATCGTTTCCTGCAAGTCAGACATCCTCGATGCCCAACTCCTTGATTTTTCGGTATAATGTCCGCTCCGACATGAACAGTTCGGCAGCAGCCTCGCGGCGGCGTCCGTTGTTGCGTTTCAGCGCCCGGATGATCTGTTCGCGCTGCACGTCCGCCTTGGTCTTCTCGCGCGGCGGCTCATCGGTCACCTCCTCGCTCTCGGCGTAGACCGGCGTCGCAGGCTGTTCGTAGAGCGGAGTCGCCGGTTGCCCGAAGGTCGGGCCCGCCGGCTGGCCGTAGGCCCCCGGAGTCTGCACCGCCGGAACATAACGCCCCTGCGTCGAGGTCGGCAGCAACGCCCGAATGTCGCGCGTCGGCTCCGAAGCCGCTACCCCGCCGCCCCGCATCAACTCCGCGATCATGCGTTTCAGGTCGTTGATGTCGGCCCGCATGTCGAAGAGCACCTTATAGAGCAATTCCCGTTCCGTAGACATCGTATTGTCCTCCATACGGGGGGCTCCCGGGGCCGCCATCGCCGCCCCGCCCTCCTGCGACGGGAGGTATTTCGAAAGCACCTCGGGGGTGATGACCCGCACCTGCTCGATGGCCGAAATCTGCTCGGCCACATTCTTCAACTGCCGGATGTTGCCCCGCCAGTAGTAGTTTTTCAGCAGCTCGCGGGCCGCATCGTCGAGCGTCACGGCCGGCATCCGGTACTGTACGGCCACATCCGCCGCGAACTTGCGGAACAGCAGCGGAATATCCTCGGGACGTTCGCGCAGTGCCGGAACCGAGATGGGCACCGTCGCCAGGCGGTAGTAGAGGTCCTCGCGGAAACGGCCTGCCGTGATGGCATTCGGGAGGTCGACGTTCGTGGCGGCAACCACCCGCACGTTGGTCTTCTGGACCTTCGACGAACCCACGCGGATAAACTCCCCGGTCTGCAGCACGCGCAGCAGGCGCGCCTGCGTCGAATGCGGGAGTTCGGCCACTTCATCCAGGAAGATCGTCCCGCCGTCGGCCTCCTCGAAGTAGCCCTTGCGGGCCTCGACGGCCCCCGTAAAGGCCCCCTTTTCGTGACCGAAGAGTTCGGAGTCGATCGTTCCCTCGGGAATCGCCGCGCAGTTCACGGCGATGTACTTGTTGTGCTTGCGCGCCGAGTAGGCGTGGATCACCTGCGGGAAGAACTCCTTGCCCACACCGCTCTCGCCCGTCACCAGGACCGTCAGGTCGGTGGGCGCCACACGCAGGGCCACCTCCAGCGCCCTGTCCAGCAAAGGAGAGGTGCCGATGATGCCGAAGCGTTGTTTTACAGTCGTTATTTCTGTCATTTTTCTCTCTGTTCGGGCTGTTTCGAAAGGCCGGAACCTCCGGAATTCCGCTTGCCGCGGACACTCCCCCGTCGTGCATTCCGGACCATTTCGGGCCGTCAGGGCCTTGCAAGTTTCACTCCAGCCCCCTCCGGCGGTCTATTCGGATTCGGCCGAAACGTCTCCGGCCCCCTCCGCCGACTCCGATCCGGCATCGGAAGCTGCGGGCAACTCGATATATTCGGTCTCGGCCTGCTGCTCCCGGGCGTCGTTCCAGAGCCCGTAGGCAATGGCCCCGAGAGCCAGGATCGCCACGAAGACCCCGATCCAGATAAACCAGTCGGCCCGACGGCGCGGAGCCCGGTCGACATAGGTATAGGCATCGGTATTCTTCGGCGGCTTGCCGTAGCGGAGTCCTCGCACCGAAGGATCGGGATTCATCTTCGCCGAGCGCGACACGTGCGGTTCGGTGAAGGCCGTACGCACGGCCTCGGCAACCCGTTCGGAGTGCAGACGCGAATTCCGGGAAGCGGGTCCGGACTCCGCAGCGGCCGACTCCTCATTCGCCGTTGCGGCGCTCTCCGCCGGCGCAGCCGCAGCGTCCCCCGCGGCGGTTGCCGGATGAAGCGGCTGCGGCTCATAGTGGAAAGCGATCGTCCCGTTGGGGCCGGGGCCGAGGGTTCCGAAGCCCTCCAGGCGGTACTCCCCGCCATGCTCCACGGCGTGCCGCACCTCGAAGACCAGGCGATCAATCTCGCCCGCGGCCTCCAGGTCGTTCAGCCCCCGTTCGCGCAGCAGGCCCCGCAGCACGCCGTCGTCGCGTTTGAGCAGTTCCGAGAAGAGGATGCTCCGGCCCGGCTCCTTGACGATGAACGTCCCGAGCTGGGGGATGACGAGCCGTTTGTGCGACTCCAGATATTGCGTTAAGACTGCTATCAGCACGATTGAATCTACTTTTGAATCCGGCTCCAAAATTACCCTTTTTCGGAGAAAAAACCAAAATATGCCGGAGTTTTTCAAAATAATCCGGCAAAGTGTTGGTTATACGAAAAATATTCACCTACTTTGCATTCCGAAATTTCGGAAAATCCGGCCGAGCTACTTTCACCAAAATTTTGCAATGTAGCCGAGCCGGATTGGAAAAATGTCACGCAACCGGCCATGAAAGACAAGTACATCGATCTGATCGAACAGTCGTTCGACTTCCCGCAGGACGAGTTCTCCGTCGAGGACAACGAGCTCAATTTCCATGACATCCCCCTCATGGAACTCATCAAACAGTACGGAACTCCGCTCAAGATCACCTACCTGCCGAAGATCTCCCAGCAGATCAACCGCGCCAAACGCATGTTCAACGTGGCGATGGCCAAGGTCGACTACAAGGGGTCGTACAACTACTGTTACTGCACCAAGTCGAGCCACTTCTCCTTCGTGCTCGAAGAGGCCATGAAGAACGACATCCACCTCGAAACCTCCTCGGCCTACGACATCCATATCATCAACGCCCTCTACGACAGCGGCATCATCGACAAGGACCGTTACATCATCTGCAACGGATTCAAACGCCCGCAGTACGTCGAAAACATCGCCCAGCTCGTAAACGACGGATTCACCAACACGATCCCCGTGCTCGACAACAAGGAGGAGCTCGATCTCTTCGAGGACGCCTTCACCAAGAAGTGCAAGGTCGGCATCCGCATCGCCTGCGAGGAGGAACCCAAGTTCGAATTCTACACCTCGCGCCTCGGAATCCGCTACAACGACATCGTCGAGTTCTACAAGGCCAAACTCAAAAACAGCAAGAAGTTCCAGCTCAAAATGCTGCACTTCTTCATCAACACCGGCATCAAGGACACGGCCTACTACTGGAACGAGTTGTCGAAGTGCATGAACGTCTACTGCGAACTGAAGACCATCTGCCCGGAGCTCGACAGCCTCAACATCGGCGGCGGCTTCCCGATCAAGAACTCCCTGAACTTCGAATACGACTACGAATACCTCACCGAAGAGATCGTCGCCCAGATCAAGAACATCTGCCAGCGAAACGGTATCGAGGAGCCCAATATCTTCACCGAATTCGGATCGTTCACCGTGGGCGAAAGCGGCGCGGCACTCTACTCGATCGTCAACCAGAAGCAGCAGAACGACCGCGAAAACTGGTACATGATCGACTCGTCGTTCATCACCACGCTGCCCGACACGTGGGGCATCAACCAGCGCTACATCATGCTGGCCATCAACAACTGGGACAAGGAGTACCAGCGCGTGCTGCTCGGCGGCCTGACCTGCGACAGCGAGGACTTCTACAACTCGGAGTGCCACACCAACGCCATCTTCCTGCCCAAACTTGAGAAGGGAAACCCGCAGTACATCGGGTTCTTCCATACGGGAGCCTACCAGGAGTCGCTCGGCGGCTTCGGCGGTATCCAGCACTGCCTGATCCCCGCCCCGAAGCACATCATCATCGACCGCGACAAGTCCAACAACGAATACTACACGCGACTCTTCGCCAAGGAGCAGTCCTACCGTTCGATGCTGCGCATCCTCGGCTACTGATCCGCGCGGCCTCGACGTCTCGCCGAAATACCCCCATCCCTCACCGGACGGGGGCATTTTTTCACCCGAACGGTTCAAACCGGCCCGAAAACAGAGGGCGATTGCGGAAAATTTCGTATCTTCGGCGGCAAAACGAACCGACAAACCATGAATCAGCGTATCCGGAACCAGTGGGCGGCACTCCTCCTTGCGGGCGTGCTTGCCGGTTGTGTCCCGTTCGCCGCGCTTGCCGCAACGCCGGATCCCGCGCCGCGCGACACGCTCCCAAGCGAATACCAACGCGGCTACGAGGCCGGATACCGGGCCGCGAAAGCCGAAACGAAGAGGACGGCCCAAAAAGAGAAGGCTCCCCGGCACGAAACGCCCGGCAAATACGCCCGCCATGCGTCGGACATACGTTTTCCGAGCGATACGTCGGCTCGGGCCCCGCGGTTCATGCACCGCCTCAGCGCGGAGTTCCGACCCGAATACATCTTCCCCACGAACCCCTTCCTCAAGAGCGAAAACCGGACCGGACAGCCCATCGACCTCTCGTTGTCGGGCCATTTCCGCTACTCGTTCCAGTTCCGCCCGGGGTCGACCCCCGACCGCATCTACGGAGGCGCCTACCAGGGTCTCGGAGTCGCCTACTACGACTTTCAGCGTCCCGACGAAATCGGGAATCCCATAGCGGTCTACCTCTTCCAGGGGGCCCGCATCGCACGCCTCGCCCCGCGGCTCACGTTCGATTACGAGTGGAATTTCGGGCTCTCGTTCGGCTGGAAACCCTACGACTTCGACACCAACCCCAACAACAAGATGATGGGGTCGAAGATCAACGCCTACCTCAACGTCGATTTCCTGCTCAAGTGGCGGATCATGCGCGAGGTGGACCTCTCGGCCGGCCTCTCCCTCACCCACTTCTCGAACGGGAACACCAAATATCCCAACGCCGGACTCAACACCATCGGCGGCCGGGCCGGACTCTCCTACAACTTCGGGCGCACGACCCCGGAAACCGCCCCGCGCAGCCTCGGACCCGCCTTCCCGCGGCACGTCAGCTACGATCTGGTGCTCTTCGGTTCGTGGCGCCGCAAGGGCATCGAGGTCGGTGACAAGCAGTATGCCGCTCCGGACGCCTACACGGTCGTGGGGTTCAACTTCGCGCCGATGTACAACTTCGGCTACAAGTTCCGCGCGGGAGTCTCGCTCGACGGCGTCTATGACGGCAGTGCCAACGTCATTCCCGCCGACCCGATCTCCGACGGAAGTTCCATCGCGCAGATCGAAACCGTCGACCCGGGCTTCATTCGACAGATCGCACTCGGCGTCTCAGCCCGCGCAGAGTTTGTCATGCCCTACTTCAACATCGGCATCGGGCTGGGTGTCAACGTCCTGCACAAAGGCGGCGACCTGCGCTCGTTCTATCAGATTCTGGCCCTGAAGGTGGCCGTGACGCACAATTCGTTCCTCCACATCGGCTACAGCCTGCGCGATTTCCACATGCCGAACTTCCTGATGCTCGGCGTGGGATACCGCTTCAACAACAAATACCCCCGTCACCGTTGACGGAACCGGCCCGGCCGGATTTCGGGGCGGCAGGGAGGCTCGGGCGGGCCGAACAGCCGGATTTCGGGGCGGCGGGGAGGCTCGGGCGGTCTGAACAATCGGATTTCGGAGTGGAGAGGAGGCTCGGGCGAGCCGAAATTTGGTGATCCCCCCAACAAACGCTATCTTTGCCGAAAACTGCGGAACGATGCAAATCTCCAAAGCCGAATTCAAATGCTCGTCGGAGCGCATTTCGCAGGTCCCGAAGGACGACCTGCCGGACATCGCCTTCATCGGGCGGAGCAACGTCGGGAAATCGTCGCTGATCAACCTCCTCACCGGACGTCAGGGGCTGGCCAAGGTCTCCTCAACACCCGGCAAGACACGGCTGATCAACCACTTCCGGATCAACGACGCGTGGTACCTGGTCGACCTTCCGGGCTACGGATACGCCCGCACGTCGAAGGTCCAGCGCGGGGAGTTCTCGAAGCTCATCACCGACTACGTGCTCCGCTGCGAGAAGATGCACTATCTCTTCGTGCTGGTCGACATCCGCCTCGAACCCCAGCGCATCGACCTGCGATTCATCGAGATGCTCGGCGAAAACGGCGTGCCCTTCGGCATCATCTTCACCAAGGCCGACAAGCTCTCCAAAACCCAGCGCGAAAAGAGTATCGAACGCTTCCGGACAACCCTCTCCGAGCAGTGGGAGGAGCTTCCGCCGATGCTCGTCAGCTCGTCGGAACGCGGGCTGGGACGCGACGAGATTCTGGATTTCATCGATTCCCTCCTGAAAGTTTAATTTTTTGTTGAAAATTAGCGCCCTCCCGGGCGCATTTTTTCATCCTATTGTCCTATCTTTGCAACGTCAAAAAATCCTCGTAACCTATGGCTATCCACAAAATCAAAATCTTTTCCGGGCGCGGTTCGGAATATCTGGCCAAGAAAATCGCCGCAAGTTTCGGCACTACGCTCGGCCAGGTCGAAGTGCTGCGGTTCAGCGACGGCGAGTTCCAGCCCTGCTACAACGAGTCGATCCGCGGCTGCACGGTATTCATCATCCAGTCGACCTTCCCGCCCTCGGACAACCTCATGGAGCTGCTCATGATGATCGACGCCGCACGCCGTGCTTCGGCCTACAAGGTCGTCGCCGTGATGCCCTACTTCGGCTGGGCGCGGCAGGACCGCAAGGACCGTCCCCGCGTGCCGATCGGAGCCAAACTGGTAGCCAACCTGCTGATGGCCGCGGGTGTCGACCGCGTCATGACGATGGACCTCCATGCCGACCAGATCCAGGGATTCTTCGACGTACCCGTCGATGCACTCTACGCCAGCGGCATCTTCGTGCCCTACATCAAGAGCCTCAACATCGAAGACCTCTCGATCGCAGCTCCCGACATGGGCGGTGCCAAACGCGCCAACACCTACGCCAAACACCTCGGAACACCGATCATCATCTCCCACAAGGAGCGTGCGAAGGCCAACGTCGTGGGCAAGATGACCGCCATCGGCGAGGTCGAGGGCCGCAACATCCTGATCGTCGACGACATGATCGACACGGCCGGCACGATCTGCATGGCTGCCGACATGCTCATGTCGCGCGGTGCGAAGAGCGTGCGGGCCGCCATCACCCACCCCGTGCTGTCGGGCCCCGCCTACGAGCGCATCAACGACAGCGCTCTGGAGGAGGTGATCGTCACGGATACCATTCCGCTCAACCCCGACAAGGACCTGCACAAGTTCACGGTACTCTCGGTCGCCGACATCTTCGCCGACGTCATCGAGCGCGTCCACAACTACAAGGAGATCTCCTCGATCTTCTTCAAATAGAACCGGGAGTCCCAACCGAATACCATTCGCCCCTGCCGCAACCACGCGACAGGGGCGAATCTTTTTCTTGAGCTTGGAAGGGAGGAAGGAGACGGAGAGGAGTCCCAAACCCCGATATGTTCCAATCAGTCGGGCAGTCGGGCAGTTGGGCAGTCGGAGTCAGTCGGAACCAAAACCGGCTGGTCCGAATCCGGACGCCGCCATTCCCGAATCGGGCGACCCGGAGCGCCGGAGGCTACTCACCGCCACTCTCGCGCTCCTTGCCACGCTCCCGATCCTTCTCCCTCTCGCCGCGCGTGCGGGTGCGGACATACTCCGTGGGCAGACACCCCACGTGCTTCTTGAAACTCGTGGCGAAATAGGAGGGCGAATTGAATCCCACCATCGAACTGATCTCCGAAATCGAATACTTGCGGTCCATCAACAGCTTGCAGGCGTAGTTGAACCGGATCTTGCGGATGAACTTCGTGGCCGACTCGCCCGTGATGGACTTCATCTT
>DXDA01000050.1 GCA_019115745.1 Candidatus Alistipes intestinigallinarum
CCGCCGATGGAGATCGTTCCGCCGAGCAGCCAGGGGTACATCGTGATCGAGGCGCAGTAGTTGGCCATCGAGGTTTCGTCGTTCTTGTAGATGAAGTGGTTTTTGAGCAGGTGGATGTACTTGTCCGCCAGCTCCTTGCCATACATCTCCTTGATGCGGTCGGTGAGCAGGCGGCGGTTCAGGCGGATGAAGTTCTGCTTGGGCAGCTCGCCGATCAGGGTGGCGATGTTCTTATTCTCGACGTTGGCGTTTGCGTCGTACTTCGACCCGGTTGCGGGGTTCGAGGCGGCGCAGTAGTCGGTCAGGAAGCGGAGTTTTTCACGCTCCTCGCGGTCTTCGGTGTGCTTCTGGCGGTAGAGCATGTAGCTCTTGGCCACGGCGAAGTAGTGTTCGGCCATCAGGGCCACCTCGACCTGGTTCTGAATCTCCTCGACGGACATTCCGTCGGCGATGCGCACGCGGCTGAGTACGGCCGTGAGGTCGTCGTCCGTGGCGTAACCGCCCACGGAGAGGAAGGCCTTGCTGACGGCACGTTTGATTTTTTCGACGGAGAAAGCCTCGTGTTTTCCGTCGCGCTTGACGATGTAGATTTCCGAAATGCCCATGCTGGTTTTCGTGTGTTAGTGTTCGCACGATTGTTCCGGAGGACGGGCGGGCGGCTCCGGCACGGCGCAAGGGGGGTGCACGGAACGGCGTACGACGCGTCGTCGTACCGGGGATCGTATGTTAAAAAAAGTAAAAAACAGTTTCGGCGTCGCCCTGACATCCCGAGGGTTTCGGCCTGTTCGGCAAGGCAGGTCTTCTGACTTGCTCCCGCCGCACGCCTTCCCGTCCCGGTGGGACAGTGGCAAAGAGTGTGCAGCCTTTTTCGGAGCTTACAGCTACGGGCATAGTCCCTGATTTGCACAGGAGTTCCCTTTTGATCCCGGGCCGACAGCCGTCGGCTGGGAACCTTGCTCGGGAACAAAGATAGGGATAGTTCCGGGAAGGGCAACCTTTTCGGGGAAAATTTTAATGAACAAGTTATGAACAACGGCTGCAAATCCCGTCCCGGGATGCCTGCGGACGCGGTTGTGGAATTCCTGACCCCGAATCGGGACAAAACCGGCGGCTCCGTGGCGAATCCCGAGAAAATTTCCTACCTTTGCCGACGGTATGAAAGCATCGCTCAAAAAGTTGTACGCTTCGTGGGGCCCCGACCGGTTGGTCCTCTGCTGGCTCGGGGTGTGGTGGCTCGCCAACGTCATCCAGGCGGGCTGTACGCAACTGGCCAACGACGAAGCCTACTACCACATGTTCGCCGAACGCCTCTCGTGGGGTTATTTCGACCATCCGCCCATGACGGCGCTGCTCGTCTGGCTTGGCGAGCGCCTCTTCGGCGGCGAATTGGGTGTGCGCTTCTGCTTCACGCTGCTGCAACCCCTCTACCTGTGGGTGCTGTGGCGGCTGATCCGTCCCGCGGAGGCCACGCGCCGCGATGCCGTGCTCTTCGTCACGATTGCGGCCGCCACGCTCATGCTGCAGCTCTACGGCTTCATCGCCGTACCCGACGGTCCGCTGCTCTTCACCGCCGCTCTGTTCCTGTGGGCGTTCCGCAGCTTCACCGAGGAGCGGCGCGGGGCGTGGTTCTGGCTCGGCGTCACGATGGCCCTGATGGCCTACAGCAAATACCACGGGGCGCTGGTCGTCCTGTTCGCCCTGACGGTGACGCCGCGGCGCCTCTTCCTGCGTCCGGGCCTCTACCTGGCCGGTGCGGTGACACTGCTGCTGCTCGTTCCGCACCTGCTGTGGCAATACCACCACGACTGGGCCTCGTTCGCCTACCACCTCTCGGGTCGCAATGCCGTTTTCCGCGTGAGCTACGTCACGGACTTCCTGGCCAACATGCTCGTGGTCTTCAACCCCTTCTTCGTGCCGCTCTACGTCCAGGCGTGGCGCAAGACGAAGACCCGGACGCCCCTCGAACGGCTGCTGCGGCTGCTGCCCGTGGGCTTCATCGGTTTCTTCCTGCTCTCGTCGCTGCGCGGCTACGTCCAGCCCCAGTGGGTGATCGTCGCCTCGTTCGGGCTCCTCTACCTGCTGTTCGACTATGCCCGGCGCCATCCCCGCACGCGGCGCTACGTCCTGCGTGCCGGCCTGACGACCGTCGTGCTGGTTGCCGTGGTGCGGCTGGTGATGATCTTCAACCCGACGGATATCCGCTTCGAGGTGTTCCACAACCCCGAGAGCTACGGCGCCATCGCCTCCGAGGCGGGCGGGCGTCCCGTCGTCTTCCGCCACGGCTATGCCACGGCGGCCAAATACGCCTTCTATACGGGGGGCGAAGCCTACTGCCAGCCCAACATCCGCTATCGGACCCACCAGTGGCAGTTCCGCGACGACGATGCGCGCTTCACGGGCCGCGAGGTGCTCGTTGAGTGCACGCCCGATGCCGACTCCACGCGCGACGTGCGGACCATCCGCCTGGCCAACGGCCGGACCTTCACCTGGTTCGTCGACCCTTCGTTCCATCCCGTGCGGCGGGTCGACATCTCTTTCGAGGGGCTTCCGGAACGGGTTGCTCCGGGCGATACGCTGCACCTGACGCTGCGGCTCGCAAATCCCTATCCCTACGCCATCCGCATCGGGGAGGGCGACACGGCGCTGACGATGCTCTGGAAACACGGCCGCTTCCGCGTCGAGGAGTTCTCGACCGGGGCGCATTTCACGCTGCCGGCCGATACGGCTGTGGAGCAGGAGGTGCGCTTCGTGGTCCCGGAGCCGCTTGCCGGGGAGACGTTCGACGCGGGTTTCGCCCTGCGCCGCGAAGGCTATACGAATTGGTTTAACGGAAAACCCGTCCCGACCGAGGTCGGCAGCGGGAGGCTTGAATAACGATGATTGAACAGTTTCTGAAATTCTGTGCGGTCGGCGGTTCCGGGGTGTTCGTCGATTTCGGCATCACCTACGTCTGCAAGGAGTGGCTGCGGCTGAACAAATACGTGGCCAACTCGCTGGGGTTCCTCTGCGCCGCGACCACGAACTACATCCTGAACCGCATCTGGACCTTCCACAACGAGAATCCCGACATTGCGGGCCAGTACCTGCGTTTTCTGGGTATTTCGCTCGTGGGGCTGCTGATCAACAACGCCACGATCTACGTGCTGCACGGCCGTTTCCGCCTGAACTTCTACCTGGCGAAGCTCTTCGCCATCGGCGTGGTGACCTTCTGGAACTTCTTCATGAACTACTTCTTTACGTTCTGACACCGCCCTGTCCCGAAAATAAAAGACGCATCGGAGAGCCCGGTGCGTCTTTTTTGGCGTTTGTACTACTCCTCGCAGTCCTATTGAACGCCGATGAGTTGCCGCTCTTCGGAGAGAGTCGGCGGGGTGCGGATGAAGGCCGTCCAGCAGATCCGCAGCCAGAGATAGACCAGCAGCCAGAGGTTGATCTGCCAGTCGTAGAAGATCTGCATGATGCCCGGCGGGCAGAGCACGTCGACGGGCATGACGACGACGATGATGAACGTCGCCCAGTAGACGATGCGGTCGACGAGGTTCAGCGCATCGCCGCGCTTCATGCTCCAGTACCAGAACTGGTAGGCGATGAGCGTGATGACGTAGGTGTGTCCTTCGCTGGAGTTGCTGAAGAGGATGACGTAGCCCATCAGCACGGCGAGGGCGGCCAGGCGGAAGAAGGGTTGCTTCCATTTGCGGAAATTGGCCACGAGTCCGGCGGCGAGCAGGGCGAGGACGCCGATCTGCACCCACATCCGGACGGACAGCAGCCCGAGGGGCCGCAGATAGAAGACATTCATCCAGGTGCGGGTGTCCTTGTGTTCGGTGAGGGCCGCAATCCACTGCCCGTAGTAGTCGGGGAGTTCGGCGAAGGGCATGTTGACGGCCGGAGCGACGAGGAAGACCGCGCCGATCAGCAGGGCATAGGCGACGTTCCGCCAGAAATGGGGGTAGCAGAGCAGCAGCCCCAACTGGAAGATGCCGTAAACCTTCGTGAACCCGGAGAGCATCATGAGCAGTACGGCCCAAAATCCCTTGTCGCGTTCGAGCAGCGAATAGGCGAAGAGGAACATGTATCCCACGGCGACGTTGTATTGGAACGAGAGCTGCGTGCAGGCGAGGATCAGGAAGGTGTAGAGGAACGACTTGCACTTTTCGTCGCGGGTGAACCGCCCGGGGAGGGTGAAGATCGCCGCGAACCACATCGAGAAGTTGAAGAGGTTCCAGACGAAGGGTCCGAGCCATGCGGGCAGATAGGCGAACGGTGCGAAGAGGATGTTGAACAGGGGCCCGTAGAGGAAGTAGTCCAGATGGGGTGCGGCCTGCGACCAGTTTTCGCCGTAGGGGGCGATGTGCTGCCAGAAGAGCTTCGTGGATTCGGCGAAGATCATGAAGTTCTTCTGGCGACCGCGGGCGACCTCCGAGAAGGTGAGGGCCAGCACGAGCAACATCCCGAGGATATAGAGGTTCCGCGGGTTGAGAAAAAACTCAGAGATGCGATTCCAGAGGGTTCGGCCAGCCCCCCCCCGGTTTGTTTGGATTGTAGTGTTTGTCATGGCTGGCTGGGATTACCGGCGTTTGCGGATCTTGCGGAACGGGAGTCCGAGCACTCCGAAGAAGGCCTCGCGGAAGATGCCTCCGGACATCTTCGAGACGCCTTCGCAACGCTCGACGAAGATGATCGAGACCTCGTGGAGCTTGAGTCCGAGTTTCCAGGCGGTGTATTTCATTTCGATCTGGAATCCGTAACCCTTCATGCGGATGGCGTCGAGGTCGATGGTCTCCAGGGCGCGGCGGGAGTAGCAGACGAATCCGGCCGTGGCGTCGCGCAGCGGCATCCGGGTGACGGTGCGCACGTATACCGACGCGAAATAGGACATCAGCAGCCGCGACATGGGCCAGTTGACGACATTCACGCCCTTGACATAGCGCGATCCGACGACCACGTCGCAGTCGCCCTCGACGGCGGCCTGGTAGAGCCGGACCAGATCGTCGGGGTTGTGCGAGAAGTCGCAGTCCATTTCGCAGATGTAGTCGAATCCGTGTTCGAGACCCCAGCGGAAACCGGTAAGGTAGGCGGTTCCGAGCCCCTGTTTTCCGGATCGTTCGAGCAGGTGGAGGGTTTCGGGGAACTCCTTCTGCCGCTCCTTGACGATGGCGGCCGTGCCGTCGGGCGAGCCGTCGTCGATGACGAGCATTTCGAACGGTTCGGGCAGGGAGAAGACCTTGGAGATCATCTTCGAGATGTTCTCCTTCTCGTTGTAGGTCGGAATGATGACGAGTTTTCGCATGACGAATCAGCCGTAAATGTTTTTTGGAAAGACAAATATACGATTATTTTCCGAAATCCGCTTTTTGCCGCCTCTATTTTGTTCCCCGGCGCAGCGAGCGGACGAAATCCTTGTCGTCGGGGCCGACGCGGAGGGATTCGGTGATCTTCTGAATGGACTTGTTGAAGGTCCAGTCGTCGAGCGGGCAGGCCTTTTCGAGCCAGCGGCGCATTCGCTCGGGGAACTTCACGAAGCAGACCGAGACGGCCCATGCAACCCCCATGCGGGCGTAGTAGGCCTCGTGCCGAAACGCTTCGAAGTGGCGGAGCAGGGCTTCGAGATGCTCCTCGTCGATGAAATTCGCGGTGGCCATGACCACGGCGAAGCGGACATCGTACTCGGCCTCGGACCGGAAATAGGGCTGGATGAAACGCCACATCGGTTCGCGTTCCGCCGGTCGGAGCCTCCAGCAGAAGCAGTCGCACAGGGCCCAGTTGTCGATCCGCGGGACGAACCGGGCGACGAGGTCGAGTTTCTCGTCGATCGGACAGCGGACCGCGCCGATGACCATCCCCTGCAGCATCCGCTCCTCGAACCAGCGGCAGTCGCTGCGGGCAACGAACTCCCGCCAGTTGTCATCGCGGGCGATCTGCCGGGCCAACTCCCGCAGCCGCGGGATGCGGATGCCGAGCATCTCCCCGGCCCCGGGGATGATCCGGGCATTGAAGTCGCGGTAGGCCGGGTCGGCCATTCCGAGGAGGGTTTCGGGGAGTTTTTCGAGCGGGTTCATGGATTTCGTGATTTTTTCGGGAAGGGCCGGCGTTTTCCGGGACCCTTTCGGGGTTTTCGGGGCTTTTTTCGGGTTTCCGGTTTTCTGGGGCGCTTTTTCGGAAATTTTTCGGGTTTTTCGAGCTTTTAGAGCCTTTTCGGGCCCTTTCGAAAAATACGTTGACTGCCGCCTTTTGGTTTCAGAAAAATTGCCTGTTTATCGTTTTCCGAACTTTGGTGTAATCCCGATAAACACGGCGGCGTTGAGCCGCGGCATGGGGCGCCCGAGCACCGACTGATACTCCTCGTTGAAGAGATTGTAGATGCACCCCTTGATCGAGAGGTCGAGACGCCGGAACGGAAGGCTCTTTTCCAGCGAGATGTCGTTCATGATGTAGGGCGGTACGCGCCCCAGCACGCCGAGGTTGTTGTCCGACATGGTGAAACGCTCGCTGTACCACTGCCATTTGTAGCTCAGCTCCCAGCGCCGCCAGAGAACCCGGGCGGTGAATGCCCCCGACCAGACCGGAATGTAGACCAACTGCTTGCCGACCGACTCGTCCGCCGAGGAGAACTTGTCGCCGCGGTTGACCGAGCGGGTCCAGGCGATGTTCCCGTCGAAGACCAGGCGCCAGCCTCCGGAGGTGACGGTCGAGGCGGCGAGTTTCCCTTCGACACCGTAGCTGTGTACGCGTCGGATGTTGATCGGGGTGTAGACACCCTGTTTGGCGGTTGCGATCCAGAGGATCCAGTCGTCGATGTGCGAGTCGAAGGCCGTTGCCGAGAGCCGCAGCGAACTGCGGCTGCTTTTGAGCGACGATTCGACGCCGGCATCCCACGTCCAGCCGCGTTCGGGGTCGAGATCGGGGTTTCCGCCCGGCTGGAAGTAGAGGTCGTTGAGTGTCGGATAGCGGTAGTTGCGGGCCCCGGAGGCCTTCAGGATGACGTTGCCGCGCCTGGAAAGCAGCCAGTCGACGAACAGCGCCGGAATGAGGGGTGTGGTGCGGTCGCCGTAGAGTTCCCAGCGGAGGTCGGCGGCGATTCCCAGCCGCGGCGTGGGCCGCCACTTGGCCGAAGCGAAGGCCGAGAGCTCGAAGCGCTGCTGGCGGTAGAGCGTGTCGGCGCGGCGCCCCGAGGTGGCGTCGATGAGCGAGAGGTCGCCGCTGTGGACGCGGTGCTGGTGAGCCGAGACGTTGGCCGAGAACATCAACTTTTCGTTCGGGGCGTATTCGGCCTCGGCGCGGGCGAAAAAGGTGTGGATGCGGCTCCGGGCGTCGGTCACCGGGGTGAAGTTCCCCTGTCCGTCGGGATCGGACTCCATCAGGTAGCGCAGGTCGTCGTACGTATACCCGGCGCGCACGCCGGTCTTGACCTCACCGAAGAGCCGTTCCCAGGCGGCGACGGCGCGCAGCGTGCGTTCGGTCTGCGAGTTGCGCTTCTCGCGCGTGGAGTTGCGGTCCGAGGAGAGCAGGGCCAGTCCGCGGTCGGTGTCGAGATACCAGGCCGTGAACGACAGCCGGTCGCCCTGCCGCGAGGTGTAGTAGAGCTCCTGCAGGACGTGCAGGTCGCGGAAGGCCCCGTTTCGGTTGCGCTGCAGGGGGTAGTAGTCGTCGACGATCTGCCCGTTGGCGTCGGTGACGAACTGCTTCGAATCGTAGTTGCGGTAGCGGAAATCGTTCTCCGAGGTGCTCACCAGCACGCGGGTCGAGGAGCTCCAGCGCTCGCCGCGGTAGCTCAGGCGGAGGAACTCGTCGAAGGTGGTGAACGACCCGATTCCCTGAATGTATCGCATCGAGAAACCGGGTGTTTCGGGCTCCTTGGTCCCCAGGGTGATGGCGCCGCCCAGACCGCCTCCGGTGATACCCACGGAGCTGGCGCCGTGGTAGATCGAGGCGTCGTCGACGAAGTACGAGGGGATGAGCGAGAAGTCGACCTGCCCGAGCATCGGGGAGTTCATCTTCATGCCGTTCCAGGTGACCTGTGTGTGGGAGGGTGCCGTACCGCGGAACGAGGCCGTGGCGAGTGTTGCTCGGCCATAGGATTTGATGAAGATGGTCGATCCGGCGCTCAGGGCGTCGGCCAGCGACGAGGAGATGTTTTCGCGCAGGATGGCGCTGTCGAGCACGGTGCGCTGCACGCCGATCTCCTTCATCGGGCGCACACCGGCGATCTCGACCTGCTCGATGTCGATGGTGCGGGCCGTGGAGTCTCGCTGTGCGAGGGCGGGCCCGGCACAGAGGAGCGTGAGGAGTATGGCGGCAGGGCGCAGCACGTCGGACCTATTCGGTTTGGGTGACGGTGCGGTAGCAGCCGACGGCGCACACCTCGGTGGAGATTTCGCCCACGTTGCCGCCGGCCTTGCAGTTTACGCCGGTCTGGATCTTCACGAAGTCGATCTGCTGGAGGTTGGCGGGGTTTCCGTCGGCATCCACGGCATTCGAGATCTTGAAGCGGTTTTTCGTCCCCGCGCCGTCGATCGTCGAGGCGTTGTCGACATATCCCCAGGCGAAGGAGGTCATGTCGTAAATGCCCGTTTCCTGATCGAACAGAACGTTGTCCGGGAGGCGGGTCCCGCTGTAGGTCAGCGGCTGCACCCAGGCCGGAACATAGCTCTGCGTGTGGAGGAAGACGCGGTCGATCGAGCCCTTGCCGCCGTCGTTGTCGGTCCAGGCGACGGTGCCGTCCGCCTGTTCGACGTAGGTTACCTCGTAGCCTAAACGGGTCTTCGGGTTGGCGTACTCGCTGCCCTTGAGTTCGTACCAGGTCTCTCCGACGTGCGATCCGTCGCCGTTGGCGTCCTGCGCCACCCAGACGATTCCCGGCTCGGAGGATCCGCTGAAGGAGTTGCCGGAGACATAGAGGTCGTAGTCGCCCGTGTTGGACACGGGGGTGTCGAATCCGAGGACGATGTACCCGCCCCATCCTCCGAGCGAGACGTATCCGTAGGAGGCGGTTTCAGCCCCGAAATCGGGATCTCCGCCCAGGGCAAGCCGGGCCTGAGCGTAGGCAACGGCGGCTTCGGGGGTGGTGATCGGCGTGTCGGTGGGGAATCCGGCCTGGCGGTTGTTGATGAACTGCCCGGGAGCGGGGGTGTATTCGAGGACGCGCGAGGCGGCCTCTTCGACCGTTGTCGTGGTGATCGTCTCGCTCGAATTGCAGGCCGTGGCCAGCAGCAGGAGAAGGGCGTATTTTTTCATGGTGTCCGATGTTTATGGTCGTTTGAAACAGAAGGAGCCGGGGATGATCCCCACGCGGAGCGTATCGACGGCCTCGCCGTCGGGTGTGAAGCGGTAGACGGCGGCGTGCTGCACGTAGTCGATGGCATCGGCGACGTAGACCTCGGCCGTGTCGGGGTCGACGCCCAGCCCGTAATAGAGGGTCCCGGCGTAGGGGAGGAAGGGCTCCGTGGGGAGCGACTCCGCATCGGCCTCCATCCGCCAGACGTCGCGGGCGATGAAGTAGATGCGGTTGTTCCGCGCATCGAACGTGAGTTTCGACGGGGGCCTGTCGGCCGGGAGTTCGAATTTCCGTTCGATCTGCAGCGTCGCGGGGTCGATGCGCCACAGGGCGGGGGCTTCGCCGTCGCGGCCGTCTGTGGCGGTCCAGAGCTTCCCGTTGCGGTCGAGCAGCAGCGAATTGGGCTGCCAGCCTACGGCGAGCGAATCGACCAGGCATTCGGCCCGGGTGTCGACGACGAGGATCTTGTCGTCGTAGGACCAGCAATTGACGAAGACCCGCTCCCCGACCTGCACCATCTGTTCGGTGGAGCGGTGTCCGTTCATGTCGATACGCGAGCGGATGCGGTTGGTGCGGGTGTCGACGACGGTGATGCGCGGGTCGTAGAGGTCGGTGACGTAGG
The DNA here is from genome assembly GCA_019115745.1 of Candidatus Alistipes intestinigallinarum. Taxonomy (GTDB): domain Bacteria; phylum Bacteroidota; class Bacteroidia; order Bacteroidales; family Rikenellaceae; genus Alistipes; species Alistipes intestinigallinarum. The sequence continues at coordinate 9,897 of DXDA01000050.1, forward strand.
CGGTCTGTTCGTCGACGAAGTGGATGTAGCGGGGCGACACGACCTCCTCGATGAGTCCGGTGATGCGGAACGTGTCGGGGTCGATGACGTAGATCACGCCCGAGTTGTTGACCACGACATATCCCTTGCCGTCGTGGAGGGTCATGGATTGGGCGACATCGCCGAGTTTCATGCCGTTTGCGCGGAGGAAGATGTTGTTTTCGACCTGGCGGGTTTCGGGGTCGTAGTAGGAGAGCGAGGCGTTGTCCCACATGAAGTTGCCCTCGCAGGTGATGAAGACGCCGCGTCCGGAGCGGTTGAAAGCCTCTTCGGACTGGGGTCCGTACTCCATGCAGGCCCCGGCGAGGAGCGCAAGGCTCCAGAGCATATTTCGCAGACAGCGTTTCATCGGTTCATGATCCGTTTTTGGGTCACGTCCGGATGCCGTGCGGTGGGGGAGTCGTTTCGGCGAAAGGCGTTCGGATTCGCTTCGGACCCCATTCTCCGCAGGGTTTTCGGGCGGACAGGCGACGGCAGGTCTTCTGACTCGTTACCGTTCCGGCGCCTTCCCGTCCTCAGGGGACAGTGGCCAAGAGTGCCGGAACGCGGGGTGTAACTCACAGCAGCGGGAACTGTTGCCGACTTGCACGGCATTCCCTTTTAATCCCGGGCGTCGGTTTTGACGCCGTTCGGAACCGCAGCGCGACAAAAGTACGCTTTTTTCCGCGGAACGCCATAAGGTTTCGGACAAAAAGGTTATCTTTGTAAAAAAATAGCCGGATGATGCCACTTTCCGTAGATCGGGTGACGGATTTTTCCGAGACGCTGCTGCGTTCGTTGGGGAGGTTGCTGCCGCAGTTGTCGCCGCGGCTGGGGGCTCCGACGGAGGAGCGCCTGCGTGCGATGCTCGCGCAGCCCGCGACGGTGCTGTTCGCCGCACGGACTCCGGAGGGGGTGGTCGGTGTGCTGGCGCTGACGTGGTACGACGTGCCGTCGGGGCGCAAGGCGTGGATCGAGGATGTGGTGGTCGATGCTGCGGCACGGGGCCTCGGTGTGGGTGAGGCGCTGGTGCGTGCGGCGCAGCGCTATGCCGCGGGGATCGGTGCGGAGCGGGTGATGCTCACCTCGAACCCTTCGCGCACGGCGGCCCGGGCACTCTACCGGAAATGCGGATTCAAGGAGGCGGAAACCACGGTTTTCGTCTGTAAAACGGATACGGAATGAAAAAGTTCGTGAAGATTCTGGCCACGGTTGTCGTGGTTGTTCTGGCCGTGGCACTGATCGTGCCGATGGCCTTGCGGGGCAAGATCTCCGACATCGTCAAGCGAGAAGCCAATGCGGTGCTCGCCGCGAAGCTGGATTTCGAAAAACTCGACATCAGCCTGCTGCGTCACTTTCCGAACGCTTCGGTCGACCTGAAGGGGCTGACGCTCGTGGGCGTGGATCGCTTCGAGGGGGACACGATCGTTGCGGCACACCGGATCTCGGTAGTTGTCAACCTGATGTCGTTGTTCGGCGACAGCGGCTTCGAGGTGACGAAGGTGATCCTGGCCGATCCGGCGCTGCACGCCCGCAAACTCGCCGACGGCGCCGTGAATTGGGACGTGATGAAACCCTCCGACGGGGAGCCCGCAGCGGAGGAGACTCCCGCGGACGAAGAGCCCTCGTCGTTCCGGCTTTCGGTTCGGGATTTTCGTATTTCGGGTGCGGTGATCCGCTATGAGGATGACTCCACGAAGATGCGCTTCTCGACGGATCCGCTGACGCTGCGCCTGCGGGGTGACCTGTCGGCCGAACGGACGAATCTCGACCTGCGGCTGAAGAGCGAGCGTACGAATTTCGTCTCGGGGGGCATTCCGCTGCTGAGCGATGCCGAGGCGGAGCTCGTGGCGACGATCGACGCCGATCTGGCGAACGGTCGCTTCACCTTCTCGGACAACACGTTTCGCCTGAATGCCATCCAGGTGGGGCTCGACGGCTGGGTCGAGATGAAGGATGACGTCGTGGCGATGGATCTCAAGGCGGGCTGCGAGTCCGTGCAGTTCAAGGATGTGCTGTCGCTCATTCCGGCCTTCTATACGCGGGAGTTCAAGAACCTGACGGCGGGCGGAGAACTGGCCCTGTCGCTGTGGGCGCGCGGCGAGATGCGGGGCTCGAACCTCCCGGCCTTCGAGGTGAAGAGCGAGGTGCGCGACGGCAGCTTCCAGTATTCGTCGCTTCCGAAGGCCGTGACGGATATCAACCTGGCGGCGCGGATCGCCAATCCGGGCGGGGTGATGGACCGCACGGAGGTCGAGCTCTCGAAGTTCGGGCTCCGAATGGCCGGGAATACGGTCTCGGCAACCTTCTATGCCACGAATCTGGCGAGCGACCCCACGTTCCGCGCCACGGCCGAGGGCCACGTCGACCTGGGGGCCGTGAAGGAGGTCTATCCGTTGGAGAAGGGGGTCGAACTGGCCGGCAGCATTACGGCGGATCTGAATCTGTCGGGTCGGATGTCCGACGTCGAAAAGAACCGCTACGAGAATCTTGGAGCCAAGGGCACGTTTGTCCTTGAAGGACTGGGCCTGACGCTCGACAATCTCCCGCAGGTCCAGATCCGCCGGGCTGCGGCGACGATCACGCCGGCATCGATGACCCTCGGGGAGTTCGGGCTGACGGTCGGGCGCAGCGATCTCTCGGCCAACGGCCAGTTGAGCGGCTACCTCGGCTACCTGCTGCGCGGCGAGGAGCTTTCGGGACGCCTCTACGTGAAATCCGAGCTGCTGGACCTGAACGAGATCATGGCTTCGCTGCCGGGAGACGAGACGGATCCCCCCGAGACGGAGGAGCTCCCGGTCGATTCGCAAACGGCGCTTGTCATTCCGCGCAACCTGAACCTTTCGCTCAATACCGAACTGCAGAAGGTTCTCTTCGAAAAGATGACCTTCGACAACATCCGGGGCGAGATGCGCATGGCCGACGGCACGCTGTCGCTCAACGGACTCTCGCTGGGGGCCTTCGGCGGCAAGGTCTCGGCTTCGGGAAGCTACTCGACGGCTGCCGATCCCGCACACCCGGCCCTGAAGCTCGATGCCGACTTTGCGAATGCCTCGTTTCAGCAGACCTTCGAGCAGTTGGAGATGGTGCAGCAACTGGTTCCGATCTTCGCCAAGACGGGCGGCGACTATTCGTTGTCGTTGCATCTGCAGACGTTGCTCGACGCGCAGATGTCGCCCGACCTCAAGACGCTCACCGCATCGGGTGAGATCCGCTCGGAGAACATCGACATCCAGAATATCGCGGCATTCGACGCGCTGGCCGACGCGCTGGGCAACGACCGCCTGCGCAAGATCGAGGCCAAGGATGTGGCGATCCGCTTCGCCATCCGGGAGGGGCGGATCACGACCGAGCCCTTCGATCTGAAGATCGGCGACGTCGGGGTCAACCTTTCGGGATCGACGGGTCTCGACCAGACGATCGACTACCAGGCGAAGGTGGCCATTCCGGGCGGCGGTGTCCTGCAGACGGTCGGCGTGAACATCGGCGGGACGTTCACTTCGCCGAAGATCACGCTCGGGGTGAAGGAGGCGGTCGAGGAGGCCGTGACCAACGTGGTCAACGAGCAGCTCCAGAAACTCACGGGCAGCGAATCGCTCTCGGAGGAGATCGCCAAACAGGCCGACAACATCCGCGCAGAGGCCCGGAATGCGGGTCAGAAACTCGTCGAGGCGGCCCAAACGCAGCGGGACAAACTCGTGGAGGAGGCAGCGAAAAAGGGAACGCTGGCGAAACTGGCGGCTCAGGCTGCCGGGGAGAAACTGGTCGAGGAGGCCGAGAAACAGGCTGCGAACCTCGAAGCCGAGGCCGAACGCCAGATCGAGAAACTCACGGCTCAAAAGGAATAACCGATGTTGAAAATCTTTGCCGTCCTTGCGGGCGGTATCCTGACGGGGCGCCTGCTGCTTGGCCGGCGCCTCTCGTTTGCCCAGCCGCTCATCACGGTGATCATTTGGGCGCTGCTGTTTCTGCTGGGGATGGAGGCCGGATCCGACCCTGCGGTGGTCGGGGGGCTGGCGACATTGGGGGCTACGGCCTTCGTGCTCTTCGCCTTTTCGGTGGCGGGGAGTATCCTTGCGGCGTGGGGGTTGTGGCGATGGATCGACCGGCGGAAGACGGCTGCCGGGGTTGGCGATGCGGCCTCGGAGCCTGCACCCGGGACGCCCGGAGAGGCTGGGGCGGTCGGAGCGGATGCCTCGACCTGGAAAGCCCTGAAGGGGAGCCTGACGATCGTCGCCTTTTTCGTGGCGGGATGTGCCGTCGGAGTCTGGGTCGAACCCGACCTGAAGGGCTCGTCGGTCAGCACGTGGGTCCTGTATGCGCTGATGTTCTGTGTGGGCATGACGCTGGGCAACGACCGCACGCTGGTCGAGCGGATCCGCCAGCTCGACCGTCGTCTGGCGCTGCTTCCGGTGGCGACGGCCGTCGGGACGCTGGGCGGGGCTTTGCTGGCGGATCCGCTGTTCGGTGCGGATTCGGCGGTAACCTCCGCGGCCGATTCACTGGCTGTCGGTTCGGGGTTTGGCTACTATTCGCTGTCGAGCATCTTCATCGCCGACATGCGCGGCGCCGAACTGGCGACCGTGGCACTGCTGTGCAACATCCTGCGGGAGCTCTTCACGCTGCTGGCGGCTCCGCTGGTGGCGCGGTGGTTCGGGCCGCTGGCGGCGGTTTCGATCGGCGGAGCGACGACCTTCGACACGACGCTGCCGATCATCACGCGGTCGGCCGGACGTCCCTATGCCGTGGTGTCGATCTTCCACGGCTGTGCGCTGGATTTCAGCGTGCCGTTCCTCGTGACGCTCTTCTGTTCGCTCTGACGGCTCCCGGAGGCGGCAAAGGCGGCAGGACCGAGGATTCGGTCCTATCGCTTGATGTAGGTTTGCAGCGCCTCGATATACTCCGCGAAGGCGTCGCGCCCGGCGTCGGTGATGCGGCAGAGGGTGCAGGGCATCTTGCCGCGAAAGGTCTTCTCCACGTCGATGTATCCCGCCTTGGCCAGTTTGTCGAGCTGCACGGAGAGATTCCCGGCCGTGGCGCCGGTCTGCTGGCGGAGGAAGACGAAGTCGGCGCTTTCGACCCCGAGGAGGACCGACATGACGGCGAGCCTCAGCTCCGAGTGCAACAGGGGATTCAGTTCCTTGAACATGACGCTATTTTTTGTGACGGGTTCGGTAGTTGATGATGTGGCCGGGGATGACCATCATCACGACGAAGATCGCCGCAAAGATCAGAATCTCGTTGTTGAGCAGGGAGGCATCGACCGGGGCGGTTCGGGCGATCTGCGCGAGCTGGAAATCGTAGATTGCGAAGAGTGCGGAGCCGGCCATGGCGAAAAATCCGGCTGTGGAGTAGACCTTCGATCGGACGATCAGCCCGGTTGCGGCGGTTCCGATCGACATCACGAGGGTAATCAGCGCGAAGAGGCTGGGGCGGTAGCTCAGGCCGTGCAGGAAGCTGGAGAGGAAGATCGGGATGAGCGTCAGCGAGCAGACGAGCCACAGGGCCGAGACGATACGGTCGATTTCGGTGCGGGGTTCCGAGCTCTTCTTTTCGGGGAAGATCCGCATGAGGAGGATGCCCAGCACGGGGATGAGGAACCACGAGAGGCTCCACGCCGGATCGGCTCCGGCGATGTTGAGGGCGTAGTTGAGCAGCGAGACGGCCACGGTGGTGTATCCCCAGATGAGGAACGGTCGACCGGAGTGGCGTTCGAGTCGTTGGCGGGTGTTTCGGATCATGCGCGTGATGAGTTCGATGCTCTCCTGCGCGTCGAGTTTTTTCTCTTCCATGACTTTTTTGTTTTTAGGGGTTACGGTTGGTTTCCGGGCCTCGGAGTTTAAATCTGTCGCAAATATAAAGTAGTTTATTTTATAAACCAAATTTTCAAACCGATTTTTTTCGGATTTTTCCGGGGAAATTTTGCCATGCCGGCCGGAAAAGCGGTCGACATTTCTCCGTCCGGAGACCAGTAGGGCGGAATGACTCTTTGGCGGGCGTGCGGCCGAAGAGCCCCGGGACATGAAAGGCCCCGGGGCGATCCGGTGCCGCTTCTTGGAACTCTAACCTTCGATTTTCCGGCCTTCGGGCAGCAGCGACTCCCACTCGGGGTGACGCTGGATGTAGCGGATGATGAACGAACACTGCGGAATGATCCGCGCGCCGCGTTCCCGGAGGGCTTCGAGGGTCGCTTCGACCAGCCTGCGGCCGATTCCCTGCCCTTCGAACTGCGGGGGTACGATCGTGTGGGTCAACCGGTAAATGCCGTCGCCGGCCGACTCGTATTCGACATAGGCAACCCCGCCGTCGAGGTGGAACTCATAGCGGTGCCGAGGTTCGTTGTGGATGAGTGAATCGTGTTTTTCCATCTTTTTCGGTTTTGAATCGTGACGGAATGTTTCAAATTCGGTTCCGAAATTCTATTTTTGTCCTCCGTATGGGGCGTATTTCCGACATATTGCTCGACTGGTACGCACGCGAGGGGCGCGACCTCCCGTGGCGCCGCACCCGCGATCCTTACCGCATCTGGCTTTCGGAGGTGATCCTCCAGCAGACGCGCGTGGCGCAGGGGCTGGCCTATTACGAACGCTTCACGGCGCGTTTTCCCGACATCGCCTCGCTGGCCGCCGCCCCCGAGGACGAGGTGCTGAAACTCTGGCAGGGACTCGGCTACTACAGCCGGGCGCGGAACCTGCTGGCCGCCGCCCGCGAGGTCATGGAGCGTTTCGGCGGCGTGTTCCCCCGCTCGCTGGAGGAGGTGCGCTCGCTGCGCGGCGTGGGCGACTACACCGCCGCGGCCATCTGCTCTGCGGCCTATGATACCCCCTGCGCCGTGGTCGACGGCAACGTCTACCGGGTTCTCTCACGCCTTTTCGACCTCGACCTGCCGATCGACTCCATCTCCGGACGCCGCGCCTTTGCCGAACTGGCCCGTGCGGAGCTTGACCCCTCGGCCCCCGGACGTTACAACCAGGCGATCATGGACTTCGGGGCCCTGCAGTGCACGCCCTCGTCACCCCGCTGCGAGGCGTGCCCGCTGGCGGACTGCTGCCTGTCTCTGGCGGCCGGAACCGTTGCCGGGCGCCCCGTCAAACAGGGCCGGACCCGCGTGCGCGACCGCTGGTTCCACTACCTGCACATTACCTCCGGCGATCAAACGCTGCTCTGCCGCCGTGAGGGACGCGACATCTGGCAAGGGCTCTATGAATTCCCGTTGATCGAGACCCCGGCCCCGGCCGATCTTCCGGACCTCGTCGGTGATCCGCGTTTGATCGGGCTGCTGGGCGATGCGCCGTGGCACCTGCTGCGGAGTACGACGCTGCCCGTCCACCAACTCTCCCACCAGCGGCTCCACGCCCGGGTCTACCGCATCGAGACCCCGACGCTGACCCCGATGGCAGCCGCAATGGCCGTCCGAACCCCGACGCTTGGCGACTACGCCGTGCCGCGGCTGCTCGAACGCTACCTCACCTCGCCGGAGGCTATTTAATAAGGTAGGCGATGTAGGCGGCGTAGATCAGCAGGAACAGCACGCCCTCCCAGCGGTCGACGGCCCGGCGGCGGAAGGTGAAGGCCGCCAGGAAGAGCAGCACCGAACTCAACAAGACGACCAGCAGATCCACCACCGTGATTCCGCCCATCGTCAGCGGGTGGATCGAGGCGCTCAGGCCGAGAATCAGGAGGATATTGGCGATGTTCGACCCGATGACGTTTCCGAGGGCCATGTCGCTCTTGCCCTTGACGAGCGAGACGATCGACGAGGCCAGCTCGGGGAGCGACGTGCCTCCGGCCACGAGCGTGATGGCGATGAGCGAATCGCTGATTCCCATCCTTCGGGCCAGTGCCGTGGCGTTGTCGAGGAACAGCTCGCCGCCGAAGATCAGCCCGGCCAGTCCGCCGACGATCATCAGGGCCATCAACCACCCGGCCATCGGCCGGCTGGAGGCGTCGGAGTCGGCGCCTGACGCGCCCCCGGCAGCCGCGGCGGGTTCGGGGCTTGCCGTGCGTCCCGACGAGCGGATGGTGTAGAGCATCAGCAGGACGTAGATCACGAGCATCAGCACGCCGTCCAGCCGGCCGATGCGGTCGACGGCTCCCGCGCTGTACCAACTGTCCATGGCCAGGAAGAGGAGCAGCAGCGAGGTGGCGACCCCGAAGGGGATGTCGCGGCGGATATTTCCGGCCGTAAGGGGCAGCGGGCGGATCAGGGCGCAGATGCCGAGGATCAGAAAGACGTTGAAGATGTTCGAACCGACGACGTTTCCGATGGCCACGTCGCTCTTTCCGGCCAGGGCCGAGAGGACGGAGACGACCAGCTCGGGGGTGGAGGTCCCGACGGCGACGATCGTCAGTCCGATGATGAACTCCGGGACGCGGAAACGCTGGGCCAGGGCCGCGGATCCGTCCGTGAGGAAGTTGGCGCCGGCGAGGATCAGCGCCAGCCCGATCAGAAGCAGAAGGATATCCATTTTGCAAACGGTTTTTTTGCGGGTTTATTCGAGCAGGAGCAGGCTGACGGCCATCAGGGCCATGCCGGCTACCACGCCGTAGATCGAGGTGTGGGCCTCGCCGTATTCGCGGGCGGCGGGGAGGAGTTCGTCGATGGAGATGAAGACCATGATTCCGGCCACCCCGGCGAGGATGCATCCCATGAGCGTCGCCGACATGAAGGGCATCAGCACGAGGTAGGCCAGCAGGGCGCCGACCGGCTCGGCCAGCCCCGAGAGGAGCGAGAGTCGGAACGCCTTGGCGCGGTCTCCCGTGGCGTAGTAGACGGGGATCGAGACGGCGATGCCTTCGGGGATGTTGTGGATGGCGATGGCTACGGCGATGGCGACACCGAGGGTGATGTTGTCGACGGCCGAGGTGAAGGTGGCAATGCCCTCGGGGAAGTTGTGGATACCGATGGCCAGGGCGGTGAGCAGTCCCATGCGCATGAGTTTCGGATTGCGGGGGCGGTGGTCCATCTCCTCGACGCTGTGGGCCTCGTGCGGGTTTTCGACCGAGGGGACGAGCCGGTCGATGATGCCGATGAGGAGGATTCCTGCGAAGAAGCTCAGGACGGTGACCGAGCCGCCGAGCCGCGAGCCCCATTCGGCGGTGAGGGCGACGTGGGCCTGCTGGAAGAGCTCGACGAACGAGACGTAGATCATCACGCCGCCGGAGAGTCCGAGCGAGAAGGAAAGCAGCCGTTTGTTGGTCCGCTTGGCCAGGAAGGCGATGGCGCTTCCGATTCCGGTTGCGAGACCGGCTCCGAGGGTGAGGAGCAGGGGTGCGAGTATGTCGTATTTTTCCATGGTGGATTCGCGTTGCGGTTGTTTGCGGACAAAGATAGTGTACAAAACGGAAGATACCAACCGCGAGAAATCGGTATTTTTGTCCGGAAGGGGGCTTTCGGGGCGGAATGTCCGGACGTTGAAGCGTTTGCCGTTTTGTTCGTCGGGAGCGCGGGCGGGATTTCCGGGCGGAAGTGCCGGACGGCTCCGGGAGCCGTATTCCGGCGGGGCGTTGACGGAATGTTGAAAAAAAGTGGCGAAAAGTTTTGCAGGGGAGGTGAAAAACCCCTACCTTTGTAGACAATTATAGCGAGAACCGAATCCTATGAATTGTAACCCTCACATTATCCCGTCGGCGCAGGAGTTCTGGCAGCAGGATTATTGGTCGGGGTCCCAATTTCCGGCAGGATTCGGTATTATTGTTTTATTAGGGTAACTGTTTCGGTTGCCCTATTTTTTTATGCGACGGAGCCGATGAAGACGTTTTATGAGCATGGCCTGATTTATCGAGGGGGTCGTTTCGAAGAGGGGCGGCTGATCGTGGAGGCGGGCCGGGTGGTTGCGGATGCGACGCCGGGGCCGGAGGACCGCGTCATCGACCTCGAGGGGCTGTACCTCGTCCCGGGGCTGGTCGACGTGCATGTCCACCTGCGCGAACCGGGTTTCCCGCAGAAGGAGACCATCGCCACGGGAACGGCCGCCGCGGCCCGCGGAGGCTATACGACGGTCTGCTCGATGCCCAACCTGAATCCGGCCCCCGATACGCCGGAACACCTCGAAGCTCAACTGGCGATCATCCGCCGCGACGCCGTGGTTCGTGTGAAGCCCTACGGGACGATCACCCTCGGACAGCGCGGGTGCGGTGAACTGGCCGACTTTGCGGCGCTGGCTGCGGAGGTCGTGGGCTTTTCGGACGACGGCCGCGGGGTGCAGTCGGCGGAGTTGATGGAGGAGGCGATGCGCCGGGCCGCAGCGGTCGGGAAGCCGATCGTGGCGCACTGCGAGGTCGACGAACTTCTCCGCGGAGGGTATATCCACGACGGCGACTACTGCCGCGCCCACGGCCATCGGGGAATCTCGTCGGAGAGCGAGTGGCGGCAGGTCGAACGTGACATCGCGCTGGCCGCGAAGACCGGCTGCCAGTACCACGTCTGCCACGTCTCCACGAAGGAGAGCGTCGAACTGGTGCGTGAGGCGAAGGCGCGGGGCCTTCGCGTGAGCTGCGAGACGGCCCCACACTACCTGCTGCTGTGCGACGAGGATCTGCAGGAGGAGGGACGCTTCAAGATGAACCCGCCGCTCCGGAGCCGTGCCGACCGCGAGGCGCTGCTCGCAGGCATCCAGGACGGCACGATCGAGGTCATCGCCACGGACCACGCCCCGCATACGGCCGAGGAGAAGTCCCGCGGCCTGGCCGGGAGTGCCATGGGCATCGTGGGCATCGAGACGGCCTTTCCGCTGCTCTATACGGGGCTGGTGAAACCGGGAATTCTTTCGCTGGAACGGCTCGTGGAGCTGATGTCGACCTCTCCGCGTCGGATCTTCGGGCTCGAAGGGGGCATCGAAGCGGGTCAGGCGGCCGATTTCACGGTGCTGGACCTCGAGGTGCGCTGGAGGATCGACCCGGAGCAGTTCCTTTCGAAAGGCCACGCTACGCCGTTTGCCGGGTGGAACGTGGAAGGACGTGCGGTGCTGACGGTGGTGGGCGGTCGTACGGTTTATGATACGCTGACAACGAATTCAATCAGATAAGGACAGACAAGGATGAAAGCTTTTACGAAAAAAATTGTCTTGGAGAATGGCCGCGAGTTCTACGGATACGGATTCGGATCCGACCGCGAGGCCATCAACGAGATCGTCTTCAATACCTCGATGGTGGGGTATCAGGAGATCATGTCCGACCCGTCGTACACGGATCAGATGGTGGTGATGACCTACCCGCTGATCGGCAACTACGGTATGACGGACGACGATTATGAGACGAAGACGCCGACCATCGGCGGGATGATCGTGCGGGAGTACAACGACCTTCCGTCGAACTTCCGCTACACGAAGACGCTCAACGAGGTTTTCGAGGAGTATGACATTCCGGCCATTTCGGGCGTGGATACCCGGGCCCTGACGCGTATCATCCGCGACGAGGGTTGCCAGAAAGTGATCATCACCGATGCCTCGACGCCGCACGAGGAGGCTCTGGCCCGCCTGAAGGCCTACGAGATGCCGCACGACATGGTTGCACGGGTGAGCTGCAAGAAACGCTGGATGTCGCGCGTGGCGAACCACAAGTACGACGTGGTGGCCATCGACTGCGGCATCAAGTACAACATCGTGCGTCTGTTGAACCGCGTGGGCTGCAACGTGATCGTCATGCCGTACAACTCGACGCTGGAGGAGATCCTGGCCTTCCGCCCGGACGGTATCGTGCTGTCGAACGGCCCCGGCAACCCGGCGGACGTGACGCCGGTGATCGAGCTGGTGAAGCAGTTGCGGGGCCGTCTTCCGATCTTCGGCATCTGCATGGGACATCAGTTGATCTCGCTGGCCTACGGTGCGAAGACCTTCAAGATGAAGTTCGGACACCGGGGTGCGAACCATCCGGTGAAGAACCTGGTGACGGGAAAGCTGGAGATCACGAGCCAGAACCACAGCTACGCCGTGGATATCGATTCGCTGAAGGGTACGGGCCTGACGTTGACGCACGTCAACCTGCTGGACGGCACGGCCGAAGGGGTGGAGTGCGCTGCCGAGGGCGTCTTCTCTATGCAGTACCATCCGGAGAGCGCTTCGGGTCCTCAGGACAGCGCCTATCTGTTCAATAAGTTCACTAAAATCATGGAGGAGCACAAAAATGCCTAAGAGAAAAGATATCAGAAAGGTGATGGTGATCGGGTCGGGCCCGATCGTGATCGGTCAGGCTGCGGAGTTCGACTATGCGGGCACGCAGGCGTGCCTGGCGCTCAAGGAGGAGGGTTACGAGGTGATTCTTGCGAACTCGAACCCGGCGACGATCATGACCGATACGCACATTGCGGACAAGGTCTACATGGAGCCGCTGACGCTGGAATACGTGGCGAAGATCATCCGCTACGAGCGTCCGGACGCCATCGTCCCGGGGTTGGGCGGACAGACGGGTCTGAACCTGGCGGTGCAACTGGCCAAGAAGGGCATTCTGCAGGAGTGCCAGGTGGAGATCCTGGGTACGTCGTTCGACTCGATCGAGCGGGCCGAGGACCGCGAGCTCTTCAAGGAGCTGTGCGAGTCGCTGGGCGAGCCGGTGCTTCCTTCGGAGATTGCCACGACGGTCGAGGAGGGCGTGGAGGTTGCCGCGCGAATCGGCTATCCGGTGGTGCTGCGTCCTGCGTTCACGCTGGGCGGCACGGGCGGCGGCTTTGCCGATGACGAGGCGCAGTTGCGCGAGATGATGCGCAACGGTCTGGCGCTCTCGCCGGTGCATCAGGTGCTCGTCGAGAAGAGCATCAAGGGCTACAAGGAGATCGAGTTCGAGGTGATGCGCGACCACAACGATACGGCCATCAGCATCTGCTGCATGGAGAACATCGACCCGGTGGGTATCCATACGGGCGACTCGATCGTCGTGGCCCCGAGCCAGACGCTCACGAACAAGGAGTTCCAGATGCTGCGCGACTCGGCGCTGAAGATCATCCGTGCGCTGAAGATCGAGGGCGGCTGCAACGTGCAGTTCGCTCTGGATCCGCTGTCGTTCAAATACTACCTGATTGAAGTGAATCCGCGCGTGTCGCGTTCATCGGCCCTGGCGTCGAAGGCCTCGGGCTATCCGATTGCGCGTGTGAGTGCGAAGATCGCCGTGGGTCTGACCCTGGACGAGATCCGCATTGCCAATACGCCGGCATCGTTCGAGCCGACGCTGGACTACGTGGTGACGAAGGTTCCCCGCTTCCCGTTCGACAAGTTCTCGGACGCCTCGAACAAGCTGGGCACGCAGATGAAGGCCACGGGCGAGGTGATGTCGATCGGTCGTACGATGGAGGAGTCGCTGTTGAAGGCGGTTCGTTCGCTGGAGACGGGCGTGTGCCACATCTACCACAAAAAGTTCGACTCGTGGACGAACGACGACCTGCTGGACTACATCAAGATCGGCACGGACGACCGCCTCTACGCCATCGCCCAGTTGATCCGCGGGGGTGTGGACCTGGCGCTGATTTACGACAAGACGAAGATCGACCTGTTCTTCCTCGAAAAGTTCAAGAACATCGTGGAGTTCGAGAAGGTGGTCCGCGCACATCCGATGGATGTCGAGACGTTGCGCGAGGCCAAGCGCATGGGCTTCAGCGATAAGTATATCGGTCAGTTGTGGGGGCTTTCGCAGCATGAGATGTACCGTCTGCGCGAGCAGCACGACATCTTCCCGGTCTACAAGATGATCGACACGTGTGCGAGCGAGTTCTCGTCGTACGTTCCCTACTTCTACTCGACCTACGAGGAGGAGAACGAGTCGAAGGTGAGCGACAAGAAGAAGATCATCGTGCTGGGTTCGGGTCCGATCCGTATCGGCCAGGGCGTTGAGTTCGACTATTCGACGGTGCACGCCATCTGGTCGATTCGTGAGGCGGGCTACGAGGCGATCATCATCAACAACAACCCGGAGACCGTTTCGACGGACTACACGACGAGCGACAAACTCTACTTCGAGCCGCTGACGGTCGAGGACGTGATGAACGTCATCCACCTCGAAAAGCCCGAAGCTATTGTGGTTTCGCTGGGCGGACAGACGGCCATCAACCTGGCCGAGCCGCTGGCCGAGCTGGGCGTGCCCATCATCGGTACGGACTGCCAGGCGATCGAGAATGCCGAGGACCGGGGCTGCTTCGAGCGGATCATGGAGGATCTGGGCATTCCGCAGCCGGAGGCCGAGGCCGTGACGGACATCGAGGCGGGCGTACGGGCTGCGGCGCGGATCGGTTATCCGGTTTTGGTTCGTCCGAGCTACGTGCTGGGCGGCCGGGCGATGCAGATCGTCTCGAACGAGGAGCGTCTGCGCCACTACCTGCAGACGGCCGTGGAGGTGAATGTGGACCAGCCGGTGCTGGTCGACCGCTACATCATGGGCAAGGAGCTGGAGGTCGACGCGATCTGCGACGGCAAGGATGTCTTCATCCCGGGTATCATGGAGCACGTCGAGCATACGGGTATCCACTCGGGCGACTCGATCAGCGTCTACCCGACGTTCAGCGTAAGCCAGCGTGCCAAGGAGAAGATCATCGACTATACGGTGCGTCTGGGTCTTCGGATCGGCATCGTGGGACTCTATAACATTCAGTTCATCGTGGCAGGCGACGACGACGTCTATGTCATCGAGGTGAATCCGCGTTCGTCGCGTACGGTGCCGTTCCTGTCGAAGTCGACGGGAGTTCCGATGGCGCACATCGCCACGCAGGTGATCTTGGGCAAGAAGTTGCGCGAACTGGGTTATACGGATGTCTACGGACAGGAGAAGGCGCGTTGGTATGTGAAGGCTCCGGCATTCTCGTTCGCCAAGATCCGCGGCATGGATTCGTACCTCTCGCCGGAGATGAAGTCGACGGGCGAGGCGATCGGTTATGACGACAAGCTGACGCGAGCCTTGTACAAGGCGCTGCAGGCGACGGGAATGCACGTTTCGAACTACGGGACGATCTTCGTGACGATTGCCGATCAGGACAAGCCGCAGGCACTTCCTTTGGTGAAGCGGTTCTACGACCTGGGCTTCAACATCGAGGCGACGACCGGCACGGCGGAGTTCCTGCGCGAGCACGGGATCCGCACGCGGACGCGCCGCAAGCTGAACGAAGGGAGCAACGAGATCATCGACGCGCTGCGTCAGGGACATATCAGCTACGTGATCAACACGATCGACATCAACCAGCACAACACGCGCCTGGACGGTTATGAGATCCGCCGCACGGCCGTAGAGAACAACGTGACGGTCTTCACGGCGCTGGAGACGGTGCGTGTGTTGCTGGACGTGCTGGAGGAGATCACGCTGCGTGTTTCGACAATCGACGCGAAATAAGAAACGACGGAGCGATGTACAAGAAGGGAATCTATCGGATCGAGCGGAACGAACGGCTGACGGAGACGGTGTGGCGGATGCGGCTTGCGGGCGACACACAATGGATTACGGCGCCGGGACAGTTCGTGAACATCGCGCTGGAGGGGAAGTACCTGCGTCGTCCGATCTCGGTCTGCGACTGGGATGATCGGTCTATTACGCTGATCTACAAGGTTGTTGGCGAGGGTACGGAGCAGATGAGCCGCCTGCAGCCGGGTTCGGAACTGGATCTGCTGACAGGCCTCGGCAACGGCTTCTCGACGCAAAACAACGCCCGGCGACCGCTGCTGGTCGGGGGTGGCGTGGGGGTTCCCCCGCTCTACGGACTGGCCCGTCAGTTGCTTGCCGAGGGGAAACCGGTCGAGGTGGTGCTGGGCTTCAACACGGCTGCGGAGGTCTTCTACGAGGAGGAGTTCCGGGCGCTGGGGTGCCATGTGACGGTTGCCACGGTCGACGGTTCGCGGGGCGTTGAGGGCTTCGTGACGACGGCCATCGCCGGGGAGGGACTCGATTTCGACTACTTCTACGCCTGCGGACCGCTGCCGATGCTCCATGCGCTCTACAACGCCGTGGAGCAGGACGGGCAGTTGTCGTTCGAGGAGCGTATGGGTTGCGGTTTCGGGGCCTGCATGGGCTGCTCGTGCAAGACGAAATACGGCAACAAACGCATCTGCAAGGAGGGACCCGTACTGGAGAAAGGAGAGATCATATGGTAGAGAAACAGACGATACAGGAGGGCGCCGCATCGCAGGTCGACACATCGGTCGAACTGTGCGGCGTGCGGCTGGACAATCCGGTGGTTCCGGCCAGCGGGACGTTCGGCTACGGCTATGAATTCAAGGATTTCTACGACATCAACATCCTGGGTTCGTTCTCGTTCAAGGGCACGACACGCGAGGCGCGCTTCGGCAACCCGACGCCGCGCATTGCCGAATGTACGGCGGGAATGATCAACGCCGTGGGTTTGCAGAACCCGGGCATCGACGCCGTGATCCGTCACGAGCTGCCGCGCCTGCGGCAATTCTTCCGCAAGCCGGTGATCGCCAACATCTCGGGCTTTTCGGTCGAGGAGTATGCCTACTGCTGCGAGCGGATTGACAAGCAGGAGCAGGTCGGGATCATCGAAGTGAATGTCTCGTGCCCGAACGTGCGCCACGGCGGCATGTCGTTCGGCACGAGCCCCGAGGCGGCGGCCGAGGTGACGCGCGCCGTGAAGGCCGTGACGACCAAGCCGGTCTTCATCAAACTCTCGCCCAACGTCACGGACATCGTCTCGATCGCCCGGGCGTGCGAGGAGGCCGGGGCGGACGGCATCTGCCTGATCAATACGGTGTTGGGAATGCGTATCGACGTGCGTCGCCGCCGTCCGGTGATTGCCAACACGATGGGCGGTTTTTCGGGTCCGGCGGTCTTTCCGCTGGCCGTGCGGATGGTCTACCAGGTCTCGAAGGCGTGCCGGATTCCGGTCATGGGGTGCGGCGGCGTGCAGTCGGCGCGCGACGTGATCGAGATGATGATGGCCGGAGCCACGGCCGTGCAGGTGGGCGCCGCCAACCTGGTGAACCCCTACGCCTCGAAGGAGATCGTCGAGGCGCTGCCCGACGAGATGCGCCGGCTGGGGATCACGAAACTTTCGGACATTATCGGAATAGCATAAAAAAGAGATGGAAAGAGACGTTATCATTGCCTGTGATTTCAAATCCGCGGAGGATACCTTCCGCTTCCTTGACCTCTTCCGGGACGAGGCCCGCAAACCCTTCCTGAAGATCGGCATGGAGCTCTACTATGCCGAAGGGCCGTCGATCGTGCGGGAGATCAAGCGCCGGGGGCACAAGATCTTCCTCGACCTGAAACTCCACGACATTCCCAATACGGTGAAGAAGGCGATGGCTGTGCTGTCGCGCCTGGACGTGGACATGTGCAACGTCCACGCCGCCGGAACGATCGAGATGATGCGGGCAGCGCTGGAGGGCCTCACACGCGAGGACGGTACGCGGCCGCTGTTGATTGCCGTGACGCAGTTGACCTCGACGAGCGAGGAGCGGATGCAGCGCGAACTGCTGATCGGGGCATCGATCAACGATACGATCGTGAAGTATGCGCAAAATACGCGTGAAGCCGGGCTGGACGGCGTGGTCTGCTCGCCGCTGGAGGCGGGGATGGTCCACGAGGCGTGCGGTGCGGACTTCCTGACCGTGACGCCGGGCGTGCGTTTCGCCGACGGCGACGTGGCCGACCAGGTGCGTGTGACGACTCCGGCCCGGGCCCGCGAGATCGGTTCGGATTTCATCGTCGTGGGGCGTCCGATCACGGCTGCGGCGGATCCCGTAGCGGCTTACCGCCGTTGTGTGGCGGAGTTTGTGGGTGCGTAGCGCGTGGTCCGGCGGATTTTTTGCGGACTCCGCGGTAAACTGAAACCATCAAAGTCATGAAACCTGTAAAATTGTTCTACCTGAAGACGTGCCCCTTCTGCAAGAAGGCGCTGCGCTACATCGAGGAGGCGAAGGCGGCCCATCCCGAACTGGCCCCGATCGAGATCGAGATGATCGAGGAGTCGGAAGAACCGGCCGTGGCCGACCGGTACGACTATTACTACGTGCCGACGTTCTACGTCGACGGGGAGAAGGTCCACGAAGGGGGAATCTATCCCGACGAGGTGGAACAGGTCTTGCGCAAGGCGTTGGAATAGAGGGCGTACGGCGGATCGCCTCCGGCCTCGGCGCCGGTCGGAACTGCCGCCGACACCCCGGATCAATCGGAATCGGAAAAAGCAACATACGAAAAACATGGAAAAAGCTATTGCAAAGGATTTGCTGTCGATCGGCGCGGTTTTCCTGCGTCCGGAACAGCCGTTTACGTGGGCCAGCGGCATCAAGAGCCCGATCTATTGCGACAACCGTCTGACGCTGACGGCTCCGGAGGTGCGTAAGCATGTCGAGGCGGGTCTTGCGGAGATCGTCCGCACGAAGTATCCCGAGGCCGAGGTGCTGATGGGAACGTCGACGGCCGGCATTGCCCACGCCGCCATCACGGCGACGATCCTCGACCTGCCGATGGGCTACGTGCGCTCGGGATCGAAGGACCACGGCCGCGGCAACCAGATCGAAGGACGTCTGGAGAAGGGTCAGAAGGTCGTGGTGATCGAGGACCTGATCTCGACGGCCGGATCGTGCATCGAGGTGGTGAATGCCTTGCGCGAGGCGGGCGCCGAGGTGCTGGGCGTTGCGTCGATCTTCACCTACGGGATGAAGAAGGGCCTCGACCGTCTGAAGGAGGCGAATGTGGTGAACTACAGCCTCTCGAACCTCGACGCACTGGTCGAGGTGGCAGCCGAGGAGGGTTATATCAAGCCCGAGGACAAGGAGCGTCTGCTGAAGTTCCGCGACAATCCGTCGGACGAATCGTGGATGAACCGCTAAATTCCGGAGAGAGATGCGACATCTGATCGATCCTACCGATCTGACGGTCCAGGAGACCGAGCAGATCGTGGCCCTGGCCGAAGACATCATCGCCAACCGGGCCAAGTACAGCGAGGCGTGCAAGGGCAAGAAGCTGGCCACGCTCTTCTACGAACCCTCGACGCGCACGCGTCTGAGCTTTACGTCGGCGATGCTTGAGCTGGGCGGCCAGGTCATCGGCTTTTCGGATGCCAACTCGTCGTCGGTATCGAAGGGCGAGACGGTGGCCGACACGGTGCGCGTGATCCGTTGCTTTGCGGACATCATCGCCATGCGTCATTTCAAGGAGGGCGCACCGCTCGTGGCGTCGCAGTACGCCGGCATCCCGGTGATCAACGCCGGGGACGGCAGCCACTCGCACCCGACGCAGACGCTGACGGACCTGTTGACGATCAAGCGCGAAAAGGGCCGCTTCGACCACATGACGATCGGCTTCTGCGGCGACCTGAAGTTCGGCCGTACGGTGCACTCGCTGATCAAGGCGCTGTCGCGCTACGAGGGGATCAACGTGATCCTGATCTCGCCCGAGGAGCTGCGCCTGCCGGACTACATGCTGCAGGAGATGCAGGCCAATTCGCGCATCACGTTCCGCGAGGTGCGCACGATGGAGGAGGTGATGCCCGAACTGGACATCCTCTACATGACGCGCGTGCAGAAGGAGCGTTTCCTCGACGAAGAGGAGTTCGACCGGGTGAAGAACAGCTTCGTGCTCAACCCCGAGAAGCTGCGTACGGCCAAGCCGGATATGATCATCCTGCATCCGCTGCCGCGAGTGAACGAGATCACGCGTGCGGTGGACAACGATCCTCGTGCGGCCTATTTCCGCCAGGTGGAGAACGGCAAGTTCGTGCGTATGGCCTTGATCCTGACGCTGCTGCGCTGGGCCGACGAGAACAAGCCGTTCGCCCATACGCCGGTCTTCAACGAGGAGTACCTCGTCAACGAACTGGTGTGCCCGAACCGCCGCTGCATCTCGGCGACGGAGGATGTGGACCAGCTTTTCCGACGGATGCCCGACGGCACATGCCGCTGTGCCTACTGCGAGGCCAAGGCGCGATAGCGCCGGAGAGCGGGGAGGGTGACCGAGCCCGGATTGCGCAGAATTCATGAGCCGGTTTTGCCCCGCAAATGAGAGTTTCACCCCGGAGGTCTGATGACTTCCGGGGTGTTCGGTAAACCCCGGAGCGGATTGTCGAAAAAATGTGGATATAATCTGTCCGGGAATTTTGAAAGTAGGGCGAAAAGCGCTACTTTTGTAACGATGTTTTAACAGGTGGGTTAAGTTGATGATTCAAAACTGCATCTTGGACGGTGTGGGGCGACATGCCTTTTTTGACCAGCGCGAACGGAAGAAACAGCAGGTTCAGGCCGCTGCGTTCTATTCGTCCGTACGCCGACGGATGCAATGTGCGCACTCCCTGGAGCAGCAACAGTCCGCTCGCGGACTCCTTGGATAGATACCGGACCGCCATGACTTGCGATGTCGTGGCGGTCTGCTTTTTGGAAATTCGAACAAACTTGTAAATACGATAAAACGATGAAAGTAGGGGTGATTATGGGCTCGGTGAGCGATTACGACGTGATGTCCGAAGCCGTTTCGATGCTCGAATCCTTCGGCGTGGAGTTCGAAAAACGGGTGGTCAGTGCCCACCGTACGCCGGATCTGCTGTGTGAATATGCCAAGACGGCCAAGGAACGCGGTCTGGGTGTCATTATCGCCGGGGCGGGCGGTGCGGCCCACCTGCCGGGTATGGTGGCCTCGATGACGACGCTGCCCGTGGTGGGCGTGCCGGTGAAGTCGCGGGCTCTGAACGGCCTGGATTCGCTGCTCTCGATCGTGCAGATGCCTGCGGGAGTTCCCGTTGCCACGACCGCGATCAACGGCGCGAAGAATGCCGCTCTGATTGCCGTTTCGATCCTGGCGCTGCAGGACGAGGCGCTGGCCGCGAAACTCGAAGCCTTCCGCGCCAAACAGACCGCCGATGTCCTGAAAGCCGAACTGAAGTGATGAAGACGATCGGAATTATCGGAGGAGGGCAACTGGGGCTGATGATCGCCGAACAGGCGCATGGACTGGGCGTTCGGGCCGTGGCGCTCGATCCGACTGCGGATGCTCCGGCCTTCCGGGTTTGCGACGATCATATCGTGGCGGCCTATGACGATGCCGCGGCGCTCGAACGGCTGTGCCGCCTGTGCGACGTGGTGACCTACGAATTCGAGAACGTCCCGGGCGAGATCCTGATCCCGCTGTGCGAAAAATACAACATTCCGCAGGGCTATAAACCGCTCTACGATTCGCAGGACCGCCTGCGCGAGAAGACGAACGCCCGCAACCACGGATTGCAGACTCCGGGTTTTGCGGCCGTGGACGATGAAGCGTCGCTGCGGGCTGCGGTGCGCGAACTGGGTCTTCCGGCGGTGCTGAAGACCCGCACGCTGGGCTACGACGGCCACGGACAGTTGGTGCTGAAAAGCGAAGCCGACATCGAACGGGCGCTTCCGCTGCTGACGGTCCCCTGCATTCTGGAGGAGTTCATCCCGTTCGACTCGGAGGCCAGTATCGTGATGGTGGCCGACCGGGAGCGCGTCGTGAGCTTCCCCGTGGGACGGAATATCCACCGCGACGGCATTCTCGACCTGTCGATCGTCCCGGCCGCGGCCTCGCAGGAGGTGCTCGGCCGGATGAAGGCGCAGAGCGAGCGCTTCATGCGCGAGTGCGGGTACGAAGGGATCCTGGCCATCGAATACTTCATCCGGGGCGGGGAGATCTATTTCAACGAGATGGCGCCGCGTCCCCACAACTCGGGACACTATACGATCGAGGGGTGCACGACGAACCAGTTCCGGGAGCTGGTGCGCTATTTGATCGGCGAGCCGTTGCAGGAACCGCGCCTGGTAGCCCCGACGGTGATGAAAAACATCCTGGGTCAAGACCTCGACGCGGCCCGGGTTGTGGAGCGTGAGGGCCATCCGAACACCTACGTCCACATCTACGGCAAGACGGAGAGCCGTCCGAAACGCAAGATGGGTCATATCACCTTCGTCGGCATGACGGGCGAGGGGTACGCAAAGGAGTGGGCCGACCGTTTCGTGAAATAAGAACAGAGCAAAAGCAAACAACAACAATAAATGAACACGACCAACTATCGTATTTTCGTCGAGAAACTGCCGCGCTTCCGGGTGGAGGCGGAGAGTCTTCGGCGCGAACTGAACACGAATCTGAACCTCTCGCTGCGCGAATTGCGCCTGCTGAACATCTACGACCTGTTCGGCTTTACGGAGGAACTGCTCGAAAAGAGCCGCTACACGGTCTTCGGCGAGGTGGTGACCGACGAGGTGAGCGACACGTGCGACCTTGCGGGGCGCAAATACATTGCCGTGGAGTGCCTGCCCGGCCAGTTCGACCAGCGGGCCGCTTCGGCAGTGGACTGCGTGCGGCTGATCGACCCCGAGGCGCAGGTGAACATTCGCTCGGCCAAGCTGCTGTTGTTCGATGACAGCGTCACCGAGGAGGAGCTGGCCCGGATCCGCCACTACTACATCAACGCCGTGGAGTCGCGCGAAAAGGACCTCTCGGTGCTGACGGACATGGAGCAGGCGGAGGTGAAGCCCGTTCAGGTGCTGGAGGGTTTTCGGGAGATGGCGGACGAGGAGCTGGAGCCTTACTGCAAGCGGATGGGTCTGGCGATGAACGCCGACGACCTGTACGAAGTGGTGAAATACTTCCGCGAGGAGGGGCGCGATCCCTTCGAAACGGAGCTGCGCATCCTGGATACCTACTGGAGCGACCACTGCCGCCATACGACCTTCACGACCGAACTCGAAGGCATTACGGTCGAGGAGTCGTTCCTGAAGGATGAGATCGAGGATTCGCTGGCGTTGTACCTGCGGATTCGCCGCGAACTGGGCCGCGAGCACAAGAGCATCTGCCTGATGGACATGGCGACGATCGGGGCGCGCTACCTGAAGCAGAAGGGTCTGCTGGACGATCTGGAGGTTTCGGAGGAGAACAACGCCTGCTCGATCTACGTGGAGGTCGACGTCGACGGGAAGCCGGAGACGTGGCTCCTGCAGTTCAAGAACGAGACGCACAACCACCCGACGGAGATCGAACCCTTCGGCGGCGCCTCGACCTGCCTGGGCGGAGCGATCCGCGACCCGCTGTCGGGCCGCAGCTACGTCTACCAGGCGATGCGTGTGACGGGAGCCGGGAATATCTACCTGCCGGTTTCGGAGACGTTGGCCGGAAAGCTGCCGCAGAGCGTCATCTCGAAGAAGGCCGCAGCGGGCTATTCGAGCTACGGCAACCAGATCGGACTGGCCACGACGCACGTGCGCGAAATCTACCACGCGGACTACGTGGCCAAGCGACTGGAGGTGGGTGCCGTTGTCGGGGCCGTGAAGGCGGAGAACGTGCGTCGTGAGCGCCCGGCTCCGGGGGACAAGATCATCATGTTCGGCGGTCGGACGGGCCGCGACGGCATCGGCGGAGCGACGGGTTCGTCGAAGGAGCACGATGCCAGGTCGCTGGAGACGTGCGGCAGCGAGGTGCAGAAGGGTAACGCTCCCGAGGAGCGGAAGCTGGAGCGGCTGTTCCGCCGTCCGGAGGTGACGCGCCTCGTCAAGAAATCGAATGACTTCGGTGCGGGCGGTGTCAGCGTGGCGATCGGCGAGCTGGCCGACGGCCTGGACATCTACCTCGACCGGGTGAAGACGAAATACAGCGGACTGAACTCCACGGAGCTGGCGATCAGCGAGTCGCAGGAGCGCATGTCGGTGGTCGTGGAGGCCAAGGACATGGAGGAGTTCATGGGTTACTGCCGCGAGGAGAATATCGAGGCGGTTCACGTGGCCGACGTGACGGATACGGCGCGGATGCGGATGTTCAAGGGCGACCGGAAGGTCGTTGACCTGAGCCGAGCGTTCATCGACAGCGCCGGAGCGAAGCACTACGCCGAGGCGAAGATCAGCGAGGTGGAGAACCGCAATCCCTTCGAACGGACGGTCGAGGGCGCCACGACGGCCGAACGCTTTGCCAACAACCTGAAGGATGACAACGTCGTTTCGCAGCGGGGTCTGATCGAGATGTTCGACTCGACGATCGGCCGCTCGACGGTGCTGATGCCCTTCGGCGGGCGGACGCAGCGCAGCGAGACGCAGGTTTCGGTGCAGAAACTCCCCACGGACGGCTATACCGATACGGCCAGCGTGATGGCCTTCGGCTACAACCCCTTCGTGGCCAAGTGGAGCCCCTACCACGGGGCAGCCTATGCCGTGGTGGAGGCTGCGGCGAAGGTGGTGGCCTCGGGAGCGCGCTACGACCGGATGCGCTACTCCTACCAGGAGTATTTTGAGCGTATGACCAAGGATGCCGAGTCGTGGGGCAAACCGCTGAGCGCACTGCTGGGCGCCCTGAAGATGCAAGTCGAGCTGGGTCTTCCGTCGATCGGCGGCAAGGACTCGATGTCGGGCACGTTCCAGCACATCAACGTACCGCCGATGCTGATGGCTTTCGGCATCACGACGGTCGATGCGCGGACGGTGATCTCGACCGACCTGAAGGGGGCCGGACACCGGTTATACCTCGTGCGCCATACGCCGCGTGAGAACTGGATGCCCGATACGGCGCAGTTGAAGGAGAACTTCACGTTCGTGAGCGACCGGATCGCCGAAGGAAAGATCCTTGCGGCATGGTCGGTGGGCTTCGGCGGCGTGGCTGAGGGCGTGGCGAAGATGGCCTTCGGAAACGGTATCGGCGTGGAGGTCACGATGGAGGAGTCGAAACTCTACGACTATGCCTACGGTTCGATCCTCGTGGAGTGCGAGGGAACGCTGGAGTATCCGCGTGCGGAACTCGTGGGCTTCACGGTCGCCGACGCTTCGGTGACGGTCGGCGGCGTGCGGATGCCGCTCGACGAGCTCTACCGTGCCAATACCGAGCGCTTTGCGACGGTTTATCCCGACAAGGGCTTGAACTCGGCCGAGGTAATGACTTCGGAACCAGCCGAAAGGCGCTTCACCTATCCGGGCGAGGCCGTCGAGCACCCGCTGGTCTACATCCCGGTCTTCCCCGGCACGAACTGCGACTACGACACGGCCAAGGCGTTCCGCCGGGCCGGTGCCGAGGTGGAGATGAGCGTGCTGTGCAACATCGCCGGCGACGACATCCTGCGTTCGATCGCCGAGATGAAGGAGCACATCCGCCGGGCGCATATCTTCGTGCTGAGCGGCGGCTTCTCCTCGGGCGATGAACCCGACGGCAGTGCCAAGTTCATCGTCAACGTGCTGAACAACAAGGATATCATGGCGGAGATCCACGCGCTGCTGGACCGTGGCGGCCTGATTCTGGGCATCTGCAACGGTTTCCAGGCACTGGTCAAGTCGGGTCTGCTGCCCTACGGCCGTCTCGGCATGGTCACGAAGGAGTCCCCGACGCTCTTCCGCAACGACATCAACCGCCACATCTCGCAGATCGTCACGACGCGTGTGGCTTCGACCAACTCGCCGTGGCTCAGTACGTTCCACGTCGGCGACCTCCACTCGATCGCCGTTAGCCACGGTGAAGGCAAGTTCGTGGTGAGCGAGGAACTGGCCCGCGAGTTGTTCGCGGCGGGTCAGGTGGCCTTCCAGTACGCCGACGCCGAGGGTCACCCGACGGCCGAAGCTCCGTTCAACCCCAACGGTTCGTCGTACGCCATCGAGGGCCTGGTCTCGAAGGACGGCCAGATCCTCGGCAAGATGGGCCATACGGAGCGCTGGGAGGAGAACCTCTTCAAGAATATCGCCGGCAACAAGGAGCAGTCGCTCTTCGAGAATGCCGTGGCCTATTTCCGGAAGAAATAAGTTGGATATAACCGCATAACAGCAAGATACGAACCAATGAAACAACTCGAAATGCTCTACGAGGGCAAGGCCAAGCAGGTGTTCCGCACGGATGATCCGGAGAAGATCATCATCCACTATACGGATGCCGCTACGGCGTTCAACAACATCAAGAAGGCTACGATCGAGAACAAGGGGGTGTTGAACAACGCCATTTCGACCATCATCTTCAAGGAGTTGCACAAGGCCGGGGTGAAAACCCACTATATCGAGACGATCAGCGACCGCGACCAGGTTTGCCGCCGGGTGGAGATCATCCCGCTGGAGGTGATCGTGCGCAACGTGATCGCCGGCTCGATGGCGCAGCGCCTGGGAATCGAGGAGGGTACGCAGCCTTCGAATACGATTTTCGACATCTGCTACAAGCGGGACGAACTGGGCGATCCGCTGATCAACGACCATCACGCCGTGGCGCTGGGACTCGTGACCTACGAGGAGCTGGAACGCATCTATCGCATGGCTTCCCGGATCAACGAGATCCTCAAGGCGCTGTTCGCCCGGATGAACATCAAACTGGTGGATTTCAAGATCGAGTTCGGCCGCACGCCGGAGGGTGAGATCGTCCTGGCCGACGAGGTGTCGCCCGACACGTGCCGCCTGTGGGACATGACCACGGGCGAACGGCTCGACAAGGACCGCTTCCGCCGTGACCTGGGTCGTGTGCGCGAGGCTTACGAGGAGATTTTGGAGCGTCTGAAAAAAATTACCGAATAACATGATGGAAGAAGTGATCCGCGACCGCGAACTGCACGAGGAGTGCGGTGTGTTCGGCATTTACGGAGTGCCGGATGCCGCCTCGCTGACCTATTACGGTCTGCATGCGCTGCAACACCGCGGTCAAGAGGGTGCCGGGATCGTCTCGGTGGATGAAAAGGGTGCGTTCCGCCGCATCAAGGGCAGCGGTTTGGTGACCGAGGTCTTCGACGAGGGAAAACTCGCCACGCTGAAGGGCTCGATGGCCATCGGACACGTCCGCTATACAACGGCCGGGGGTGGCGGTGTGGAGAATATCCAGCCGTTCCTGTTCCGCCACAATACGGGCGACTTCGCCCTGGCCCACAACGGCAATATTGTCAATTCGAAACTCCTGCGCGAGTATCTCGAAAATCGGGGCAGTCTCTTCCAGTCGACCTCCGACAGCGAGATCCTGGCCCACCTGATCAAGAAGGAGACGCGTTACCACGACCGGCCGCGCATCTTCTCGATCATCGATGCGCTGAACATGCTCGAAGGGGCCTTCGCCTTCCTGATCATGACGGCCAACCGCATCTATGCCTGCCGCGACAAGTACGGGTTGCGTCCGCTGTCGATCGGGCGTCTGGGCGACGGCTGGGTGGTGTCGAGCGAGACGTGCGCCTTCGACGTGCTGGGCGCGGAGTTCGTGCGCGACGTCGAGCCGGGCGAGATCGTCACCATCGACAAGCAGGGGATTCGCAGCCGCGACTATTCGCAGTACAAGCGTCACGAGATGTGCTCGATGGAGTACATCTACTTCGCCCGTCCGGACAGCGACATCGAGGGCTGCAACGTCCATGCCTACCGCAAGGAGTCGGGACGTCTGCTCTGCCAGGAGTCGCCGGCCGAGGCCGATATCGTGGTTGGAGTTCCGGATTCGAGCCTGAGCGCCGCGATGGGCTATGCCGAGGAGAGCGGCCTGCCCTACGAAATGGGACTGATCAAGAACAAGTATATCGGTCGGACGTTCATCCAGCCGACGCAGGAGCTGCGCGAAAAGGGCGTGCGGATGAAGCTTTCGGCCGTGCGTTCGATCGTGAAGGGCAAGCGCGTGGTGCTGGTCGACGACTCGATCGTGCGGGGCACGACCTCGCGGCGCATCGTCACGATGCTCAAGGAGGCCGGGGCTACCGAGGTCCATGTGCGGATTGCCAGCCCCCCGATGATCGGACCGTGCTTCTACGGTGTCGACACGTCGACCTACGACGAGCTGATCTCGGCGCGCAAGAACGTCGAGGGGGTCCGTCAGGAGATCGGGGCCGATTCGCTGGCCTTCCTCTCTGCGGAATCCTTGCTGAAGGCCGGCAACCGCTGCGAGTTGTGCATGGCCTGCTTCACGGGGGAGTATCCCACGGCGCTGTATGAGTCGATGGAGAACGCCAACAAGGAGAATAAATGAGTTAGGAACCTTAAAACCATACATTACTATGGCTCAAAGTTATGAAAAGGCCGGTGTGAACCTCGAAGCCGGTTACGAAGTGGTGCGGCGCATCAAGAAACACGTGGCCTCGACGGCCCGCACGGGCGTTATGGGCAACATCGGAGCCTTCGGCGGGATGTTCGACCTCGCGGCGCTCAACGTCAAGGAACCGGTGCTGGTGAGCGGTACGGACGGCGTGGGCACGAAGCTCAAGCTGGCCTTCCAGATGGACAAACACGATACGATCGGTATTGATGCCGTGGCGATGTGCGTCAACGACGTGCTGGCACAGGGTGCCGAGCCGCTGCTGTTCCTCGACTACGTGGCCGTGGGGCACAACGAGCCGCAGAAGATCGAAGCCATCGTGGCGGGTGTCGCCGAAGGGTGCCGCCAGGCGGGTTGCGCCCTGGTGGGCGGCGAGACGGCCGAGATGCCGGGCATGTATGCCGACGGGGAGTACGATATCGCCGGGTTTACGGTGGGCGTGGTCGAGAAGTCGAAGCTGATCGACGGCTCGAAGGTCCGCACGGGCGACGTGCTGGTGGGCATTGCGTCGAGCGGCGTCCATTCGAACGGCTTCAGCCTCGTGCGCAAGATCGTGGCCGACAACTATTTCGACCTGCACCGCAGCTATCCCGAACTGTCGAACAAACTGCTCGGCGAGGTGCTGCTCACGCCGACGAAGATCTACGTGAAACAGGTGCTCGAAGTGATCCGTCAGTGCGACGTCCACGGAATCAGCCACATCACGGGCGGCGGCTTCGACGAGAACATCCCGCGTATCCTGCACGAAGGACAGGGACTGGAGATTGAGGAGGGCTCGTGGGAGATCCTTCCGGTGTTCCGTTTCCTGGAGAAGTACGGCAAGGTGGCGCACCGCGAGATGTTCAACATCTTCAACATGGGTATCGGCATGGTCCTCGCGCTGGACGCCGCGGAGGCTCCGAAAGCCATCGAGATCCTTCAGGCGCAGGGCGAACGCGCCTCGGTCATCGGACGTGTCACGGACACCGAGGGTGTCGTCATCCGATAGGGCCATGCACCGCCTTGCAGTCTTCGCCAGCGGCAGCGGCACGAACTTCGAGGCCATCGTGACGGCCTGCGAGCGGGGCGAACTGCCCGCCGAGGTTGTCCTGATGGTCTGCGACAAACCCGGGGCGCGGGTCATCGAACGGGCCCGGAACCACGGCGTCGAGACCTTCGCCTTCGCCCCGAAGGAGTACGCCTCGAAGGCCGACTACGAGCGCGAAATCGTCGCGCGGCTGGATGCCGCCGGGGTCGAACTGGTCTGTCTGGCCGGTTACATGCGCATCATCGGCGATGTGCTGCTGGGGGCTTACGGGGGGCGGATCATCAATATTCATCCGTCGCTGCTGCCGGCCTTCCGCGGTGCCCATGCCATCGAACAGGCCCTGGAGTACGGCGTCAAGGTCTTCGGCGTGACGATTCACTATGTCGACGGCGAGCTCGACGGCGGGCGGATCATCGCCCAGCGCGCTTTCCCCTACGAGGGACACGACATCGAGGAGCTGGAGCCGATGATTCATGCGGTGGAATATCCGCTTTATGTCGAAACGATTGGTAAATTATTGAACGCAAAAAAAGAATAGGAACATGCGAGCATTGATCAGTGTAAGCGACAAGACGGGTGTCGTGGAGTTCGCCAAGGGACTCCGGGCACTCGGTTGGGAGGTGATCGCCACGGGCGGTACGATGAAACTGCTGCGGGAGAGCGGCGTCGAGGTGATCAACATCAGCGACGTGACGGGTTTCCCGGAGATTTGCGACGGGCGGGTCAAGACCCTCCACCCGAAGGTTCACGGCGGGCTGCTGGCGCGGCGCGACGATCCCGAGCATCTCAAGGCCCTGAAGGAGAACGGTATTGAGTTCATCGACCTGGTGTGCGTGAACCTCTATCCGTTCCGGCAGACGATTGCGAAACCCGACGTGAAGATGGAGGATGCCATCGAGAATATCGACATCGGCGGTCCGTCGATGCTGCGTTCGGCGGCGAAGAACTGGGCCGACGTGACGGTCGTGTGCGATCCGATGGACTACGAACAGGTGCTGGTGGAGATCAAGGCCGGCGGCAACACCGAAAAGGCCACGCGGCTGAAACTCTCGGCCAAGGCCTATACCCATACGGCGGAGTACGACGCCATGATCGCCACCTACATGCGCAAGCAGGCCGGGTTGAACGAAAAGCTCTTCCTGGAGTTTGACCTCGTACAGTCGCTGCGCTACGGCGAGAACCCCCACCAGGGTGCGAAGTTCTACCGCGAGGAGCACGCTGTGCCCTACTCGCTGGCCTTCGCCCGTCAGTTGAACGGCAAGGAGCTGTCGTACAACAACATCCAGGATGCCAACGCCGCGCTGTGCATCGTGCGGGAGTTCGACCGTCCGTTCTGCGTCGGGCTGAAGCACATGAATCCCTGCGGAGCTGCCGTGGGCCGGGATGTCGTTGAGGCGTGGACCAAGGCCTACGAGGCCGACAAGGTCTCGATCTTCGGCGGAATCGTCGCCACGAACTGCACCGTTACGCGCGAGGTGGCCGAGCTGATGAAGCCCATCTTCCTGGAGATCATCATGGCCCCGAAATTCGACGAGGGGGCTCTGGAGGTGCTCTGCACGAAGAAGAACCTGCGGCTGCTGGAGGTCGACATGACGAAGGGCGCCGTGGATCCGAAGCAGTACGTGAGCGTCAACGGCGGCCTGCTGGTGCAGGATCTCGACGTGACGACCCGGGAGGTGACGCCCGACATGTGCGTCACGAAGGCGAAGCCCGCTGCGGAGCAGATGGACGACCTGAACTTCGGCTGGCGCATCGTCAAGCACGTGAAGTCGAACGCCATTGTGGCCGTGAAGGATGGCCGCACGTTAGGGGTCGGTGCCGGACAGATGAACCGCATCGGTTCGGCCGAACTGGCCTTGAAGCAGGCCCGTGCCGCCGGTGTGACGGAGGGTATCGTGCTGGCGTCGGACGGCTTCTTCCCCTTCGACGACTGCGTGGCGCTGGCTGCCGAGTCCGGCGTGACGGCCATCGTGCAGCCGGGCGGCTCGGTGCGTGACGAGGATTCGATCCGCAAGGCCGATGAGAATGGAATCGCCATGTGTTTCACCGGCGAGCGCCATTTCAAACACTGATCCGAAAAACAGAATGCCCATGAAAGTACTGGTAATCGGCGGCGGAGGCCGCGAACACGCCATCGTCGATGCGCTCTCGCGCTCGCCGCAGGTGGAGAAGATCTTCTGCGCGCCCGGGAATGCGGGCATTGCGCGTCAGGCCGAGTGTGTGGCCATCCGGGAGACCGAGGTGGAGCGTCTGCGCGATTTCGCCGCGGCGGAGGGCATCGGACTGACGGTTGTCGGGCCCGAGGTGGCGCTGGCGGCGGGTGTCGTCGACTGCTTCAAGGCGGCGGGGCTGCGCATCTTCGGCCCCACGAAGGCCGCGGCCCGCATCGAGTCGTCGAAGGAGTTTGCCAAGGAGCTGATGGCCAAATACGAGATCCCGACGGCCGGATTCCGCGCCTTCACGGAGTATGCCGCGGCGCGCGACTATGTGGCCGGGCGTCCGTTCCCGGCGGTGCTGAAGTACGACGGACTGGCGGCCGGAAAGGGCGTGGTGATCGCTCAGACGATGGAGGAGGCCGATTCGGCTCTGAAGGATATGCTGCTCGACGACAAGTTCGGCGAGGGCAAGGTCGTCGTCGAGGATTACCTCGAAGGCCCGGAGTTCTCGTTCATGTGCTTCGTTTCGGGGCACCGCGTCTGGCCGATGGTGCTGGCCCAGGACCACAAGCGCGCCTACGACGGCGACAAGGGTCCCAATACGGGCGGCATGGGGGCCTATTCGCCGCTGCCGTTCATCACGGCGGAAGATGAGCGCTTTGCGCTGGAGCGGATCCTGCAGCCGGTGGCCGACGCGATGGTTGCCGAAGGGTGCCCCTTCGAAGGGGTGCTGTACGGCGGTCTGATGAAGACGGCGCAGGGCATCAAGGTCATCGAGTTCAACGCCCGTTTCGGCGATCCTGAGACGGAGGTGGTGCTGCCGCGTCTGAAGAGCGACATCGTCGACATCTTCTGCGCCGTGGCCGAAGGGCGCGACACGCAGTTGGAGTGGCACGATTTCGCGGCGCTGGGCATCGTCCTGGCTTCGAAGGGCTATCCGGGCAGCTACGAGAAGGGCTACGAAATCACGGGACTCGAAAACGTCGAAGGAACGGTCTACCACATGGGTACGAAGGCCGACGGCGACCGCATTGTGACAGCCGGCGGTCGCGTGCTGTTTGTCGTGGGAACGGGCCGCGATCTGGCCGAGGCGCGTGCCGCGGCGCTGCGCGACGTGGAGCGTATCGGGTGCGATAACCTCTTCCACCGCACGGACATCGGACATTGGGCATTTGAAAAATAACGGATAAAAAGATGATAATCAGCGGAAAGGAGCTGTCGGCCCGGTTGAAGGCCGAAATGGCGGAGGCGGTGAAGAGCTTCCCCGAGAAGTACGGGCGTGTGCCCCATCTGGTCGTAATCCTCGTGGGTGAGAATCCGGCCAGTGTGAGTTATGTGACAGGCAAGGCCAAGGCTTCGGCCGAGGTCGGGATCCGCAACACGACGATCCGCCGCCCGGAGTCGATCTCGGAGGCGGAGTTGCTGGGGCTGATTGCCGAACTGAATGCCGATCCGGAGATGGACGGTATTCTGGTGCAGTTGCCCCTGCCGAAGCACATCGACGAGAGCAAGGTGATCGAGGCGATCGACAAGGCGAAGGATGTGGATGGGTTCCATCCGCTGAATGTGGCGGCGCTGTGGCAGAAACAGCCCTGCACGCTGCCCTGTACGCCGAAGGGGATCATCAAGATGCTGAAGGCTGCCGGGGTGGAGATCGTCGGCAAGCGGGCCGTGGTGATCGGCCGCAGCAACATTGTCGGACTGCCCGTCTCGAAGCTGCTGCTGGACGAGAACGCCACGGTGACGATGGCCCACAGTCGCACGTGCAACCTGGCGGAAGTGACACGCGGCGCCGAGATTCTGGTCGTGGCCATCGGGCGTCCGAAGTTCGTGACGGCCGATATGGTATCGGACGGTGCGGTGGTGATCGACGTGGGTGTGAACCGTGATCCGGAGACAGGCAAGCTGTGCGGTGACGTCGACTTCGCGGCCATCGAGCCCAAGGCGTCGGTCATCACGCCGGTGCCGGGCGGTGTCGGTCCGATGACGATCTGCTGCCTGATGGAGAACACGATCGAGTGTTTTTTGAGAAGCCGCAAGTAAGCCGGAACCGGTCGGCCCGGTGAGGGGATCGGCGGTGTCGTTGTCTGGTCCGGTGAAGGACCCGGCGGTGCGATTATCTGGATGAAAAGGCCCGGAACCGAAGTTCCGGGCCTTTTTTGTGTGAAGGGGAGCGATACCGTTTATTTGCGGAGGGTGGCCGTCAGCACGTCGGGCAGCGGGGCGGAGGTATCGCGCCGCCAGACCATCGCTCGGTCCGTCGCCGCATCGCCCGTCCCGAAGTCGAAACCGTCCGGGGTGACGAAGGTTACGGGGGTGTCACCCGCAAGTCCGAAGCGCCCGTAAAACTCCCGGAGCCACTCCTCGCCCGGTGTCGGGATCAGGAAGGCGGCCGCGTCACCGCGTTCGGCGATGAGCGTCATGGCCTGCTGCATGAGCTGCGAAGCCAGGCCGCGGCGGCGGGCCGATTGGGCCGTTGCCACGCCGTAGATGTAGGTCGTGCGGCCGAGTTCGGTCTCGAACGGCACGAGGTGGAGCATCGCCACGGTGCGCTCCTCCTCCTCAACGGTCAGCGCACGGCGCCGCGAGTAGTGGCGGATCAGGAACGAGTCGATGAACGCCTCGTCGTCGCCGAAGGCCTCCTGCCACAACTCCTTGCAGGCCAGCTCGTCGGGGTGGAGGTGGATGGCCTGGAACTTATGCTGCAGGAAGGCCGGGTGGTAGGAGAGTTTCGCCCGCCGGAGCCCGTCGATGCCGAGGTCCTCCTCGCGGTTGATGAGCGTGAAGCGCTCGGGAAGATGCTCGGCGAAGCATTTGTTGATGATCGTGAAGGCCCCGTCGTACTCCGTGTCGGCCTTCTCGACGTGGGTGTCGAACGTATGGTCGTTGACCGCCGAACCGTAGGTGAAGGCCACCAGGCGGTCGCCCACGTAGATGCAGCCACCCGTGAGCCCCAGCTCGTCGAAGTGCTCGAAGGCCCGCTGCATGGCCCGCTGCTCGGCGCACAGCTCCGAGGTGTGCCCCTCGTGGACCTTCCGCCACTCGCGCTCCAGGGCCATGCACTCCTGGAACCGCTCCGGGGTCAACTCCTCATAGCGGTAATCGGGGTATTCGGACGAGAAGCGGTTGATGTGGTTGCGTTTGGGCTGGTAGCGGCGTCCCGGCAGCGTGCGCAGGTCGTCGGCCCGGTAGACGTAATCCTCCAGCGCCCGGTCCGACTCGAAGGCGAACTCCCCGGGGTGCATCCGCCGGATCATCTCGCACCCCTCGTCCGTCAGTCCGATGATGCGCAGACGCTGTCCGTGGGCGTGGGCGTCCTCCCGCAGCAGCGGGATGATCGGTCCGAAATCGCCCTCGCCGACCGGCTGCATGTAGCCGATGCGCTCGCCGCCGTCGATCTGGAAGCGGATGACCAGAAAGCCTCCGACCTCGGCCCACGCGCTGTGGTAAACCGCCTGCCAGCAGTACATGTTGGCAAAGGCCAGGTCGCAGTTGCAGATGCCCGAGGGCATCGTATGGCGCTCGATGACACTGCGGTCTTCGAGGCGCACGGGGTGAAACTCAATCATGGATCGTGTAATTCTTTTGCGCGATGCGTCCGTAGTATTGCTGGACGAGAGCCTGGAAACTCCGGATAAGGCTGTCGGCGGCCGGGGTTGCCGGAACGGCGTCGGTCGGAACGCCCGTGTCGTCGAGCGTGAGGACTCCGCCGTCGGTCAGGGCCCGGAACTGTCCGTCGTAGCTTACCGACCAGCGGGGACGCTGCGGTTCGTTGAGCACGTCGCGTCCGAAGGCGAAGTAGGGTTCGCGGTTGCCCGTGAGGCCCAGCAGCGTCGGCATCAGGTCGAGTTGCTGCGTGACCTCCGTCACTTCGCCTCGCAGGGCGCCGTCGGGCGTATGGATGAAGCCGAGGATGTGCATGTTCTCCGGGTAGGAGCGGGTAGCCTCGGCGAATTTCTCCGATGAGACGTGGTCGGCCACGAAGACGAAGATCGTGCGCCGGAACCACTCCTCCGCGCCGAAGCGTTCGAAGAAGCGGCGGAAAGCCTGGTCGTCGTAGGCTACGCCCTTGTGGATTTTGGTGTAGCCGTCGGGAAGCGTTGCGGCGTACTGTTCGGGTACGACGAAGGGGTGGTGCGACGAGAGGGTGAACAGCGTGGCGAAGAAGGGTTCGGGCATCGCCGCGAGCTCCTCGCCCATGAATTGCAGGAAGGGTTCGTCCCAGATTCCCCAGTAGCCGTCGAAATCCCTCGTGCCGTGGCGCGCCTCGTACTCTTCGCGGCTTACGAGCCGCTCGACGCCCGCCGAACGGGCATAGGCCCCGAAGCCCATCGAGCCGTGTTCCGAACCGCAGAAGAAGGCGGTCGTGTATCCCCGGTCGGCCAGCAGGGCGGGCAATTGGCGGCTCTCGCCGAGCGACTGCGGCATCAGCACGAAGGGGGTTCGGAACGACGGGATACTTCCCAGTACCGAGGGCATGGCCTGGATCGAGCGTGTGCCGTTGGCGTACATCCGGCGGAAGGTCAGCCCCTCGCGCATCAGCGAATCGAGGAACGGCGTAAAGCCCTTCTGCGGAAGGTCGTCGTAGAGCTCCGGGCAAAGGTGCGCGGAGTGTTCGGCCGACATGCTCTCCAGAATGAAGATCACGATGTTGCGTTCGCCGAGATTCAGCGCCGTGGTGTCCGCCGGTTGGTGGACGGGCGTGAAGAGCCGCGGAAGCTCCTCCTCGGAGAAGTATTTTCGGAATTTGATGCTGCTGGAGGAGCTCCCCGCGGTGCGGAGGATACAGAACGGGTTGCTCAGGATCAGGTTGGCCTTGCCGCTGTCCGGGGTGTAGAGCGTGGCGTTCGAGAGGGTGATCGGGCGCGTCATGCGCGTCATGCCGCCCCGCATTCCGGCGATGCTCAGCCCCGCGGCCACGGCCAGGATCACGCTCCCGCCGACGTAGTAGGGCCAGCCGCCGCGCAGCAGGCTCTCTTCGCGCACCCGGCGGCGGTAGCCCCAGGCCAGCAGCCCCGTGAGGAGCGCCCACAGGAGAACCAGGTACCAGTTCTCGGACATGAACTTTCCGACGAGCTGCAGCGAGTTGTCGTTGTCGGCAAAGAAGATCTCGTCGGCCGTGAATCGTTTCTGCGTGTAGCGGAAGTAGACCGTATCGGCGAGGTTCGTGGCCACGACGAGCAGGGAGTTGATCGCCACGTAGTAACCGTAGAGGAGGCTGCGGTACCAGCGCCTTTCGCGCACGTGCAGCGGCAGCAGCGAGAGCAGAATGAACGCTCCGTCGGCGTAGACCACCGAGGCGGTGTCGAATTTCAGCGCTCCGGCCAGCAGCGGACCGATTTCGGCGAAGGACAGCGTTCCCAACTGGGCGGCGTTATAGAGGTAGAAGGTGATGCGGCAGAGCATCAGCACCGCATAGAGCAGAACGAGCCGCCACACCAGCATCCCCAGTGGGGTGCGGAGCAGGCGTGACGGCAGGCTTTGATTCCGGATCGTTCGTTCCATCGTGTATTTTCGTTTTCTCCCCTTCGGCTCTTTTCTTTCGTCCTCTTCGTTCTCCCTCCGTCTCTTTTCGCGCGAGGTTCCCTTTAGGGCTTCCTTCTCTTCCTCAGCCTCTCCGGGGGCTTTTCGAGATTTTTCGAGGCCGAAGTATTTCTCTTCTTTCCTCTGTGCAGTTTTCTTCCTTCTCTTCCTCTCTGTCCCCTCTGTCCTCTCTGTCCTCTCTGTCCTTTCTGCCCCCCCCCTTGGGTTATTCGCAGGCCTTGAGCGACATGTCGAGCGAGCGGATCTGGTGGGTCAGCGCCCCGACGGAGATGAAGTCCACGCCGCAGGCGGCATATTCGCGCAGCGTTTCGAGCGTGATGCCGCCGCTGGATTCGGTTTCACAGCGCCCGGCGACCTTTTCGACGGCCCGGCGCGTCATTTCGGGTGTGAAGTTGTCGAACATGATGCGGTCGACACCCCCCGCGGCGAAGACCTCGTCGATATCCTCCAGCGTGCGTACCTCACACTCGATCGGAATGTTCTTGCCTTTGGCCTTGAGGTACTTGCGGGCTCCGGTAATGGCCTGTCGGATGCCGCCGGCAAAGTCGATGTGGTTGTCCTTCAGGAGGATCATGTCGAAGAGGCCCATGCGGTGATTCTCGCCGCCGCCCAGCTTCACGGCCATCTTGTCCAGTACGCGCATGCCGGGTGTGGTCTTGCGCGTGTCGAGGACCTTGGTGTGGAGGCCTTCGAGCTGCTTGACGTAGACGGCCGTCTGGGTTGCCACGCCGCTCATGCGCTGCATGATGTTCAGCAGGATGCGCTCGGCCTGCAGCAGGGAGCGCAGACGCCCCGAGACGTAGAAGGCCACATCGCCGGGTTTCACGCGGTCACCGTCCTGAAGCACCTGTTCGAAGTGCATTTCGGGGTCCAGCCGGTGCAGGACGAGCTGTGCAATTTCGATGCCGGCGATCACGCCCTCCTGCTTGCACAGCAGGCGCATACGTCCGTGTTCGTCGGCCGGGATGCAGCAGAGCGACGTGTGGTCGCCGTCGCCGATATCCTCCTTGATGCAGAGTTCGATCAGTTCGTCCACAAAGGGCTTGTATTCGGGTTTCATAGCGTTGCTTGTTTAGGGTTATCGGTGCAAAGTTAACACTTCGCGGGCGTAACTCCGCGTCCCGGAGGCTATTTTTTTACCAGCAGCCGCCCCTCGTACTCCATGCGGTAGATCCCCATGCAGGTGAAGGCCATCCGGAAGAGGGTCCCGTCGATCGTACCCTCAATCTCGGTAAGCATGAACTGGGTAAAATCCCGATAGTCGTAACCTCCCGTTTCGTTCGGAAGTTTGGCCTGCGGAATGAAACTTTCGGCTGAAAAGGTGAGCGAAGCTCCCTCGCCTCCGGTGTAGGGCATGCGATAGATGCGCATCTCCTGCCCGGGCATATCGGGGGCGAAGCGAGTCTGGTGCATATAGATGACCAGCCCCTTGTCCCCGTGGATTTCGAACCACGCCTCCGGATCGGAGTAGGTCGAGTTGTCCTTCGTGTTGGTCACCGTGGCCGTTCCGTAGAAGTGCATGGTCTGGCCCGAGTAGACGCCGTCGACGATCTCGGGATTGCTCGTCGCATACTGGATGCCTTCGTCGGCTTCGTCGTTGCAGGCGGCCAGCGCGAAGGCCGCAAAACTCAGCAGCAGCAGTTTTTTCAACATGTTCAATCGATGTTTAGGGTTAAGGTAATGCCGAAGGTCCGGGGCCGTCCGCACTGGACGAACTCGTTGCCGATCGACTTGAAATAGAAGACGTTGTAGGTTGTGCCCGTGAGGTTGCGGCCCCACAGACCGAGCGACCAGCGGCGGTGTTCCAGCCGCACGGTGGCGTTCATGAGGGCGTAGAAGGGCTCCGTGAGGGAGTTCTCCTCGTTCCAGACGATCGTCCCGGCGCCCTGCACCCCGGCCTCCAGCACCACGTCGCCCAGCCACTCGACACCCGTCGGGCGGCTCCAGGTCGCCGTTGCCGCAAAGGTGTGCTCCGGAGCGTAGGGGACGCGCTTCCCGGCGTAGTCCTCCCGACCGCTGCGGTAGCGCAGGAAACGGGCATCGGTGTACCCGTAGTTGAAGTTGAGGTCGAGGTCGCGCCAGGGCGAGAGCTGCAGCGAGAGTTCGGCCCCGCGGCTGCGCGTACGGCCTGCGTTGGCCATCATGCGTCCGGTGGTCTGACCCTCGGGGAAGACAGTCAGTTGCTGGTCGCGGACCTCGATCCAGAAGAGGGCGAAGTCGCCCCGCACGGCCCCCTCCAGACACGAAAAATGGCCGCCGAACTCATAGTTCCAACTGTATTCCGGACGGTACGACATCCGGTCGGGGTCCTCGTTGCCGACGCCCGAGATCATCATCGCCTGCAGCTTCTCCTGCAGCAGATCCGAGAACATCTGCGTGTTGAATCCGCCGGCCTTGTATCCCCGCGAGACCGAGAGGTAGAGGTTGCGTGTCGGGTCGAAGGCGTACATCACCGAGACCTTGGGCAGCAGCTCCAGATAGGAGTGTGCCAGATGGCCCGTGTCGTCGATCGAGATGTTTCTGGGGGTGGGGGTGCCGCCGTTGATGCTGAGCGTGTAGTCCAGGTCGGTGCGGCTGCGGTAGCGGAGCTGCGTGCGTTCGTAGTCGGCGCGCAGCCCGGCGGTCAGGTGCCAGCGTCCCAGCCGGAGGCGCGATTCGTGGTAGAGCGCTGCGCCCCACGCCGGCATCCGGAATTGAGACGAAAGCGGCAGCTCTTCGGCGTCGATCGTGTAGTAGAGCAGGTCGGGCATCCGGTTGGCATTGTCGAGGATCAGCCGCTCGATGCCCGTGCGCTTGAAGTGCACCGGGGCCTCCATCCGCTGATGGCGGTAGAAACCGAAGGCCCCGAAGAGCCACCCGTAACGCTCCGTGCCCCGCGAACGGAAGACCAGATCCTCGGTCACGGCGTGTTCGCGGATGGCCTGCCGCAGCGTGAAGTAGGAGAGCGGCGTGAAGTCCTGGTCGAGCGTCATCGCATCGTCGGTGTACTGGTAGCTGGTGATCGACGAGACGCTGTACCGCACGGCGTCGTAGCGCACGGTGAGCCCGTCGCTGATCGTCGTGCGCAGATAGGAGCAGGGGTCGTTGTAGGCGATCTGTCCGGGGCGGAGAATCGTTTCGCCCCCTTCGACGATCGCCTCGCCGGCGTAGGCATAGGGGTAACCGCCCTGTTCGAGCCGTGCGAGCGAGAGCGT
The DNA here is from genome assembly GCA_019115745.1 of Candidatus Alistipes intestinigallinarum. GTDB lineage: Bacteria > Bacteroidota > Bacteroidia > Bacteroidales > Rikenellaceae > Alistipes > Alistipes intestinigallinarum. The sequence goes on from DXDA01000050.1 coordinate 49,721, forward strand.
GTTGTCGAGGCGCAGACCCCGGCGGTTGTCCCACTGGATCTTCCAGCGCCCGCCGGCCTGCCACTCCCAGTCGCAGTTCCGGTTCGTGTATTCGTTCTCGAAGAAGCCGTCCGAACGGGTGTAGAAGCCCGTTACGGAGCATCCTACGTCGGGCAGCGGACGGTAGTAGGTCGAGGCCTTGAGTCGCAGCGTGTTGCCGCTGCCGTATTCGGCCAGCGCGCGCACCCCTTCGTAGGTGAGCGGCGAGAGGGTGTAGACATTCACCACGCCGCCCATCGTGTTGCGTCCGTAGAGCGTCGACTGCGGGCCCCGCAGCACCTCGATGCGCTCGATGTCGGCCAGTTCGGTGTCGAAGGCGTTCTTGTTGAGCATCGGCACGTTGTCGACGTTCAGTCCGATGACCGGCTGGTCGATGCGTGCCCCGAGTCCCCGCACGTAGATCGACGAGGTCATGCGCGAACCGTAGTCCGGGGCGTGGAAGTTGGGAACCGCGAGCGAGATCTCCTTCAGGGCCGTGATGCCGCGGCGTGCCACGGCCCGGCTGCCGAGGATCGTCGAGGCCACGGCCGTCGACCGCAGCACGGGGCCCTGCTTGATGGCCGTCACCTGCACGCGGTCGACCGTGATGGTCGTGTCGGCCCGTTCCGCGTCCGGAATTTCGGCGGTAATACCCGGCTTCGGGACCGAAAGGCCCAGCAGCGGCAGCAAAAATAGGATCGGGCGGATGGACATCGGCTCCGTGCGGTGTTTGGTTCGTTTCGCCTGCAAAGATATGCTTTTATTCCGAATGGTGCATCATTCGTGGTGGTAGGGTTCGTTGTTGAGGATCGTGAAGGCGCGGTAGATCTGCTCGGCGAAGATCGCCCGCACGATCTGGTGCGAGAAGGTCATGCGCGAGAGCGACAGCTTGGCATCGGCCCGGGCGTAGACCTCGTCGGAGAATCCGTAGGGGCCGCCGATCACCAGCACGAGTCGTTTCACGCCGCTGTTCATGCGTTTCTGCAGCCACAGCGCGAACTCCACCGAACGGTACTCCGTCCCCCGTTCGTCGAGCAGCGTCACGTAGTCACCCTCCGCAAGCTGGCGCAGGATCGCTTCGCCCTCGGCCGTGCGTTGTTGTTTGACGCTCAGGCTTTTCGTGTTGCGGACGTCGGGCAGGGTCGTCACGGCGAAGCGGCAGTAGCGGTTTACCCGCCGGGCGTAGAGCTCGACCAGCGAGGCGATCTCCTGCGAGTCGGTCTTGCCGATGACGATCAGTTCGATGTTCATGGTCTCAGAGGTCGCTGTTCCACTCTCCGGCGGCATCGCCGTAGATCACCGGGCGCGATTTCTCCACCGATTTGAGCCACTGGTAGGCTTTGTACATGTTGTATCCGTTGCCCGAGGGCGATCCCAGGTCGTAGGCTATAACGCAGGTGAAGTTCCGCGAACGGTAGTACATCGACTTCACCCGTTCGAGGTATTCGTCGACCAGAGCCGGGTTGTTCGAGGGTGTGCCGCCCACACGGCGGTCGTCGCGCCGATCCGGGGCCGAGATCGCCGCACGGTCGATGACGTAAAGACCCAGTTCGTCGCACAGTTCATAGAACCAGGCCGGTTGCGGAGAGCTCGGGCAGATCGTATTCTTGCCTTTGGCCTTCAGGGACTTGAGCTCCGAGAGGGCGGTTTTGCGGTCTGCGGCGGCGTTGTACTCCGCCTTGGCGAGCTGCAGCTCCTTGCCCAGCCGCATGAGCCGTCCGTCGACGAGTTCCGTCTTCCCGAAGCCGATCTTCAGCGGCATGTACTCCTTGTAGACGCCGTTGCGGCGCGTGAAGAGCATCACGCGGTAGAGCGGCGGGTTTTTGCTCCCGGCCTCCCACTTGTTCGCATAGGTGCCGTAGATGAAGGGCGAATAACGCACCGTATCGGTCGAGCGTCCGGGGATGGTGATCTCCGTCATGTTGAATTCGAGCAGCTTGCCCTGCGGCGAGTAGATGTCGTACCCCACGGTGACGGGTTCGTCGTAGTTGTAGGCGTTGCAGGCGACGATCTTCAGATCGAGCATCCCGAAGTCGCGGCCCAGCGTGTCGGGCACGAGGGCGATCTCGAAATCGGCGATCGACCGCTTGTCCTGATAATAGAGGTAGCTGTTCTCGAAGAGCGGGCGTGCGCTTCCCGATGCGTCGATCGGCAGCCGGCGGGCGTGCATCAGCACACGGAACGTATTGACTCCCTGGCGGATGTAGGGCGTAAGGTCGAATTCCGACGGGGTCAGCGCATCGTTCACCTCGGCGACGGGTTGGTCGTTGAGCCAGAGCGAGTAACCTGCCCCCGGATTTTCGAGGTGCAGGAAGACCCGCCCGTCGGTCCACTCGAACGGGATCTCGACCTTTGCGCCGTAGAATGCCGAGATGTCGCCCGACGATTCGGTAATCAACTCCGGGCGGAAGGCCTTCCAGTAGCCTCCGGCCTCGCGGTTGCGGGCATCGGCATCGTGGCGGGCGTTGTAGGGGACCACTTCCGTGCGATAGATGCGGCCGCCTTGGGACAGCGGCACGGGCGTGGACTCCTCCGGGATCGGGATCTGGGCCGCAGCCGTCAGCGTGCAGGCTGCCAGGGCAGCCGTCCATATCGTTCGTTTCATCGTGTGCAGGGTTATATAACTCGGACAAAGGTACTTTTTTTTTGCCAAATCGCAAATTATGGCTAACTTTGGCAATTCGGAAAAATGTGTGAACTGAAATCTATGAAAACGCAGAGAATCGCTGAAATCCTGAAGTCGGGATCCGTGGATACCGACATCGTCGTCAAAGGCTGGGTGCGCACCAAGCGCGGAAACAAGAACGTGGCGTTCATCGCCCTGAACGACGGGTCGTGCGTGAATAACATACAGGTGGTGGTCGATCTGGCCAAAATCCCGGAAGAACAGCTCAAACCCATCACTACGGGAGCCTGCATCCGCGTCGACGGACGGCTGGTGGCCTCCCCGGGCGCCGGACAGGGCGTCGAGGTCCAGGCCGAACGGATCGAGATCTACGGCACGGCCGATCCCGATACCTATCCCCTGCAGAAGAAGGGACACTCGCTGGAGTTCCTGCGTGACATCGCCTACCTGCGCCCCCGGACCAATACGTTCGGTGCCGTGCTGCGTATCCGTCACGCCATGGCCTACGCCATCCACGAGTATTTCAACAAGAACGGATTCTACTACTTCCATACGCCGATCATCACCGCGTCGGACTGCGAAGGCGCCGGTGCGATGTTCCAGGTCACGACCCTCGACCTGAACAACCTCCCGAAGACCGAGGAGGGCAAGGTCGACTATACGCAGGACTTCTTCGGCAAGTCGTGCAACCTGACCGTCTCGGGACAGCTCGAAGGGGAACTGGGCGCCCTCTCGCTGGGCCGTATCTACACCTTCGGTCCGACGTTCCGCGCCGAGAACTCCAACACCCCGCGTCATGCTTCGGAGTTCTGGATGATCGAACCCGAGGCCGCGTTCTACGACCTGGAGGACAACATGGAACTGGCCGAGGACTTCCTGAAGTACCTCATCCAGTATGCGCTGGACCACCGCATGG
>DXDA01000051.1 GCA_019115745.1 Candidatus Alistipes intestinigallinarum
TCGGGGAGCGTCTGCTCCGAATGGAGGGTCTCCTTGCCGCCGATCGAGGTGCCCCACAACCCCTTGTTGATCGAGTACTCCATCTTCTTGTAGTCGGCCGTGATGCCGTGCTTGCGCAGGTAGTCGATCTCGTACTCGCGTGTGAGGGTCATGTCGCGCGTCGGGGTGATGATCTCGATCCCGGGCGCGAGGATCTGGAACGTGAGGTCGAAACGCACCTGGTCGTTTCCGGCGCCGGTCGAGCCGTGCGCCACGGCGTCGGCCCCGATCTGCTTGGCGTATTCGATGATGGCGATAGCCTGGAAGATGCGCTCGGAGCTGACCGAAATGGGGTAGGTTCCGTTGCGGAGAATGTTCCCGAATACCATGTAGCGGATGCTCTTCTCGTAGTACTCCTGCTCGATGTCGAGCGTGGCGTGTTTGACGGCGCCGAGTTCCATGGCTCGCTTTTCGATGCGTTCGAGTTCGGGTTTCGAGAACCCTCCGGTATTTGCGATGGCCGTGTAGACATCGTAACCCTTCTCTTCGGAGAGGTACTTGACACAGAACGAGGTGTCCAGCCCACCGCTGAACGCCAGCACGACTTTTTTCTTGGTATCCATGGTTTTATATCGTTTTTTTTATTTCAGGTGAAAGATTTTCTTGAGTTTGTTCCGGAGGAACATGATATAGGGAGCGAATCGGGAGTGCTTCTGAGGCGGCTCCTTCGCGGGGTCGTACAACATGCCCGTACAGAGACACATGCGCCGGTTGTTGCGTTGGAGGATGTCGTAGTTGCAACATCCCTCGCACCCGCGCCAGAACTCCTCGTCCTCGGTGAGTTCGGAGAAGGTCACGGGGACGTATCCCATGCGTGAATTGAGCTTCATGACGGGGAGTGACGTAGTGATACTGAATAACTTGGCATACGGGAATCGTCGTCGGGCCAGCTCGAAGGTTCGTCGTTTGATCTGCTCCGCGAGTCCCATGTGTCGGTACTCGGGATCGACGATCAGCCCGGAGGTTGCGACGAAGTCGCCATGCCCCCAGCACTCGATGTAGCTGAACCCGACCAGTTTTTCACCGTCCAGCGCCACGACGGCCTTGCCACCGGTCATTTTTGCGGCGATGTACTCCGGGGATCGCTTGGCGATACCGGTTCCCCGCTGCAATGCGGACTCGTAGATCATCTGGCAGATACGCGGAGCGTAGTGCGCGTGCGACGAGTCGGCAAAAACGACGCTGATTGAGTTGTTATTCATTGATCGATAGTGTGGGTAAAAAGATGTTTTCGAATCAGTTGATGCGGTAGGCGCGCTGCACGCCCTTGATGCGCATGATCTGGTGGATCAGCGTATCGACGACCCCGGTTCCGGGGACTTCGACGGCAACGGTACCGGCGATGCAGCCATTCCCCGCGGCGGCGAAGTTGATCGAGCGGATGTTGAGCTTCAGGTCGCGGATGATGACCTCGGTGATGTGGTTTGCCATGCCGGTGGTGTCGGCCGCGACGATGCGGATCGAGACGCGGAAGGCTCCTTCGGCGGACTGTCGCCAACGGGCCTCGACGACGCGGTATGGATAGTTCTCGCGCATACGCTTGGCATTGGGGCAGTCGCATCGGTGGATCGTGATTCCGGAGTTGATCGTCACGAATCCGAAGACCTCGTCGCCCTTGATCGGATTGCAGCACTTGGCCAGCTTGTACTGGATCTTCGAGATGTCGTCATCGATCACCAGTGCATCCTGCGGTGCGGCCTTCTCCTGCGCGGCGTGCATGGCGGCCTTCTGCCGTTCGACCTCGGCGGCCGCGGCACGGCGCTCTTCGGCGGCTTCGCCGGAGAGGTGGCGCGAGAGCAGCTCCTTGATGGTTCCGAAGTCGAGCTTCTGGGTGGCAATCAGCCCGTATACGTCGCTTCCGAGGCGGAGTTTGAAGTGACGGGCGAGATAGGCCACGGCCTCGTCGATCGAGAGGGCCATCTTCCAGTTCTTGAGTTTTCGTTCCAGCTCTTCGCGGCCCATGCGGGTGTGCTTGGCCTGCTCTTCGCGGAGGAACGACTTGATCTTGTTGCGGGCCTTGGAGGTGACGACGACATTCAGCCAGTCGGACTTCGGGGTCTGGTTCTTCTGGGTCTGAATCTCGACGATGTCCCCGTTTTTGAGCTGCTCGCGGATCGAGACGGCGCGGTTGTTGACCTTTCCGCCGACGCAGGTCGAGCCGAGGTTCGTGTGAATATCGAATGCGAAGTCGAGGAGCGTGGCCCCTTCGGGCAATTTGCGCAGGTCGCCGTTGGGGGTGAAGACGAAGATCTCGCCCGAGGCGGGTTTGGCATCGAAACGCTGGGCGAGCGCATGGGTGGTGTCCTCCATCAGTTCGCGCAGGCGGCTCAGCCACTGCTCGCTGGTCTGTGCGCCTTGTGCGACGCCCTTGTAGCGCCAGTGTGCGGCGATACCGCGTTCGGCGACGGCATCCATGCGTTCGGTTCGGATCTGCACTTCGACCCAGCGACCTTCGGCCGAGACGGTCGTGTGGAGCGACTCGTAGCCGTTCGACTTGGGGATCGAGATCCAGTCGCGCATCCGGTTCGGATTGGGCGTGTAGAAGTCCGTGACCACGGAGTAGGCGGTCCAGCAGAGCTGTTTCTCCTGCTCGCGGGGGCAGTCGATGATGATGCGGATGGCGAAGATGTCGTAGACGCCCTCGAAGGGGACGTGCTGCTTCTGCATCTTGTTCCAGATCGAGAAGATCGACTTCGTGCGGCTTTTGATGTGGTAGTGGATGCCGAGCCGGTTGAGTCGCTGCTCGATGGGTACGAGGAAGCGTGCGATGAAGGCGCGGCGTTCGTCGGCGCTCTCTTCGAGTTTGGTGACGATGTGCTCGTAGTCCTTCGGTTCGAGATACTTCAGGGCAATATCCTCCAGTTCGCTCTTGATCGAGTAGAGACCGAGTTTGTGAGCGATCTGTGCGTAGAGGTTCATGGACTCCCAGCTCTTCTTGCGCCACTTTTCGTGGGGGAATATGTCGAGCGATCGCATCACTTCGAGCCGGTCTGCGAGTTTGATGAGGATCACGCGGGGATCCTGGGAGTAGCTGACGATCAGGTCGCGGAAGTTGTCGGCCTGCTCCTTGGCGACTTTGAGCCGGAGTTCGGAGATGTTCGCGAGTCCCATGGTGATTCCGACGACCTGCTCTCCGAAGCGGTTCTGAATGTCGGCGGTCAGGGCGAAGAACTCCTCGGCGGGGAGTTGTTTGTGGGCGATTCGGACGACGTCGTGGAGGATCGACGAGAGGGTTGAATTCCTCCCGAGCCCGACCTCGGAGATGACGATTTCGGCTACGGCGACTCCATGTCCGATCAGGGGCGAGCCGTCATAGCGCACGAGTCCGCCGAGTTTCTCTTCGGCGTATTCGAGCGCATCGTCGACCAGACGCTGAGTCTGCTCCGAGAAGTTCGTCCGCACGAGCGTACGGAGATTTTCGTAGCGTGCAAAGTCCATTTTACCTAAAAATAAACCTACTGTTCGCAAAGATATGAAAAAAAATTATAAATTTGGCACGTTGAATCAAATGGTTGCGTTATGGGAAGAAAAAAGGGAATTTACATTCCGACGCTGGGTGAGGAGGTTGCCAATTCGGTGAGTCACGGTGTGATGTCCATGCTGACGTTGCTGTCGCTGCCGTTTGCGGCGGTTTGGGCCTATGTGCATGATCCGGAGGGGGTTCTGGCGTCGTTTTCGGTCTCGGTTTTCGTGATTTCGATTTTTCTGATGTTCCTGGCGTCGACGCTCTACCACTCGATGAACCCGCAGTCGCGCCACAAGGAGATCTTCCACATCCTCGACCACATCTTCATCTACGTGGCCATTGCGGGGAGCTATACGCCGATTGCGCTGTCGGTGATCGGGGGCTGGCAGGGTCTGTTCATCACGATCCTGCAATGGGCGATGGTGGTTTTCGGGATCTTCTACAAGTCGTTGTCGCGGCGTTCGATTCCGGCCGTGAGTCTGACGATCTACCTGGTGATGGGCTGGACGATTCTCTTTTTCCTGCCGTTGTTCATCCGCCACGCCTCGACGCCGCTGCTGTGGCTGATTGCGGCGGGCGGGGTTCTTTATACGCTGGGCGCGTGGTTCTACGCGCGGAAGGGTTTCCGGTATCACCACATGGTCTGGCACCTGCTGATCAACCTGGCGGTGGTGTGCCACTTTATCGGAATTGTCTTCTATCTCTATTGAACGCGGTATCCCGGCATTCTTCGGCCTTTCCGGCAGGTTCGGCGCCTGCCTGTTGCTGCCTGTTCCTGTTGCGCCGGCCGCCGTGCCTCCTTTTCCCGAAAATCCCCATTTTCTGGTATTGACCGACGGGGCGGAAACCGCGAATTTTGTTGCGACAGGATGACACTGTCCTGCGATGAATATCAAATCGGAAGATGATGGCACGAGACTCTTTTTTCAATCGGCTTTTGCAGCATACCCGTTTTCCGGACGGATTCTGGGGTCGCTTCATGCTGCGCGGGATGAATTGCGGACACGCACCGCTCCACCGCTGGGGGTTGTCGTTTCTGCCGTGGCGGCCTGACTGGCATGTGCTGGACGTCGGATGCGGAGACGGTGCGGTCTTGAAGCGGATTTTGGAACATTGTCCGGAGGGGATGGCTTTCGGAGTGGACCTTTCGCCCGAGAGCGTGGCTTTTGCCCGGCGGTGCAACCGTCGGGAGTTGGGTTTGCGTTGTTTTGTCGAGGAGGGTTCGGCCGAACACCTGCCCTTCGGATCGGCGTGTTTTGATGCCGTGACGGCCTTCGAGACGGTCTATTTCTGGAAGAATCTGCCGCAAGCCTTTGCGGAGGTGGCCCGAGTTCTACGTCCGGGCGGCTATTTTCTGGTGGTCTGCGAAGCCGGTGATCCCGATGATCCCCGGTGGAAGAAATGGACCCGGCGGATCGATGAAATGACGATCCATTCGGACGAAACGCTGCTGCGCCATCTCTCCGCGGCCGGATTCGGCGATACGGTCGTACACCGCCATCCGCAGGGGCCCGTTTGTCTGGTGGTCCGGCGGAACCGGTAGACGGCGTCAGTATTTGTACACCACGTAGATATGGTCTTCGGGAAGGGCGTATCGGCGCCGCTCCTCTTCGGGGAGCGAGGCGGCATAGTCGATGTCGGCGGCCTCAAACCCCGCTTCGCGCAACCGGTCGACATAATCCTGCCCGTAGATGCGCCGGTGATCGTACTGTCCGAAGATGCGCGTGCGTTCGTCGGGATCGACGATCGAGTCGTCCTCGAAGGTCTGCTCGTAATCGCGGTCGACGGGCGAGAGGAGGATTCCCCAGCCGCCGGGCTTGAGGATGCGGTGCAGTTCGCGCAGGGCCTTTCGATCGTTGGCGACGTGTTCGAGGAGGTGGTTGCAGATCACCACCTCGACCGATTCGTCGGCCAGCGGGATCTGCTGCACGTCGAAATGGAGGTCGGCCAACGGGCTTTCGAGATCGGCCGTGACGTACTGCCCGGGATGCGCCTTGAAGTGGGGCTTCAGGTGACGCATGATACACACCTCGGGAGCAATGTGCAACGTGCGCGGAAAACTTTTCAACAGATCGGTCTCGCGTGTCAGATAGAGCCACAGCAGCCGATGGCGCTCCAGCGACAGACACTTCGGACAGAGGGCGTTGGCGCGCGACTGCACATACCCGTAGGGGAGGAATTTCCGGTATTTCGACCCGCAGAGGGGACACTCCACGCCGCGGCCCTTGTAGAAGAGCCCCATGACGGGCACGGCCCACGAGGCCATGCGTTGCAGCATGGGCCGCGGGATGTGGTTCAGGGCCCAGCGAATCAGCCGTTTCATGCTTCGAGAATTTTGTTCACCTCCTCCTCGGCCTTGTGGAGTTTGGCCTTGCAGACGGCGATCAGTTCCGTGGCGCGCCGGACCTCGGCGGCGAGGCTGTCCACGTCCATCTCTTCGTTGCGGAAGCGGCCGAGAATGCGTTCGATCTCGGCAATCGCCTCGGTGTAGCTTGGTTCCTGCTGTTGTTTCTTAGCCATCTTTTTGGGACCGGGCCGACCCGGCTCTGTTATCGTGTTATTTTTCGGATCTCTTTTCGGACTTTACCTCGGCGGAGAAGCGTCCGTCGGCCACCTCGACCGTGAGGCATTCGCCGGCCTCCACCTGCCGGATTGAGGTTACGGTCCGTTCGCCGCTGCGCACCACGGCAAATCCCATGCGAAGGATGTGCCGCGGCGAACGGCTCTCGACCAGTTCGCCCGTCGTGTCGAGCCGCTGCCTCTGCTGCCGGAGGAAACTCCCGACGGCCTGGCGGAAGACCTCCTCCCGACTCCCCAATTCCAGCCCGCGCTGCCGGAGCAGCCCGAGTGAGAGGTGCCGCACGTCGCCCGCCAGCTCTTCGAGCCGCACCTGCTGCGTGCGGGCCAGGCGCAGCACGCCGTCGTGCAACTGCAGGGCGGCGGCATCGAGCCATCCGCAGATGCGGTCCATCCGTTCGACGAGCCATCCGGCGACCGCCGTGGGGGTCTTGAGCGCCGTATGGGCCACCAGGTCGGCGACACTCGTATCCTTGTCGTGCCCGATGCCGGTGATGACCGGCAGGGGGAACTGTGCGATGTAGGAGCAGAGCCGATAGGCGTTGAAGCAGTTCAGGTCGCTGCGCGAGCCTCCGCCGCGGATGATCACCACGGCATCGAACTCCTCCAGCCGGTCGGCCACACGGCACAGGGCATCGATGATCGACCCCTCGGCCGCTTCGCCCTGCATGAAGGCGTCGAAGAGCTCCACCTCGAACCGATAGGGGCTCTTTGCCAGCTCCTTGCAGAAGTCCTGATACCCGGCAGCCTGGGCGCTCGACACGACGGCCACGCGCTGCACGACCGTCGGCAGCGCCACTCCGCGGTTCATCTCCCAGACACCGTCCTGCTGCAACTGCGCAATGGTCTGCTGGCGCTGGCGCTCCAGGTCGCCCAGCGTGAACGAGGGGTCCACGTCGGTGATCTGCAGCGAGAAGCCGTACAATTCGTGGTACGAGACCAGCACTTTGGCCAGGATCTTCAACCCCGGAGCGAGCCGCTGGCCCGTTTCGGCCTCGAAATAGGCGGCGATGCGGGGAAAGTGGGATTTCCAGATCACGGCCCGGGCCTGAGCCGTCGGGACGCCGTTGTCGCCCCCTTTTTCGGCCTTTTCGACGAGCTCCAGATAACAGTGCCCCGAGTAGTTGACCTTCAGGTCCGAGATCTCGGCACTCACCCACAGGGGCAGCGCAAACTGCCCTTCGAGGACCGACTTTACGCGGCGCTGCAGCTCGCGCAGGGTAATATGTTGACTCTCACCCATCAGCCGAGAAGAATTCCGATCGTGAGCAGCGCTCCGAAGAGCATGATGTTGCGGGCCGTCTCGCCGAGGCAGATGTTCAGTTCGTCGCCGTGGTCGATGCGGACGAGTTTGCGCCACGTGGAGATATGTCCTGCAAGATAGACGAGCGGCAGCAGCGCGGCCCATGTGCGGCCTCCGGCCAGCAGCGTCAGACACAGCACCACGGCCAGGGCTCCGAGCCCGAAGTAGCTCCAGCTTCCGAACCGGGCGCCCAGGAAGACGACCACCGTGCGCTTTCCGCAGCGGGCATCCTCCTCGCGGTCGCGGAAGTTGTTGACCATGAGCATCGTGTCGATCACAAGTCCGCAGGCCAGTGCCGTGAGGATCGTCTCCCAGGTCCACGTGCCGGTCTGGACGTAGTAGGTAAACCCGACGGGGACGAGCCCGAAGAAGAGGATGACGGCCACGTCACCCAGTCCGTGATAGGCCAGGGGCCACGGCCCCGCGGTGTAGAAGTAGGCGAAGATGACGCACGCGACGCCGACGGCGACCAGTTCCCAGCCGCCCCAGGCCAGCATGTCGTGGCGCAGGGCCCAGACGAGGATGCCGAGTCCGGCGGCGCACGCTGCGACGGTGAAGGCGGCGATTCCGGCCTTCATGGCGCCGAAGGTGATATACCCCTTGGCGAAGGCGCGGTCGGGGCCCAGCCGGTCGGGTTGGTCGGCGCCCTTGAGGTAGTCCCACAGGTCGTTGACCAGATTGGCCGTGCACTGCATCAGCACGGCGAAAACGAGGCACAGCAGGGCCGGGAGCCAATGAAAGGATCCGTCGGTCCAGGCCAGCGCCGAACCCACGAGGATCAGAATCACGGCATTGCCGAGGCTGTAGGGGCGGACGGCCAGGATCCAGGCGGCGAGGGAGTTGGTCTTCATGAATTTCCGGTTTTTAAGGGAATGGATGGCTGAAATGCGGGTCCGGATCTGGAAAAAGTTGCTGCCGGCCCCTTTTCTTGCTCTTCGTCTCGGTTCTCACGGGTTGCCGGTATCGGCTGCGGCTTTCGGTCGGGGCTCTGTCTCCGGGTGAGGAGGACTCCCGCACGGCCGGATTCGTCAGCGGTAGACCAGTTCCACCTGCCGCGGCATTCGCCGGCCCTCGGGGAGCTGGATGCTCAGGATGCCTTCGCTGGCGATCGGAAGCCCGTTCTTCAGAGCCGGCTGCCAGCGCGGAGACTCCTCCACGGCCTTCAGAACCCGGCGTTTGAGGCGGTTGTCGGTCGATTCCAGCAGTTTGTCGACCCGGATGGTGCCCTCCGGCATGATCGTATAGCGCAGGACGACCCGTGCGACGGGATCGTCGTCGCTCCAGCGGATCTGGCGGGCGATGTAGCTTCCGAAGGTCGTGTCGGCCGGGAACGTGGCCGGTTCGTCGTAGCGCAGCGTGATGAGGATCACGCCGTGTGCGGCGCGCTGGCCGTAGCGGGCGATGGTCTCCTCGTCGGCCGGGAGCGTTTCGACCCGTTCGATCTCTTCGGGCGGGATGTGCTGGATCTCCTCCGTTATTTTGCCGTTGACGATGTACAGCGGCTTGGGTTTCGGCACGGCGGCTCCGGCCGTGCCCGCAAGCAGCACGCCCGCCAGTAACAGCAGCATGGTCAATCGTTTCATCATACCCGGATTTTCCTGTAAAACGGCTCCGCGTCCTGGAATATTGCCCGCCGGGAGAGGAATCAGAGTTCGCTCTCCTTCAGGCGCTCGGCGTTTTCGGCGACGATCAGGTGGTCGATGCAATCCTGGATGTCGCCGTCCATGAAGGCTGCCAGGTTATAGATCGTATAGTTGATGCGGTGGTCGGTGATCCGGCCCTGCGGGTAGTTGTAGGTGCGGATCTTCGCCGAGCGGTCGCCCGTCGAGACCATCGTCTTGCGTTTCGAGGCGATTTCGTCGAGGTATTTCGAGTATTCGAGGTTGAAGACGCGCGTACGCAGCTCCTCGAAGGCCTTGTCGAAGTTCTTCAACTGCGACTTCTGGTCCTGGCACTGCACGACGATACCCGTCGGGATGTGGGTCAGTCGGATGGCCGAGTAGGTCGTGTTGACCGACTGTCCGCCGGGGCCCGAGGCGCAGAAGATATCCTTGCGGATGTCGTTCATCGAGATCTCGACATCGAACTCCTCGGCTTCGGGAAGCACTGCCACCGAGGCGGCCGACGTATGGACGCGGCCCTGGGTCTCGGTCTGCGGCACGCGCTGCACGCGGTGCACGCCCGACTCGTACTTGAGCGTTCCGTAGACGTTCTGGCCCGTGACCTTCATCACGACCTCCTTGTAGCCGCCTGCGGCACCCTCGGACGACGAGGTGATTTCGTACTTCCAGCCCTTCGATTCGATGTACTTGGTGTACATGCGCAGCAGGTCGCCGGCGAAGATCGCCGCCTCGTCGCCGCCCGTGCCGCCGCGGATCTCCACGATGGCGTTCTTCGAATCCTGCGGGTCCTTGGGGATCAGCAGCAGTTTGATCTCCTCCTCCAGTTGGGCGATCTGCGGCTCCAGTTCGGAGATCATTTCACGCGCCATTTCGCGCATCTCCTCGTCCTTGTCGTTGGCGTAGGTATCCTTCGCTTCGGCCAGGTTGGCCAGGGCCGTGCGGTAGCGCTCTGAGGTCTCGATGATCGGTTCGAGCTCCTTGTACTCCTTGTTGAGCTGCACGAACTGCTTCACGTCGGCGATCACTTCGGGGTCGGTGAGCTTTTGCCCCGTCTCCTCGTACTTGAGCTTCAGCCCGTCGAGGCGGGTCAGTATGGTGTTGTCTGCCATAAAAAAACGTATCGTATCTTGTTTAGACCACAAAGATACGATACATTATCAAGAATGAAAAATCCGGAATCAAATTTTCAGCTTCAAGGCTGTAAAAACCGGTTATTTCGAAACTCGGGTAAAAACAAATCCGTGTTCATCACCGATCTCGTAACGACACAGTTTCAGTCTTGTGTCGGTCAGTTCCTCGATCGTGTAGGAAGCGACGCTCGGAAGGTCTGGGTCATGACGAACGGTGAACTTGAGTATTTTCCCTTCGATCTCATAGGGGCAGATGCTCGGTGAGTTGGACATCTCTGGGTCTTTGTCGTACCAATGGAGTACGTCGTCGAAAAATTCGACTACGAACAGGTCGTTGGGCTCGCTGATCCATTGATTGCCCGTATAGACCAGCCCTTCGACCGATTTCCAGCGGCCAATAAGCTTGGTTGCGTCGATGGTCCCGGGGTCGGGCGTGCCGGGATCTTCGTTGTCCGTGGAGCAACAGGTAAAGGCCAACGCAAAGGTGAGGCCGCAAAGGAGATAAAGAATTTTTTTCATGTTTGGTGTTTAGAGGTGATTGGTGAAGAGAATGGAAGATCGAGCGTATTTCGGTGTGCCGGCTATTCTTCGAAATTTTTCAGCCAGTCGAGCACAGCCTCCTGCCACCGGGCCTTATAACGGAAATTGTCCCGAAATCCCCAGCCGTGGCCGCCCGTCGGGTAGATGTGCATTGTGGCGCGGATACCATGCTCCTTCAAGGCGTTGTAGTAGCGCGTGCTGCTTACGGGCGGCACCGACTTGTCGTCGTCCGAGAGCAGCAGCAGGGCCGGGGGCGTCTGTGCCGTTACCTGATTCTCCAGCGAGTAGCGGGCATCGCTCTCCGCCGTGCGCCGCTCCTTGCCGATCAGGTTGTTGAACGATCCCTGATGTCCCGGTTCGGACGTGATGACCGGGTAGAACAGCAGCGAGAAGTCGGGACGTACAGCCCCCATCGTCGAGGCATAGGCTGCCAGATGGCCCCCGGCCGAGAATCCCATGATCCCCACCTTTTCGCAGACACACCCTTCGGCGCCCGGAACCTCGCCCCGCAGCAGCCGAAGCGCCTGCTCGGCATCTTCGAGCGGAACCTCCGGATGGCCGTTCGGCATCCGGTACTTCAACACGGCGGCCGTAATGCCGTTGGCCGCGAGCCAGCGGGCAATCTGGAATCCCTCGTGGTCGATGGCCAGGCGCGAATAGCCGCCGCCCGGGCAGATCACGATACCGAGTCCCGTGTCGGGAGTTTGGGCCGTGTCGGCCGGATAGAGGAAGAGTTCCGCCGTCGAGGTGTTGGCAATCCGGTTGGGTTCCGGTTCCTCCTCGGGGGTGGTGATTCCGTTGCTGTGGGGCGCCGTGGCGTTGTCCCAGATGCGGACCGTGGCGGACTGGCCATAGTCCTGTGCCGATGCGGTGACGCTCATAAGCAGTAAGGAGAGCATGAATAGAACGGTTCGGTTCATGGTCGGCGGTTTTTTCGGGGTGTTCTTTTCGGGTTTGGGTTTTCAAACGTTTCGGATTCGGATACCGCGCCGCAGGCGGCGGGTGGACAGCGGTCGGAACCTTCTCAACCGCCCCCCCCTCCGGATCAGATCACAATGTTGATGATCTTGCCCGGGACGACGATCACCTTCTTCGGGGTTTTGCCTTCGACCCACTTCTGCGCCTCGGGCGCCGTGACTACGTCGGCCTGAATCTCCGCCGGGGTCATCGACGTGGCGTACTCCTTCTTGAATCGCAACTTGCCGTTGATCGAAACCGGATATTCGAACGAACTCTGTACGAGGTGTTTTTCGTCGTAAACCGGGTAAGAGGCATCGCAGACCGAACCCTTCTTGCCCAGCGCCTCCCAGAGCTCTTCGGCGATGTGCGGCGCGAAGGGCGCGATCAGCACCGTCAGCGGTTCGAGCACTTCGCGCTTCGAGCAGTCGCCCAGTTCGTTGAGACAGATCATGAAGGCGGCCACCGAGGTGTTGAACGAGAAGTTTTCGATGTCTTCGGTCACCTTCTTGATCGTTTTGTGCAGCGTGCGCAACTCCTTTTCGGTGGCCTTCTCGTCCGTGACGCAGAACTTGCCGTCGCGGTCGTAGAAGAGCCGCCAGAAGCGGCGCAGGAACTTGTGTACGCCGTCGATGCCGTTCGTGTCCCACGGTTTCGACTGCTCCAGCGGTCCGAGGAACATCTCGTACATGCGCAGCGTGTCGGCTCCGTAGGTCTCGACGATGTAGTCGGGGTTCACGACGTTGTACATCGATTTCGACATCTTCTCCACGGCCCAGCCGCAGACGTACTTGCCGTCTTCAAGGATGAACTCCGCGTCGTGGAACTCCGGACGCCAGGCCCGGAAGGCGTCGAGGTCGAGCAGGTCGTTCTTGACGATGTTCACGTCGACGTGGATCTCCTGCGTCTCGTACTGGTCGCGCAGCCCGAGCGAGACGAACTTGTTGGTCCCGACGACGCGGTAGACGAAGTTCGACCGGCCCTGGATCATGCCCTGGTTGACGAGTTTCTTGAAGGGCTCCTCCTCGCAGACGTACCCCAGGTCGTAGAGGAACATGTTCCAGAAACGCGAGTACATCAGGTGGCCCGTGGCGTGCTCGATGCCGCCGACGTAGAGGTCGACGTTGCGCCAGTATGCATCCGCCTCGCGGCTGACGAGCGCCTGGTCGTTGTGCGGGTCCATGTAGCGCAGGTAGTAGGCCGACGATCCGGCAAATCCGGGCATCGTCGACAGTTCGTAGGGATACCCCTCCGGCGTCTGCCACCCCTTGACGCGGGCCAGGGGCGGTTCGCCCTGCTCCGTGGGTCCGAAGTTCTCGATCGGAGGCAGTTCGAGCGGCAGTTTGTCCATCGGCAGCGGATAGGCCGTGTCCTCCTTGTAGTAGATCGGGAAGGGCTCGCCCCAATAGCGCTGGCGCGAGAAGATGGCATCCCGCAGCCGGTAGTTGATGAGCTTTTTGCCCAATCCGCGTCGCTCGACCTCGGCGAACATCACCTGAATCGCCTCCTTTACATCCATGCCGTTGAGGAAATCCGAGTTGATCACCTTGCCCGACTTGGCGTCGTAGGACTCTTTCGAAAGGTCGCCGCCCTCGACCACCGGGATGATCTCCAGCCCGAAGTGGCGCGCAAAGGCGTAGTCGCGCGAGTCGTGGGCCGGAACGGCCATGATGGCGCCCGTCCCGTAGCCGGCGAGCACGTAGTCCGAGATGTAGATCGGAATCGCCTTGCCCGTGAAGGGATTGATGGCATAGGAGCCCGTCGCTACGCCGCTCACGCGCTTCGTGTCGGCGATCCGGTCGCGCTCCGAGCGCTTCTTCGTCTCCGCGATGTAGGCCTCCACGGCGGCGCGGTTCTCCGGGGTCGTCAGCTCGTCGATCCACTCGTGCTCGGGGGCGATGACCATGAACGTCACGCCGAAGATCGTATCGGGACGCGTCGTGAAGATTTCCAGCTTCTTGTCCGAATTCTGAATATCAAAGAAGACCTGGGCGCCCTCCGAACGGCCGATCCAGTTGCGCTGGATCTCCTTCAGCGAGTCGCTCCACTGCAACTTGTCGAGGCCGTCCAGCATCCGCTGGGCGTAGGCCGTCACGCGCAGCAGCCACTGCTTCATGCGTTTCTGCTCCACCGGATAGCCGCCGCGCACCGAAAGTCCGTCGTGCACTTCGTCGTTGGCCAGCACCGTGCCGAGTTTCGGACACCAGTTGACCATCGTGTCGGCGCGGAACGCCAGGCGGTAGTTCTGCAGCACCTGTTCGCGGCGCTTCTCGTCCCACGAGTTCCACTCGTCGGCCGTGAAGTGCAGCTCCTGGGTGCAGGCCGCGTCGACTCCTTCGGTTCCCGAGGCGGCAAAGGCTGCCGTGAGCTCCTCGATCGGCCGCGCCTGACGGCGGCGGTTGTCGTAGTAGTGGGAGAACATTTCGAGGAAGGCCCACTGCGTCCACTTGTAATAGGCGGGGTCGCACGTGCGGACTTCACGGTCCCAGTCGAACGAGAAGCCGATCTTGTCCAGTTGCTCGCGGTAGCGGGCGATGTTCTGCTCGGTGGTCACGGCCGGGTGCTGGCCCGTCTGGATGGCATACTGCTCGGCCGGAAGCCCGAAGGCGTCGTAACCCATCGGGTGCAGGACGTTGAAGCCCTTCAGGCGCTTGTAGCGCGAATAGATGTCCGAGGCGATGTAGCCCAGCGGGTGCCCGACGTGCAGACCCGCCCCCGACGGATAGGGGAACATGTCCAGAACATAGAATTTCGGACGCGTGGGGTCCGTCTCCACCTTGTAGGTCTTCCGCTCGCGCCAGCGCTGCTGCCATTTCGGCTCGATCTCCTTGAAATTGTACTCCATATCTGATTTTGCTTGTTTTTCGATTTTTCGGACAAAAATACGAAAAGTTTTTCAGATTGAACCTTTTTCAGGGATTCTTTGCATCGTCCGGGGCGGTGGACGTTGGATGTGGGCCTATCGGTGGTTGGGGGCACTTTATTTGAGGCGGTTCTGGTTGTGGAGAGGGAGGATGAGACTCTCGGAGGCACTGCCGGGATGGCTCGGCAATCGGTTGTAAAACAGGATTTTGTTTGTTTTATGATAAGCAAAACGGTATAGTTTTTAAAAAACAATCAGTAAAAAGAATCGCAAATGGCGCAAATTCCT
>DXDA01000052.1 GCA_019115745.1 Candidatus Alistipes intestinigallinarum
CCACGAAGCGGGCCGTCTCATAGAGCAGCGCACGGGCGCCCTGCAGCTTGGCCTTCATGTTCGACAACATCTCCGAAACAGCCGCAAAGCGGATGATCGGCTTGCCGAACTGCGCCCGCTCGTGGGCGTACTTCAACGCCTCGCGGTAGGCCGCCTCGCAAAGTCCCACCGACTGCGCACCGATACCCAGACGGGCGGCGTTCATCAGCGACATCACGTACTTGATCAGACCCATCTTGCGGTCGCCGACCAACTGTGCCGGGGCATTCGTGAAGACCAGTTCACACGTCGGCGAACCCTTGATACCGAGTTTGTTCTCGATGCGGCGCACCTTCACGCCGCCGTCGCGCTTGTCATACACGAGCATCGACAGTCCGCGGGCGTCGGTCGTACCCTCTTCGGTACGGGCCAGCACGAGCGAAACCTCGCCGTCGCCGTTCGTGATGAAGCGCTTCACGCCGTTGAGCAGCCACGTCTGCTTCTCCTCCGACCAGGTGGCCTTCAGCATCACGGCGCCCAGGTCCGAACCGGCATCGGGCTCCGTGAGGTCCATGGCGCACGTCGCACCGGCCGACACCCACTTGAGGAACTTCTCCTTCTGCTCCTCCGAGGCGAACTCGTTGAGCGTCTCGGCGCAGTCCTGCAGACCCCAGATGTTCTCGAAGCTCGCATCCGCACGCGCCACCATCTCGTTGGCCATCACGAAGCAGATCAGCGGGAAGTTCAGACCGTCATATTTGCGCGGGAGGGTCATGCCGCTCAGTCCGGCATCGACCACCGCCTGCATGTTGCGCACCGTCCCCGAGGCGTACTCCACGTGGTCGTTCACCACGCGCGGACCCTCATGGTCGACACCCTCGGCATTCGGCGCGATCACCTCGCCGCAAACCTCGCCGGCAATCTCCAGCACGCGGCGGTAGTTGTCCATCGCATCGTCGTAATCCTGCGGCGCATAGTCGTAGAGATCCTTCTCGGCGAAACCGCGCTCCTTCAGCTCCACGATCTTCCGCATCAGCGGGTGATCGAGGTGGAACTGCAAATCCTTGTTATCTGAAAAGAAATTAGCCATTACTTCGAGTTTTGCTTGTAGTATTTAATCATCTTGGGGATAATCTCGTTGACGTCGCCCGTGATGGCGTAGTCGGCGATCTTGTTGATCGGCGCATCGGGATCGGTGTTGATCGAGATGACCATCGACGACTGGTCCATACCGGCCGTGTGCTGGATCTGTCCCGAGATGCCGCACGCGATGTAGAGTTTCGGGCGCACCGTCACTCCGGTCTGCCCCACCTGGCGGGCATGGTCCGTGAACCCGGCGTCAACCGCCGCACGGCTCGCACCCACCTCGGCACCCAGCACGTCGGCCAGATCGTGCACCAGCTTGAAGTTCTCCTTCGAGCCCATGCCGTAGCCGCCGGCCACGATGATCGAAGCCCCCTTGATGTCGATCTTGCGCTCCTCGATCTGACGGTCCACGATCTTCACCACCAGGTCCGTATCCTTGACGAATTTCTGCCAGTCAATCGTCTTCACCTCTCCGGCTCCGGGCTGTGCGGCGTACTCCTTGCGCATGACGCCCTCGCGGACGGTGGCCATCTGCGGACGGTGGTCCGGGTTGACGATCGTGGCGATGATGTTGCCGCCGAAGGCCGGACGGATCTGATACAGGAGGTTCGTGTACTCCTTGCCCGTCTTGGCGTCCTTGTGGTCGCCGATTTCGAGCTGCGTACAGTCGGCCGTCAGACCGCTGTGCAGCGCCGACGAGACGCGCGGTGCGAAGTCACGGCCCACGGGCGTGGCGCCGAACAGCGCGATCTGGGGCTTCTCCTGCTCGATCAGACCGCACATCACGGCCGTGTGGGGCAGCGTGCGGAAGGGCTCGAAGAGCTCGTCATCGGCCACCCACACCGTGTCGGCGCCGTACTTGGCCAGTTCCTTTTCCAGACCGGCGAGGTTGTGTCCCAACGCCACGGCTTCGAGTTTCACGCCGAGCGTCGAGGCCAGCTCGCGGCCCTTGGTCAACAGTTCGAGACTCACGTCGGCGACCTTGCCGCCCTCCATCTCGATATATACAAATACGTTGTTCATCTCCGTGCGCATTAACCGAGCGTGTGGCTCGCAATAAGTTCAACCATCAGTGAATTGATATCCTCATCGGCAGCCGTGAGGCGCTTGGCCTCCTTGGCGGCGAAGACCACGTTCTCGATCTTCTTGACCTTCGTGGGCGAACCCTGCAGGCCCAACTGGGCGGGATCCGGATCGACGTCGGCAGCAGCCCACTCGACGATCTGCAGGTAGGGCTTCGCGGCGGCACGCTGTGCGGCGGGCGATTCGGGCGCCGCGGCGATCTCCGAACCGGCCAGCGCGCCCTTGTACTTCATCACGCGCTTGGCGTTGCGCGGGCGGCACTCGGCAGCCGAAGCGTTGACCGTAATGACGGCCGGAATCGGGCACTCCACCGTCTCGACGCCATGCTCCAGACGACGTTTGATCACCAAGGCGTTCTCCTTGACGTCGACGATCTCCTCGGCGTAGGTCACCTGCGGAAGTCCGAGTTTCTCGGCAACCTGGGGGCCGACCTGGGCCGTATCACCGTCGATGGCCTGACGACCGGCAAAGATGACATCGGGGCCGATCTTGCGCAGAGCGCACGAAAGGGCGTAGGAGGTTGCCAGCGTATCGGAGCCGGCGAATTCACGTCCCGACAGGAGGTAACCGCCGTCGGCACCGCGGAACATGGCATCGCGGATGATGTCGGCGGCCCGCTGGGGACCCATCGTGAGGATATGTACCGTAGAACCAGCTACGCGATCCTTGAGCCGCAGGGCGGCTTCGAGGGCATTGAGGTCCTCGGGATTGAAGATGGCCGGGAGTGCCGCACGATTGACCGTCCCTTCGGGGGTCATCGCGTCCTTACCCACGTTGCGGGTATCGGGCACCTGCTTGGCCAGAACCAGAATTTTAAGGTTTTGCAGCATATTTAAGTTATGTCGAAAATTTTTCGTGTTTTTCTTGGTTTTCCAACGTGTTCGGAAGGCGAAACCGGATCAGCCCTCTGCGTCTTCGCCCCATCGGGTTGAAGCGCGGAGCCGAATCGGAATCTCAGGATGGCCCCGTCACCCATAGAACGGGCTTCTTAAGCTCGCACCCTCGAAACCCGCCTTTTAGGCGAATGGATTCCCCGTCAAGCGGGGAATGACATTCTCTCCGTCATTCCCGCCTTGAGCGGGAATCTAAGATCGTCGAGGCGTTGAGTACGGCCAGAAACCCTTCAACGCTCCATCGCCCACAGAACGGGCTTCTTAAGCCCGGGGGCGGACGATGGTCTCGCCGCGGTCGGGACCCACGGAGATGATCCGCACGGGAACACCCGTTTCGCGCTCGATGAACTCCACGTAACGCTTGAACGCCTCGGGAAACTCCTCGTAGCTGCGGCACTTGCGCAAGTCGCACTTCCAGCCCTCGAACTCCGTGTAGACGGGTTTCAGACCCTCGGTGATCGTGTAGGGGAACTCGGAGGTCTGCCGTCCGTCGATCTCGTAGGAGGTGGCGACCTTGATCGTCTCGAAATCGTTCATCACGTCGGACTTCATCATGATGAGCTGCGTCACGCCGTTGATCATGATCGAATACTTCAGCGCCACCATGTCGAGCCACCCGCAACGACGGCGACGGCCCGTCACGGCACCGAATTCGTGTCCGAGGTCGCAGAGTTTCTCACCCGTGGCATCGAAAAGCTCCGTGGGGAACGGACCGCTTCCGACACGCGTGCAGTAGGCCTTGAAGATGCCGTAGACCTCGCCGATGCGGTTCGGGGCGACGCCCAGACCGGTGCAGACACCCGCGCAGACGGTGTTCGACGACGTAACGAAGGGATACGACCCGAAATCGACGTCGAGCAGCGTACCCTGGGCCCCTTCGGCAAGAATCGACTTGTCGTGCGCCAGGCAGTCGTTGACGAAATACTCGCTGTCGATGATCCGGAAGCGGCGGAGGTACTCCACGGCTTCGAACCACTGGGCTTCGAGGTCGGTGATGTCGTAAGCGTAGTCGAGGCTGCGGAGAATCTTCTCGTGGCGGGCCTTGGCCGCGGCGTAGATCTGCTCGAAATCGGGGCTCAACAGGTCGCCCACACGCATACCGTTCCGGCTGACCTTGTCGGTATAGGTCGGGCCGATGCCCTTTCCGGTGGTTCCGATCTTGGCGCTGCCCTTGGCGGCCTCGTAGGCTGCGTCGAGGATGCGGTGGGTCGGAAGGATCAGATGGGCCTTCTTCGAGATGCAGAGCTGTTTGGTGAGGTCGTGACCGCTCCGGGCGAGCTCTTCGGCTTCGGCTCGGAACAGCACGGCGTCAAGGACGACTCCGTTTCCGATGATGTTGGTTTTCCCGCCCTGGAAGATACCCGAGGGGATCGAACGGAGCACGTATTTTTCCCCGCCGAACTCCAGCGTATGACCGGCATTGGGGCCGCCCTGGAATCGGGCTACAACCTCGTAATGGGGTGTAAGCACGTCGACGACCTTTCCCTTGCCCTCGTCGCCCCACTGGAGGCCGAGGATGACGTCTACTTTTTTCATTGTATCCGGATCTGTTTTTGAGTTACAAAAAAGATTTTTGCTCCCAAAGGTACGAAATAATCTGCGAAAAGAGGCACCTTGCCGGGCGACTTTTCAACAAATTATAAAAAAATGCGCCCCGACGGAAGTCTTTTCCGTCCGGCGCACAGAATCCGGGAGAGCCGCCCGCGGCCTGTCCGCTTACCGGTATTGCAGTTGTGTGCCTCCGTCGAAGGAGATTCCCTGCGTCTGGCGGCAGTAGACCGTCCCCAGTCCGGGATTTTCGCGCACGTCGGCCTGCAGGGTCGCCGCACAGGCCGAGACGTCGAGCGTCCGCAGGTCATTGCGGCGGAGGTCCAGCCTTCCGAGCGAACCGTTCGAGGTGAGGTCGAGCTGCTGCAGGGCATTGTCGCGGCAATCCGCCTCGGTCAAGCCGCGCAGACCCTCCACATCGAGCCGCACAAGGCCGTTTCCGCGGCAATCCAGCCGCACGAGGCGCGTACAGGGACTCAGATCCAGCTCCGTAATCGCGTTCTGCGAGCAGTCGAGGCGTTCCAGATTGGGAAATTCGCGCAGGTCGGCCAGCGAGACGATTCCGAGACCCGGGCACGACACGTCGCGCACCCGCTGCGCTTCGTAGCGGGAGATACGCCCGTTGCCGTCCAGATCGAACGTCTCGATACAGTAGGCCTCGAAGGTCTTGTCGAAAAAGGTGGGATAGACGGATTTGTTCCGCTCGTCCTGCGGGTCGTCCGCCAGGCCGCACGCCGTGGCAAGGAGCGCAAACGCCAATCCCGCAACCGAACGGTTCATCCGGCGAGAGGTCAGATATTCACATCGTCATCCGACGACTCCGGCATATCCGCCGTATCGTCGTCGGCGCCCTGCAGATCGTCGGCGCCCTTCAGGTCGTCGTCGTAGTAGTCCTTGTCGTCGTCGTCCTGCGCCGAGTCGTCGATCTTCACGTCGATCTTGATCATATAGGCCACCTCGTCCGTGTCATACGGTACGGCATAAAAAAAATCGCCGTTGGGTTTGTCCACCCGAATCATCGAATCGGTGAACCCCAGCGGATATTTCTCCTTGACGGCCTCCTGCATCTCCGGAGTGAGGTTGTGAAAACTCGTTACGATATGTTTCTTCGCCATATTCTGTTTAGCCATGGTAGTGCTTCAAAATTTTCTGCAATTATAAGCAAAATTTGATTATCGCACCACTTCTGCAATTTTTTTTTGCATTTTTTTTGTTTTTACCCGTTCTTCCCACCAAAATATGTAACTTTACGCACGTTAATTCAAGGTATGATACGCGAACGCATCGAAGAGCTGCGCCGACAGCTCGAACGGCACAACTACAAATACTACGTCGAAAACGCACCTGAAATTTCGGATTTCGAGTTCGATACGATGATGCGCGAACTGCAGGACCTGGAGCGCGCTCACCCCGAATACGCCGACCCGAACTCCCCGTCGGTGCGCGTGGGCAGCGACCTGACCGCCGAGTTCGAAACCGTGCGGCACCGCTACCCGATGCTCTCGCTCGGGAACACCTACTCCCTGGAGGAGCTCCACGACTTCATCGACCGCATCGAACGCGAGGCCGGCGCCACGGACTACGTCTGCGAACTGAAGTTCGACGGCACGGCCATCTCGCTCACCTACGAGCACGGGCGACTGCTGCGGGCCGTGACGCGCGGCGACGGCGTCGCGGGCGACGACGTGACGGCCAACGTGCGCACCGTACGCAGCGTGCCGCTACGGCTGCAGGGCGACGACTGGCCCGACTACTTCGAGATCCGCGGCGAGATCCTCATGCCCTACGCCTCGTTCGACCGCCTCAACGCCGAACGCGAAGCCAACGGCGAAGCCCTCTTCGCCAATCCGCGCAACGCCGCGGCCGGGACGCTCAAGCAACAGTCCTCGGCCGTTGTGGCACGCCGCGGCCTGGACTGCACGCTCTACCAGTTGGCGGGCGACAACCTCCCCTTCACGAACCATTGGGAGAGTCTGCAGAAGGCCCGCGCGTGGGGCTTCAAGGTCTCCGACCGGATGCGCATCTGCCACAACGTCGCCGAGATCGACGACTTCATCCGCTACTGGGATACGGCGCGCCACGAACTCCCCTTCCCGACCGACGGCGTGGTGATCAAGGTCAACGACTTCGGCGTGCGGCGCCAGTTGGGCTTCACGGCCAAGGCCCCGAAATGGGCCGTAGCCTACAAGTTCAAGGCCGAGCAGGCCCTCACGCGCATCGACAGCATCTCGTTCCAGGTCGGACGCACCGGAGCCATCACGCCGGTTGCCAACCTCGAACCGGTGCTGCTGGCCGGGACCACCGTGCGGCGCGCCACACTCCACAACGCCGAGCAGATGGCCCTGCTGGACATCCGCCCCGGCGACATGGTCTACGTCGAAAAGGGCGGCGAGATCATCCCCAAAATCACCGGTGTCGACCTCTCGCAGCGCCCGGCCGACAGCCGCCCCTTCGAATACATTACGCACTGCCCCGAATGCGGCACCGCGCTGGTGCGCTACGAGGGCGAGGCCAAACACTACTGCCCGAACCAGAGCGGCTGCCGCCCCCAGATCATCGGGCGCATCATCCACTTCATCCGCCGCAAGGCCCTCGACATCGAGGGGCTGGGCGAGGAGACCGTCGAACTGCTCTACGACAACGCGCTGGTGCGCACCGTGGCGGACCTCTACGACCTGCGGGCCGAACAGCTCTCGCCGCTGCCGCGTCTGGGCGAGAAGTCGGCCGAGAACATCATCCGCTCGATCGAGCGTTCGAAGGAGGTGCCCTTCGCGCGCGTGCTGTTCGGGCTGGGCATCCGCTTCGTGGGCGAGACCACGGCGAAATACCTCGCCGAACACTTCCACACGCTCGATGCCGTGATGGCGGCCTCGCGCGAGGAGTTGGTCGAAGCCGACGAGGTGGGCGAACGCATCGCCGACGCCATCCGCGAATACTTCGCCGACGAGACGAACCTCGACATCATCCGCCGTCTGCGCGCCGCCGGGCTGCAGTTCGAGGCCGCGGCCCGCGAACTGGCTTCGGAGAGCCTCGCCGGGAAGAGTTTCGTGGTTTCGGGGCGCTTCTCGCGCAGCCGCGACGAGATGAAGGCGCTGATCGAGGCCCACGGCGGGAAGAACCTCGCGGCCGTCTCGGGCAGCGTGGACTACATCGTCGCCGGGGAGAAGATGGGCCCCGCGAAGCTCAAAAAGGCCGAGAAACTGGGCATCCGGATTCTCTCCGAGGAGGAGTTCTTCCGGATGATCGAGGGCGGCACCCCGACGGAAACGGCCGAGACAATCGGAGCAGAGGCCCCGGCGGAAACAACGGATACGGCAGAAGCGGTCGAAACGGCCACCCCGGCGGATGTGGCGGGAACGACGGCAGATACGGAATCGGCCCCGCATTCCGAAGCGACAAGTTCCGGTCCCGCGCCGTCGGCCCCCCGGTCCGACTCGCCGAAGCCCGGAAGCGACTCGCCGGAGCCCGGAAGCGACTCGCCGGAGCCCCGTCAGGGCGAGCTCTTCTGAAGGATCGGCCCACATTTCAATCAGTCACGGAATTACGAATCTAATACGGAAAATACCATGCTACAACACAAACTCGCCGGCGTAGGCGCCGCCATGATCACCCCCTTCACACAGGACGGCCGCGTCGATTACGAAGCGCTGGCCCGCATGATCGACTATGTGATCGAGGGCGGCGTGGACTACATCGTGGCCCTGGGCACCACGGCCGAGACCCCGACCCTCTATATGCCCGAACGGGCCGTGATCGCCATGTTCATCACCAACCAGATCGCCGGACGCGTGCCGCTGGTGATGGGTTGCGGCGGCAACTCCACGTCGGAGGTCCTGGACCAGTTGCGCGAATTCGACCTGCGGGGTGCCGACGCCATCCTGAGCGTGACACCTTACTATAACAAGCCCTCGCAGGAGGGGCTCTTCCAGCACTTCCGCACCGTCTCGGAGCACTCTCCCCTGCCGGTGATCCTCTACAACATCCCCGGCCGTACGGGTGTCAACATGACGGCCGAAACCACGCTGCGCTGCGCCCGCGAGCTGAAGAACGTCATCGGCGTGAAAGAGGCCTCGGGCAACATCGAGCAAATGCAGCAGATTCTGGACAACCGCCCCGAAGGGTTCCTCGTCCTTTCGGGCGACGACGGCATCACCATCGAACTGATGCGGCGCGGCGGCGACGGCGTGATCTCCGTGGCCGCGAATGCCTTCCCCGAGCGCTTCATGAGCTGCATCAACCACGCCAAGCAGGGCGATTTCGAGGCGGCCGAGCGCGAATACGAAGCGCTGGACGACGCCGTGAAGGCACTCTTCGCCGAGGGCAATCCCGTGGGTGTGAAGTGTGCCCTCTCGGTCATGGGCCGTATCGGCGACACGGTGCGGCTGCCGCTCGTGGCCGGATCGCAGCGCCTGCGCGAACGATTCAAAAGTCTGATCGAAAGATACGATTTGCGCTGATTTTGCGTTCGTATCGGAAAACGACCGTCATGAAACGACTGCTGCTGCTTGTGATGCTCCTCCCGGCGCTGGCCGCCGCCCGGGTCCCCGACGAAGAGATGATCCTCGACCGGACGCTCGACGCCGAATCCCCGTTCTATTACCCGGCGCTGATGATGCGCTACAACGCCGGCGACGCGCTCACCGACGAGGAGTACCACTACCTCTACTACGGCTTCGCCTACCGCGACGAGTACAAACCCCTGGCCACGAACCCCGATCTGGACAAGATGCTGCTGCTCGCCGCAGGGCTCGACCCCGACCGTCCGGACGTGGCGACGCTCGAATCGCTCATCTCCTTCGGGACCGACGCCCTGGCCCGCGACCCCTTCAGTCCGAAGGTGCTCAACCTGATGTCGTTCGCCTACGGCGCCCTGGGCGACAAGGTGCGCGAAAAGGCCTATGCCGACCGCATGAACGGCATCCTGCGCACGATCATCGACTCGGGCGACGGATTCACGGAAAAGACCCCGCGCCACGTGCTGATGTTCGACCACGCACTCGACGTGCTGGCCGCCGAGGAGCTCTCCTACGGCAAGGCCCGCATCATCAGCCGCACCGTGGAGTTCGTGCCGCTGCTGGTCCCCTACGTCGTCGACGGCAAGAAACGCAAGGGATTCTATTTCGATTTCGGGCGCGTCTACTGGAACAAGCCCGAAGGTTATACCTACAAACGTGACCGGACATGGCAATTCAACAACTTAAAGCCGCGTACCTACAAATAATCCGGGCTGCGGGGCTGTGGCTGCTGCTCCTGGCGGCAGCGCTCCCGGCGGCCTGCTCCAAGCAGGAGAAGGAGGCGGAGTCGGGGTACAACCCGCCCGCAATGGCCGACCGCTGCGTGGTGCTCTACATGCCGGGGCGCAACCTGGACTACTTCTACCGGCAGAACCTCAACGGCATTGCCCGGGCCGTCAGCTCCACCGTCCCGGGCAACGGTCGGATGCTGGTCTGCTGGCAGCCGGACAATTCGCGGACGGCGGTCCTGCAGGAGATCTACTACGACACGCAATCCCGGCAGTGTGAAATCCGGACCCTGAAGGAGTACGACTCCTTCGCGGCGGAGAGTCCGGCAGGGGTTGCGGCGCTGCTCTCCGATGCCGTGACGGCGGCCCCCGCCCGGCAGTACGGGCTCATCATCGGCTGCCACGGCAAGGCCTGGGTGTCGCGCACGAGCGGAAACCTCTCCATGAACTCGGCCGATCCCGACCGACAGCCGGAGGATCTTTGGATCCCGGCCCCGGGAGCTTTGCCGACCCGTTCGTTCGGGGACTCCGGGCACGAGCTGGAGATTCAGGAGCTGGCCGAGGTCTTCACCAAACAGCGCGTCCGCTTCGACTACCTGATCTTCGACGCCTGCTTCATGGCCAACATCGAGACGCTCTACGACCTGCGCAACGCAGTGGATTACGTCGTGGCATCGCCCTGCGAGATCATGGCCGCCGGATTCCCCTACGACCGGATCATCCCGCACCTGTTCGCCGACGAAACGACCCGTGAGGCTCTCGAAGCGGCGTGCCGGGAGTTCTGGGAATTTTACGAATACGACTGGGATACGATCGCCGACAACGAACAGTCGGGGTGCATCTCGCTGGCCGTGATGTCGGAGCTGGAGGGGTTGGCCACGGCAATGCGAAACGTCAAGCAGGGCACGCAAGCCTACTTCGATCTGAATGCGCTCCAGTCCTACGAAGGCTTCAACAACCACCTCTTCTTCGATCTGGGGTGCTACGTCGAGAAGAGTTGCGGCGACCAGGGGCTGATCGACGCTTTCAACGAGCAGTTGGAGCGGGCATTTCCGACGTCATGCCGCCTCAGCACGGAACAATTCTACTCGGCCTACAACCATCGGCTCAACCTCATATTCGACGACTACACGGGGGTCACGGTGAGCGAACCCTCGCAGAATTCCAAGGCTCCGGGGTGTCAGCAGACGGCCTGGTACCAGGCCACCCACTGACGGGGTGCGGCACGGAGACGGGCAAGTTACAAATGCAAAAATCCAGCGGTCACCAAGTTACGGTTCGAAAGCAAAACACACCATAAAGCGTTCAAAACGCCTAAAAAAAGGGACCCAAACTCCCAAAAACGACTTGTAAGCGGCTCTTTCCGAAGGGTCGCTTATAGTTTTATCGGACGGCCATCCGACCAAACCAACAACACAACTCGCTTCAAGACAAGCAAATAGCATCAAAAGTCGAACCGACAAGCGCCCAAAAAGCACAAAAAAATATCGGAGAGGCGTATTATTTTAATTTTTTATTTTTACATTTGTAGGCAAACAGCAACGTACCATGATCTCCCCGACCTTAGAAGAGCTCTTCAATGCACACTTCCGCAGTGCCGCCTACGTGGCCGAGGAGATCGTGCACTCGAAGTCCGCAGCCGAGGATATCGTGCAGGACGTCTTCGTCAAGCTGGCCCGCATGGACCTCTCGAAAATCGACTCCCCGACCAAGTACCTCTACCGTTGCGTGCGCAATGCCGCCCTGGACTACGCCTCCACCCACCGCCTGCGCCGCTGGGAGGAGCTCAACGGAAAGGAAGTGATCGCCGACGAGGTGAATTTCGACCTCAGCCGCGACGACGTCGAACGCGCAAACCGACTCCACCGGCTCTACCAGGCCATCGAACGGCTCTCGGAACAGTCGCGCAAGGTCGTCAAGCTGATCTGCCTGAACAACTACTCCTATGCCGATGCCGCCTCCGAACTGGGCGTTTCGCTGGCAACCATCAAGACACACATGTACCGTTCGATCAAGGCCTTGCGGAAGTTCATGGCCTTATTCATCTTCTGAATGCGATTTTTTGTTGCATTTTTTTCCGAAAAACTGTAAGGAGTTTTCCCCCGAACCGGGTCTGTTAAGTAAAGGCCCGAACGCATGGAAAACACCCCCATCGACCGACTGCTGCACGACTACATCTCCGGACGGATCTCGCCCGAAGGGATGCAGGAACTCGAAGCATGGAGCCGCGAGTCCGAAGAGAACCGCCAGATCCTCGACCTGATCGACGGCAACTCGGACCTCGGAAGCGAACTCTCGCGGATGTACCGCTACGACAAGGAGCGCGTCTGGCAGGCCATCTGCGAGGAGGACCGCCGCTACATGCGTCGCAAACGCTTCTTCCGCACCGTGCGTGCGTGTGCCGCCGTCCTGCTGCTCGTCGGGGTGTTCGTCAGCGGCGCCCTGCTCTACGAGGCCCGGGAGCGGCTGGACCCCAACCGCAACCACCTGCCCACCACCGTCGAACCCGGCACGCACCGCGCCGTACTGGAACTCTCCACCGGCGAAGTCGTCGCCCTGACGGACTCGCTCCGCACCGAACTCCGCGAACGGAACATGCGCATCGAAATCGACGGCGACCGCATCGCCTATCGCGCCCCCGAAACCTCCAAAACTCCCGAAACGAAAAAAAACACCGAATCCGCCCCGATGGAGGAGGTGTTCAATACGGTCCGCGTACCCCAGGGCGGAGAGTACACGCTGACGCTCAGCGACGGAACCCGGGCCTGGATCAACGCCGGATCGAGCATCACCTATCCGCTGCATTTCGGCCGCGAGCGCCGCGTCACGGTCTGCGGCGAGGTCTTCTTCGAGGTGGCCCACGACGCCCGGCACCCCTTCATCGTCTCGGCGGCCGGAACGGAGATGACCGTCCTCGGCACCTCGTTCAACGTCATGGCCTACGACGACGAACCCCGGGTGGAGACCACCCTGGTCACCGGATCGCTGCGCGTCGAGGCCCACGGCTCGCAGGTCGTGCTCACACCCGGACAACAGGCCGGAGTGGAGAAGGCGTCGGGATTCCTCGACGTGAGGGAGGTCAACGTCGAAGCCTGCACGATGTGGCGCCGCGGGCTGCTGGTCTTCTACGAAGAGTCGCTGCGGTCGATCTGCCGCAAGCTCGAACGCTGGTACGACGTGCGCATCGACACCTCGTCGCCCTCGCTCGACGGCGTGCTCTACACCGGAATGGTCAAACGCCACGAGACCCTCAATACCATTGCCGATCTGATGAACCTGACCAACGACGTGGTTTTCAGCCAACAGGACGACGGCACGATCCGCGTGGTGCGGAAACCGCGGCCGAAAGCCCGCCCCGCCCTATAGGCGAAAACTCCCCGATACTTCCCGCCGGGAAAGAGCGGGGGGGGGTGGAAAATCCCGCCCCTCGACAGGGGTATCAACGGGGGGGGGAAACCGATACGAACCCAATGTTCCAGTTAAAATAATTTGCGTATGAAGAAACTTGCCTTACCGACACCTCTTCTCCGAAGAGGCCTGAGGGTCGTCGTTCTGTTGCTGACGGCCGTCTCACTCTTCACGTTCCGGACAGCAAGCGCTCAGGAGGCGGACCATCCGAAAAAACGGATGTCCATCGCCATGACGAATGCATCGCTCGACGACGTTCTCCAGCAAATCAAACAGCAGACGGGGTATTTGCTGCTCTACAACAGCAACGAGATCAAGGCCGTCCGCGGAATCACCATAAACCGACAGCAGGCACCCGTCGAGGAGATTCTCCGCGAGGTGCTCAAAGGCTCGGGATTCGACTTCTCGATCAGAGAGGATACGATCGTCATCCGGGTCGGCGACCGCCCCTTGAATTCCCCCCCCCAACGGGTTACGCTCACCGGACGCGTCACCAACCGCGCAACCAAGGCCCCGATTCCGGGCGCCATGGTGCTGGTCAAGGGTACGACCGTCGGGACGACGACCGATGCCGACGGACGCTACACGCTGCGCTTCCCGAAACGACAGAATGTCATCATTGCGGTGAGCTTCCTCGGCATGGAGAGCCGCGAAGTGGCCTACAACAACCAGACGGAACTCGACGTCCAACTGCTCGACAAGGTGGAGAGCATCGACGACGTGGTGGTCACGGGCTACGCCCAGGTGCGCAAGGAGAGCTTCACGGGTAACACCACGCGCATCAGCCGCGAGCAGATCGTCGAGGTATCGCCCAAGCACATGATCGATGCCATTCAGGTCTTCGACCCCTCGTTCCGCATCGCCGAGAACATCTCCATGGGTTCGGACCCCAACTCGCTGCCCGAATTCTACATCCGCGGCCAGAACAGCATCACCACCGAGCTGAACAACTCGGCCGACATCTCGCGCCAGAACCTCACGAACAACTCGAACCTGCCGATCTTCATCCTCGACGGTTTCGAGGTCGACGTCGAGAAGATCTACGACATGGACCCCATGCGCGTGCACTCGATCACGCTGCTCAAGGATGCCGCCGCAACGGTTCTCTACGGTTCGCGCGCCGCGAACGGCGTGGTGGTGATCGAATCGCGCGCCCCGGAGGCCGGGAAGCTCCGCGTCTCGTACAACCTCACGGGAAGCGTCGAGATCCCCGACCTGTCGGCCTACAACCTGATGAACGCCCGCGAGAAGCTCCAGGCCGAACTCGATGCCGGACTCTACGCCTTCGATGCGTCGGACGTCACCGAGAACACCTACACCACCAACCAGACCTACTACCAGAAGCTCAACGAGGTGAACCGCGGCGTGGACACCTACTGGCTCTCGAAGAACCTCCGCACGGCCCTCAACCACCAGCACAGCATCTACATCGACGGCGGTGAAAACGACGTGCGCTGGGGCATCGAACTCAAGTACGCCGGGAACAAGGGCGTCATGCGCGACTCGAAGCGCGACACCTACGGCGCCGGGCTCTTCCTCGACTACCGCATCGGGAAGTTCCAGATCATGAACCGCGCCTCGTACGACGCGAACAATTCGAGCGACTCGCCCTACAGCTTCTCGCAGTTCTCGCACATGCTGCCCTACAACGTCCCGATCGACGAAACCACGGGCAAGTACCTCCAGAACCTGCGCTTCGGCTACTCGACGCTCAACCCGCTCTACGAGCGCGAATACCTCAACAACTTCAACCGCAGCAACTACCGCACCCTGCAGGACAACTTCGCCATCAACTTCTACGCCACGCCGCACTTCACCGCTAAGGCGTGGATCACGCTCAGCCAGCGCAACTACGAGTCGCGCGTCTTCGTCGACCCGCTCTCGTCGTCGAACAGCGCCTTCGCCACGCCCCAGGAGCTCGGGTCGCTCACGGTCAACGGGTCGGACACCTTCTCCTACGATGCGAACCTGCTGTTCATGTACAACCGCAACTTCAACAAGCACTTCCTGAACTTCTCGCTCGGCGGAAACGCCGTGGAGAACAGCTACACGGTCAACAACATCAAGTACATCGGATTCTCGACCGGCGCCCTCAACTCGCCCAACGATGCCGCCCAGGTCGACGGCAAACCCTCGGAATCGAAGAACAAGACCCGGCTGGTGGGTATGTTCCTCTCGGGTAACTACACCTACGACGACATCTACCTGTTGGACCTTTCGGTGCGCATGGACGGATCGTCGGAGTTCGGGTCCGACAACCGCGTGGCGCCCTTCTGGGCCGCAGGTGCCGGTATCAACATCCACAACTACAAGTTCCTGCGCGACCATCCCGTCCTGAGCCGCCTGAAGGTCCGCGGAACGATCGGTACGGTCGGAAAGGTCGGATATGCCGCCTACTCGGCCCGCTCGACCTACACCACCTCCTCGACGTCGGACTGGTACGCAACCGGCGCCGGACACATCCTCTACTACATGGGCAACCCCAACCTCGGCTGGGAGAAGACCCGCATCGCCGACATCGGTCTCGAACTCGGCTTCTTCAAGGACCGACTCTTATTCAAGGCCAGCTACTACGACAAGAAGACCATCGACCAGATCACCGACGTGACGATCCCCTCGTCGTC
Source organism: Candidatus Alistipes intestinigallinarum (assembly GCA_019115745.1). Classification (GTDB taxonomy): domain Bacteria; phylum Bacteroidota; class Bacteroidia; order Bacteroidales; family Rikenellaceae; genus Alistipes; species Alistipes intestinigallinarum. Next base: position 15,864 of record DXDA01000052.1, read on the forward strand.
GGGATTCACGAGCTACAAGGACAATCTCGGCGAGGTGAGCAACCGCGGTTTCGAACTCGACCTGCGCTACAACTTCTACCGCACGAAGGATCTGGAGATGACCCTCTTCGGCAACATGGCCCACAACAAAAACAAGATCATCAAGATCAACGACGCACTGCGGGCCTACAACGAACTGGTGCAGAAGCAGTACGAGGATTACGACGACAACTCCACGCAGAGCAAGTACGCCCAGACCTACACGCAGTATGTCGAGGGAGGCTCGATCTATGCGATCTACGGCATGAAGTCGCTGGGCATCAACCCCGCCAACGGCAAGGAGGTTTACCTGCGTCCCGACGGCACGATCACCTATGAGTGGAATGCCGCCGACCAGGTCGAGATCGGCAACACGGAGCCGTGGGCCCAGGGCTCCTTCGGACTGAACGCCCGCTGGAAGAACATCTCGCTCTTCGCCACGTTCCTCTACGAATTCGGCGGACAGCGCTACAACTCCACGCTGGTCAACCAGGTCGAAAATGCCAACCTCGAACGCTACAACGTCGACCGCCGCGTCTCGACCGACCGCTGGATCAACCCCGGCGACGTCGCCCCGCTGAAGGACATCAAGGACCGCACGCTGGTGACGCGCCCCACGTCGCGCTTCATCCAGGACTACAACACCCTGCAGTTCAACTCGCTGTCGATCAGCTACGACTTCCCCTCGAAGCTCGTGAAGCGCTGGGGCCTGGGCATGTTGCGCCTGACGGCCAACATCGAGGATCTGGGTTACTACAGCACCGTACTCCAGGAGCGCGGTCTGGACTACCCCTACTCGCGTACGATCAACTTCACGCTCAATCTCACCTTCTAAATCCGTTTCCGCATGAAAACAATCTTCAACATACTTCTTTCCGGTTCGGCCCTGCTGCTCTCGGCCTCGTGCAGCAAGTGGCTTGACGTCATGCCGCAGGGCATGACCACCGAGGAGAACCTCTTCAGCGACTATTCCGGATACCGTTCGGCCCTGAACGGCATCTACCAGCAGATGTCCTCCGCCTCGCTCTACGGACGCGAGCTCTCCTGGGGTTTCACGAGCGCCCTGGCCCAATACTACGACTTCGGGTCGATGAGCTCCTCGCAGCTCTACACCTATACCGAGAAGCTCGACTACGAGAACAAGGAGGTCCTCGACTACCTGGAGAACATCTGGCAGACGGCCTACAACACCATCGCCAACTGCAATGCGCTGATCGCGCACGTCTCCGAAGCCGATCCCGAGATCTTCCCCTACTCCGAAAGCGGCGAACGGGAGATGATCTACGGCGAGGCGCTGGCAGCCCGTGCGCTGATGCACTTCGAGGTGTTGCGGCTCTTCGCCGCGGCGCCGGTCGTCGACCGCACCTCGAAGGCCATCCCCTACTCGACGAGCTATCCCGACCGGGTTCCGACACGCTACACGACCGAAGAGGTGCTGGCGAAGATCGTCGCCGATCTGGAGGCTGCGCTTCCGCTGCTGGAGATCAACGACCGGAACCTCGACGCCCTGAAAAGCGCCTCGACGCGTTTCATCTCGAACGATTCGCGCGGTCTGTTCTTCGGCTACCGCGGCACCCGGCTCCACTACTGGGCCGTCAAGGCGCTGCTGGCTCGGGTTTACATGTACGCCTGCGACTATGAAAAGGCGCTGGAGACGGCCACCGAGGTCTATGAGACCTGCTCGGAGTGGTTCCCGATCACGACCAAGACCCAGGCCCAGGCCATTACCGGTGCGGTGAAGCTCTACGACGACATCATCTTTGCGGCCTACGACCAGTATCTGAAGAAGAACTACAACGACGTGATGCTTTCGAGCCTGGGTTCGACGTCGAACTTCATCCTCGCCCTGCGCCAGCCGAAGGACCGCTTCTCGGGAGAGACGAGCTACGACACACGCTACATGTACACGATCAACCAGCCCGACGAGGAGCAGCAGGAAGATCTCTACGCGTCGTGCAAATACGTGAAGTACACCAGCTCCACGGGATCGGACTACGACCAGGAGGATACCCAGGGGGCTCTGATTCCGGTCCTTCGCATGTCGGAGGTCATTCTGATCATGGCCGAATGCAAGGCCCGCGGAGCGAGCGGCCAGGGTGACGGCGACATCAGCGCCGCAGTCTCGGACCTGAATCTCGTACACAAGGTGCGCTGCTCGGGCCGCAAGACGGTCTCGGCTTCGAACTACACGGAATTCATGGAAAAACTCGACTTCGAAATGTGGAAGGAGAACATCGGCGAAGGGCAGTACTTCTTCTTCCTGAAGCGCCTGAACAGCCCGACGCTCGTCAGCACCACGCAGACGATCCAGATGGCAGGCAAATACGTCTTCGACATTCCCGACAGTGAAACGACCTTAAAATAAACCGACTCATGAAAAAAACGATCATATTTGCATTCGCCGCAGCGCTGCTCGGCGCCGGAGCCTGCTCCGAACAGGGGCTTCCGACCTACGGCGACGGCCACTACGTCTACTTCACGGAGAAATCCGACGAGATCGTGCGTTTCTCGTTCAAGACCACCCCGGGAGAGGATACGCGGACGATCCGCCTGGCCGTGGAGACCGTAACGCGCACGACCGACCGGACGATGAGCTACCGGTTGGAGATCGACCCCGCGAAGACCACGGCACCCTCCGAAGCCTACGATCTGGACCCGAATCCGGTGATCCAGGCCGGGATGTTCACCGGCGAGACCTACGTCACGGTCCACCGCACGGCGGTCATGGACGAGAAGGAGGTCGACATCGCCGTGCGCATCGTCGAGGGCGGGGACTTCCTCCCGGGCCCCACGACCAACTGCCTGCGCATCATCCGCGTGTCAAACATCATCTCCCAGCCCGACTGGTGGAATCAGGATTTCGCCGACGCCTTCCTGGGAACCTACTCCAACAAGAAGTACGAGGAGTTCATCAAGGCGACGGGCGTAAGCGACCTCTCGGAGATGGACAACAGCGAAATTACGGCCCTGTGCCGCGAATTCGTCTACTACCTGCGCGAACAGCGCGACCTGGGCAACGAAATCTTTGATGAAGACGGCAGCTCGATGCTCGACGGAATCAATATCAACGCTTAATTCGAATGCAGCACATGAAAAGATACGTCAAACTTCTGACAGCACTCCTTGCAGGCGCCTTTCTGGCCACGGCCTGCTACGAGGACAAGGGCAATTACGACTACTCCACGACAGGCGACGACATCCTCGTCTACCGCATGGACACGATGAAGAACGTGCGTCTGACGTGGTCCTACGACGAGGAGATCGTCATCGAGCCCGGCTACAAGATTCTCCACGAACGGGTTTCGGAGAGCGATCTGGCCTACGAGTGGAGCATCGACGGAGAGGTTGTCTCCGAGGAGCGAATCCTGGAGATCGACCCGCTGCGCGTCGGGCGTCACGCGGGCTCGTTCACGGTGATCGACACCGGACACGGCATCCGTTACAGCACGATCTTCACGCTGGTCATCACCTCGTCGTTCGCCGAAGGGTGGGTCATCCTCTCGGACGACGGCGGGCAGTCGCTGTTGAGTTTCATCAACCTGGTCGACGCCTCGACCCCCGGGGAGCTCGTACGCGACGTCTACGGCGATGTCAACGGTGAGGCACTGGGCTCCGATCCGCGGAAGATTCGGCTGGTTGCCTACGACGGACAGACCCCCTTCTACGAATGGGAGGTGCTCCAGGGCAGCGGCAGTGTCAGCATCGACCAGGCCACGATGGCCAAGGTGGCTGACATCAACACGGAATTCATCGGCGGAGCAGCACCTGAAGGCTTCGTGCCGGTGGACGGGTTCCAGCGTGACGGCGGTTCGATCCTGCTTTCGGAGGACGGCAAGGTCTACCAGCGCGACTTCAGCTTCTACAACGACTATCCCGTAGCGCATTCGGGCAAGTACGGCACCACACCGGTCTACTTCGACGGCGGCATGGAGATCACGCTCATGAACGGATTCGACCACTTCACCAACAAATCCTACGGACACATCCCCTTCGCCCTGCTCTACGACCGGCAGAACAACCGCCTGCTGAGCGTCTACGGTTTCAACGTCAAAGGCAACATCGCCAGCGAGTTCGGAACGTTCCGCGCCGTGCGGATTCCCGAGGCATCGGCCGTACAGCCCGGCGATACGGACCCCGAATCGGGTCTCGCGTTCCCGGACGTGGCCGCCCTGGGCGACTACACGGTCGAAAAGATGGGTGCCAGAGTAGCCTTCTCAACCACGGGTGTAGCAACTACGGCAACCAATATTCTGTTGCTCAAAGGTAAAACCGACGGGAAATACTACCTGCTGTCGTTCGACTACAAGATGAACAGCGAGACCTCGGTAGCCATAACGCTCAACTGGTTCCGGGCGATGCCCGAGGTCGAAGGCTTCGGCGCCGAAAGTCTCTTCGAGGTGTGCGTCGCCGGTATCGAAACGGTCTTCTTCACGGCCGGAACGAACAACAACACGCTCTATGCCTACGATCTGCTGGAAGGCACGGCCGCGGCAGTCTACACGGCCCCGGCACAAATCACGTCCCTGTGCCCCGGAGTAGTTGCCTTCCCCAACGTGTTGGAGAGCATTCTGCCCTATGTCAAGACGAACTACAAGGACCGGATGCTGCTCGGCACCGAATCGGGGCAGCTCGTCCTGCTGGACATCTCGGAGGAGGCCGTCACGGCGGGCAGTACGCCCGAAATCGCCACCTTCTCCGGGCTGGGCAAGGTCGTGGACATGGATTTCTACGTAGCGAAGAACCCCTACGGCTATTTCGGATTCTAACCGTTTAATCACGCGATATGTTGCGAAAAACCCTCTTATTGGTGTTGTGTTGCGGTCTGACGGCCGGGGTGCTCGGAGAAGCCACCCCGGCTTCGGCCGCTTCGAAGAAGAGAAAGAAAAAGGCCCAAACCGAACAGACGGCCGCGAAACCCAAACCCACGGAGTACGAAAAACTCTTCAAGGAGAAGCACGATGTGGCCGACGGCATGATCCGGCTGCACAAGGTCAAGGGCAAACTCTACTTTGAGTTTCCGCTCGCGCTGCTCGGGCGGGACATGCTGCTGGGGTCGACCGTCAGCGAGATTTCGGACAACGGCGACGCCGTCATCGGCTCGAAACCCACCGAACCGCTGTGGGTGCGCTTCACGAAGACAGGCGACAAGGTGCAGATTCGCAAGATGGTGCGCGACAACGTGACCGACACGGCGAGTCCGAACATCGCCCGTTCGCTCGAAGCCAACGGCATCGGAGCCATTCTCAAATCGTACGACATCGCGGCCTGGAGTCCCGACAGTTGCGCCGTGGTCTTCAACGCCACGGACCTCTTCCTGAGCGACAACAAGGCCCTCACGCCGTTCGATCCCTACGGCGAGAACCTCCGCTACGGACAGGTGACCCGCACGTCGAACTACCAGTCGGACCGGTCGTTCCTCGGGGAGATCCGGGCCTTTGCCGACAACATCGTGGTCCGCAGCCACCTGAGCTACACCTACACGCTCAAAGCCGGGAGCAGCGTGATTGCCAGTGACGTACCCTTCACGGCCGTGATGACGCGCTCGCTGGTGCTGCTGCCCGAGGAGCCCTACGAGCCGCGCTTCGTCGACAGCCGCATGTCGGTCTTCCCGACCGGGAAGATCCTCTTCAGCGAGCGCGAACAACAGGCGCGCCTGCTCTGCTATGCAAACCGCTGGCGGGTGGAGCCCTCGGACGTAGAGGCCTACCGCCGGGGCGAACGGGTCAAACCCAAGAAGCCCATCGTCTTCTACATCGACCCGGATTTCCCGGAGAGCTGGCGGCAGCCGATCTTCGAGGCCGTGCGGCAGTGGAACGAGCCCTTCGAGCGCATCGGATTCGAGGGGGCCGTCGAGGCGCGCGAATATCCGAAGGACGACCCGGAGTTCGACCCCGACAACATCAAGTATTCGTGCATCCGCTACGCCCCGATCGGCATTTCGAACGCCATGGGCCCCTCGTGGGTCGATCCGCGGAGCGGTGAGATCGTCAACGCCTCGGTCTACGTCTTCCACGACATCGTCAAGCTGGTGAACAACTGGCGCTTCATCCAGACGGCGCAGGCCGACACGACGGTGCGGAGCGTGAAACTCCCCAAGGAGGTGCTCGACGACGCGCTGCGCTACGTCGTGACACACGAGGTCGGGCACTGCCTGGGCTTCATGCACAACATGAGCGCCTCGGCCGTTATTCCGGTGGACTCGCTGCGCTCGCCGACCTTCACGCAGCAGCACGGCACCACCACCTCGATCATGGACTACGCGCGCTTCAACTACGTGGCGCAGCCGGGCGACCTGGAGCGGGGTGTGAAGATGACTCCGCCGCGCTTCGGGACCTACGACTACTACGCCGTGAAGTGGCTCTACACGCCGATCTACGACGCCTCGTCGCCCGAGGAGGTCTACAAAATCACCTCGCAGTGGATCACCGACGCCGCGGCCGATCCGGTTCTTCGCTACGGCAAGCAGCAGGGGGCGGTTCTCGATCCGCGGTCGCAGAGCGAAGACCTGGGTGACGATGCCGTGAAGGCCTCGCAGTACGGAATCGCCAACCTGAAATACATCCTCGCACACCTGAACGAGTGGGTCGAGGGCGAGGACCGCGACTACTCCTACCGCACCGACATCTACAAGGGCATCATCAGCCAGTATATCCGCTACATCGGCCACGTCTTCGCCAACGTCGGCGGCATCTACCTCAACGAGAAGCACGTGGGCGATCCGGTGGAGGCCTACCGGAGCGTTCCGAAGGAGCGGCAGCGCGAGGCGCTTCAGTTCCTGCTCGGGCAGCTCGACGACCTCGACTGGCTGGACAACGAGGGGCTGATGCAGAACATTCAACTGATGGGCTCGCCCAAGACCTACATGCAGGTGGCCATCATCCGGGCCGTGGTGATGAGCGCCGCGAAGGTCGAGAACTCCGCGCAGTTGTCCGACGACCCCTACAGCGTCGAGGCCTGCATGAAGGATATCTACGACTACGTCTGGAAACCCACCCTCCAGGGCCGGGACCTCACCGACGAGCAGATGATGATCCAGCGCGAATACCTGCTGACGATCTGCAAGGCCGCCGGGCTGAAATATGCCGGCACGGGAGCCGTTCCGGCGAAGAGTTTCGCCGGGGAGGCCGGGGATGAGATCGGTTTCGACCCCTACACGATTGCCGTTCCGGCGTGCCTGCGCGAGTACCACGCCCTGAGCGACAACCTCTGCTACGGAGCCTCGTGCACGGCGCACCGCCATGCGGCGGCCGATCCCGGACCGGTTTCGGGCTATAACCCGCCGCGCATCCTCTACGTGGTGAAGCAGTCGCTCGAAGCCGAGAACTACGCCAACCTGCTGCGCGTGCAGCGGCTGCTGAAGAGCCGTGTGAACCGCGGTTCGCAACAGACCCGGATGCACTATGCGCTGCTGCTGCACAACATTGAAAAGACCCTGAAATGAGTGCCACGGCCATGAAAAGAGGTTTGACAAGCATCCTTCCGGTCCTGTTGTTCCTGATCCTGGCCGGGAGCCTGGCCCTCGCTCCGCAACATGCGCGGGCCCGGGGCAAGAAACGCGCGGAAAAGGCGAAGAGCGAAGCGCCGAAACCGCTCACCGACTACGAAAAGCTCTTCAAGGAGAAACGGGTGACCACGGCCCGGGGATTCCTGACGCTGCACATGTTCGAAGGGAACAAACTCTACATCGAACTTCCCGACTCGCTGCTCGGGCGTGAAATGCTCCTGGGCACGACCATCGAGGAGAGTTCCGACCCCGGCGAGGGATTTGCCGGACAACAGCCCGGCGTGCCGCTGCACGTGACCTTCACGCGCGAGGATTCGATCATCTGCCTGCGCCGCGTACGGTCGGACCTGCTCGTCGACGGCGATTCGCTCATGGCGCGGGCCGTGCGGCGGAGCAGCATCGCCCCGCTGCTCGCCTCGTTCCCGGTGAAGTGCAAGGCTCCGGACGGTTCGTCGGTCTTCGAGGCCACGTCGTTCTTCGTGAGCGGCGACCCGACCATGCGTCCCCACGACCCCTACGGTATCAACAGCTTCGGGGGCTTCCTCGCCACGTCGGTGAAATACGTCGCGGGGAGTTCGCTGCTGAGCGGCGTGGAGGCCTTTGCCGACAACGTTTCGGTGCTCAGCAGCCTGTCGTTCACGCTGACGACCCGCTTCGGAGGCTACCTCATCCAGCAGGACACCCCCTTCACGGCCGTGGCACGGCGTTCGCTGATGCTGCTGCCCCGCGAAACGATGCGCCCGCGGCTCTGTGACGCCCGCATCGGGACGGTTCCCGCCACCTTCACCCAATACAGCGACCGGGAACAGCAGGCCCGGGAGGTCTACTACGCCTGCCGCTGGGACCTCCAGCCGGCCGATCCGGAGGCCTTCGCGGCCGGACAATTGTCCGAACCCGCCCGCCCGATCGTCTTCTACGTCGACGACACCTTCCCTGCGGGGTGGTACGACGCCATCCGCCAGGGTGTGCTGAGCTGGAACGCCGCCTTCGAGAAGATCGGGTATCGGAATGTCGTGCAGGTGCGGCCCTACCCGAAGGATGACCCGTCGTTCGATCCCAACGACATCAAGTTCTCGTGCATCAAGTACGCCTGCACGATGGGTGAGAACCTGTCGAGCAGCACGCGTGTCGACCCGCGCAGCGGGGAGATCCTGAGCGCCACGATCTGCATTCCGCACAACGTCGCAACCCGGATCCGGACCGATCTCTTCGTGCAGTTGGGGGCCGCCGATCCCGAGGCGCGCCGCGTGAAGCTCTCGCCCGCCCTCTTTGCCCGGGCGCTGGCCTCCGACGTGGCCCGCCACACGGGTGCCTGTCTGGGTCTGGCCGTGAACTACGCCGGATCGCAGGCCATACCGACCGATTCGCTGCGTTCGCCGTCGTTCACCCAACGCTACGGCATCTCGGCCTCGATCATGGACGCCCTGCCCTACAACTTCGTTGCACAACCCGGAGACAAGGAGCGCGGAGTGGTGCTGATGCAGGAACGCCCGGGCGTTTATGACGAGTATGTCGTCGACTGGCTCTACCGTCCGGTCGCAGGGGCTGCAACCCCCGAGGCGGAGATCCCGGAACTCGACCGGCGGATTGCCCTCCACCGCGGCGACCCGATGTACCTCTACACCCCGACGCCGGTCTCCGTAGCCCTCGACCCGCGGGCCATGCCCTACAACCTGGGCGACGACCCGGTGCGCACCTCGGCCTGGGAGTT
>DXDA01000053.1 GCA_019115745.1 Candidatus Alistipes intestinigallinarum
CCGAAGTCGACCTCGCAGGAGACGCTCAACGGCGTGCAGTACACGGCATGGGTCTATCCCTGGTTCACGGCCTACATCAAGGACAACAAGGTCGCTACGTGGAAGCAGACCAAATGGGTGATCAAGGATGCTCCGGAGAAGGCCATCGAGGCTTACAACAAGGCCTATGAGATCGATCCCAAGAGCGCCGACAAGATTAAGGAGGGGCTGAAGCAGATCAGCGATTTCTGCTCGCAGGTCGGCAATGCCGGCATCGACTCGGGTGACTATGTCGGAGCCGCAAACGCTTACGCGACGGCTTACGAGGCGCAGTCGAGCCCGGCTTACGGCGAGGCCGATCCCGCGCTGCTCTACTATGCCGGTTATCTGCTGACGGTCGACGGCTCGAACAATGCCGAATCGTTCGTCCGCGGCGGCAAGTATCTCCAGGAGGCTATTGCCAAGAACTATGCCGATGAGGAGGGTAACATCTACTACTATCTCTTCCACTGCCTCTACGGTCAGAAGGCCGCCGACAAGGAGAACGTCATGAAGGCCAAGCAGGCCCTGCTGACCGGTATCGAGAAGTTCCCGAAGAACGAGCGGATCCTCGACGGCCTGATGCAGCTCTACACCTCGGAAGAGGGTGTCGGTGACCCCGCCGACCTCGTGGCGCTGATCGACAAGGCTATTGCCGACAATCCGTCGAATGTCGACCTGTGGTTTGGCCGCGGCCGGATCTTCTACGCTCTGAAGGATTACGACAAGAGCATCGAGTCGTTCGAGAAGGTCGTGGAGCTGAAGCCCGACCTCTTCGAAGGCAACTACTACCTGGGTGTCTTCTACACGATCAAGGGTGACGAACTCAACAAGGTGATGAACGAGAAGCAGTACAGCAGCCAGGCCGCTTACGATGCCGACCTGAAGGCTGTCAACGAGGTTTATCTGGCCGCTGTGCCCTGGTTCGAGAAGGCTCACCAGATCAAGCCCGATGATGTCGATACGCTGGAGTTCCTCAAGTCGCTCTGCTTCCGTCTGCGTGACGAGGCCGGCATCATGGACAAGTACAACACCTACAACGCTCTCTACAAGCAGGCCAAGGGTATCGAATAATCGATTCCGGAATCGAAAACACGGGAAGCCCGGCTCCACATCTGTGGGGCCGGGCCCCTTTATGAAAGGGGTTTCGTGGGCTGCTGAGCCTTATTGGGGTTTCCGCAGCGAGAATCCGCATACGATCGTCGGGCGGGAGCGGTGATTTGTTACCGACCCTTGTAGCATTCCATCGCCCCTAAAACCGGTTTCTTAAACCGGGGTTAGCGGGCGATGCGGCCGGTAATGGGGCCCCGGGCCAGTTGGGCGGTCTCCTCGGCCGTGAATTGCCCGTAGTCCCCCGGAACCGTGTTCTTGATCGCACACGCCGCCGTGCCGAAATCCAGCGCAAACTGCATATCTCCGGCATGGCAGGCCAATCCGTAGATCAAGCCGCCGACAAAGGCGTCGCCCACACCGACGCAATCCACTACACAGTCGATGTCGTAAACCCGCGACGTGTAGAGCCGGTTGCCGGTATAGAGCGTTCCGGAGATCAGATGGTGGTTGGCACTCAGCACGCTGCGCAGCCCGAAGACGATACCCCGGCAGTGCGGGAAACGTTCCGCCACCTGCCGTGAGGCTGCTTCGTAGCCTGCCGTATCGGGTTGGTAGGAGGCATCCCGGGCCTCGAATTTCGGGAGTTGCAGCCCGAGAATTCGTTCGTATTCGTCGTCCGTGCCGAAGAAGAAGTCACACTGCTCCATGAGTGGCGGCAGGACCTCCTGCGGGGTTTTGCCGTATTTCCAGAGGTTTTTGCGGTAGTTGAGGTCGCACGACACCACCAGTCCGGCCGCGCGGGCCGCGGCGATCGCTTCGGCGCACGCCTCCGCGGCCGAGGCGCTGACGGCGGCCGAGATTCCCGACCAGTGGAACCATGCGGCGTCGCGGAAAATCGCCGTCCAGTCGATCATCCCCGGGCGCAGCAGATCGAACGATGATCCGGCCCGGTCGTACACCACGTGCGACGAACGCATCGCTGCGGCCTCCTCCATGTAGTAGAGTCCGAGGCGGTTACCGCAACGCAGCACATGGCCGGTCTCCACGCCGTAGCTGCGCAGGTCGTCGAGGCACGCTTCGGCAATGCGGTTGTCGGGCAGGCAGGTGACGAACTCACTCGGCAGTCCGTAGTTGGCCAGGGCCACGGCGACGTTGGCTTCGCTGCCTCCGTAGCTGACCTGGAAGAGTTTCGTCTGGTTGAAACGCAAGTGCTCGGGCGGTGTGAGCCGCAGCATGATCTCCCCGAAGGTGACGATTTTTTTCATATTCGTGAATTTTCCCGCTAAACAGAACAAAGATAGCAAAAAAAGGAGACCGATGGCCCCGTTCCCGGGGATTTTCGGTCTGAAAATTTCGGGTAGGGTTGGCGTGGAGGGGAGTTGCGGGGTGTTGGCGGGATGATTGTGGAGCGGCGGTTTTCGGGATGGCTTGTCGGGGCCGGTTCGTGCTGAGGGAGTTTCGGGGTGTTGGCGGGCCGAGAAGCCGGGCGGGGTGCTGAAATCGCCGTGCACAAGGGACGGCAGGGAATGAAAATACCCCCGACACGTTGCCGTGTCAGGGGTATGCTGCTCTGTGGAAGCCCCGTCGGGGACTTCGCGGACGCGCTGGGAAACTATTTGCGGATGGTGACCGTCAGCGGCTGGAGAGCGGCAGCTTCGGCAGCGCCGATCTCCTCGACCCATTCGCCCATGTCCTCCACGCCGCCCTGGCTCCAGCCCGAACCGGCATAGTAGGTGAGCGTCTCGCCGGACTTCACGCTCTTGACCGCTACGGCGTGGCCCAGCGTATCGGCCAGCATCTCCGCGCCCGGAAGGATTACACCCAGGTAGATGTCACCGTCGCGGACGGGATCCTTCGAGTCCGATGCGGGCTCGACCATACCCATCCAGTTGTCGCCGTTCATCACGCGTTTTACGTCGTGGCGTACGAAACCGGCGGCGATGGGCAGCTCGGTGAAGTCACCCTCGTAGATGTTGTCCATGCGGTTGAAGCGCTGGTTGGCGTCGAGCGAGATGGTCTTTACGAGCGACACCTGCGTGCCGTTTACGTCGAACGGTGCGTAGGTCAGCTCAACGGTCGTACGGATCGGGCCGTTGTCGAGCGTGCGGGCCGTGGCGTAGTTGTGGTCCATGTTCCAGAACTTGCCGTCGACGAAGGGTACCGAAGCCCCCGAACCGAGCGTCACGCCCACTTTGTAGCAATCCATGCCGTCACCGTAGTTGTGGTGGTAGTCACCCTTGGCATACCACTCGTCGATGACGAGCTTCTCGGTGCACTTCACCCATACGTCGATACCCGGCGTGATGAGCTTCTCGGGCGAGGTCTCCAGGGCCGGGCCGTAGAGGCGGTAGGCTACCTTGTTGTTCTCCCAGGCGTAGTCGTCGTAGCGCTCGGGAACCTGGCGGCCGAAGGCCTCGGCGGGGTAGGCTTCACGCGTGCCCGTAACGATCTGGAAGTGTTTGGTTTCGTTGGCGTCGGCGTCGGTCTGGAAAATCAGCGCCTGCGGTTCGGCCTCGCCGCGGTAGACGACCTGCGAGGGAATCTGCTCCTTGTCGTCGTTCAGCACGACAACGTTCTCGGGCGTAACGCCCTGAAGCGCCGAAACTTCGGACCAGGCGATCTCGACGGTTTCGTCGTCGCGGTCGAGCTGCGTGGGGTTCGCTACTTCGACTTTCAAAGCCGGAGTGCAGGAGGCGGCCAGCATGGCGGCCACTCCTAAGATCGTGTTTTTCATCATACGGAAACTGAAGTTTTTTCGATGTTTGGTTTGGCAAATTTACGATTTTTCCGTACATTGGTCAACCAGAATGGCAAATATTCTATTTAATTTGGTGATTTTTCGTAGTATCTCTCACGGAAAGTTACTAATTTTACGTGGTGAAAAGGGACGGTTTTGTGGAGGATCGTTCCTCTTCTGCGAATATTGGCCTAAATTTAAAACGATACAATGAAAGCGTTCAACGACGAGAATTTCCTGTTGCAGACCGAGACGGCGCAACGGCTTTACCATGAACATGCGGCCAAGCAGCCGATTATCGATTATCACTGCCACCTGATTCCAGAGTACGTGGCCTCGAACCACCGTTTCGAGAACCTCTCGAAGATCTGGCTCGAAGGCGACCACTACAAGTGGCGCGCGATGCGTACGAACGGCGTCGAGGAGCGTTACTGCACGGGAACGGATACGACCGACTGGGAGAAGTTCGAAAAATGGGCCGAGACGGTGCCCTATACGATGCGCAACCCGCTCTATCACTGGACCCACCTCGAACTGAAAACCGCTTTCGGGGTGACGAAACTGCTCAACCCGACGACGGCGCGCGAGATCTACGACCACTGTACGGCCCTGCTGCAGCAGCCCGAGTTTTACGCCCGCGGCCTGATGCAGCACTACAACGTCGAGGTGGTCTGCACGACGGACGACCCGGTCGACTCGCTCGAACACCACATCAAGGTGCGTGAGGACGGCTTCGCGGTGAAGATGCTCCCGACGTGGCGCCCCGACAAGGCGATGGCTGTCGAATCGGCCGCCGATTTCCGGGCCTACATCGAGAAACTCTCCGAGGTCTCGGGGGTCTCGATCTCGAAATTCGCCGACGTGATCGACGCCCTGCGTGTGCGTCACAAGTTCTTCGAGTCGGTGGGCTGCCGCCTCTCGGACCACGGCATCGAGGAGTTCTACGCCGAGGATTACACCCAGGCCGAGATCGACGCTATCTTTAATAAGGTATACGGCGGGCGGGAACTCACGCCGGAGGAGATCCGCAAGTACAAGACCGCAATGATGGTCGAGTTCGCCGTCATGGACCACGAAACGGGCTGGACCCAGCAGTTCCACTACGGCGCCATCCGCAACAACAACTCGCGGATGTTCAAGCAGTTGGGTCCCGATACGGGCTTCGACTCGATCGGCGACTTCACGGTCGGAAAGGCCATGTCGAAGTTCTTCGACCTGCTCGACCGCGAGGACAAGCTCACCCGCACGATCATCTACAACCTCAATCCGCGCGACAACGAACTCGTCGCCACGATGCTCGGCAACTTCCAGGACGGCCGCTACGGCGCCGGGAAGATCCAGTTCGGTTCGGGCTGGTGGTTCCTCGACCAGAAGGACGGCATGGAGAAGCAGATGAACGCCCTCTCGACGCTGGGTCTGCTGAGCCGTTTCGTCGGGATGCTGACCGACTCGCGCTCGTTCCTCTCGTATCCGCGCCACGAGTATTTCCGCCGCACGCTCTGCAACCTCGTCGGAAACGACATCGAGCAGGGGCTGCTGCCCGCCTCGGAGATCGACTTCATCGGCCGCGAAATCATCGAGGGGATCTGCTACCGCAATGCGAAAAATTTCTTCAAATTCTAACCAATCCATAGGATAACAACATGAAAATCGTAACTTTAGGAGAAATCATGCTGCGTCTTTCGACGCCGGGGAACACCCGTTTCGTACAATCCGATTCGTTCGACGTCGTCTACGGCGGCGGCGAGGCCAATGTGGCCGTATCGTGCGCCAACTATGGCCACGATGCCTACTTCGTGACGAAACTCCCGAAGCATGAGATCGGACAGTCGGCCGTCAATGCCCTGCGCAAATACGGCGTGAAGACCGACTTTATCGCCCGCGGCGGAGACCGTGTCGGTATCTACTACCTGGAGACCGGTGCTTCGATGCGTCCCTCGAAGGTGATCTATGACCGCGCCCATTCGGCTATCGCCGAGGCCGACCCGCAGGATTTCGACTTCGACGCCATCATGGAGGGTGCCGACTGGTTCCACTGGTCGGGTATCACGCCCGCCATCTCGGACAAGGCTGCCGAGCTGACGAAGCTGGCCTGCGAGGCTGCGAAGCGTCACGGTGTCACGGTGTCGGTGGACCTGAACTTCCGCAAGAAGCTCTGGACCAAGGAGAAGGCCCAGTCGATCATGAAGCCGCTGATGCAGTACGTCGACGTCTGCATCGGTAACGAGGAGGATGCCGAGCTGTGCCTGGGCTTCAAGCCCGACGCCGATGTCGAGGGCGGCGAGACCAATGCCGAAGGATACAAGGGTATCTTCCGCCAGATGGCCGAGACGTTCGGGTTCAAATATGTGATCTCGACGCTGCGCGAGTCCTTCTCGGCCACGCACAACGGCTGGAAGGCCATGATCTACAACGGCAAGGAGTTCTACGAGTCGAAGCGTTACGACATCAACCCGATTATCGACCGCGTGGGTGGCGGTGACTCCTTCTCGGGCGGTATTATCCACGGTCTGCTGACGAAGCCGACGCAGGGCGAGGCCCTCGAATTCGCCGTGGCTGCTTCGGCCCTGAAGCACACGATCAACGGCGACTTCAACCTCGTTTCGGTCGAGGAGGTCGAGGCTCTGGCCGGCGGCAACGCAAACGGTCGCGTACAGCGTTAATGAATGGTTGAGGCGTGAGGAGGGGACGGCGCGAGCAGTTTCTCTCCTCCGCTTGTTTGGATACATAACAGATTCTGAAAATGGCACGTTTTACAAAAATGCAAGTCATGGAAGCCATTGCCAAAACCGGCATGGTTCCCGTATTCTATCACGCTGACGCCGAGATCGCCAAGCAGGTCGTGAAGGCCTGCTACGAGGGTGGCGTCCGCGCCTTCGAATTCACGAACCGCGGCGACTTCGCCTCGGAGGTCTTCATCGAGGTGATCAAGTTCGCCGCCAAGGAGTGCCCCGAAATGGTGCTCGGCGTGGGTACGATCGTCGATGCCCCGACGGCCGCCATGTACATCCAGTACGGCGCCAACTTCATCGTGGGTCCCTATCTGAACCCCGAGGTTGCGAAGGTCTGCAATCGCCATCTGATTCCCTATACGCCGGGCTGCGGTTCGGTGACGGAGATCGGAATTGCTCAGGAGCTGGGTTGCGACCTGACGAAGGTCTTCCCGGCAGGCAACGTCGGCGGTCCGTCGTTCGTCAAGAACGTCAAGGCGCCGCTGCCCTGGTCGAACATCATGGCTACGGGTGCCGTAGAACCCACCGAGGAGAACCTCACGGCGTGGTTCAAGGCCGGTGTTTACTGCGTGGGCATGGGCTCGCAGCTCTTCCCCAAGGATGTAATCGCCGCGAAGGACTGGAAAGCCATCTCCGAAAAATGCCGCTTTGCGCTGGATGTTATTGCCGGTGTGAAAAATAAGTAAGTAATCTCATCGACCTAAACCTTATCACATGACAAATACCTCATCAACTTCAACGAAACTGATGACCAACTGGCGTTGGTGGATGTGCGTGCTGCTCTTCGTGGCCACGACGGTGAACTACCTGGACCGCCAGGTGCTGTCGCTGACCTGGAAGGACTTCATCGCTCCCGAATTCCACTGGACCGACGCCGATTACGGTACCATTACCGCCGTCTTCTCGCTCGTGTATGCCCTCTGTATGCTCTTCGCCGGACGTTTCATCGACTGGATGGGCACCAAGAAGGGTTATTTGTGGGCCATCGGCGTATGGTCGGCCGGCGCCTGCCTCCATGCCGCCTGCGGCTGGGCCACGATGCACATCGAGGGCTTCGAGTCGGTCAAGGCCATGACCTCCGTGGAGGCCGGAACGGCTGTGGCGTTCGCCATCGCTTCGACGAGTGTCTGGTTGTTCCTCGCCGCGCGCTGCATTCTCGCCTTGGGTGAGGCGGGCAACTTCCCTGCCGCCATCAAGGTGACCGCCGAGTACTTCCCGAAGAAGGACCGCGCCTTCGCCACGTCGATCTTCAATGCCGGTGCGTCGGTGGGCGCGCTGGTGGCCCCGGCCACGATTCCCCTGCTGGCCCAGTATTTCAAGAACCAGGGCATCGGCGGCGGCTGGGAGATGGCCTTCCTGATCATCGGTGCGCTGGGATTCCTCTGGATGGGATTCTGGGTCTTCATGTACGAGAAACCCGAGAAGTCGAAGCACGTGAACGAGGCCGAGCTGGCCTACATCCATCAGGATGACGCCGAGGTGTCGGCCGCCGAGGCCAAGGCCGCAGCCGAAAAGCCCGAAAAGGTCATTCCGTTCTGGCGCTGCTTCACCTACCGGCAGACCTGGTCGTTCATCACCGGCAAGTTCTTCACCGACGGCGTGTGGTGGTTCTACCTCTTCTGGGCTCCGGCCTACTTCTCGGACCAGTACGGCTATTCGTCCAGCTCCGGAATGGGTATTGCCCTGATCTTCATGCTCTACGCCATCGTGACGGTGCTGTCGATCTTCGGCGGCTACCTGCCCAAACTCTTCGTTGACCGCAAGGGCATGAACCCCTATGCCGGACGTATGCTGGCGATGTTGATCTTCGCCTTCCTGCCGCTGCCCGCGCTCTTCGCGCAGGGGGCCGGAACCTACTCGGTATGGTGGCCCGCCATCATCATCGGTCTGGCCGGTGCCGGACACCAGGCCTGGTCGGCCAACCTCTTCTCGACGATCGGTGACATGTTCCCCAAATCGGCTATCGCTACCATTACGGGTATCGGCGGTATGGCCGGCGGTGTGGGATCGTTCCTGATCAACAAGGGAGCCGGTGCGCTCTTCACCCACTCGGAGCAGATGGGCGATGCGTTCCGCTTCATGGGCTTCGACGGTAAGGAAGCCGGCTACATGATCATCTTCTGCATCTGCGCCGTGGCCTATCTGGTGGCGTGGGCGATCATGAAGACGCTGGTTCCGAAGTACAAGCCTATCGTTATCGAATAATTTTCCCGAGTCCGGACCGACGGCGGCGTATGATTCCCGCCGTCGGCCCCTTCCGGGCTCAAATTCCTGAAAAACATGTTGAAAGAACTGAACAAGTCGACCGTTGAAACGGTTGACCGCCCCGTTCGTATCCTGCAGTTCGGGGAGGGTAACTTCCTGCGGGCCTTTGTCGACTGGCAAATCGACATCGCCAACGAGAAGGGAGTCATGAATTCGGGTGTGGCCATCTGCCAGCCCATTATCGATCCCGAACACAAGGTGCTCGGCATGATCGACCTGCTGCACAAGCAGGACAACCTCTACCACGTCTACCTGGAGGGCATCGAGAACCGCCAGCCGAAGAAGAACGTGCGGCTGGTGAAGAGCGTCATGGATTCGTTCAACCCCTATGTCGATTACGAGAAGTACGAGCACTATTTCCTCTCGCCGGAGCTGAAGATCACGATCTCGAACACCACGGAGGCGGGAATCCGCTACGAGGAGGGCGACGATCTGGAGGCGCGTCCGCCGAAATCCTACCCGGCGAAGATGACGGCGCTGCTCTACAAGCGTTTCAAGCACTTCAACGGTGATCCGACGAAGGGTCTGTGCATCATCTGCTGCGAGCTGATCGAGAACAACGGTTCGACGCTGCACGAGTATGTGATCCGCCACGCGATGTACAACGGCCTGGGCGCCGACTTCATCGACTGGGTGGAGCGCAACTGCCACTTCTGCGACACGCTGGTCGACCGTATCGTGCCGGGCTTCCCGCGCGACACCATCAACGAGATCAAGGAGGAGCTGGGCTACGACGACAACCTCGTGGTGAAGGCCGAGCTGTACCACCTGTGGGCGATCGGCGGCCCGGGCTACAAGGAGGTGATGAAGGAGCTGCCGCTGGACAAGGCGGGTCTGCACGTGATCTTCATGCCGTCGATCAAGCAGTTCCGCGACAAGAAGGTCCGCATCCTGAACGGTTCCCACACGGGCATGGTCCCCATCGCGCTGCAAATGGGCTGCGAGACGGTGATGGATGCCTTCAATACGCCCGCCATC
Organism: Candidatus Alistipes intestinigallinarum; assembly: GCA_019115745.1. GTDB lineage: Bacteria > Bacteroidota > Bacteroidia > Bacteroidales > Rikenellaceae > Alistipes > Alistipes intestinigallinarum. The sequence goes on from DXDA01000053.1 coordinate 9,784, forward strand.
GAGCGTTTCATCAACGAGATGGTTGCCGAGGAGGTGATCCCGATGATCGAGGAGGATCAGGAGGAGCTGAAGCAGTTCGCCGCGGGTATCCTCGAACGCTTCTACAACCCCTACATCAAGCACATGCTGCGGTCGATCTCGCTCAACTCGCTCTCGAAATGGGAGGCGCGGAACTATCCGACCGTGAAGGACAACTGGTTCAAGGCCGGGCGTCTGGCCGCACGCGAGTGCTTCACCTTTGCGGCGCTGATGTCGCTCTACGGCCCGAAGAGCGGTTTCGAACCCGACGACACGAAGGAGTTCGTCGACTACATCCGCACGAACTGGAACTCGGAGGACCTCGACGAAACGGTCTCGAAGATCGTGCGCGAGAGCGGCATCTTCACGGTGGATTTCTCGGAGGTTCCGGGATTCGTGGAGGCTGTGGCCGGTTATCTCCGCGATATCGAGTCGCTGGGCATGAAGGGTGCGCTGGACAAGTTTTTGACGAAATAGCATTTTCCCGAAAAGGCGGAGCGGACGGGCCGGAAGCCGGATGACGGAGGGCCGGAGGGTCCGGCTCCGCTTTTTTTCAGACCACAGGAGTTTATGAAACGATTCTTGAAAATCAATGCTGCGGACAATGTGGCCGTGGCGCTGGCCGATCTCGCTGCAGGCGAACGCGTGGAGATCGATGGCGGGGTGGTGACGCTCCGTGAGGCGGTGGCCCGGGGGCACAAGTTTGCGTTGCGCGACCTCTCCGAAGGGGAGAACGTCATCAAGTACGGCTATCCGATCGGCCATGTCACGTGCGACGTGGCAGCCGGGACGTGGATCCACTCGCACAACCTGAAAACCAACCTGCACGACGACCTCACCTATACCTATACGCCGCGGGTCTATCCGCTCGATATTCCGAAGCGCGACGTCACGGTGCAGGGTTACCTGCGCCGCAACGGGCAGATGGGTATCCGCAACGAGTTGTGGATCGTGCCGTCGGTGGGGTGCGTCAACGGGCAGGCGCAGGCCATTGCCGAGCGGGTGCGCCGCGAATGCGACTGCTCGCATCTGGACGATGTGCGCGTCTACACGCATAACTACGGCTGCTCGCAACTGGGCGACGACCATGCCAATACGCGGCGGGCGCTGGCCCAACTGGTCAAGCATCCGAATGCCGGTGCGGTGCTGGTGCTGGGGCTCGGCTGCGAGAACAACCAGGTGGCGGCGCTCCAGGAGGAGATCGGCGAGTGGGACGACGAGCGCGTGAAGTTCCTCATCGCCCAGGAGGTCGAGGACGAGATCGAGACGGGTTTCGAGATCTGCCGCGAGTTGGTTGAACGCACGAAATCCGATCGTCGTCAGCCGCTGCCGCTGTCTTACCTCAAGGTGGGGTTGAAGTGCGGCGGTTCGGACGGCTTTTCGGGCATCACGGCCAATCCGCTGGTGGGGGTGTTCTCCGACTGGCTGATTGCCCAGGGCGGCACGACCGTCTTGACCGAAGTCCCGGAGATGTTCGGCGCCGAGACGATCCTCATGGACCGCGCTACGGACGGCGGGGTCTTCGACCGCACGGTGCACCTGATCAACGACTTCAAGGGCTACTTCCGCAAGTACGACCAGCCGATCTACGAAAACCCCTCGCCCGGAAACAAGAAGGGCGGCATCACGACCCTCGAAGAGAAGTCGCTGGGGTGTGTGCAGAAGGGCGGGGCACAGCCCGTGGTCGACGTGCTGGGCTATGCGCAGCCGATTGTGAAGCAGGGGCTGAATCTGCTGCAGGCCCCGGGCAACGACCTGGTGGCAGCCTCGGCGCTGGCCTTGTCGGGGTGTCAGATGGTGCTCTTCACCACGGGGCGCGGCACGCCCTTCGGGTCGTTCGTCCCGACGATGAAGATCGCAACCAACACGCCGCTCGCGCAGTTCAAGGCCAACTGGATCGACTTCAACGCCGGAACGCTCGTCGAGGACGAGGAGCCGCACGCCGTGCTGGAGCGGCTGATCGACAAGATCCTCGCCACGGCCGACGGCGAACCCCTCAAACACGAACGCACGGGCTTCAAGGAGATTGCCATCTTCAAGTCGGGCGTGACGTTGTAGGGATTTGTGGACTTCCGGGATCGACCGGTAACGGCCATCTTCCGGTTGTTGCCCGCCGCCTGCGGCGTCGTATGCAAATCTGACCCTTCCCCAACCCCCCCCCTCGGAGGGGGCTTGCGGGTTTGGGTAGCAGATGTGAAACAAAATGGATGCGAAGGATGAAATTGCTGACTCTTTTTGCTTTTTGTTCTCTTTTTGCGGTCCGGGCCTTTGCCGGGGAGCCCGTCTATACGGTCGACTGCAATGGTGGGGGCGATTTCCGCACCGTGCAGGAGTGCTTCGACGCCCTGCCCTCGAAGCCCGACGGCTGGCGCACCGTCCGCATCCTGCCCGGCACGTACCGCGAGAAGGTGACGTTGGATGTCTACAAGGATTGCGTGCGGATCGTCGGTGTGGGCGGTCCCGAACGGGTTCGCATCGTCTGGAACGACCACTCCGGAAAGGTTGTCGACGGCTATGAAATGACCACTTACGACACCTGGACGATGTCGCTGCAGGCCGACGATGTGGTGCTGGAGGGCGTCACCGTCGAGAACGATGCCGGGCGTGTCGGGCAGGCCGTGGCGCTCGAAACCCGCGGCGACCGCATCTGCATCGACGGCTGCCGCCTCGTCGGCGATCAGGACACCTTCTTCACGAAGGGATACGTCTCGCGCGTTTACGTCACGGATTCCTGGATCGAGGGGACGACGGATTTCATCTTCGGCCCGTCGATTGTCCTCTTCGACCGCTGCCGGATCCACGGCAAGGCCGACAGTTTCCTGACCGCCGCCTCGACCACCGAGCGAAACCGCTATGGCTATGTCTTCCGGGATTGCCGGGTGACCGTGGCCGAGGGGGTGACGCGCCTCTATCTGGGGCGTCCCTGGAAATCGACCGCCCGGACGGTGTGGATTCGTTGTGAGTTGCCGGCGGCGATCCGTCCCGAAGGGTGGCGCGACTGGCACGACTCGGCCCGCAAAGGCGATGTATTTTATGCCGAATTCGGTTGCTTTGGCCCGGGTGCCGACCGCTCGGGACGGGTGGCGTGGTCGCGGGCGCTGACCGACGACGAAGCCGCAGCCTATACGCCGGAGCAGATCTTCGCCCGGAAGACCGGTTCGGAGGCTTTCCGCAGTGACTGGCTTCCTGTGGCACCGCTTCCGGAGAAGGGTCGGGGTGCCGGGGCACAGCAATGACCGTTGGCCGGAGATGCCGAAAAAAAGGGACCGGTCCTTCCGAACTGCGGAGGGGCCGGTCGCTTGCGTACAGGGGCGGGCTCTACGCCTTTTCGCGGATGGTCCGCAGGCCGCGGGTCATGAGGTATTGCAGGACGCCCCGCAGGAACATGTAGAGCGTGAAGGCCAGCCAGAGGGCGTTGTTGCCGATCCACGGCCGCAGGGCGTAGAAGATGGCGAAATAGGCGGCCGTGGCGCCGAACATCGAGTTGCGCATGACGCGCGTCTCGGTGGCGCCGACCATGATGCCGTCCATGATGAAGGGCATGGCCGAGGCGATGGGGATCAGGATGATCCAGACGATATAGCGCCCGGCCAGCTCGACGATCTGCGAGGCGTTCGGCGCCGCGTGGTCGACGAAGAGCCCCACCAGGTCGCGCCACCAGATGAGGTAGATCCCCACGAACGCCACCGACACGAGCGTGCCCCAAAGCAGGCAGCGGTGCAGACACTCGCCGAGCGACCGGCGGTCGCGGGCCCCGATGAAGCGTCCCGTGAGGGCCTCGGCGGCGTAGGCGAAGCCGTCGTTCATGTAGGAGAAGAGGGTGAAGAGCTCCAGCAGCAGGGCGTTCACGGCCAGCAGCGTGCGGTCCTCCATGCGGGCCGAGGCGCCGGTGAAGAAGGTATAGACGGCCACGATGCAGAGCGTACGCAGGATGATGTCGCGGTTGATCACGAAGAAGCGCCGCAGGGGCTGCAGGTCCAGCACCTCCGACCAGCGGATCGAGGTCAGCAGCGGTCGGTATTTGGCGATGAGCAGCAGCGAGGCCAGCCCCACGCCGCACCATTGTGCCACGACCGAGGCCCAGGCGATGCCGACGATCCCGAGGTCGAGCCCGAAGGCGAAGGCGAGGCTGCAGCCGAGGTGGATCAGGTTGACCGTCACGGCCGTGATCATCGGGAAGAGGGCGTTCTGCATACCGGTGAACCAGCCGTTGAAGCCGAAGAGCAGGATACCCGCGGGTACGGCCCAGATGCGGGTGTAGAAGTAGGCGCGGGTCATCTCGCCGCCGTTCATGGCCCAGAGCGCCAGCTCGCCCAGCGGGTACTGGAGCAGGAGCATCACGCACCCCATGACGCCCGCCACGGCAAGGGCCCGGGCCAGCATGTTCGTGCATTCGCGGTAGTTCCCGGCCCCGAAGGCCTGGGCCGTGAGGCCGCTGGTGCCCATGCGCACGAACGAGCAGTTCCAGTAGATGAAGTTGAAGATCGATACGCCGATGGCCAGGGCGCCGATCGTTGCGGCGGAGTCCTCGCCCCAGTGTCCGGCAATGCCCGTCGAGACGAGGCCCATGAGCGGGACGGTGATGTTCGAGACGATGTTCGGGAGCGCCAGGCGCAGTATTTCGCGGTTCATTCGCTGCATAACGGGTGCAAAGATAGGACAAAAGCGGCGATTTTCAGGTTCCGAAAGGCTTTTTCTCGATTTCGGGCACGCAATGTGTTGGAATCCGGAAAAATGGATTACCTTTGCCGCGCAAATTCATCTTATTAGAAGATACGAACATGAAAGATTCGAAAAACGACTCGACCCCGGTGCTCGAACGCTTCGCACGCGACAAGCGCAAACGCACCGTGATCGCTACGGCGGAGCGTGTCGAGCGTCGCCCGCGTTTGCAGCGTGACGCTGCCGATTCGGAGCAACCGTCCCATCCGTACCGTCCCGAATCCCGGGCGTCGTACAACCCCAACTTTACGGCCGAAAACCGGCCCCGTTTCGAACATCCCCGCCGGGAGGACGAGGAGCGTCCGCGCCGCACGTTCGGCGAACGCGACAACCGCTACGGCGATGAGCGCCCGCAGCGCAGCTACGGCGAGAGACCCCGCTACGGGGAGCATTCCCGTTTCGAACACAACGACCGTCCGCGCCGTACCTACGGTGATTCCGATAACCGCTACAACGAGGAGCGCCCGCGCCGTACGTTCGGCGACAAGCCGCGCTTCGCCGGGGAGCATTCCCGCCGTGAGGAGGGGGAGCGTCCGCGGAGCTACGGACCCAAAGGCCCCAAAGCCGCCTATGGCGAAAAACGTTCCGGAAAATTCGACGACCGCAAGGGCCCCAAGGGCGGCAAGTTCGCTGCCAAGGGCACCGAGGGCCGCACCTTCGACAAACGCTCCCGCAAGGGTGCCGACAAGCCGGTCTCCTATCCGAAATACGATCCGGCGGTGCAGACCGGCGAGATGCGGCTGAACCGCTTCATTGCCCAGTCGGGCATCTGCTCGCGGCGTGAGGCCGATGACTTCATCCTCGCCGGGGTGGTCTCGGTCAACGGCAAGATCGTGACCGAACTCGGTACGAAGGTCCTCCCGACCGACGAGGTGCGCTTCAACGACGAACCCGTCCGCGGCGAGAAGAAGGTCTACCTGGTGCTGAACAAACCCAAAGGGTATGTGACGTCGCTCGACGACCCGCACGCCGGGAAGACGGTCATGGAGCTGGTCAAGGGGGCCTGCACGGAGCGTATCTACCCCGTAGGGCGCCTGGACAAGAACAGCCTCGGACTGTTGCTCTTCACCAACGACGGAGACCTGACCAAGCAGCTCACACACCCCTCCTACCAAAAGAAGAAGATCTACCAGGTGACGCTCGACAAACCCCTGACGCGTGCCGACATGGACCGCATCGCCGAGGGCATCACGCTCGAAGACGGTGAGATCTTCGCCGACGAGATCTCCTACGTCAAGGAGAACAAGCAGGAGATCGGTATCGAGATCCACTCGGGCCGCAACCGCATCGTGCGCCGCATCTTCGAGTTCCTGGGCTATACCGTCACGAAACTCGACCGCGTCTACTACGCCGGTCTGACGAAGAAGAACCTCAAGCGCGGGGCGTGGCGTTTCCTCACCCGCGAGGAGGTCGAGCGCCTCAAGTCCGGACTCTACGAGTAGGACGCGGTGCCGGACTGAACAGGGGGGGGGAAACAGAACAAGAGGAGCTGAACCCGGAGGCCTGAACAGGGAGACGCTGAACAGGGAGGCGCTGAATTTGAGGTGCTGAATCTGAGGTGCTGAACAAGGGGTCTCCCTGGCGGCGGAATGACGCCTCCCCGTCGTTCGGAATAACGAAAAACCCGATACGGAGATCCGTATCGGGTTTTTTCGTGCCTTTGGCAAACCGGCAGACCGGAGTGCCCGAGAAGTCTGTTCGGCGGAGGCTACTCGACCTTGAGGGCCCGTTCGATGGCCAGCAGCATGTAGCGGTAGTGCTTCTTCATGCGCTCCGAAGCGCCGCTCCGGAGTCCCTGCCGATAGGTTTGCTGCATGTTGAGCAGCATCTCATAGTAGTTGTAATCCGTCGAGGGCTGAACCCGGAAGGCGATCGACCGCAGCGGCCGCATCCCTTCGATCTCCTCCGGACTGCGCCCCGACAACGTGCGTTGCAGGTGCGATTCGCGGATGAGGCGGGCCTTGTCGGGAAGCGGGGCGAACGCCGGATCGGTGCTCGGGACGCGTGTTGCGGCGGTCGGACCGAAGACCGGCTCCGGATCGGCGAAAGCCGCTGCCCGTTTGCGGGTCGGTTCCAGCACCCCGGCCTTCCGGATGACGTCGATCAGCAGGCGCCGCTGCAGGGCGAGGTTCGCCTCGGTGGACTCCCGACCCGCGGCGACGTCCCGCAGGATATAGTCGCGCAACTCCTGCATCGCTTCGCGCTGCGTGTAGGGATCCTCCGATTTCGAGGCGCTCAGGTCCAGCGTCGAGAGGCTCTTGAAGATCACCTCGCTGAGCATGTCCTGGCAGTATTCGCCCAGCGACACCACCTCGATCACATCCTCGTTCAGCCGGTGGTTGTCGAGCCACGACATCTCCTCCAACTGTTCGAGCATGTAGCGCAGGGCCCGGCGCTGGCGTTCGCGCGGTACCGCGGTGTAGGTCGGAAGCGGGTCGTTCTCGTACTTCTCGTTGAGGTAGATGCCCCCGAGATTGGCCGAGACGCTTACGAACGAGTAGTAGAGCTGGTTCATCACGCTGGCCTGCACGAGCGAACGGAACGTATAATCCTTGTCCTCCGTGCCGATCCACTCGTCGGCGTGCTGCATGACGTAGGCGTAGTTGGCAAACTCCCAGGC
>DXDA01000054.1 GCA_019115745.1 Candidatus Alistipes intestinigallinarum
AATCCGAACGAATTGACATTGCCGGGTTATCAGCAGATCATCAACAGCAAGGAGGATCCCTTCTCGGGAGGTACGTTCGACGTGGAGAGCGGTATTTTCATCCCGAATTCGACCTATGCTTCCTATGGAGCACAAAGGTAGTAACCGTAAAAATGCGAAATCATGAAAAAACAGATAGAATTTTTCTTTCTCTTGCTGACAATCTGTCCCGGATTCCTGTTTGCACAGAATGTCCAAATAACGGGAAAGGTGACGGATGTGTCCGGTGCGCCTATCGTTGGCGTAACCATTTATCAGGAGGACAAAACCTCTAATGGAACGACGTCCGATACCCGGGGAATTTATCATATCTCCGTACCGGAAAAGGCGGCCTTGGTCTTTTCGTATCTTGGTTATCAGACCCAAACAATCCGGTTGTCCGGCAAGAGTGTCGTTAATGTGACGCTCGAAGAGGACAAGTTGGCGCTTGATGCGGTCGAGATCGTAAGTGTAGGTTATGGTTCCGTGGCGCGGCGCGACCTGACCGGGTCGGTCGGCAAGGTCGAAATGGATGAACTGGTCAAAACCACCAATTCCAACTTCGACCAGGCGATTGCCGGTAAGATTGCCGGAGTCGTGGTCTCCAGCGGAGACGGCCAGATCGGTGCGGAAGCCAGTATTACGATCCGAGGCAACAACTCGCTGACCCAGAGCAACGAGCCTCTTTATGTCATCGACGGATTCCCGACCGAAAGTTCGATGGCCGTCGCATTGAATCCGGCGGACATCCAGTCCATCGACGTGTTGAAGGATGCCTCCGCCACGGCCATATACGGAGCCCGTGGCGCCAACGGCGTGATCGTCATCACAACCAAGCAGGGTGTGGAGGGAAAACCCAAGGTCAATTTCTCCGCGAACTGGACCGTCAGCACGATTCTCAACAAGCCGGAGATGATGGATGCCTATGAGTTCGTCAGCTACATGTTTGATTTTTACGAAGCCATTGGTTCTACGTCGAATCCGTATGTCCGGAATCCGGACGATCCCTCCCATCTGTATACGCTGGCCGATTACGAAAACGTGGAAGGGGTCGACTGGCAGGACAATGTTTATCGCACGGCCCTGATGCAGCAGTACAACGTTTCGTTGTCGGGCGGCAGCAAAGCCTCCGGAACCCGTTACAACGTCGGTCTCTCGGCCATGGACCAGGATGGTATCATCGTCAATTCGAATTTCCAACGCTATCAGGGGAAGGTCAACTTCTCCCAGAATCTGGGCAAGAAAATCCGCCTGGATCTGAATGTCAACTACTCGCGCTCGATCACGAGCGGCATGAACCCGACGAATCCCTCGTCGCAGCAGACCGCTTCGAGCTGGTTCATCTACTCCCTGCTCGGCTATCGACCCTACAAACCGCTCTATCTGATGAAGGACGGAGGCTCCCTGCTGGATGACTACATGGACGAGAATCTCGACGACAGTGCCGATTACCGGTTCAATCCGGCGAAGACCGTCCGCAACGAGTATCGGAAGAATACGTTGGACTATCTGGCAGCAAACGGTGCTTTCAACTATGACATCATTCCGGGGCTTCGTTTGAAGATCTCCGGCGGTTATACGATCAACAACCGCAAACGCGAGGAGTTCAACGGTTCGCAGACCGCAACCGGATATGCCGGATCCCGTTCGGGCAAAGGTATCAACGGCGGGGTGTATTATACGAATACGACCTCCTGGCTCAATGAAAATACGCTGACCTGGGACAAACATGTGCAAAATGCGCATCATTTGCAGTTGCTCGGTGGTTTTACGATGCAGGGGCAAACTCAAACCTATCAGGGCGTCGTTTCGAACAATATGACGACCGAAGCCCTCGGATTGAACGGACTCCATACGGGAGATTATCAGACCGTGACACCGTATGAGTACAATTGGGCTCTTGTGTCGGGACTTTTCCGATTGAACTACAATTACAAATACAAGTATTACCTGACGGCTTCGTTCCGTATGGACGGCTCGTCGAAATTCCCGAAAAGCAATCGTTGGGGCTATTTCCCGTCCGTCGGTCTCTCCTGGAACTTCAATCGGGAAAACTGGTTCAAGAAGGCTTCCTGGCTCAGTACGGGTAAACTCCGGGTTTCGTGGGGTCGTACCGGCAACAACCGGACAACGACGCCCTATGATTTTTACAGCCAGATAACGACGCTTCCCGGCAGCACGTCGAGCATGGACTACGTCTTTAACGGACAGATCGTTCCGGGCTATTATCCCTCGAACATGAGCAATGACCAGCTCAAATGGGAGACCACCGAACAGTACAATGCCGGTCTTGATTTCGGGGTATTCGACAATCGGTTGAAACTGACGGCCGACGTCTATCTGAAAAACACATACGATCTGCTGCTGGAGGCAACGATCCCGTCCACGTCGGGTTATCAGACGGCCATGCTCAACGTCGGTTCCATGCGGAATAAGGGTTTGGAGCTCACGCTCGATGCCGTTCCTGTCCGGACGCGCCATTTCGAGTGGAATATGAATTTCAATATTGCCTTCAACCGGAATACGATCCTTGCCCTGAACGAGAATCAATATTCGCTCTTCTCGCGCCTTTCGTGGAACATGGACTACAACAGCCAGTATCCCTACATCTCCCAGGTCGGGAAGTCGACCGGCCTCATGTACGGCTATCTTTACGAAGGCACCTACAAGGAGGAGGATTTTAACAACGGAACATCTCTCAAAACGGGCATACCCTATCTGTCGAATATCGGCAAGGAGAATATCCGCCCGGGAGATCCCAAATATAAGGATATCAACGGCGACGGAATCATTGATGACAACGACCGTACCGTAATCGGCCGTGGACAGCCCATCCATACGGGCGGATTTACGAATACGTTCAATTTCTACGGATTCGATCTCAATATTTTCTTCCAGTGGTGTTACGGGAATGACGTTCTGAATGCCAACCGGTATGTTTTTGAAGCCGGACAGAAAAGCGAGCTCAATCAGTATACGAGTTATTCGAACCACTACGATGCGGTGAAGAATCCGAACAGCGATATTCCCCGGATCCGAGCCAAGGGGATGGATGTCTACTCGCAGCGTGTGGTCGAGGACGGCTCCTACCTGCGGTTGAAAAACATCACGTTGGGATATACGCTGCCCAGACGTCTTTTGCGGAAACTCTATTTCGATACGATGCGGGTCTATGTTTCGTTGGAAAATGTACACACCTGGACGAACTATTCCGGAGTGGATCCCGAAGTCTCCACCCGTAATTCCGTTCTGACCCCCGGCTTTGACTGGTCGGCCTATCCGCGGGCTTTCAGTGTGACGGGCGGTATTTCATTCACCTTTTAATTGAAACGTACTATGAAGAGAATAGGAAAATTAGCGTGGTTGGCCCTGTCGTCGATGGCGATGGCCTCTTGCAGCCTGCTGGACGTGGAGCCCACCGTGATCATGAAGGATACCTACTATAATACCGAACAGGAGGCCTTGTACGGTTTGGCGGGAGTGTACGGCGTGATGAACAACGAGGATTTTTATGGAAGTAACTACTCCATCATCTGCTCGTTGAATGACGACCTTTCGTATTGTCGTTCGGCGACGGCAACCTATCAGATTCAGATTTTGGAGCACAGTGCCGGCTCGATCGAGATCTACAACCTTTGGGTGGCGATTTACAAGGGAATCAAAAATGCCAATGCCTTTATGAATGCCATGCAGGATTCGGATCTGGAATCGGCTCGGAGCTACTACTATGAAGCACGTTTCATGCGGGCCTACTATCATTTTCTGCTGGCTCAGTGCTGGGGTGATGTGCCGCTGCTGGATTTCGAAAATACCAACGCCCAACAGCTTCAGATTGCCAAAACTCCGCAGTATGACGTACTTAAATGGGTGGTCTCCGAGATGGACGCCTGCCTGAATGAACTGTCCGAGGATTTGAGCATAGCCCCGTCGCGTGTGACGCGCACGACGGCCCAGGGCATTCTGGCGCGCGTTTGTTTGTTTACGGCCGGCGCCACGGTCGACCGGGGTGCAGACTCGGCGGACGAGTATTACAAACTGGCGATGAATTACAGCAAGGCCGTTATCGACAGCGGGCTCCATCGGCTGAACCCCGACTATTCGGACATTTTCATCAAGATGATCTCGGATCAGTACGATACCGAATATCGGGAATCGATGTGGGAGGTGGAGTTCAAAGGCAACCGCGAGGATGCGAACCACTGGACGAACGGCCGGATCGGGGAGTTGAACGGCTTGCAGAGCTCTCCGAGCGGAAACTACGACAAGGGTAATTGCAACTATGCCTATGCGTTCTACAACGCCTCGCTCTACCTGTGGGATCTCTATTGGCAAACGGATCGTACGGATGATGAGAATGCGCTGCCGCGGATTACGGATGCCCGCCAGGATTGGAATATTCCGCCTTACAACTATGCCGGATCGACGCTTGTCGGCCCCTATGGAGGTTCGGAAGACGGAAAGACGACCTGTACGGCCGGAATCGACAAGACTCCGTATGTGTACAGCGGCGTCTCCACGACGGATGATCCTACGGTGGGCGGCGGAATGCGGAATTGCGGGAAATTCCGCCGGGAGACCATCTACGAAGGGGTCCGCTCCTCGCCGAGCCTCTATACGCAGATCAACTTCCCGATTCTGCGTTATGCGGATGTGCTGCTGATGTATGCCGAAGCCTATAACGAGTATTACAAGGCGCCGACGGAAGATGTCTATGATTATGTGAAGGAGGTCCGTGACCGGGCGAAGATCAAGACCCGTCCCTTCTCGGAATATACCTCTTATGAGGCCTTTCAGTCGCTCGTTCGCAACGAGCGGGCGCGAGAGCTCTGCTTCGAGGCGATTCGCAAATACGATCTCGTGCGCTGGGGGATTCTGGTCGAGCAGATGCGCAAATATGCGGAGTGGACCTTGGATCTGCGCTGGTCGGCAACCGGAAATACGGCGGCGTATGCAGCCCGTCTGGCATCGATTCAGGAGCGTCATATCGTTCTGCCGATTCCGTCGATCGAGCTCGGCGTCAATCCCAATCTGGAACAGCACCCGCTTTGGTAAACCGTAAATGAAACGAATCATGAAAAAATATCTTTTTGTCTCGGCATTGTTCGCCGCACTCGTCTCTGTTTCCTGCGAGAATCAGGATTATGTGGAAGCGGACTACAATGTTCGATTGAACGAAGCGAACACGTATCGGGCCGGCGAGCCTGTCCGGTTCGATATTTCGGGGAATGTCGACAACCTGCTCTTCTACTCCGGCGAGGTGGGGCATGAGTATAAATATTATAATCGTTACGTCGTGGCGCCTTCGGATATCCGGGCTGCGCAATTCGTCATGGATATTCAGTGTCTGTACGGTTATGAGGGCGCTTTGGACATTTACCTTTCCGATACGTTCGACGGATTGACCGGTACGGATGCCGAGGCCGATCGGGCCCGGATCCGCGAGATGGTGGAGAACGGCATGGAGGGTTGGGTGAAGTGTGATTATCAGGATGGCACCCAGCGAGTGTGGTATACGCATGAGTTCGATTTGAAGGAGTATGTCGACAAGTGCACCATCGCGCTCCACTGGCACCCGACCCGCACCAATCCGGAGACGGAAGAGGCTATATCTCAACGAACCTATTGGATCAATGCGGATCTCGTTACCGATTTCGGTCAGGGGGAGAATTCCGTCAATATCCGCAATATCGAATGGACGTCCGTCATGATGAATTCCCACTATGACGACAATCCGTATGCGATCAACAACGGCAACGGGTATATCAATTTCAACAAGAGCGGTGCTGATCTCATCTTGCAGGGCGTCAGCAACACGGAGCTTGATTTCGACATCGACGGGTGGTTGATCTCCGATCCCATGCCGCTGACGGCCGTACAGAACGATCAGCCGTTGGTGATCAAGGACATGCAGAACTACATGACCTCCTATGAATATACCTGGGAGGAGCCTGGGACCTATGTGGTGACGTTTGTCGGGATCAATACCAATTATGCCGGAGCCTCCCAGTTGGTGAAGGAGTTCAAAATCACGGTATTCTGATTGGACGTATGAACGCAGGGAAACTATCCGTATTCATATTGGCCGCGAGCGTGTTTCTGTTCGGGCCGTTCCTGCAGGGCACGAAGGCGGAGCCGGGCTGGAAACTGGTCTGGATGGATGATTTCGAGGGCTCTCGGCTCGACAGTTCGGTGTGGAGCAAGATCCGGCGGGCCCGCACCCCGGCATTCAAGTACATGAGCAACGATGAACGGTGCTATGACTTGCGTGACGGCCTGTTGATCCTCCGAGGCATTGTGAATGACGACCGTCGTGCCGATACGGCCGCTTATCTGACGGGCGGGATCTGGGCTCGGGGCAAGAAGGCGTTGCGTCCCGGCCGGATTGAGGTCCGAGCCCGGCTGCAGAGTGCCCGCGGAGCCTGGCCGGCGATCTGGATGGGGGCCTTCGACGGCACTCCGTGGCCGCATGGCGGAGAGATCGACATCATGGAGCATCTCAACTACGATTCGCTGGTATATCAGACGGCTCATTCCCATTATACGGTGAATCTCGGATTCAAGAAGTCCCCTCGGCAGTATGCGACGGCGGGGATTCGGGTGGATGCTTTCAATGTGTACGGGGTGGACATCTGGCCCGATTCGCTTGTGTTCCATGTGAACGGAGTGCGGACATTTGCTTACCCGAAGATCGAGACGCAGCACGAGGGTCAGTTTCCGTTTTATCGGGATCAGTATCTGATCATCGACATGCAGCTTGGCGGCGAATGGGTCGGAGCGGTTGATCCGTCCGATTTGCCGGTCGAGATGGAGATCGACTGGGTCCGGCATTATGTCTGGGAATAGGTAGGGAAATCGATTAAAAATGAAGCATATGTTTAAAAGAACAGGAATATTTGCAGCGCTGCTTCTGTTGTTGGCGGGCTGCTCGAAAGTGAATGAACTCCGGGACCGGATCGACGATCAGAACGAACGTCTCGCGGCCTTGGAGAATCTGGTTGAGGTCGTAAATGACAATGCGATGGCGGTATCCGCCCTCTTCAACGAGAAGATTCTGATCACCGATTTCCAGCAGAAACTGGATGAAACGGATACGGTGATCGGTTATGTGCTGACGTTGAGCGATGGACAGAAGGTGGAGGTTACCTTCGGGGATCGGCTCGAAGCCGTTGTTCCGATGATCGGGGTCAATGATCAGGGAGAGTTTATCTACTCCATGGATGGCGGAGAGACGTTCGAACGGGTCGAGGGAGCCGACAATGCGCTTGCGATCGACGGTGTTACGCCTGAAATAGCGCTGGATGCCGACGGATATTGGACCGTGTCGGTTGACGGCGGCGGGACCTGGACGCGGATGCTCGACGGCAATGGGCTTCCGGTCAATGCCTTTCAGGCGAACAGTGCTACGGGAAATGCCTTTTTCTCCGATGTGCGCTATGACGAGGAGACGGGGATCATGCATTTCGACCTGAAGACCGGGGAGTCGCTGCAAGTACGGGTGACCAATACGCTGGTGTTCTCCATCGCGCACTATACCGAGGGTGAGGAGGTTTGCCTGGGCGAAGAGATGAAGTACCCGGTGGATTATACGAACGTGAAGGAGGCTTTTTTCTCCGTTCCGGACGGCTGGCGGGCTACGTTGGACGAAGAGAGCCTGACGGTTTATGCTCCGGAGTCGGGCGACGCGGGACGTTACGATATCGTGCTGACCCTGGTCTCCCCGACGGACCTGCTGAAAGCCTATACTTTCACGTTTACGCTGAATCCCGTTCCCGTGGAGCCGAAATGGAAGCTCGATTGGGAGGATGAATTCGACAAGGGTTATCTGGATGAATCGGTCTGGAGTGTCGTTCAGCGGGCCAATACGACGGCGTTGCGGTATATGTCGTCGGATCCGCGCTGCTATGAATTCCGGGACGGGTGCATCGTCATGAAGGCGATCGTCAACGACGATCTTGAAGCGGATCCCGTTCCTTATCTGACCGGCGGTATTTACTCCAAGAATTTGAAAGAGTTCAAACCGGGGCGTATCGAGGTCCGGGCGCGGATCAAGGGCGTGCAGGGTTCGCAGCCGGCGATATGGACCGGCTCCTGGGCCGGAACGACCTGGCCGTGGGGCGGAGAGATCGATATTATGGAGCGTTACAACAAGCAGGATGCCGTCTATCAGACCGTTCATTCCCACTACACCTACGATCTGGGGTACGAGGACAATCCGGTCAATCAGGTGAAGGTGACGTTGAACCCGGAGGAGTTCCATGTTTACGCCGTAGAGTTGTGGCCCGACGAGCTGATCTTCCTGATCGACGGGGAGAAGACCCTGTCCTATCCGCGTATTGAAACGACGGAAGAGGGGCAGTTCCCGTTCTACAGCTCCGTCTACCTGTTCCTCGACATGCAAATCATCAACGAGGAGTGGGGTGGAGCTGTGGATGATGCGGCCCTTCCTTCCGAAATCGAGATCGACTGGGTACGACACTATTTGTGGAAGTAATATAAACGGGAAAACACGATGAACAAATTGCGATGTCTGGCGTTGACCCTTGCCTGCTGTTTGGGCTGGGGTGTGGCGGGAGCGGTCGATCTTGTTCCGCAACCGGGATTGGTGGAAGAATCCACGGAGAAGGTTCCGCTTGATTCGAAAATCGCGGTGTATGCCGAGACCAAGGCTCTTGAATCGGTGGCGCAAATCTGGATCGAATCGCTCCACAAACCGTATGCTCCGGGCTGTACGGAGACAGCCGCGGGGTTCCGGCGCATCGTTTCGGAAACGACGCTGCCCGAGATCAGCCTCTCGACGAAGGCCCGGAAGGCGGATATTCGACTTGCGCTCGATCCGGCCTTGGACGGTGAGGAGTATCTTCTGGAGATTTCGAAGCGGGGCATTCGTGTGTGCGGCGGCTCTGCCTCCGGCGTGCAATGGGGACTGCAGACGTTGTCCCAGATTCTGATCGCCCGGGCGAATGCCTGGTCGGGGAGCGGCCGCCTTGAGGTGCCCGTATTGCGCATCGTCGACAAACCCCGGTTTGCCTATCGGGGGGCGATGCTCGATTGCAGCCGTCACTTTTTTTCGGTGGAGGAGGTGAAGTCGTTCCTCGATGTGATGCTGCTGCATAAACTCAATACGTTTCATTGGCATCTGACCGACGACCAGGGGTGGCGTATCGAGATCAAGAAATATCCGCTTTTGACGCAGGTCGGTTCGATCCGCAAGGAGACCTTGATAGGGCATATCCAGCGGAGCAAACAGTACGATGGCACCCCTTACGGGGGTTACTACACGCAGGATCAGATTCGGGAGGTTGTGGCATACGCCGCGGATCGCGGGATTACGATCATCCCGGAGATCGACATGCCGGGACACATGCAGGCGGCGCTGACGGCCTATCCGCATCTGGGATGCCGGGGTGAAGGTTACGAGGTGCGGACGACCTGGGGGATCAGTTCGGAAGTCGTGTGCCTGGGCAACGAGGCGGTTTATCGCTTTTTCGAAGAGGTGCTGGATGAGGTTGCCGCGCTGTTCCCCGGACCGTACATCCACATTGGCGGGGACGAGGTAAAACCGGACAACTGGAAGCAATGTGCCAAATGCCAAAACCGGATGCGGGAATTGGGCCTGGAGTCGGAGCGCCAGTTGCAGGGACTCCTTGTCGCCCGAATGGAGAAACATCTGCAGCCGAAGGGGAAACGGATTCTGGGCTGGGATGAAATCCTGACGGCCGGAGTCACTTCGGATGCCATTGTCATGTCCTGGCGGGGGGCATCGGGAGGTGTTAAGGCGGCATCCCGGGGCAACGATGTCGTCATGGCCCCCAACACCTATTTCTATCTGGACTATTATCAGACGACGGATCCGCAAGGCAATAAGGAGCCCCTGGCAATCGGAGGCTCTCTTCCAATGGAAAAGTGTTATTCGTTCGATCCCTTTGCCGGTCTCGATGCGGATACGGAGCGTCATATTCTGGGCATTCAGGCCAATCTGTGGAGTGAATATATCGATACCTTCGACAAGGTTCAATATATGTTGCTGCCCCGGTTGGCGGCATTGAGCGAGATTGCGTGGTCGGCGAAACGGGATGATTACGATTCATTCCTTGCGAGACTCCGCAGCGGGTTGATACCCTCTTATCACTATTTCGGGCTGATATATGCTCCGTATGCCTTTACGAAGGCGAATTTCGAGGAGTCCCGTATCAAACCCTATGAGCTTCCGGATGTGTTGACCCGGGAGAACGGGCAACGCGTCGGTACGGCGCGGCAGTGGGAGCGTTCCCGTCGCCCAGAACTGCTGTCTCTCTTTCAACGGAAGATGTACGGTACATTGCCCGGTACGGATGTCCGTATGAGTTCGAAATGTGTGGAAGAGAGTTCGTCGGCGCTTCACGGCAAAGCGACGCGTCGGCAGATCGAGTTGACCTTCACGAGAAACGGTGTGGCCCGTAAGGTGTTGCTGCTGGTTTATCTTCCGAATGGTTCTGAAAAGCCGGTTCCCTGTTTTCTGGGCTTCAACTTCCAGGGGAATCAGACGGTCTCTTCCGATCCGGCGGTGATCGCGTCGCAATATTCCGAATATCCGGTTGGCAACAAATCTTCGCGTTGGGATCTGGAATCCATCATCGACGCGGGCTATGCCCTTGTAACGGCCCACTATTACGATCTCTTTTTCGATGCGGAGAACGGGGATTTCGAAGGGAAATATCCCAAAAGCATGTTGGCTCTTTTCGGCAAGACTTCATCGGCCGATGTCGCGGGAGACGAGGGCCGAGCCATATCCGTTTGGGCCTGGGGCTATAGTCGGGTTCTGGATTATTTGGCGGCCGGGGAGCCTCGGATCGATGCTTCCCGGGTGGCTGTCATGGGGCACTCCCGGCTTGGGAAAGCGGCATTGTGGGCCGGGGCGAATGATCCCCGGTTTGCGATGGTTGTTTCGAATGACTCCGGATGCTGCGGAGCGGCGCTCTCGAAGCGGCGGATCGGCGAGGATCTTCATCGGATTCTCCGTTTCCGGCATTGGTTCTGCAAGGATTTCGACATATACACCGATAATGAGGAGGCCTTGCCGTTCGATCAGCACGAATTGCTGGCGTTGATAGCGCCCCGGCCGTTGTATGTAGCGAGTGCGGCCGGCGATATTTGGGCAGATCCCCGGGGTGAGTTTCTGGCATTGACGGAGGCCTCCCGCGTATATGCGCTTTATGGAAAGGATGTATTGGATCCGGCAGTCGAGCCCGTTGTCGGGGAACCGCTGTCTGCGAGCTGTGTCGGATATCATGTTCGAGAGGGAAAACATGATGTGACCTCGTTTGATTGGCAATGTTTTATCCGCTTTGCAGACAAATGGCTGAAATGATGTTGTTTGGAAACTAAATTTGCTAAATAATAGGGCTGTTGCCATTCAAGCACCCCGTTTGGTGACGACAAGCCGAAGCCGCCGGAGGAATTCTCGCAAAGATTGCCAGGTCCGTCCGGCGGCATCTTTTTGTTCCGAAGAGCGAAGGCCTGCTGTCTTTGAGTTTGGCAGCATCGCGTTTGAGCAACCTGGCTTCTTGCCCCTTCTCCAAGCCTTTCAGGTGGGTAAATCATGGAAATGGACTTCCGTCAACCGAATGTCGTATCCTTCGTGGACGAGGATTTTTTTGCGGCAAACCTTTAAAAATACATCCAATTCCTGAAAAAACAAAATTAACAGTTCCTTTTTTTGCGATTTTAAATCCGATTTTTAACAACGAGTAACTGGTTGGCAATTAGCCCATGAAATGCCTCAAACATGACAAATAACCCCTCCGAGGACTCTCTGTGGCACTTTCCCGAAGCTGTCTGATTTTGTTATTTCGAAATAAAAACTCTATCTTTAGACCGTCAACACTTGATCTTGTTTTTGTAAAATTTAATTGTAGAATTAAAAAACAGTCCGTCGGTTTTTTGTGCCCAGATGGACCGTAAGGTTGTTTCAGCTCTCATGAAACTGCGCTCTTTATTGTCTAAAATTTTGTGGGGGGGGGTTGTGCTGCTTGCTCCTCTTTCATCCGTTGTCGCCCGCAATGACAGTATCCCCAGTCGGATTATCACGGGCAATGTCAAAAACGAAAAGGGAGAATTCGTCGTCGGGGCCTCCGTATATGTGAAGTCCACCCCGCGGATCGGTGTCGCTACGGACGCCAAAGGTGAATTCACGCTGCGGGGAATTCCCGCCGGGCGTCAGACCATCGTCTTCACCTTTGTCGGAATGATCCCCTTCGAGGTCGAATACGCCAATCAGCGGGATCTGGAAGTGGTGCTCAAGGAGGATGCCACGCAGGTGAACGAAATCGTGGTGACGGGTATTTACAGCCGCGACAAAAACAGCTTCGCCGGGTCGGCAACTACCTATACCGGCAAGGAGTTGCGCGCAATCGGTACGAAAAACATCTTCCAGAGTCTCAAAACCCTGGAACCGGCCCTGACCGTCGTCGAAAACCGGGCCTTCGGATCCGACCCCAACCAGTTGCCCGATTTGGAGATCCGCGGAAAAACCAGCCTCGTCGGCGACCTCACGACCGAATATGACAATACGGCCAACCAGCCGCTCTTCATCCTCGACGGTATCGAGGTCGAAATCGCTCAGATTCAGAACCTCAGCATGGACCGCATCGCCAGCGTCACGGTCCTCAAGGATGCCGCCTCCGCAGCCATATACGGCTCGAAGGCCTCCAACGGCGTCATCGTGGTCGAGACGGTCAAACCCGAACCGGGTCAGTTGCGGGTCTCCTATACGGCGGACCTGCGCTTCGAATTCCCCGATCTTTCGGACTACAACCTGATGAATGCCGAGGAGAAACTCCGCTACGAGGTGCTGGCCGGACGCTACGTGGGGGAGGATCAGGACCAACTCGACGAACTCTACAACTCGCGGCTTGCCGAGGTGATGCGCGGGGTCGACACCTACTGGCTGTCGGTGCCCCTGCGCTCGGTGCTCAACCACTCGCACAGCATCTACATCGACGGCGGCAGCGATGCCATGCTCTATGGCGTGGGACTGAACTACAGCGACCAGAAGGGTATCATGAAGGGGTCCGGAAAGGACATCGTGGGCGGTAACATCAACCTCGTCTATCGGACCAACAAACTGATCTTTTCGAACGACTTCAGCTTCGATTCGGTGAAGAGCGAACGCGAACCCGTTTCGTTCTCGGCCTTCGCCAACGCGAATCCCTACTATCGGAAATACAACGAAGAGGGCGAAATCCCGGAGTTCCTGGAGGAGTACGACATCGCGCAGGAGTTCATCTACAACCCGCTGTATCAACTGCGCCGGGTCGTGAATACCGACGTGACGAAAGACCTGGGACTGCGCAACAACTTCACGATCATCTATCGTCCGGTCACCTCGCTGCAGATCCGCGGCCGCCTCTCGCTGAACAAGAACATCTCCAAACGCGAAGCCTTCAAATCGCCCAAACATGCCGATTTCAACGGCCAGAGCGTCAAGGGTTCCTATCTGACCGAGGAGACCGACCTGATGAACTACAACGGAGATGCCACCGTGACCTACGGCAAACTGTTCGGCTATCACCAGATCAATGCCGTGGCCGGCTGGAGCTTCAGCTCGCGCCGCCAGCGCGATACGGGCTACGAGATCTTCGGCTTCACGAGCGACATGCACCAGAACCCCTCCTTCTCGGAGGGATTCCAGCAGGGCGACAAACCCACCTATACCGACCGCAACAGCCGCAGTACGAGTTTCTACGTGAACGGCAACTACTCGTTCCGCAACCGCTATCTGGTGGATGTGAGCCTGCGTATGGACGGTTCGTCGGTCTTCGGCGCGGAGAACCTCTTCACGACGACGTGGGCCGTCGGTCTGGGCTGGAACATCCACAACGAGGCGTGGTGCAAGCTGAAATGGCTGGACCTGCTGAAGCTGCGCTTCTCGATCGGTAACCCCGGCAACCAGAACTTCGACGCCTATACCGCCTCGGGAACCTATATCTACAATTCGACCTACCAGACCCTGTTCGGGACCAGCGCCATCCTGGAGAAATTCGGAAATCCGGACCTCAAGTGGCAGAAGACCATCGACAAGAACATCGGTTTGGATGTGGACATCCTCGACCGGGTGAAGTTCTCGGTGGACTTCTATCACAAGAACACCGATCCGCTGCTGGCTCAGATTCCGGTTCCGCCGTCGCTGGGTACGACACGGATCTATACGAACTTCGGAGGGCAGATCTCGAAGGGTTTCTCGGGCAGCCTGAACGTCGTGGTCATGAAGCGCCAGTATCTGCGCTGGAGCGTGAACGGCTCCTTCAGCCAGAACCGCTCGGAGTACCGCAACATCGGCAACAAGCTCGACTTCATGAATGAAAAGGGCAGCACGACCACCTTCAAACGCTATTACGACGGTGCAAGCCCCGACGACATCTGGGCCGTGCGCTCGCACGGCATCGACCCGGCGACGGGACGCGAGGTCTTCATCCGCAAGGATGGAAGCTATACGTTCAAGTACGACGCCAACGACGAGGTGGTGGTCGGTTCGTCGGCTCCCACGCTGGAGGGCGTGATCGGCACGTCGATCTTCTACAAGGGATTCTCGGCCAGCGTCAACCTGCGCTACTGCGTCGGACGTCAGGTCTTTGCGTCGGCGCTCTACAACAAGGTCGAGAACATCTCCGAAACGGCCCTCTACTACAACCTCGACCGGCGGGCCTTGCACGACCGCTGGCAGAAACCCGGCGATGTGGCCAAGTTCAAGGCCATCAGCATCAACGATACGACCCCGATGTCGTCGCGCTTCGTGCTGACGGAGAACTATCTGGCCGGAGAGTCGATCTCGGTAGGGTATGAGACCTCGGCCCGGTGGCTGCACGTCGTGGGCGTACAGGGTGCCTCGTTCCGCTTCTACATGAACGACATCTTCCGCCTGGCCTCCTTCAAGGAGGAGCGCGGTACGGATTACCCCTTCTCGAAAAGCTTTTCACTCTCGATCAGTCTGCGTTTCTGATCGGGCGGACTCCTCAATAACACTTCTGATGATATGAAAAAGAGCATGAGATATCTGCTGTTCGCCTTGCCGCTGCTGTTTGGAAGCTGCAAGGCCTGGCTGACGATCGACTCGTCGGACCGCATCATGGAGAACACCCTGTTCGAAGACGAAGAGGGCTTCTTCACGGCGCTCAACGGCATCTATGCCGAATTGCCGCAGTCGGACCTCTACGGACAGTCGCTGGTCGCCGCAACGTTCGACGTCCAGGCCCAGTATTTCGATACGACGAAACCCTCGACCCACGTGTTCAACACCCTGGGCGCCTACTCCGCCGAAGCGCGCAAGAATGCCGTCTCGGGAATCTGGAGCAAAACCTATTTCGTCATCGCCAACGTCAACAAGATCCTCGAACACTGTGAAAGCGACCGGGATGTGCTCTCCGACAAGGCCTACCACATCATCCGCGGCGAAATGCTCGCCATGCGGGCCATGCTGCACTTCGAGATGCTGCGGATCTTCGGGCCCATCTTCTCGGAGGCGCCGGCCCGGATCTCGATCCCGTACCGGGAGAGCAGCGAACTGGTCGTCAGCGACCTGCTGCCGGCCAACGAGGTGATCGACCGCATCAACCGCGACCTGACGGACGCCGTTGCCGAACTCGCCGATTACGATCCGGTCCGGACGGAGGGCCGGCTGAACGGCGAGACGACCACGGGCTCGAACCGCTACAGAAACCGGCACGTCCGGCTCAACTATTTTGCCGTCAAGGCCCTGCAGGCCCGCATAGCGCTCTATACGGGCGACCGGGAGACGGCCGGACGGCTGGCCCTGGAGGTGATCGAGCAGGCCGGAGACTTCTTCCCCTTCGCATCGCGGGAGGATGTCACCGGACAGACCGCCGTCGGCATCGCAACGCAGAATTCCGAAGACCGGATTTTCTCTTCGGAGATCCTCTTTGCCGTCTACAACTCGAAGCGTACGACCGACATTTACGACCGTTTCTTCTCGAACAAACTCGAACAGACGAATCTCCTGACGATGGACGACCTGGCGGTGCACAACCTCTACGACTCGGAGAGCGACCTGCGGAGTTACCAGTGGCAGACGCTCAAGAACACCGAAGGGGTGGATCAGCGCTTCTTCGTCAAATACGGTCAGGTGCAGGACATCGAGCTGGGGTATGCATCGCTGGTTCCGGTGATCCGCATGGCCGAGATGTATCTGATCGCGGCCGAATGCGAGGAGGACAAGACGAAGGGGTACGGGTGGCTCAATGCGCTGCGCGTGGCCCGCAAGGCGTCGAGCCTCCCCACAACGGGGTCGCTGGCCAACGACCTGCAGGACGAATACATCCGGGAGTTCGTGGGTGAAGGACAGTTGTTCTGGTACTACAAACGCCTGCGGAAGACTTCGATCCGGCGGATCTATCGCAGCGATGCCGCCTATATGGATTTCGACCCGGCAAACTACCTTTTCGAACTGCCCGAAAACGAGCAGGAACACCACAACCAATAATCGGGAAACGTCATGAAGATCAACAGATACGGAATGGTGCTCACTGGCGCGGCCCTGGTGCTTGGCCTGGGGGCGTGCAACGAAACGATCCAGACCTACGACGGTCAGCAGGGGGTCTATTTTGCCATGCTGCAGTCGGGCAGCAGCGAGGATAATCCGCGTTACAATGCGGCGTCGAGCGTACCGTTCGCCCTCACGCTCGGAGCCACGGATTCGGTGTTCATGCTGCGCGTCAAGATCATCGGCACGGTGGCCGATTATCCGCGGAGCTTCTCCTACCGCGTCGTCGACGCGGAGAGCACGGCCGAGCCCGGAAGCGATTACACGCTGCCCGATACCCCCTGTCAGGTGGCGGCCGGAGAGGTTTACGGCTATATTCCGATCCATTTCTACCGTCAGCCCTCGCTCGACGGACAGGAGCGCACGCTCACTCTGGAGTTGCTGCCGAACGAGTATTTCGACCTGCCTCTGACCTCGTGGCTGCCGGTCAACGGAACCGAAACCGTCGGTACCGACATCATCAGGCATACGGTGACGGTGAGCGACAAGTATGTGCGCCTCGACGGCTGGTCGGACATGTTCTACGGAACCTATTCGGACAAGAAGATCAAACTCATGTGCACGGTCTTCGGACTGACGCTCGCCGACTTCCAGCCCGATGCGATGTCGTATGTCGAAAAGAAGGTGCTGGGGCAGAATTTCCGCCGCTATCTCGATGCGGAGGAGGCTGCCGGACGGACGGTTTACGAGGATTATACGGATGAGTTCGGCAATCCCGTGAAGATGGAATCGGGATCGGATTCCGCGGAGTAATGAAAATCAGAAATATGAAAAATCTCGGAATATTATCGTGTCTTGCGCTTTTGCTGCTGAGCGGCTGCTACGGCGACAAGGGCAACTACGACTATCGTGACATCAATGAGATCGTGATCGGGGCCCGGGGCTTCGAGCAAACCTACCAGTTGCGGTCGGGGATCGACGTGCTGAAGATTACCCCGGAGATCCATGCCACGCTGGATCCCGCGATGGAAGGAGACTACGCCTATGAATGGGTGGCCGTCGGCCAGGTGCGCAACCCCGGGGAGCGGACCACGATCGCACAAACCCGCGACCTGGATTATGCGGTCGACCTCCCGAGTGACGACTATCTGCTGCTGCTGCGCGTTACGGACCCCTCCACGGGGCTGATGTTCAGCCGCAAGACCAACCTGTCGGTCAGCACGGCCTACACGCGCGGCTGGCTGGTGGCTTCGGAGGACGAGTCGCAGAACGTCGTGGTCGACATGGTCTCGATCAGCCGCGACACGCTCTTCCAGCGCAATGTGGTCAAGGGCGACCAGCCCCACAAGGGCGCCATCCGGATCTGGTGCGACAACAACGAATATACGTCGCTCGATCACGGACGCATCTACCTGTCGACCAGCGAGGGGTCGTTCCTCTACGACCGGGAGAGCTTCTCGACGGACGACTACACCATCATGCGGAACTACTTCGCCAACCCCGATTATCTGGAAGCCACCGTCACGACGGACATGATCCAGATCGACGACAAACTCCGGATCTTCCTGGTTGACGGATACGCCTACAGCTACAGCATTTCGTCGGTGAATACGGGCTTCTTCGGCAACCCCGTGAACCGCTATGCCGAGAGTTACGACCATGTCCGCATCGGCGACCGCCTGGCCTACAACGTGAGCGGCGGAAGCGGCGCCGGGGCCATCACAACCGTCATGCTCTACAACGACGACGAAAAGCGTTTCTGCTATCTGCTGCGCAACGACGAGACGCTGCGCAAGGCCACCGATACCGAATCGGATCTGGCCCTGTTCCCCTGGAAAACCGGACTGGATTACGTGACGACGATCAATTCACGCTTCCTGTCTGGGCAGTCGGCGACGATCCTCCACAACCCCGAAACGGACAGCTATGCCATCTATACCTATGCATGTTTGCGTTCGGGCCCGAGCAAGGGGGCGCGATATGAGATGGATCCGGCGGTCCCGGTCGCCCAGGTCAGCAGTTGGAGCATGACCTCCCAGCACGGATACCTGCTTTATGCGGTCGGCAGCACGCTCTACGGTTACGACTTCCGGAACGGACGCACGCCCGTTCAGTTGTTCGACTTCTCGCCCGCGGAGATCACCCTCCTCCATGCAGACATCCATACGGTCGCCGAAGGTGACAAGGATTACCTGTACGTGTGCACCTACGAAAAGGGGACTCCGGACAGCGGCCGGATCCGCAAGTACGCCGTGACGGATACGGCGGACCGGATCGAACTGACGGCCGTCGAAAACACCGACTGGACGGGATTCCAGGCAATCCGGTCGTTGTGGTTCAAGGAACTGTAAACTCATCATTTTTTATATTCAACCAACATGAACAGAAGATTGATTCTGGCTGTAACGGCAGTATTGCTAGCGTGCAGCCCGTTACATGCGGAACAGATTTGGCCCTTCTCCCGCAAGAAAAAGAAGATGGAGCAGACCGAGAAGGCCGATTCGGTGAAGAAGGAGGACAAGTTCGACAAGGCCGTCAAGGGTGCCCAGAAGGGCAGCGGCCTGTTCGACTACTATTTGACCAAGAAGGGCGAGCTGCTGCTGGCCATAACGCCCCGCAATCTGAAGAGCAGCTATCTGTTGGCCAACCGGATCTCGGAGATCAGCCAGAACTCCAATTTCGTGGCCGGACAGATGCTGGGCGATCCGTTCATGATCCGCTTCTCGGCAGACACGTCGAATGTCTACCTGCGCAAAGTGAACCACTGGGAGCGGGTAGCTCCGAACGACCCCATCGAGAAGTCGTTCCGCCGCAACGTCCAGGACCCCATCACGCGGACCTTCAAGATCAAGGCAAGCCGCAACGACACCCTGCTGATCGACGTGACGTCGTTCTTCGTCTCGAACGACAAACTCCTGACGCCGATCCGTCAGAGCCCGATGGTCCCGGGCGAGATGTCCGCCTCGTACGACGCCGCAGGATCGAAACTCAAGGAGGTGAAGGTCTTCGAGAAGAACCTCGAAATCACCAGCATCCTGAACTATTCGACCGAAGCGGACGGATATACGGTCACCGTACGGCGTTCGATCCTCGAACTGCCCGAAGAGCCGATGAAGATCCGCTACCAGGACAACCGCGTGGGCTATTTCAGTTCGAAATTCTACACCTACACCTCCTCGAAGGACAAACTCCTGTCGCATGAGATGATCCACCGCTGGCGCGTGGAGCCCAAGGAGGGAGAGTGGGAGAAATACTTCCGCGGCGAACTGGTCGAGCCGGCACAGAAGATCGTCTTCTATGTCGACAGCGCATTCCCGGATAAATGGCGCGATGTGGTCAAGCAGGGTATCGAGGACTGGAACATGGCCTTCGAAGCCGCCGGTTTCAAGAACGTGGTCGAGGCCCGGGACTATCCCGACGATCCGTCGTTCGACCCGGACGACATCCGTTACAACTGCATCCGCTATGCCGTGACGGACGTGGCCAACGCCATGGGCCCGAGCTACACCGACCCGCGGACGGGCGAGATTCTGGTTGCCGATGTGATCTGGTACCACAACGTCATCTCGCTGGTGCACAACTGGCGTTTCGCCCAGACGGGCGCCGTGGATCCCCGGGTCCGCAAGGAGGTTTTCGATGACGACGTGATGCGTGAGTCGCTGCGCTACGTGGCCGCTCACGAGGTAGGGCATACGCTCGGACTGATGCACAACATGGGAGCCAGCTATTCGTTCCCGGTGGATTCGCTGCGCAGCCCCTCCTTCACGCAGAAGTACGGCACCACACCGTCGATCATGGACTATGCCCGCAACAACTACATCGCTCAGCGTGGCGATTTCGAACGCGGCGTACGCATGGTTCCGCCCCTGATCGGCGTCTATGACATCCACGCAATCAACTGGGGTTACCGGATCTTCGAGCAGACCCGCGATGCGGAAGAGGAGCTGCCGCTGCTCAACGAGTTGGTTGCCGCACGCAACGACGACCCGATGTATGAGTTCGGCGCACAGCAGATCTTCTTGACCCGCGACCCGACCGATCAGTCGGAGGACCTCGGCAATGACCACATCAAGGCCGGCAACTACGGTATCGAGAACATCAAGTACATCATCGAGAACCTGAGCACGTGGTTCGCCGAAGAGAATCGGGACTACAAGGAGATTCAGTCGATGTATGCCGCCGTAATCGGACAGTATACGCGCTACTTGATGCACGTAATGCCCTATCTGGGCGGTGTGGAGTACAAGGATCTCGTGCAGGACGGCCGTCCGCTGCGTGCGTTGAGCTATCTGCCCCGCGAACGTCAGAAAGCCGCGATGGAGTGGCTGGTGAACCAGGTGCTCACGGCCCGGGAGTGGCTCTTGCCGCAGGAGATCATGGATAAACTGGGACAGCCGTCGACGATTCTCGACAATGCGGCTTCGAGCGTGGCGAACAAGGTCTTCAGCCCGGGAACGCTGGGCAGCATCTACCAGGGCGAGCGCTCGGGACAGAAGGGAATCTACCGCGTGGACACCTATCTGAACGATGCCTACAATACGGTCTTTGCTTCGGCCATTCGCGGCCGGTCGCTGACGATCGAGGATATGAACCTGCAGGGTGCCGCCGTTGCGGCACTGCTCAAGAACAGTGGTCTGAAGGGTTCGACGGGTACGCAGTTGAAGCTGGGGTCGCTGGCCGAGTGTTGTACCTCCGAGGAGGACCCGATGGCTGCCTTGGCACGGATGGCCAACGAAGCGCTGCCTCCGTTTATCTGCAACCATCCGGAGTGCGCACACAACCATGCGGCTTCGGCGGAGGAGATCTCCTACTACCGTCACGAGATGCAGCCCCCGATGGTTTCGGTACAGGTCGGACAGCCGCTCTACACGGCCACGCTGCGCCGGGTGCTGAACCTCTACCGCCAGCGTCGCGGATCGGGAGACAGCCGCACGCGGGATTTCTACGAATACCAGATTCTGAAGATCGAATCGGCATTCGAGAATGTCAAGTAAAAACACCATTGTTTTATAGAAAATCTGTTAGGTTATGAAAAAAATGAAATTTCTGAGCCCGTTGCTGGCCCTTGCGGCATTGGCCTTTGTCGGCTGCAGCAGCGATGATGACAAGGATGCGGCTCCGACAGCGACCCATCTTGAACTCACGGATCCGGCCCAGGCGGCCCTCTCCTTCCCGGCTACGCGCCAGAAGCAGACGATTCATATTTCGACCGATGCTGCGGTTTCGGAGATCCGGGTGTCGCAGGTCAAGGCTTCGGCCGATGAGGCCGATGCCGACTGGTGCATTGTGAAGGTGGAGAGTGCCTCGGAGATCTCGGTCGAGGCTTTCGACAACAACGGCACGTCACTCCGTACGGCCACGTATGCCATCCAGGCGGGATCGCTTACGCCGGTTGAGTTTACCGTAACGCAGGACTTCCCCGAACCGGAAAACACCGAGCTGTCGATCTCCCTGGCTCCGGACGCCTACGGTTCCTACACCTTCACAGCTCCGGCAACGGGCGGTGACGTGACGGTGACGACGGTAACCACTACGGCACATCAGTGGACAGCCATATTCTGCGATTATATGGGTGATCCGATCGAGAACGAAGAGGAGCTTCCGACTTATTGCACGATCAAGACAACTTCGGGTGCAAGCGGTGAGGCGTTGGTGATCAACTTCCTGCCCAATGAAACGTCCATGATGCAGAGCAGCGCAATGGTCAAGATCTCGTCAGGAAATGCCGAGCCAATTCAGATTTGGATCAATCAGGACGCACCGCTGGCTACTTCGGTAACGATTATGGATGTGAATTGGGATGAAGAATATGAGTCTCCCCATGTCGTTTCGTTCCAGAAAGACGACTCCGGAGCGGATTTCAAGACTGAATTTGGCGTGGACGCCAACGGCTCTGTCGAGGTGAAGATCGTCGAAGCCGGTACGTTGAACGAAGTTTCGGATTCGTGGCTTGAAGCCTTCTATGGCATGGGTGGTCTGACGATGTACCCCTCTTCGGCAAATACAACCGGTTCGGATCGCTCGTTGGATGTGATTCTGACGGGCCAGGGCGGCGCAGAGCTTTTCCGTTTCCAGGTGACGCAGGCCGGAGCCTGACATCTGGACGCAATACATGAAAAAACGGGACGGTCTTTTCGAAGACCGTCCCGTTTTCGTTGTCCGCCGGTCGGAGGATCCGAATCCGGGGGCTTGACCTCCTTCGGGCGCGCCGCCTCAGAGCAGCAACAGAAAGAGAATCGGAATGGCGATTCCGGCCGCCAGTTCGATACCGCCGCGGCCTTTCAGGCCGTTTCGGCCCGGAACCATGACCAGCCCGGTGAGGGTGATAAGCAGCAGCGAAACGGCAAACACATCCGAAAACCGGGTCCACCAGCGGTTCGGATTGTAGTGCAGCCGGTTCATGGAGCTGATAATGGGTCGGCGCGTGAGCTTTTCGTAGACGGCCTTCCCGGATTGAAGTTCCACTTCAAGGATCGACCCCCCGGCGACGAAGATCTTGATGCGATCCTCGCCGCTGGCGTAGTGCTTGGCATAACGGGCATCGGGGTCAACGGCACGGAGCATCTCCCGGGCCGTCTGCGAATCGACCTCCTGCGATTGCGGGAAAGTACCCGGAAGCTGGACCTCGCTCCGCCGGATCGAATAGTCGCTGTTGAAGTCGCGCTTGTGGTTGAGCACGATGCCCGACACGGCGTAGATGATGACCACCCCGGCAAAGAAGTAGGAGAGATCCCGATGGATGATCCGGGCCCAGCGGCGCAGCCGAGTCCCGGGCTTATTGTTCGGAGCTGTCGTCGGTTGCATGACAGGCGAAAGTTTCGATGCGATAGATGCTCCAATACTCCTTTCCGTCACGAGCCTTTCGGGCAGCAATGGAGTCGCGCAGTTCGCGGATCTGTTTCTTCAATACGGCGACAGCTTCGGGGTTTCCTTTTCCGCCTTCGATGCTGGCGTTGAGTTTCATCTCCCAGTCATCGAGGAAGGGGATTTCGACCCGCTGTTCTGCGAGAATACCCTCGACGGCAACTGTTCGGTTTGAGATGGTGGGGTCGAAGGATCGCATTTTGTCGTCGGCCAATGCCTCGATCATTTGGGTGGTGTCGCTGCCCATCAGCGTAATGTGGGTGCTTCCGTGTCCGCAGGTGCTCACGCAGAGTCCTTCGACACGGATCGTATCGCCGATTCGGGATTCCGCCGAGGCCAGGAGTTCATCGACCGTCAGAGTCTCCTCGGCGGGACGGTTGGTCGGGGTGCAGGCCGCAACGGAGAGTACGGCCAGCAAGGGGATCAGTTTTTTTGCTGTTTTCATATAGTTTTAATTGCCGGAGGAGCGGTGAGGTGAGCTTCTCCGAAGATTTGAAGACAAAGATACCAAAAGGAGAGTGGATAGCCAAATGAAAACGAAGTTTTCAATTTGGGCTATACCGATTGGATGAGGATCTCGGTATCGGGTATGGAATCTACAACTCCGAGAAGAGATTGAACTGGTGCAGAAGCGTGAAGGCGAAGAATCCGCCGATGATCACGCAGAGCAGGATCAGCAGCGCGTTCAGTACCCGGGGCGAGGGTTTCGAATGCAGACCGGCCTCGGTGCGGATGTACTCCCGGAAAAAGAGATAGAGGGCCGGGACGACACTGCAGGCCAGCAGATAATCCTCGGGGATTCCGAAAAAGTAGACTTTCGAGAGCCCGATCAGGGCCCAGTGGCAGAGAAACATCGCCAGCACGATATTCACCCGTTCGGAGAAGGCGAGCATCAGTGCGACGGTGAAGACCGCCACCGAACAGGGCATGACGGGCGAGGTGATCATCGGGAACGAGCGCCCCAGGGCCAGCGAACAGAGCGGGTAGACGAGCGGCATGATGAAGAGCACGCGGGCGAAGATCGTGTGGTGCCCGGTTCGTTCGAGCGAGGCGTGCTTCACGACCAGGTCGTAGAGCCAGATGCAGCCCATGATGGCCCAGAACAGGGCCAGCAGATCGTGGTATTCGCGCGGCCGGCACCAGACGAGGTAGTAGACCCCGGCAATCCAGAAGTTGAGCAGGGCCATGTAGATCTTCATGGCTGTGCGTACGGCCGGCGAGGGGCGTTTGTAGAGCAGCAGGGTCAGTACGGCTCCGATTCCGGTCAGCAGCAGTTGGGCGGGCCAGGTGGCGGCGTTGTAGGCGGCAATCGTGTTCCAGAAGGTTTCCATGACGGGCGGCTATTGGCCGGAATTTCGGGGTTCGACGTCGGGTTTCGAGGCTGGAGCCGCCTTTTTCGGGGACTGGACGGTCGGGCGGTCGCTTTTCCGGCGCCGCGTGAGGGAGAAGGCCCTCCGGTTGAAGACGAAGATCGGCAGCGTGGCGCCCGCCGCGAGCAGGGCGATGACGCTCAGCGAGACCGTGGCGTTGAGGAAGAAGAGTTGCATGTACTGCATTCCCTGGCCGGGATCGTTGAGCGACTGCAGGAACATGATCAGCGAGAAGACGCTCTTGTAGGCGTAGATTCCCGGGACCATGGGCAGCAGCGCCGGGATGTAGAGGACCGTCATCGGACAACGGATCCCGCGCCCGAGCCAGAGGCTTCCGAAGCCGATAAGCATGGCAGCGCAGAGCGACGCCGAAGCGATGTCCACGCCGGCGTAGTTCATCATCGAGAAGCGCAGGGCGTGTCCCGCGGCAGCCAGCAGGGCGATGCGCGGGAAGGCCCGCATCGGGGGGTCGGAGATGGCGCCGAACCCGATGGCGGCCACGGCTGCGAAGAGCCCGTCGAGCAGGATGTCCACGGCAATCATAGCAGGCTGTCTTTAACCATGAGGAGTGTCGCCGCCAGTCCGATGGCGATGCAGATGATGAGCAGCAGGGCGTTGATCAGGCGGCTGCATCCGATGAGGATGTGACCTTCGACGATGTCGATCACGCCGTTGATCAGGGGAACGCCGGGGACGAGGAACAGGACGCTCGTGGCGAGTGCCGTTTCGGCCGTGCAGTCGAAGCGCAGGGCCGACGAGGCGCAGAGCGAGGCCATGAAGGCCGCGATGATGAAGATCAGGAAGTGGTTGACGCCGTGGGCCTGCATTCGCTGCTTGGCGGCAAAACCCACGAGTGTCGAGGTGAAGACGATGGCCATGGCGGTCCAGTCACCGCCGAAGAGGCGGCAGAAGGAGGCGTTGGCCAGTCCGACGGTGAGCAGCACGAAGATCGGGTCGATGCGCGGTTTCTCGATGAGGCGGGCGTAACGGCGGCGGATCTCGTCGAGCGGGAGATGTTCGTCGAGGGCGTCCCAGCTCAGGGCGCTGAGGTCGGAGTTGCGCTCGAAACTGATCGGCAGCGCCGGGATCTTCACCACGCGGGTGATGGCTTCGCCGCTCTCCTCGTCGCGGACCGTGAGGATCGTGCTGCGCTGGAAACTCGACAGTTGGATGTCGACCCCCAGCGACTCGCCGATCCGCTGCGAATTGCGGATCGCCCGCGAGGTGTGGACCCCCGATCCGAGCAGATAGGTGGCATACTCGGCGATGAAGTCGAGGATTTCGGTCAGTTCGTGCCTGGTTTTCATGATTCGGGGGCAAAAATACGTTTTTTCGGAGATTCCCCGAGCGTCCGGGGCAAAAAAAATGCCGCCGTTCGGCAAGAGCCGGAACCGGCGGCGTATCGAAAGTTCTCCGGGAGCCGGGAAGGGTCGTATGGCAGACGACACAACGGGTTTACTAATCTCTAAGGTCTTCCCGGCTCCCGGGAACGTCAGATGGCTTTTCGGCGGAAGTGTTCGGTGATGTCGGACATCGACCCGTCGGGGCTTACGCGGTAGAGCCGCTGATTGGTGGTGGGTGCGGTCAGCGGGCCGCGGGCCTCGATCCAGGGCCCGAGTTTCACGTAGTCGAACGCCTCGGGGATGAAGGTTTCGGGCAGTTGCGGCCGCCCCGAGTACCAGCCCACGTGCAGCCCCGGCCACTCCCGCCGGACGAACTCCGCCAGACGCCCCACCCCCTGCGGGTCGGCATCGCCGCCCATGAAGCAGACGCAGGTGACGGCCCGCCCGTAGAGGTGGAGCAGAGCCGCGAGCTCCTCTTCGTCGAGCACACGCCCCGTGTTGCTGCACAGATGGGGGCTGTGACACCCCGGGCAGTGGTTCGGGCAGCCGGTGAGGTTGATCGCCAGGGTCGTCTCGTCGGGAATCTCCGCAAAGACGATGTCGAAGTTGTGGTAGCGGATCATGCGTTTGCGGGGTTTTCCGGATGGATGCCTTCCGGCCCCTTTTCCATCGGGGCGTAGTAGCGGCGTGCAGCCTCCTGCTGGCGAGCGGCGGAGAAGTTCGAGACGCGCTTCATGTATCCGATCACGCGCGTGAGGTAGTCGACATCCGTCGAGTGGCACTCGGGACACTCCTTCAGGTAGCGCTTGTCGATGTGCCCGCAGTGGTTGCAGACCGTGTTCGGAATGTTGAACGTGAAGTAGTTGCACCCTTCGGCCGCAGCCACGCGCAACAGGTGGCGGTACTGCTCCTTCGAGAGATGCTCTTCGAGGTTCATGTGCAGGGCCGAACCGCCGGTGAGGTGCTCGATGTAGCGGCGCCCGTGGAGGCGGAACTTGTCGATGACGTTCAGCGAGGGGTCCTCGACGACGTAGAAATAGGAGTTGTAGCAGTCGCGCGGCACGACGTAACCGTCCTCGCGGTCCCACTTGGCGTGTTTGACGCCGACGTTCTCCGCGGGGATCATCTCGCAGTTGAACATCAGCTCCTTCGTCCGGTATTTGCGGTTGTAGCGTTCGATGAGCCCGAGCACCTCCTGCACGAACGCGGCATAGCGGTCGTTGTCGTTGATCTCGATACCGAGGAACTCGGCGGCCTCGACCAACCCGTTGACGCCGATCGTGAGATACTGCCGCGAGAGGTTGATGTACCCGGCGTCGAACAGCGGAAGCATCCCCTTGGCCTGCAGCTCCTTGAGGTTTTCGTTGTAGGCGGTCTGGACCTTGTGCGTAAGGTCGACGACCTCCTCCAGATAAGCCAGGTAGTGCATTCCGTTCCGGGCGGCGTACTGGATGCAGCGGTTGAGGTTGATCGTCAGGACGCTCTTCGAGCCGGTGGAGACGCCTCCGGCGCCGAGCGTGTAGCTGAACCCGTTGTCCTGAATCTCGTTGCGCAGGCGGCAGCACGACGAGAGCGAGTCGGCGTTGTCGCTGATGTAGGTGAAGAACGAGTGGCCGGCGGCATACATCTCGGCGGTGAAGTCGCCCCATTCGCGGTCCATGACGTCGCCGTCCTTCGTCAACAGGGCCATTGTCTCGACGGGGAAGGTGAGTACGGTCCGGGTGCGTTCGCGGTTGAACCACGTCATGAATCGCTTCTGCAGCCACGAGAGCGACTCCCAGTGGGGGCGCGAGCCGTCCGGGAAGACGAACTCTCCGAAGAGCGACTCGAAGTAGTAGCGGTCGTAGTAGGCGACGTTCCAGAAGACGGCCTGGAAGTTGCGGGCACCCGTAGGCTGGTTGATCGAGTAGACGATCTGCTCGAAGCAGTCGGTGATGACCTTGTCGATGGTGCGGTGCTTGCGCGAGAGGTCGACCACCTCATCGGCGCGCGTGTAGTAGTCCTCGCCGTACTCCTGCTCGATGAAGTAGTTCATGTACATGAGGAACTCGGGGGTGGCGCAGGCGCCGGAGAGCATCGACGAGACGATGAAGACCATGTTGACGAACCCGCCGCAGAACGACTTGAGGTTTGTGGGGCGGGTTGAGTTTCCGCCGATGGAGATCGTTCCGCCGAGCAGCCAGGGGTACATCGTGATCGAGGCGCAGTAGTTGGCCATCGAGGTTTCGTCGTTCTTGTAGATGAAGTGGTTTTTGAGCAGGTGGATGTACTTGTCCGCCAG
>DXDA01000055.1 GCA_019115745.1 Candidatus Alistipes intestinigallinarum
GGCGTCGGAAATCTGATCCGAGACCTTATCGGGGTGCCCTTCGGACACCGACTCCGATGTAAACAAAAAACCCATTTTGATCCGTTTTTTGAGGTTAAACGTATAAAATGGGAAAAATTGGCTGTTGAGAATAAAAAACGTGCTGTTTTAGCAATTTTTTATTGTGGTTTGCAATCAGTCAAATCTTTCCACATTTCCCCGCTTGACAGACGGGACCGCAAAGATAAGGTCTTTTTGCGGATTGGCAAACGATTTTTCCGAGTTTTTTTCGAAAATCGTTTCCCGGGCTCCCCTACCTATAATATAAAAAAAGAGAGGAACGACCCGACGGTCACTCCTCTCCTTTGCTTATCGGTTCCGGGAACTACCGGCCCAGCATCTTCTTCACCTCGGCGGCAACCGTCGCACCATTATAGCCGAACTTCTCGTCCAGCACCTTGTAGGGTGCCGAATAGCCGAAGTGGTCCAGGCCGTGAATCATACCCTTCTCGCCAACGAGCCCCAGCAGGTTCACCGGAAGTCCCGACGTCATGCCGTAACGCGGCAGCCCGGCCGGCAGCACCGACTCCTGGTACGACTTGGGCTGGTCGCGGAACAGGCCCTCGCTCGGAACGCTCACCACGCGTACGGCAA
The DNA here is from genome assembly GCA_019115745.1 of Candidatus Alistipes intestinigallinarum. GTDB lineage: Bacteria > Bacteroidota > Bacteroidia > Bacteroidales > Rikenellaceae > Alistipes > Alistipes intestinigallinarum. The sequence goes on from DXDA01000055.1 coordinate 634, forward strand.
TGCCCTCTCCGGCCAGCAGCTCGGCACCCTCGACCAGCGTCGAGACCTCCGAACCCGAAGCGATCAGCACGGCGGCGGGTTTCGCGGCATCCATCACCACGTAGCCGCCCTTGGCCACCTGTGCAGCCTCCTCGCGGCGGCTGGCTCCCAGCGTCGGCAGGTTTTTGATATTCTGGCGCGACAGCACCAAGGCCACGGGGCGATGCTCCTCGACGGCCAGTTTCCAGGCCATCACCGTCTCCTCGGCATCCGCCGGACGCAGCACCACCATCGAGCGTTCGCCCTGGTGGTTCTTCAGGTGCTCCATCAGGCGGATCTGCGCCTCGTGCTCCACGGGCTGATGCGTCGGGCCGTCCTCACCCACACGGAACGAGTCGTGCGTCCAGACGTAGACCACATGCAGGCGCATCAACGCCGAAAGGCGCACCGCCGGCTTCATGTAGTCCGAGAAGACGAAGAACGTGCCGCAAACCGGAATCACGCCGCCGTGCAGCGCCATACCGTTCATCACGCAGGCCATCGTCAGCTCCGAAACGCCCGCCTGGAAGAATTTTCCGGAAAAATCGCCCTTCGTGAAGGCTTTTGTCTTCTTCAGGAATCCGTCGGTCTTGTCCGAGTTCGAGAGGTCGGCCGAAGCCACGATCATGTTGTCGATCTTCTCGGCATAGACGCCCAGCACCGTTGCCGAAGCGGCCCGCGTTGCGATGTCGGCCTTCATCTCGATCTGCTTGTAGTCGATCTCCGGCAGTTTGCCCGACAGGAACGAATCGAGTTTGATGGCCAGCTCCTTGTGCTCGCTGCGCCACGACTTCTCGACGGCGGCCTGCTGGGCAGCCCACTCCTTCAGAGCCTCGCGGCGTGCCGCAAAGACCTCGCGGCTCTCCTCGAAGACCGCAAACGGATGTTCCGGATCGCCGCCCAGGTTCCGGACCGTAGCGGCAAAGTCGGCGCCGGCAGCCGTCAGCGGCTGTCCGTGGGTCGAAACCTTGTTCTCATAGCTCTCACCCTCGGGACCCTTGGCGCCCTTGCCCATGACCGTGCGGCCGATGATGAGCGTCGGACGCTCCGTCTCGCTCTCGGCGGCAACCAGCGCCTCGCGGATCTCGTTGATGTTATGGCCGTCGATCGTGAGCACGTTCCAGCCCCACGCCTCGTACTTCATGGCGACATTCTCCGTGTCGACCTCGTCCACACGGGTCGAAAGCTGGATGTTGTTCGCGTCGTAGAACATCACCAGATTCGACAGCCCCAGGTGTCCGGCGATGCGGCCCACGCCCTGCGAGATCTCCTCCTCGACGGCGCCGTCCGAGATATAGGCATAGGTGCGGTGAGCCATCCACTCCCCGAAGCGTGCCACCATGAAACGTTCGGCAATGGCGGCTCCCAGCGCCATGGCATGACCCTGCCCGAGCGGTCCCGACGTATTCTCCACTCCGCGCATGACATCCACCTCGGGATGTCCGGGCGTCACACTCCCCCACTGACGCAGCGACTGCAGATCCTCGGTCGTATAGTGCCCGGCCAGCGAAAGCGTCGAATAGAGCATCGGCGACATATGGCCCGGATCGAGGAAGAACCGGTCCCGGAAGGGGTAGTCCATCCGGTCGGGATCGTAGCGCAGGAACTCGGCGAAGAGCACCGTGATGAAGTCGGCACCGCCCATGGCACCGCCCGGATGCCCCGATTTCGCCTTTTCCACCATCGCGGCCGACAGAATGCGGACATTGTCGGCAACACGCGTCAGTTTTGAATTCGTTGTAGACATAATAGAGTTAGTATTTTTTTTAACAGGTTTCCCGGTATTCCAAATCCCAGATCATCGTTCCGCTCATGCCGCCCGACTTCCGGCCTGGTACGCGACAAAGATAACAAAAAGAAAGCAAAAGAAAACTATCCGACTTGTTTTAACTCCAAAACCTTTGCTTTTTCCATCTTTTCCTTGGCATAATCCAGCGTCACGGTGAACTCCCGCGCGCCGCTCGACGGCAGCTCGAACATCGTGTCCATCATCACCGCCTCGCAGATCGACCGCAGGCCGCGCGCTCCGAGCTTGAACTCCACGGCCTTGTCGACGATGTAGTCCAGCACCTCGTCCGTGAAGGTCAGCGTCACGCCGTCCAACTCGAACAGACGCACATACTGCTTGATGATGGCGTTGCGCGGCTCGGTGAGGATCGAGCGCAGGGCGTCGCGCCCCAGCGGCTGCATGTAGGTCAGCACCGGAAGACGCCCCACCAGCTCGGGAATCAACCCGAAGGACTTGAGGTCCTGGGGCGTGATGTACTGCATGAGGTTCGAGCGGTCGATCGGGTCGGCATTGACCCGTCCGTAGCCCACGGCCCGCGTATTGAGCCGCTGGGCGATCTTGCGCTCGATACCGTCGAAGGCCCCGCCGCAAATGAAGAGGATGTTGCGCGTGTCGACCTGGATGAACTTCTGCTCGGGGTGCTTGCGCCCGCCCTGGGGCGGAACGTTCACCACCGTCCCTTCGAGGATCTTCAGCAGCGCCTGCTGCACGCCCTCGCCCGAGACGTCGCGCGTGATCGACGGATTGTCGCTCTTGCGGGCGATCTTGTCGATCTCGTCGATGAAGACGATGCCGCGCTGCGCCTGTTCGACGTCGTAGTCGGCCACCTGCAGCAGCCGCGAGAGGATGCTCTCGACATCCTCACCGACGTATCCCGCCTCAGTGAGCACCGTGGCGTCGACGATCGTAAAGGGGACCTTCAGCAGTTTGGCGATCGTGCGCGCCATCAGGGTCTTGCCGGTTCCGGTGGGCCCCACGAGCACGATGTTCGACTTGTCGATCTCCACGTCGTTCTCCTTCGGGGCATAAAGCAGGCGTTTGTAGTGGTTGTAGACCGCCACGGCCATATAGCGTTTGGCGTCGTCCTGACCGATGACATACTGGTCGAGGAACTCCTTGATCTGGGCGGGCTTCAGCAGCTCCTCCTTCTTGAGCGGAGCCCCTTTCGAACGCCCCTTGCGATCCATGGCGACCTCGTTGTCGACCAGGATCCGGTAGCCGTTCTCGATGCACTTGTTGCAGATATTGGCACCGTCCACGCCCTGAAACATGATCTCCACCTCCGAGCGTTTGGCGCCGCAGAACGAACAGTTGTCGCCGCCGTTCTTGTTGTTATTGTTGTTTCGGTTCTGTGCCATGCGGATTATTTCTCACGTTTGGAAAGCACGTTGTCGATCAGGCCGTACTCCTTGGCCTCCCGGGCCGAGAGCCAGTAGTCGCGGTCGGCATCCTTCTCGATCTTGCGGATCGAGACGCCCGAGTGGGCTGCGAGGATTTCGTAGAGCTCGCGTTTGGTCTTCAGGATCTCGCGGGCCGTGATCTCGATGTCGGAGGCCTGTCCCTGGGCGCCGCCGAGCGGCTGGTGGATCATCACCCGCGAATGGGGCAGGGCCGCACGCTTGCCGGGCGCCCCGGCCGTGAGCAGCACGGCGCCCATCGAGGCGGCCAGTCCCGTGCAGATGGTCCCGACGTCGCACGAGACGAGCTGCATCGTGTCGTAGATCCCCAGTCCGGCCGAAACGGAACCGCCCGGAGAGTTGATGTAGATCTGGATATCCTTCTCGGGATCGACCGATTCGAGGAAGAGCAACTGCGCCTGGATGATATTGGCGGCATCGTCGTAGATCGGAGCTCCGAGGAAGATGATGCGGTCCATCATCAAGCGGGAGAAGACATCCATCGTGGCGACATTCAACTGCCGCTCCTCGATAATCGTCGGCGAGACATAGGCCGCGCTGACCGACTGGAAATCATGCAGCGACAGCGAGCTGATGCCGCAATGCTTCCGCGCGTATTTTTCAAATTCGGACATATCTTTTCAATCTGGTTTCATTCCATCCCGTGAATCGGCAGCGGGCACCGGAAGGGAGGTTGAAGAATCCGGCCCGGGCCGGGTTGCCGCCTACACAAGAAAAGGACTTTGCAAACATCGCGCCTGCAAAGTCCAAAGATAATCAAAAATCGGCGAATAATCCTAAAGCTCCTTCGCCAATTTCGCGAAATCCTCGGCGGAAACAGCCTTTTCCGTCACCTTGATCTTCGATTTCACATCCTCCACGACCTTCATCTCGTAGAGTTTCTCGTAGATCTTCTGACCCTGCTCCTTGTCGGCGAGGATCTTCTCGGCGTAGCCGGCCAGCATGTCATCCGGCGCCGACGGCATACCGTACTGCGCGAACTGGGCGGCAGCCAGCGCCTTGGCCTCGGCCGTAGCCTCCTCCTTCGTTACGGTGAGGTTGTCGGCCTTGATGAAGTGCTTCTGGAGGTAGTTCCAGGTGAACATCTTCAGGAACTGGTCGAAGTCCTTCTCGATCTCCTCCATCGTGAACTTGCCCTCGTTGATCGTGTAGAGCCAGCGCTTGAGGAATGCCTCGGGCATCTTCAGGTCGGCCTTCTTGAGCAGGTAGTCGCGCAGTTGCAGCGTGAAGAGATAGTCGCTCTCGCGGCGCAGCTCGCTCTCGATCTGCGAGTCGATGAACTTGTCGAATCCGGCCTCATCGGTGACATCCCCCTGCGGGAAGGCCATCTTGAAGAACTCCTCGTTCAGTTCGGGCTCGGCGAACTTGCGGATCTTGGTGATCTCCATCTCGAACTCGGGGTTGATACCCTCCAGCTCGTTCTCCTTGACCTGCAGGCAGGCGGCGCGCTGGGCCGGGTTCTTGTAGAGTTCGTTGATGTTCACGTGCATCTTGTCGCCGACCTTCTTGCCCTGGAACGGCTTGCGCTCCTCCTCCGACATCGAGATCAGACCCACGTAGGCGTCGGCCACGTTCATGTCGCCGTTGTCGAGCGTCACGGTCAGCGCCTCGTCCGCCGTCACCGTATCGACATCCACCAGGCGGCCGTAGCGGCGCAGGTAGTTCGAGCGGTAGTCGTCGTGCATCTTCTTGTCGACCTTGATCTTGCTGTAGGTCAACTTGTCCTTGTCCGAGAGTTCGAGGTGGATGGCCGGAGCCTCACCGATCTCGAAGACGAACTCGAATTCGGTGTTGTTCTCGAAGTCGAAGGCGCCCTGCTCCTCGGCCGGGATCACATCGCCCAGGTAGTCGATGCCCTCCTTCTGGAGATACTCGAAGACGGAGTTCGAAGCCGTGCGGTAGGACTGCTCGGCCACGACACCCTTGCCGTACATCTTGCGGATGATGCCCATCGGGACCATGCCGGGGCGGAAGCCCGGGATGTTGGCCTTGCGACGGTACTCGCGCAGCGCCTTTTCGACCTCCTGGCCGTAATCGGCCTCGCCGACGGTCACGCGGATCAGCGAATTATTCTCGCCGTGTTGTTCTCTTACAATGTTCATAATGAGTGTATTATATCTGATTTCTAACGTTTTCCGCTCGGAATCGGGAGGCAAAGATACGAAATTATTCCCATCCCGGCAACAGAAACTCCCATAATATAAAGGAAATTATGATATATGGTTTGCTTTTCGTAACTTTGTAGGCTATATCGCTCCGAAAGATGAAATTTACAACGATCCTTTTGCTGACGACGCTCCTGCTCTCCGCCTGCGGAAACTCCGCGGCACGCTCCGCCAAACGCGCGGCGAAGAGTTCCGCAGCCGCCGTACAGCCCGAACCGAAACAATACACCTACCGGGTGAAGGCCTCCTACCCCCACTCGACGAAGGCCTACACGCAGGGGCTGCTCTGGCACGACGGACAACTCTGGGAGGGAACCGGACAACACGGCGAGTCGGTGGTGCAGACCCTCGACCTCGGAAACGGCTCGGCCAACGTGCTGGCGCGCCTGCCGCGCTCGGAGTTCGGAGAGGGGATCGCCATCCTCGGCGGCGAACTCTTCCAGCTCACCTGGCAGTCGAACACCGTGCACGTCTACCGCCTGACGGACTCCGGGCTCGAAAAGGTGCGCGACCACCGCTACCCGGGCGAGGGCTGGGGGCTGACGACCGACGGCGAAAAACTCTACATGAGCGACGGCACGGCCAACCTCTACACGGTGGACCCGGCGACGTTCCGCCGTGAGAAGCACGTGACGGTCACCTGGCGCGGCGAGGCAGTGCCCTACCTCAACGAGCTGGAGTGGATCGACGGCCGCATCTGGGCCAACATCTACACGACGGACCAGATCGTCATCATCAATCCGGCAACGGGACGCGTCGAGGGGGTTGTAGACCTCGCGGGGCTGCTGCCCGCCGCGGAGCATACGCCGACGACCGACGTGCTGAACGGCATCGCCTGGGACCCCGCAGCCAAACGCCTCTTCGTCACGGGCAAGAACTGGAGCAAACTCTTCGAAATAGAGATCATCGAACAATGATACCGACAGATACGAAAAACAAGACGCTGCAAGCGCTGCTCGACAGCCGCATCCTGTTGCTCGACGGCGGATTCGGCACCATGGTCCAGGGTTACGGACTGCAGGAGGAGGACTACCGCGGCGAGCGATTCCGCACGTGGGACGTACAGCTCAAGGGGTGCAACGACCTGCTGGTGCTGACCCGCCCCGAAGTGGTGCGCGAAATCCACGAGAAGTACCTCGCGGCCGGTGCCGACATCATCGAAACCGACTCGTTCAATGCCAATGCCGTCTCGCTGGCCGACTACCGGCTCGAAGCCCTCGCCTACGAGATGTCGCGGGCTGCGGCCGAAGTGGCCCGTGCGTCGGCCGACGCCTTCACGGCGCGCAACCCACAGAAACCCCGCTTCGTCGCCGGGTCGATGGGCCCCACGAACCGCACGGCCTCGATGTCGGCCGACGTGGCCAACCCCGCGGCCCGCGAGGTGACCTTCCGGCAGTTGGTCGACGCCTACACCGAACAGGCCCGCGGCCTGATGGACGGCGGAGTGGATGTGCTGCTCGTCGAGACGGTCTTCGACACGCTCAACGCCAAGGCCGCCCTCTACGCCATCGACCGGCTGTGCGAAGAGCGCGGGCAGCGGATCCCGGTGATGGTCTCCGGAACGCTGGCCGATGCCAGCGGCCGCACCCTTTCGGGGCAAACCGTCGAAGCCTTTGCCGCTTCGGTCGCGCACGCCCGGCTGCTCTCTATCGGTCTGAACTGTGCCTACGGGGCCCGGCAGTTGATGCCCTACCTCGAACGGCTGGCCGCCGTGGCCGAAACCCGCATCTCGGCCCACCCGAACGCCGGTCTCCCAAACGTCATGGGCGGCTACGACGAAACCCCCGAAATGTTTGCCGAGGATGTCGGCGAGTACATGCGCCGCGGGTTGGTGAACATCGTCGGCGGCTGCTGCGGAACCACCCCGGCCCACATTTTCGAACTGGCGAAGATCGTCGACCGCTATACGCCGCGCCCGCTGCCCGAGCCGCGTCACGAAACGGTGCTCGCCGGGCTGGAGCCCCTGCGGGTGGTCCCCGAGGCCAACTTCATCAACATCGGCGAGCGCACGAACGTCGCCGGATCGGCGAAGTTCGCCCGGCTGATCCGCGAAGGCAACTACGAAGAGGCCCTCTCGGTGGCCCGCGCGCAGGTCGAGGCCGGGGCGCAGGTCGTCGACGTCTGCATGGACGACGGGCTGATCGACGGGCCCGCGGCGATGCGGACGTTCCTCAACCTGATGGCTTCGGAACCCGAGATCGCCCGCGTGCCGGTGATGATCGACTCGTCGAAGTGGGAGGTACTTCAAGCGGGACTTGAGGTGACACAGGGCAAGTCGGTGGTCAACTCCATCTCGCTGAAGGAGGGTGAGGCGGAGTTCCTGCGCCGTGCGGCGGAGATTCACCGCTACGGGGCTGCCGCCGTGGTGATGCTCTTCGACGAGCGCGGGCAGGCCGACACCTTCGAGCGAAAGATCGAGGTGGCCGAACGCGCCTACCGCCTGCTGACCGAAAACGGATTCCCGGCCGAAGACATCATCTTCGACCCCAACATACTGGCCGTGGCAACGGGTATTCCCGAGCACGACGGCTATGCCAAGGCCTTCATCGACGCGACACGCTGGATCAAGGAGCACCTGCCCCATGCGAAGGTCTCGGGCGGCGTCTCGAACCTCTCGTTCGCCTTCCGCGGCAACAACGCCGTGCGCGAGGCGATGCACTCGGCATTCCTCTACCATGCGATCCGGGCCGGAATGGACATGGGGATCGTCAACCCCCAGATGCTGCGCGTCTACAGCGAGATCGAACCCGCGCTGCTCGAACGCGTCGAGGATGTGATCCTCTGCCGCCGGGCCGATGCCGCCGAACGCCTCACGGAGTATGCCCACGAGGTGCAGCAGACGGCCCAGACCCAGCCACAGGCCCCCGATGCGTGGCGCAGCGGCTCGCTCGAAGAGCGCATCGACCACGCCATGCTCAAGGGCATTGCCGACTGGATCGAGGCGGATGCCCTGGAGGGTTACCAGGCGCTCGGAAGCCCGATGGAGGTGATCGACCGGCTGCTGATGCCCGCCATGGAGCGCGTCGGCGTATTGTTCGGCGAGGGCAAGATGTTCCTCCCGCAAGTGGTCAAGACGGCCCGCGTGATGAAGCGCGCCGTGGCCGCACTGACCCCCTACATCGAGCAGGGCGCCGCCGCGTCGGCCCATTCGGCCGGGAAGGTGCTCATAGCTACGGTCAAGGGCGACGTCCACGACATCGGCAAGAATATCGTTGCGGTGGTGATGGCCTGCAACGGATACGAGATCCGCGACCTGGGCGTCATGGTCGAGGCCGAGCGCATCGTCGACGAGGCCGTCGCGTGGGGTGCGCAGGCGATCTGTCTGAGCGGGCTGATCACGCCGTCGCTCGACGAGATGGCCCACGTCTGCCAGGAGCTCGAACGCCGCGGACTGCGCATTCCGGTGATCATCGGCGGCGCCACGACCTCCGACCTCCATACGGCCGTAAAGATCGCGCCGGTCTACTCCGGCGTGGTGGTCCACTCCGCCAACGCCAGCCAGAATACCCAGATCCTCGCCCGCCTGACCGGCGACGGCGCCGAAGCCTACATCGCCGAGGTGAAGCAAAAACAGGCCGCCCTGCGCGAAGAGTACGCCCGCAAACTGCGCGAACGCGACCTCATTCCGATCGTCGAGGTCCGCAAGGCCCGCCGCGGAGCCGAGCCCCACAAGCCCGTCAAACCGCTCCACACGGGGCGCATGGTCTTCCCCGACTTCGACATCGCGGACGTCGAGCCCTTCATCGACTGGAACTTCTTCTTCCCGGCCTGGGGATTGAAGGGGCGTTATCCGGAGATCCTCGACCATCCCGAAAAGGGGGCCGAGGCCCGCAAGCTCTTCGACGACGCCCAGGCCCTGCTGGCGCGGATCCGCGACCAGCGGCTGCTGACCCTGCAGGGCGTCGTGGGGATCTTCCCCGCCCGCGCGGAGAAGGACGACATCGTCGTTACCGACACCAAGGGACGCGAAAAGCGGCTTCCGATGCTCCGCAACCAGACCCGCGGCGAGGAGAACCGCTCGCTCGCAGACTGGATCGCCCCCCAAGGCGACTGGATCGGATGCTTCGCCCTGACAGCCGGAATCGGCCTGAAAAAGCTCGAAGAGCAGTTCCGCAGCGAGGGCGACGACTATTCGGCCATTCTCTCGAAACTCCTGGCCGACCGGCTCACGGAGGCCTTCGCCGAAGCCGTGCACACCTTCGTGCGGCGACAGATGTGGGGCTACGAAACCTCCGAGAAACTCGACATCCCGCGCATCATCCGCGGCGACTACCGCGGGCGCCGCATGGCCTTCGGATACCCCGCCTCGCCCGACCACTCGCTCAAACGCGAGGTCTTCGATCTGCTGGCCGTCGAGGCCACGACCGGAATGCGGCTCACCGAGAACTGGATGATCGATCCCGGCGAGGCGCTTTGCGGGCTGATGTTCGCCGACGCCGAATACTTCTCCGTCGGGACCATCGACACCAAACAACTGCTCGACTACGCCCGCCGCCGCGGCCTGGAGGTCGAACAGATCAAAAAAATCATTCCCAACAACCTCTGACACGCATCATGAACGTAGTCGATATTATCCACGAGGCGATCGCCGCGAAACGGACCCGGTTCGCCTTCGAACTCCTCCCGCCGCTCAAGGGCGACGGAAGCCAGAAGATCTTCGCCGCCATCGAGCCGCTGATGCCCTACGACCCGGCCTACATCAACATCACCTTCCACCGCGAAGGAATCAAGGAGACCGTGCGCGAGGACGGCAGTGTCGACTGGCACGTCGTCCGCCGGCGCCCCGGGACGGTCGGCATCTCGGCAGCCATTCAGCACCGCTACGGCGTGGAGGTCGTGCCCCATCTGATCTGCGGAGGCCTCTCGAAGTACGACATCGAGGACACACTGATTGACATGGACTTCCTCGGGCTCCACAACGTCCTGGCCCTGCGCGGCGACAAGTCGCAGAACGAACGTCGTTTCATGCCCCACCCCCAGGGCCATGCCCACGCCGTAGACCTCGTGCGGCAGATCGCCGACATGAACCACGGACGCTTCATCGACGGAGAGGTCGAGGAGTGCCACCACTCGAAATTCTCGATCGGCGTGGCCGGCTACCCCGAAGTCCACTTCGAGGCCCGCGACATCACCTCCGACATCGCCCACCTCAAGGCCAAGATCGACGCCGGGGCCGAGTATGTCATCACGCAGATGTTCTTCGACAACCGCAAGTATTTCGACTTCGTACGCCGCTGCCGCGAGGCCGGGATCACCGTACCGATCATCCCGGGGCTGAAACCCCTCTCGACGCTCCGCCACCTGGAGGTGCTGCCCGAGACCTTCAGCGTCGAGATCCCCGGGGAGCTCGTCCGCGAGGTGAAGGCTCACCCCGAGAGCGTGAAGCAGATCGGCACCGAGTGGGCCATCGCCCAGAGCCGCGAACTCATGGCCGCAGGCGTCCCCGTGCTGCACTACTACACGATGAGCCGCACGACCAACATCCAGAAGATCGTCGCAGCGCTCTTCTGACAACGATACCGGCGGGAGTGCCGCCTCCGGAGCCTTTCGGAGCGTCACCCCGCAACTGAAACCCACCCTTTTCCATGGAAAGCGAAACAGAGATCACACCCGTCGAATTCCGACGCCACCTGCACGCCCATCCCGAACTCTCGTTCCGGGAACACGACACCGCCGACTTCATCGAGGCGCAGCTCGAACGGCTCGGAATCGAACACCGCCGGATCGCCCAAACCGGCGTGCTGGCAACCATCCGGGGGACGAAAACCCCCGACAACGACAAACATGCCGTTGTCCTGCGCGCCGACATCGACGCCCTGCCCATTGTCGAACAAAACGACTGCCCGTGGCGGTCGCAAAACAACGGCGTGATGCACGCCTGCGGCCACGACATGCACGCCGCCGTCCTCTTCGGGGTCCTGCAGCGCCTCGCCGCCGAACCCGCATTCCGGGGGACGATCCTGGGGCTGTTCCAGCCCGGCGAGGAGTGCAATCCCGGCGGTGCTTCGCTCGTGCTGGCCGAAAAGCCCTTCGACGGATACGACATCCGCGCCGTCGTCGGCGAGCACGTCGAATCGCAAATGGAGGTCGGCACCCTGGGGTTTCGCGCCGGAAAGTACATGGCCGCCAGCGACGAGCTCCGCTTCCGCATCCACGGATCGGGCGGACACGGCGCCATGCGCAAGCTGCTCAAGGATCCCGTGGCCGCCGGGGCTGAGTTCCTGACCCGCCTGCTCGCCCTCAACGGCGAGGAGTGCGTCCTCTCGATCGGCCGCGTCGAGGCCGCCGGCGCCACGAACATCGTCCCCGACGAGGTCTACATGGAGGGAACGCTCCGCACCTTCGACGAGCAGGAGCGCAAGATCATCCACCGCCGCATCGGCAACATCGCCGCCGAAATCGACTCCCGCTACGGGGTCTCGACGCGCGTCGACATCAGCCACGGCTATCCGTGCGTCGTGAACGACGAACTGCTCGTCAAACGCGCCGTGACACTCGCCAAGGCCGACTCCCTGAAGGTCGAGATGCTGCCCCTGCGCACAACCGCCGAGGATTTCGGGTTCTACTGCCGCCAGTACCCCTCGATCTTCTACCGCCTCGGCGTGGGGACCGCCGCCGGGCGCTCCCACACGGGCACCTTCAACCCCGATGAACGTGCCATCGATACGGGTATCGGATTCATGTACAGGCTGGCCCTGCAAATTCTGGAAAAATAACGAATCCTATGAATAAAAAACAGCAACGACGCTCCGACAAGGGAGCCAAGGGAGCCAAACGCTCCGACCGCGCGGAGATCATCCTGCATCTGTTCCGCGACTTCCCCAATACGCAGTTTACCCTGAAATACCTCGCGTCGGTATCGGGCGGCGCCTCGAAGGAGGGCCGCCGCGAGACCTTCGAGATCCTCAGCCGACTCTTCGACGAGGGGATTGTCGAGGAGTGCGCACGCGAGAAGTACCGACTCTCGCAGCAGCATCGCCCCCACTACGAGGGAGTTGCCAGCATGACCCAGTCGGGATCCGTCTACGTCGCCGTCGAGGGGCTCGAAAACGACATCTTCGTCCAGGCCCGCAACGCATACAACGCCCTCGATGGAGACCGGGTCGAAGTCTCCGTCATCCACCGCGGACGCGACGGACAGTTCGAAGGCGAAATCACCCGCATCATCGAACGATCCCGCAAGCCCTATGTCGGAGTCGCCGAGGTCGGGGCCCATCAGATCTTCGTCCGTGCCGATTCGCGCCGGATGCCCATGGACATCTACCTCTCGAAACGCACCTATCCCGACGTGCGCGACGGCGAGAAGGTCGTCGTCCGCATCGTCGACTGGCAGCCCGGCAGCAAAAGCCCCGTCGGAGAGCTCGTCGAACGTCTCGGAATCGCCGGAAACAACGACACCGAGATGCACGCCATCCTGGCCGAATACGAACTCCCCTATCGCTTCGAGCCCGAGGTCGAGGAGGCTGCCGCAGCCATCGACGGGCGCGTCACGGCCCGTGAGATCGCCCAGCGCCGCGACTTCCGAAAGGTGACCACCTTCACCGTCGACCCGGCCGACGCCAAGGACTTCGACGACGCCCTCTCGGTGCGCAAAATCAAGGACGGAGTCTGGGAGATCGGCGTCCATATCGCCGACGTCACCCACTACGTCAAGCCCCACTCCGTCATCGACGACGAGGCCGTCGAGCGCGGCACCTCGGTCTATCTCGTCGACCGCACCGTCCCGATGCTCCCCGAGCGTCTCTCGAACGAGCTCTGCTCGCTGCGGCCCAATGAAACGAGCCTCTGTTTCTCGGCCGTCTTCACCCTCAACGAGAACCTCGAAATCCTCGACGAGTGGTTCGGACGCACGGTCATCCACTCCGACCGCCGCTTCACCTACGCCGAGGCCCAGGAGGTGATCGAAACCGGACGCGGCGACTTCGCCGAGGAGATCCTCACCCTCAACCGGCTGGCACAGGCCCTCCGCGCCCAGCGCTTCAAGAACGGAGCCATCTCCTTCGAACGCGAAGAGGTCAAGTTCCGGCTCGACGAGGACGGGAAACCCCTCGGTGTCTACTTCAAGGAGCAGAAGGAGTCCAACCAGATGATCGAGGAGTTCATGCTGCTGGCCAACCGCCGCGTCGCCGAATTCTGCGCACACCGCCGCAACGAGAAGGGCCGCGCCATCCCCCGTACGATGGTCTTCCGCGTCCACGACGCCCCCAGCGAGGAGAAGCTCGACCGTTTCCGGCAGTTCATTCTCCGCTTCGGCCACGTCTTCAAGGCCTCGAAGGGCCGCGCCGTCGCCCGCGAGATGAACAAGCTCTTCAAACAGATCAAGGGCTCGACCGAGGAGAACGCCGTCTCGACGATGGCCGTGCGCTCGATGGCCAAGGCCTTCTACACCACCGACAACATCGGACACTACGGGCTCGCGTTCCAATACTACACCCACTTCACCTCGCCCATCCGCCGCTACCCCGACATGATGGTCCACCGCCTGCTGGCACACTATCTCGCCGGCGGGAAGTCCGTCGAGAAGGAGCCCGTCGAGGATCTCTGCGCAAGGGCCTCCGACCGCGAGATCGTCGCCGCCGAGGCCGAACGCGCCTCGATCAAGTACAAGATGGTCGAGTTCATGAAGCAGCACATCGGCGAGGAGTTCGACGGACACATCTCCGGACTCACCGAATGGGGCGTCTACGTCGAGCTGGACGAAACCCACATCGAGGGCATGTCCTTCCTGCGCGACATCGAGGGCGACTTCTTCCTCTTCGACGAGCAGCAGTATGAGATCATCGGCCGTTCGACCGGGATCCGGCTGACGCTGGGTGATGCCGTGCGCATCCGCGTGAAGCGCGCCGACCTCCAGAAACGCCAGCTCGACTTCGAGCTGCTGCTGCCGGGCGTCGAGGCGCGCCGCAGCCACTCCGCAGACGTGCGCGGCAAGGGCAAGGGTAAATCCCCGAAAGTAAGCAGATCCACCCGCCGAAACGGCAGATAACCGCCCCCTGCTAAGCACAAAAACTCGCTCTTCCCATACGGGGAAGCAAAAAACCCGCTCCTCCATATGAGGAAGCGGGTTTTTCGTTCCGAACCGACGTGCGTCAGATCGCTCCCGCAATCAGGAAGATCGCGGCAACGGTCAGAATGGCGTAAAGCTCCGGGAAGGCCGCCAGAATCAACGTCTTACCCATCACATCGTGTCCGTTGCCAATGGCGGCGATACCGTTGGCGCAAATCTTCGACTGGTAGTACGACGAAGCCAGGCAGACCATGCCCGTCAGCAGTCCCGCACCGAAAATTGCCGCACCCTGCAACAGCGTCATCGAATCCGTCAGGAAGCTCTTGATAATGAAGTAGCCCACAAAACCGTAGAGGCCCTGCGAACCCGGAATGGCCGAAAGAATCATGTAGCTGCCGAATGCGCCTCCATTCTTCTTCATGGCGCCGACCGATGCCTGGCCGGCAATGGAGGTGCCGATACAGCTTGCCACGCCCGAAAGGCCTACCATCAACGCTACCCCAAGATAGCCCAAAATAATTGCAGTTGTCGTTTCCATAATCGTGAATTGTTTTTTAGTTATTATTTGTTATCTTGCTTGTCAGTTTTCATCTGCTCCGATCTTCCGGAGCGGGTCGAACGTGCGCATCGACATCTCGAAGCCCGCATTCTTGTAGAACTCCACAAACGTCAGACGCATCGGGTGTACAAACGACGAGATCGTCGACATGAAGAGGTTGATGCCGTGGCCGATCAAAAGGATCGGTATCATGATCAGCAGCCGCACCGCAATGCCCGCCCCCTCGGGAACGAATCCCGCCGCCAGGGCGTTGAACACCGTAGCCAGAATACCGCCCGAGAGTCCGATGGCAAACAGACGGATATACGACAGCACGTCCGACAGGATGCCCGTCAGGTTGTTGTACGTGTCCCACAACCCCAGGCCGAAGTTGACAAAGGGATTTTTCCCCGGCGAGTTGAAGAAAAGCATCAATACGACTCCCAAACACAGCGTCGCATAGAAGGCCGGTGACGACAGCGTGTAGAACGGGATCACCCACGAAGAGTCGAGCAGCGGAAGACCCCCGGCCACACTCACCCCGAAGATGACCAACAACCATCCCAACGAGGCAAGCGAATAGCGGAATCCGACGGTCGATGATATCATGAGCACCTTCAACAACATGCCGAACATGATCTGAATCAGGCCGATGGCCAGCGCAATGGAGAAAAACCGGTCCTGGAAATCGAAGAACGGAACCCGCGGGAACCACTCCTGCATACTGATCCCGAAAAAGGAGCCGCACAACCCTCCGAAGACAACCGTCATCCCTCCGCACAGCGTCGCAAACCACGCCGCCTGGCGCATCATGCCCGCCTTGCGGTTCTTCGACAACATCCATATGCCCAGCAGCGTCAGAATCGCCCCGTAGCCCGCATCGTTCAGGCAGATGCCGAAGAAGAGCATGTAGAACGGGGCGAAGAAGGGGGTCAGATCCAGCGTGCCGTATTTCGGACGGGCATACATATCGCCCACCAGTTCGAAAACCCGGGCGAACCAGTTGTTCTTCAGCTTCACGGGCGTATCGTCCTCCGGCGTGGGGTCGCTCTTCAGCCACACCACGTTCGGGTAGTCGGCCAACAGCGCGTCGACCTTCTCCGAGGTCTCCGTCTCGGCCCAGCCCTCCATCACCAGCAGCGTGCCGTCAGCCTCCTGCTGGGCCGTAGCGGCAACCCGCACGCCCTGCAGGCGCTCCTTCAGCGTCGCGCCGTACTCCGCCAGCAGCTTCTCCGAAGCCGCCACACGCGAGAACTCCGCATCCAGTGCCGCGAGTTTCGACTGCTCCTCCGCGATGCGACGCTCCGCCTCGCGGATGTCCATGTGCGGCGTCTTCATCTCCTGGGCGTCGAGCGTGATCTCCTCGCCCGGAGCCGCCACCACAACGAACCAAACCGTCGAGTCGCTGCGCGAGATCTCCGAAATCGAGTAGCGCGCGGACCACTCCGCAACCTGTTTGTCATAGGTATTGCGCTGAGTGAAGAAATAGTGCAGGAGGATCCCCTGCTCGGCGAGCCGTTCCGTGCGCGTCACGTCGAACGGCCCCCACGGGCGCAGTTCGTCGGCAGCCTTCTCCAGCCGAGCGATCTCCGAGCGGATCGCCGCAGCTTCCCGCTGCGCCGCCGCATAGTGCTCATAGGCCTCCTCGCCCGAGGCAAACGCCGCAGCACCTGCGTCGCAGCGCTCTCCGTCGGCGCGGAACGCCTTCAGAAACTCCGCAGCCTTCGTGCATCCCTCGATGTCGAGCAGCAACTGACGGTCCTCCTCCGAGGGTTCCCAACCCGTTGTGGTGATGTCCACCAGCCCCAGGTCGCGCAACTTCCCGATGAAGTCCTCACGCTGTGCCGCATAGAGCACAAAGTCGTATTTCGACATTCTGGCTATCATAACATCGCGCCCTCCCCGGCGGCCTGTTGTTTGGTTTTCACGATCTTCTGGGCCGATTTCGAAAGGTTCTCCTCGTCCTCCATGAAGCGTTTGATCTTCCGGATGGCGTCCTCATAACCCGGGATCTGGACCTTCTCGTAGAGGTTCACCTTCTGCGTCGTCTTCCGCCGCGCAAAGTCCAGCAGCTCCATCCGCCGGTTGTAGACCTCGAACTCCAGCCCCAGGCGTGCCAGACGCTTGAGGATGTCGATGCCGTCGGCGAACCACGCCGGAGAGGAGAACAGGTCGTAGCTCTTCTCCTCGAAACGGACATCCTCCAGCTCCGGAATCCGCACACCCGCAATCTTCCGCACCCCGAGATCCACGTCCGAAATGCGGAGCAGGTCACTGTCGAACTCCCCCCACAGCGAAACCATGTAGTCGTACTCCCCCTTCAGGGCTTCGAGCCGACGCCGATAGTCCGCCGCAGAGTCCTTCGCCTTCTTCACCTCGGACCGAAGCGCCGACTCCTTACTCTTGATCGTAGGGAGTGCCTTCTGGCGCATCTTCAGTTGTTTGCCGAGTTCGCCCAGCGAAGTCTTGTTATATTGAAACTTGATGGCCATCGTGCGTTACGCCTCCTTCCAGTATTTCTTGATCAGTTCCTCCTTGATGGCGACCTCCTCTTTCGAGAAGTACTTCGCAAAGAGGCCCCATGCCGTATCAAGCATCTCCGTGATACCGATGTTCACGTCGATCGCCAGCAGCTTCTCCGAGTAGTCGCGGGCGAATTTCAGCGCCCGTTCGTCGTAATCCGAAAGGTCGAAACCGTTTTCGAGCTTCGTCTTCGCGTTGGCCGCGTCGGCGTACAGACGCACGCAGGCGTTCATCACCTGCGGGTGGTCCTCACGCGTCTTCTTGCCGATGACGAGCTGCTTCAGACGCGACAGCGAACGGAACGGGTCCACAATGACCTTGCCCGTGTCGGAGTCGTTGCGAAGGAAGAGCTGACCCTCCGTGATGTAACCCGTGTTGTCGGGGATGGCGTGCGTGATGTCGCCGCCCGAAAGGGTCGTCACCGCAATGATCGTGATCGAACCGCCGTTCGGCAACTGCACGGCCTTCTCGTAGATCTTCGCCAGGTCCGAATAGAGCGAGCCCGGCATCGAGTCCTTCGACGGAATCTGGTCCATACGGTTCGACACGATGGCCAGTGCGTCGGCGTAGAGCGTCATGTCCGTCAGCAGCACCAGCACCTTCTCGCCCTTGTCCACGGCAAAGTACTCGGCAGCCGTCAGCGCCATGTCCGGCACGAGCAGACGCTCCACCGGCGGATTCTCCGTCGTGTTGACGAACGACACGATGCGGTCCAGCGCCCCGGCGTTCTCGAACACCGACTTGAAGTAGAGGAAGTCGTCGTTCGTCAGTCCCATGCCGCCGAGGATGATCTTGTCGGCCTTGGCGCGCAGCGCCACGTTGGCCATCACCGCGTTGTAGGGCTGGTCCGGGTCGGCGAAGAACGGAATCTTCTGGCCGGTCACGATCGTGTTGTTCAGGTCGATGCCCGCGATACCCGTGGCGATCAGCTCCGAGGGCTGGATACGCTTGAAGGGGTTCACCGTCGGGCCGCCGATCTCGCGGGCCTCGCCCTCGACGATCTCACCACCCTCCAACGGCTCGCCGTAGGCATTGAAGAATCGGCCTGCCAGGGCGTCCGAAACCCGCAGCTTCGGCGGCTCGCCGTGGAAGACGACCTCCGAGTCGGTCGAAAGTCCTTCGGTGCCGGCGAAAACCTGAAGCGTCACGTTCTCGCCCATAATCTTCACCACCTGGGCCAGTTTCCCGCCCACCGTGGCCAGCTCGTCGTTCCCGACGCCCTGCGCCCGCAACGTAACCGTCGCCTTGGTGATGTTGTCAATCCGGGTATATATCTTCTGAAATGCGCGTGTTGTCATGGCTTATTTGTTTTTTTCACTCA
>DXDA01000056.1 GCA_019115745.1 Candidatus Alistipes intestinigallinarum
GTTTCAAACTATCTTATCTGCCTCTCGTTTATCCGACATTTTTTTTAATGCGTCTTTCTGTCGCATCGGTCGTTTTCGTTTCGGGTGCTTAAAAAGGTAGGGATTAGGGAATGCAAGGTTTTTCGGGAAAAATACTACCCGCAGGGCTGGAGATTTTTCCCAAAAACAGGAGGCTTGACCTTGCTTTCCCGTCAAATCCCGGAGTTACCTTTGCGCCCAGAACGGAAATGACTGCCTGATGCGGCTCACTGAAAGGCGCGAAAATGGAGGTAAACGGAAGTAGAGGCAGATTAGACAGAAAACTTCAAAAGAGAAATCCGTGAAAAAAGGAAGTCCCCCCAAAAAAAGGACATAGCCGGTAGCGTGAAACCGGGCAAACCACCAGTAAGGAAGTATGGTTTTATCTGTCTGGCCGGACGTGTCGGGGCGGGCAGATAAAATCATTCTTCCCGGTTTGCCTGCTGTGGGTGACGGCTTGTTACATTTATGGACACAAGCGGTCATACACGGCTTTCCGCTTCCGGCTCAAAGGAACAGCGAAAAAGAAAAATCATCTGAAAAGCCGTAAAAGCACCTCTTTGGCATAAGCACAAAAGAAATGGGCCTTGCATCATCAGTCTAAACTGTTGCTTAGGCGTGAGGCAAAGCCCTTTTCTCCGCTTATGCAGTAGTCGGCACACGTTCGTTCAAAATCCTTTTGGGCGATGGTGTGCCGACGAATAAAGCCGCTTTTACGGAAAAACTTGTATGAGATAGAAAAAATCAGGGAGATTCATATCAAAATCTCCCGTTTTATTGTTACTTTTGCATACGAAGAGTTCTTTGAAGGTTACGCAACGCGCAGAAGAATAATGCAGCAGATAACTAACTAAATCGTAACCTATTACTATCATGAGCGATTAACATACGCTCATTTCCAATAAAATACACTCTTTTCGTAACTTCGTTTCACAAATATACGGATTCTTTTTTGGAAAAACACTAACTTTACACCCCAAATAGACCTTTGTCGACCGCAACCATGTCGCTCTATCATACACCCGTACTTCTGGAAGAGTCTGTGGGCCTGCTCGGTATCGTGCCGACGGGGACCTACGCCGATCTTACGTTCGGCGGAGGCGGCCATTCGCGCCGGATCCTCGCCGACCTGGGGCCCGAAGGACGCCTCTACGCCTTCGATCAGGACCGAGACACCCGGGCAAACTGCCCCGAGGACCCGCGTTTCCACTACGTCGAGAGCAACTTCCGCTTCCTGCGCGGGGCGCTGCGTCTGCGCGGGGTCGACGGGGTCGACGGCATTCTGGCCGATCTCGGGGTCTCGTCCCACCATTTCGACGCCCTCGAACGGGGCTTTTCGTTCCGCGGCGACGCACCGCTCGACATGCGCATGAACCAGCGCGGACGCCTCACGGCGGCCGATGTCGTGAACACCTTTTCCGCGGAGGAGCTGACCCGCATCCTGGGCGACTGGGGCGAACTGGAGACGCCGTGGAAGGTGGCCAACTGTCTGGTGAAGGCCCGCGCGGCGGCACCCGTGACCACGACGGCGCAACTGGTCGAGGCGGTGAAACCCTGCACCCCGGCCAAAGAGTCCGCGAAATTCCTCACGAAACTCTTCCAGGCGCTGCGCATCGAGGTCAACGGCGAGATGGAGGCACTGAAAATGGCTCTGGAGCAGAGCCTGAAGGTGCTGAAGCCCGGCGGACGGCTGGTGGTGATCTCCTACCATTCGCTCGAAGACCGCCTGGTGAAGAACTTTTTGCGCAGCGGGAACTTCTCGGGTGAGGCCGAGAAGGACTTTTTCGGACGCTCGCTGGCCCCCTTTGAGTTGTTGACCCGCAAGGCGGTGGTGCCCTCCGCCGAGGAGCTGGCCCGCAATCCCCGCTCGCGTTCTGCGAAGCTCCGGGCGGCCGTAAAACGCTGATGCCATGTACCGCGATCACGAATTCGATCCCATAACCCCCGAAGAGGAGGCTCGCCGCCGTGAGGAGGCGGAGTTTGCCCGGCGTGTGCGCCGCGAGGTGCGCCGCATGGAGAGCGGGGAGGCCGACGAGGAGATCCGTGCCGACGAGGAGCGCGAAGCCGCGGAGCGTGCCGAAGCCCAGGCCCGCGAGGCGCGCGAACGCCGCCGCCGGGCGAGTACCTTCTGGCAGCTTTTTTCGGGTTCGATCCTCGTCCGCAAGGGCGTGTCGCAGTACTATCCCTATCTGTTGACCATTGCCGGGATGTTCTTCCTGAGCATCATGGTGATGTTCTGGTCCCTGCATCTCGACATGCGTTACACGCGCCTTTCGCGCGACGTGCAGAAACTCCGCGAACGCTCGATCCGCCTGCAGGAGCAGCGCTTCCAGCGGACGACCCACTCGGCCATCATCGAGGAGCTCCACGCGCGCGGCATCGACCTCTACGATCCGCTCGCTCCGGGCGAAATCATCGAAAACTGACCGCGATGAAGCAGGAACGATCGAAAGTCAAGAGCGATATTCTGTTGCGGGTGAGGTTGTTGTACGTGTTGTTCATCCTCGCCGGGGGGATCGTGCTTGCCCGGCTCGTCTGGGTGCAGCTTTTCAGCTCGGAGGTGGCTTACAACGCCGACCGGCTGGCCAGCCGCATCTTTACTCAAGAGGTGATCCCGGCGCAGCGCGGCAGCATCCTCTCGCGGGACGGCGAACCGCTCGCCACGTCGATTTTCCGCTACCAGGCCGCCTTCGACTTCGCATCCCCGGGCCTCGACTCGCTCGATACCTTCCGCGAACAGGCCGATTCGCTGGCCAAGCTCCTGGCGGCCTTCTTCAAGGACAAGCCCGCCTCGGCCTATGCCCGGATGTTCCGCGAAGAGCACGCCCGGCGCTATCGGCTGGTGCGCCCCCGGGATACGACCTATCTGCGCTCGAAGGGGGCTATCGCCCGCTTTTTCGACCGCCTGCGCGGCGAGGAGTATATTACGCACCGCATCTACGACACGCTGCGCGACCATACGCCCGTGAACATCTTCCCCCGCGAGGTGGACTATGCCGAGTGGGAGGTGCTGCGGCGCTACCCGCTGCTGAACTGGAACATGGGTATGGTCTATAATCTGGTCGAGCGTGACGAGCGCATCTACCCGCAGGGCGAGCTGGCCCGACGGACGATCGGTCTGACGGGCGACCGCGGCAACTACGGCATCGAGGAGGCCTACCGCGGGGAGCTGGCCGGAAAGCCCGGCAAGGCGCTGCGGCAGCGGATCGCCCGGGGGTTCTACGGCCGGGTGGCGGGCGGTGACCACGAGGATCCGGTCGACGGCTACGATGTGGTGACGACGCTCGACGTCGATCTGCAGGATGTTGCCGACAAGGCGCTGCGGCAACAGTTGGAGCGCCAGAACGCCCTGTGGGGCACGACGATTGTCATGGAGGTCCGCACGGGCGAGATCCTGGCATTGGCCAACCTCGGGCGCGATCCCGGCGGCGGCTACTCCGAACGCGAAAACTACGCCCTGAGCCGTTCGATGGAGCCGGGTTCGACCTTCAAGCTGGCGACGATGCTCACGCTGCTGGACGATGCCCGGATGTCGCCCGAAACGGTCTACGACACCCACAACGGCGATCCGGTGACGGTGGGCCCGGCGCGGAACATCCGCGACTCGCACCGCGGCGACCACGAGATCGACTTCCGGCGTGCCGTGGCCTCGTCGTCGAACGTCTACTTCGCCAAGGCGATGTGGGACCGTTACGGCATTACGGGCAAGAAGTTCGATTACAGCAAGTATCTCCACGAGACGCTGCACCTGGGCGAAACGGTTGGGCTGGAGCGCCTCGGCGAGCGCAAACCCTCGATCACGACCGACTGGAAGGTCCCCGATCCGGGAGTGATGCTGGTGAAGATGGCCTACGGCTACCGCGTGCGGCTGGCCCCGATCCAGATGATCACCTTCTACAACGCCATCGCCAACGACGGGAAGATGGTCTCCCCGGTGCTGATCCGCGAACTGCGGCGCGGCGACCGGGTCGAGGAGCGTTTCGAGAGTCGGACGATCGCCTCGTCGATCGCCTCGCGGTCGGCTTTGCACGAGGTGCAGCGATGCCTGCAGGCCGTCTGTACGGAGGGTACGGCGAGCGCCTTCTTCCGCGACACGACGCGCGTCCGGGTGGCGGCCAAGACCGGTACGGCACAGATCACCTCCCCGACCGAGGGCGGACGTCCCTACCTGGGTTCGATGATCGCCTACTTCCCGGCCGATGCCCCACGCTATACGGTGCTGACGACGATCGAGACACGGGCCCAACCCGGCAAGGCCTACTACGGAGGTCCGTTGGCCGGACCGGTGGTGAAGCGCATGGTCGACTACATCTACAACCGCGGGCACGACTGGTACGGGAGGGTCGAGTCCGACGGCCCGCGCCGCTATCCGGAGCGGATCAAGGGGGGCGACATCGCCCAGATCCGCCGTGTGGCGGGGAAGTTCTCGCCCCGCACGGAGTATGAGGAGCGCTCGGGGTGGGGAAAGGTCCGGGTGGACAGCCTCTCCCGGGTGGTTGTTACGACTCTCCCCGACACGCCGGGCGTGATGCCCGACGTGCGCGGCATGGGGTTGAAGGATGCGCTGTTCCTGCTCGAAAGCCGCGGGCTGA
The DNA here is from genome assembly GCA_019115745.1 of Candidatus Alistipes intestinigallinarum. Taxonomy (GTDB): domain Bacteria; phylum Bacteroidota; class Bacteroidia; order Bacteroidales; family Rikenellaceae; genus Alistipes; species Alistipes intestinigallinarum. The sequence continues at coordinate 4,611 of DXDA01000056.1, forward strand.
AGGTCCGCTTCTCGGGGCAGGGAAGCGTCACGCAGCAAACGATTCCCGCCGGGGCCCGCATTACGCCGGGTGCGGCGGTAACCATAACGTTGAAATGAGATGAAAAAAATTGCGGAAATAGTGCGCCATACGTCCGTTGTGGCGATGCATGGCGATCCGGAGCGCGTGGTCGGGGGACTGACCTACGATTCGCGGAACGTCCGGCCCGGCGACTGCTTCTTTGCCATTCGCGGAACGCAGAGCGACGGACACGACTACATTCCGATGGCCGTCGAGAAGGGTGCTGCGGCCGTGGTCTGCGAGCAGTTACCCGCCGAACCCGCCGAAGAGGTGGTTTACGTCGTGGTCCCGGATTCGGCCGGGGCGATGGCCGACCTGGCGGCGGCCTTCTACGGCTTCCCGAGCCGGGAGCTGAAACTCGTGGGCATTACGGGCACGAACGGCAAGACGACGACCGTGACGCTGTTGTACGACCTGGTGCGGGCCCTGGGCTATCGGGCCGGACTGATCTCGACGGTGGTCTACAAGGTCGACGGCCGCGAGATCGAGGCCACGCACACCACGCCCGACCCGATCCGCCTGAATGCCATGATGCGCGAAATGGCCGATGCGGGGTGCGAATTCTGCTTCATGGAGTGTTCGTCGCACGCCATCGTGCAGGAGCGGATCCGCGGGCTCGACTTCGCCGGGGGGATCTTCTCGAACATCACCCACGACCACCTCGACTACCACAAGACCTTCGCCGAGTACATCCGGGCCAAGAAGCGCTTCTTCGACGGACTGCCCAAGGGGGCCTTTGCGCTGACGAATGCCGACGACCGCAACGGGATGGTGATGGTGCAGAACACCGCGGCGGCGGTGAGCACCTATTCGCTGCGGGGGATGGCCGATTTCCGCTGCAAGATCATCGAAATGCACGTCGACGGGATGTTGCTGCGCATCGACGGGCAGGAGCTCTGGACGGGGCTCCTGGGACGCTTCAACGCCTACAACCTCGTGGCCGTCTACGGGGCTGCGGTGCTGCTGGGGCTCGACCGGGGAGAGGTGTTGCGCGTTCTCTCGACGCTGCACCCCGTGAGCGGGCGTTTCGAGATCGTCCGCGCCGCGAACGGCACCGTGGCCGTCGTCGACTACGCCCATACGCCCGATGCGCTGGAGAACGTGCTGCGTACGATCGAGGAGATCCGCACGCCTGCGCAGCAGCTGATCGTGGTGTGCGGCTGCGGCGGCGACCGCGACCGCACGAAGCGCCCCGAAATGGCGGCAATCGCCGTGAAGTACGCCTCGACGGCGATCTTCACGTCGGACAACCCGCGGCATGAATCTCCCGAGGCGATCCTCGACGAAATGGTCGCCGGACTCCAGCCCGGCACGCGTTACGTGCGCATCACGGACCGGGCGGAGGCGATCCGTACGGCGGTGCTGCTCTCGCGCCCCGGGGACATCCTGCTCGTGGCCGGAAAGGGGCATGAGACCTATCAGATCCTGGGCGACGTGAAACACCACTTTGACGACCGCGAAGAGGTCCGCAAGGCCTTCGAACTGCTTCCGAAAGAGAATGGCCATTGATTTTTTTTGTGTTGTTAACTTTTTGATCGAAAATGCTTTATCATCTTTTCAAGTATCTGGACGAAGCCTATGACCTGCCCGGTTCGGGTATGTTCCAGTACATTTCGTTCCGCGCGGCGGCGGCGATCATCCTCTCGCTGCTGATCGTCATCATCTTCGGACGAAAAATCATCGACTTCTTGCGCCGCAAGCAGATCGGCGAGGAGATCCGCGACCTCGGACTCCAGGGCCAGCTCCAGAAGAAGGGTACTCCGACGATGGGCGGGGTGATCATCCTCGTGGCCATTCTGGTGCCGATGCTGCTCGTCGGCAAGCTCGATAACGTGTACGTGCAGTTGATGCTGGTCTCGACCGTCTGGCTGGGATTCATCGGCGGACTGGACGACTACATCAAGGTCTTCCGCCACCGCAAGGAGGGGCTCAAGGGGCGCTTCAAGGTCGTGGGACAGGTCGGACTGGGCATCATCGTCGGGACAACCATGTGGCTCTCGCCCGACATCGTGGTCCGCGAGAAGGCTACGCAGCCCGTGCAGACGGTCTACATGGACGAGGACGGTACGGTTATCGAGAGCGTGCAGCGCAACGTCGTGCTGAGCTCCGAAAGCCGCAAAACCACCCAGACGACCATCCCCTTCGTCAAGAACAACGAGTTCGACTACGGCTGGCTGACGGGTGGCAACGAGACGGCCACGTGGCTGCTCTACGTGCTGGTTGCGATCTTTGTCGTCACGGCCGTGTCGAACGGCGCCAACCTCACGGACGGCCTCGACGGCCTGGCCACGGGGGTGTCGGTTCCGATCGTGGCGGTGCTGGGCGTGCTGGCCTACCTCTCGGGACACATCGTCTACGCCGACTACCTCAACATCATGTACATCCCCGACAGCGGAGAACTGGTCGTATTCGCCGCCGCGCTGGTCGGTGCTCTGGTCGGCTTCCTCTGGTACAACTCCTTCCCGGCGCAGATCTTCATGGGCGATACGGGTTCGCTTGCGATCGGCGGCGTAATTGCCGTCTTCGCCCTCTGCATCCGCAAGGAGCTGCTGCTGCCGATCCTCTGCGGCGTCTTCCTGGTCGAGAGTTTCTCGGTGATGCTGCAGGTCGGCTGGTTCAAGTACACCAAGCGCAAGTACGGCGAGGGGCGCCGCATCCTGCTCATGTCGCCGATCCATCACCACTATCAGAAACGGGGCATTTTCGAGACGAAGATCGTCATCCGTTTCTGGATCATTTCGCTGCTCCTGGCAGCCATCACGCTGGTCACGTTGAAGATTCGATAATATGAAAAACATCGTCGTACTCGGCGGCGGCATCAGCGGCTACGGCTCCGCGATCCTCGCCAAAAAGAAGGGCTTCGGGGTCTTTCTCTCCGATGCCGGCAAGATTGCCGAACGGTTCAAGTCCAAACTCGACGAGTGGCAGGTCCCCTACGAGGAGGGCGGCCACACCGAGGAGCGCATCCTCGCCGCTACGGAGGTTGTCAAGTCGCCGGGAATTCCCGACACGGCGCCCATCGTGCGGAAGGTCCGCGAGGCGGGGATCCCGGTGATCTCGGAGATCGAGTTCGCGGGCCGCTACATGGGCCGTGCGAAGTGCATCTGCATCACGGGCTCGAACGGCAAGACCACCACGACGTCGATCATCTACAAGATCCTGCGCGACGCAGGGTACAACGTGGCTCTCGGGGGCAACATCGGCGAGAGCTTCGCCTACTCCGTGGCTACGGGTGACTACGACTGGTATGTGCTGGAGCTGAGCTCGTTCCAGTTGGACGGCATGTACAAGTTCCGCGCCCATATCGGCGTCCTGACGAACATCACGCCCGACCATCTGGACCGTTACGACCACTGCTTCCAGAACTACGTCGATGCCAAGATGCGCATTACGCAGAACATGACTTCGCGCGACTGGTTCGTCTATTCGGGTGACGACGGGGTGATCCGCGAGCAGTTGCCGAAATACGACCTGCGGATGCGTCAGCTTCCGTTCATGGCCCACAGTGCCGTGGCAAGCGGAGCCGGGGATGCGTTCCTCTGCGACGGGAAGTTCATCGCCACGGCCGGGAAGGCCTCCGTGGAGATCGACACCGCGAAGTTGCAGATCAAGGGGCTGCACAACGCCTACAATGCAATGGCCGCGGCACTGGCGGCGCTGGCGGCCGGGGTTGCTCCGGCCCGGGTCCGCCGCTCGCTCTACGACTTCGCACCCGTGGAGCACCGCCTCGAACCCGTGCTGGAGAAGGAGGGCGTGCTGTGGATCAACGACTCGAAGGCGACGAACGTCGATTCGGTCTACTATGCGCTGGAGAGCATGACGCGACCCGTGGTGTGGATTGCCGGCGGTACGGACAAGGGCAACGACTACGAACCGTTGAAGGCCTTCGCCCGGGAGAAGGTGCATACGCTGGTCTGCATGGGGCTGGACAACGAGAAACTCGTGCGCGAGTTTACGGGCGTGGTCCCGGAGGTGGTCTCGATCGCATCGCTCGACGCCGCGATGGAGGCCTGCAAGGCTGCGGCACGCCCGGGTGATGTCGTGCTGCTGTCGCCGGCCTGCGCCAGCTTCGACCTCTTCAAGAATTACGAAAACCGGGGCGAACTCTTCAAGGAGTGGGTCCGGGAACACGCATAGAAAACAGGAACCGGTTATGGAGCGCGAAGGGTACGGATACGACGAACGGGTCGCGGCCGAACTGGCCCGCGATGCCGCGCCGCGCCGCAGTCGCTATACGGGCCGCGGCGAGGCCTCCGAAGCCGCGGGCGGTGCCTCCGGAAGCTCGGATCCGGCACCTCGGAGCGCGCGTGCGGGCGCGGATACGGCGGAGCCGGAGAGGCCGCGTTTCCGCATCTTTACCGGCGACCGGGTGCTTTGGATCATCATTGCCGCCCTGGCCGTGATTTCGGTGCTGGTGGTCTACTCCTCGACGGCCAAGATGGCCTATGACGCCCACACGGCCCGTTCGACGGCCCATTTCCTGCGTCAGCAGTTGATGATCCTGACCTTCAGCCTCATCATCATGGTGGCCGTGCAGAAGATCAACTGCCGCATCTACAATCTCTTCTCCCGCCCGATCTATTTCCTCTCGGTGGCCCTGACCCTGGCCGTCTACTTCATCGGAGCGACGACCAACGGCGCGGCACGCTGGATTCCGCTGGGGCCTTTCCAGTTCCAGCCCTCCGAGGCGCTGAAGGTTGCGACGGTGCTCTTCATGGCCCGGCAACTGGCCGGTCGGCAGTCGAAAATCGACCGCATCCGGATCGTTCCGAGCTGGAAGTTCTGGACCTGGCGCACCTCGGCGCTGCAGCGCAAGATCTGGCGCGAGGGGACCTGGCCCATTCTGATGCCCGTCCTGGTGTCGTGTCTGGTGATCTTCCCGGCGCACACCTCGTCGGCCGTGCTGGTCTTCCTGGCTTCGTGGGTGATGATGCTCATCGGGCGGGTGCGCTTCAGCGAGTTGATGAAGCTCGTGGGGTGGGCCGTGGCGGGGATTGTGGTCATCATGACCCTGAATCTCGGACGCAGTGAGACCGCCGAAGGGCGCGTCTCGACCTGGATCCACCTCTGGACCCAGCCGCAGACCGAAAAACCGATCGAACACCTCACCGATACCGAACGCTCGATGATCGCCATCTACAACGGAGGGCTTCTCGGCGAGGGCGCCGGACAGAGTGCCATGCGTGTGGAGATGATCCACCCCGAGAGCGACTACGCCTATGCCTTCTTCGTCGAGGAGTACGGCATTGTGCTGGCCGTCCTGCTGTTGATGCTCTATCTGTGGATCTTCTTCCGGGCGATCGAGATTTTCCGGCGCTGCGGAACGGCTTTCCCGGGGCTGCTGGTCCTGGGGCTGGCGCTGCTGATCACATGCCAGGCGCTGCTGCACATCATGGTGACGGTGAATCTGATCCCCGAGACGGGTCAGACCCTGCCGCTCATCTCGCGCGGCGGCTCGTCGGTGCTCTTTACGACCATTGCGCTGGGGATGATCCTGAGTGTCAGCCGTCAGAACGACGAGCAGTCGCACGACCGTCCAAAAAGCGAGGAGTTGCGGATCAACGGGTGAAAACGGGGGGGTGGAGGCCTCCGGAAGCGCTCCGACGGTCGGCGAGGTTAAGCCGTTGTGAGTTGTATAGACTTGCCGTTTCCGTACCGGCAGCACACATAAAGCCCCCGTCCGAGGCGGGGGTTTGGGGGTGGGTCAGATTTGCATACGCGGCCGCAGGCTGCGAACAACGACTTCCGGAAACGCTCCGACGGTCGGTATATGATTAATAATCAGTAAAAAGAATAATATTATCATGGAAGATATTCGTCTCGATAAGTACCTGTGGGCCGTTCGGGTCTTCAAGACCCGCAGCGATGCCGCGGATGCCATCCGCACGAACAAGGTGACGGTGAACGGCTCCTACGCCAAACCGTCGCGCGAGGTGAAGCTCGGCGATGTGATCGCCGTACGGAAACAGCAGGTGACCTACTCCTACAAGGTCCTCGACCTGGTGTCGAGCCGCCAGCCGGCCAAGAATGTCCCGACCTACTGCCTTAATATCACCCCGCAGGAGGAGCTGGACAAACTCAACGTGCCGCGCGAGACGATCTTCGTCTTCCGCGACCGCGGTACAGGCCGTCCCACGAAGAAGGAGCGCCGCGAGCTCGATTCGCTCATGGACGACCTCTATTACGACGAGGAGGAGTAGCGTGCGGCTTCTTCTTCCTCCTGTCGTTGGTGCGTAACGGAACGACGGCCACCCTTGCGGGCGGCCGTCGTCTCATTTATCGGAGGTACTCCTTGGTCTGTTCGTAGATCTTGCGGGCCATGTAGCTGAATCCCTCCGCCGTGGGGTGGCTTCCCGAGTATTTGGGAATGTTGTCCCCGTCGCCGTAGAAATTGACGCACGGAAGTCCGAAATGGTCGGCAATCTCCACCACGGAACGGGCATAGTTCTCACCCAGGCGGTCTCCGACGATACAGATGAGCTGCACCCCTTCGTAACGCTCCTGCATCGTGCGGATGAGCTTGATGTAGGCCGGGCGGAATTCATCCGGATTGAGCGATTCGACGGGCAGGTCGTAGTCGTAGGCACCCAACGGTACCGAATTGTTCGTGTCGTTGGTCCCGCCGTGGATCAGCACCACATCCGGGTGTATGAAGTCACAGCAGCGCGATACGAAATCGTAGCCGGGATATTTCGGGTCGGTGGTCACTCGGGTCCCGGCAAACGAACTGTTGATGTCCAACTCTCCGTTGGTCATGTATTCGTAGATGAGTTTGTACCAGTAGGTGTCGCTCACTTCGGTTACGTCACCGGCCGGATAGTAGGCCCCGTATTCGCTGGAGATATAGCCCAGGAAGGTGGAGATCGAGTCGCCCAGGACTCCGACGTAGCAGACCTCCCGCCAGTCGGCTTCCGCCAGGTCGAGCCAGATCGTACGCTCGTATCCGGCATCGAAACGCATGGCTTCGGTCACGGGAAACGTATAGGTGTATTGGTCGGTGACGACGCTGAAGGTGCCGCTGACGCGATCGGTGGGCAGTACGACCATGCCGATCATCTGCGCCTGTTCCTTGGAACCGGGGACCGTCAGCAGATCGGCGTCGCTGATCGGATCCCAGACGACACTCACGCGGGTCCCCGTCGTGGAGAGCTTCGTAACCTCGCCCGTGGTGAGGTCGCACGAGAGATTCCCGGCAATCGGTTCGGCGAAGAAACTTTCGAAGTCAACATGTTGGATGGCCTCCTTTACGCCGGGATTCCGCGAATCGTAGATCATCAGCCGCAACATCGATCCCGTGGGACAGGCTATGGCCGTCACCTCCTCGGTGTCGGGAGTCAGCGAAACGGGCCGCGTGTAGAACTCCATGTAGCGGCGGGCATCGCCGTAGTCGTCGTGCGAGGTTTTGCGCTGTGTGGTCGGGATGTCGAAGGTCATCGTGCGGTTGTATGCCACGCCGGAGTTCGAGGTGAAGTAGGCGAAGAGTTGTTGTGCCGCATAGTCGGCCTCAACGATGAAACAGGCCGTGTGGTTGTCGAGGCTGATGCAGGAGGCGACTCCCGATGTCCGGGTGTCGGTCATGTATCCGAGCCGCAGTTGGTCGTTTATGCCCCAGTAGTCGTAGGGCTGCACCTCCTGCACGACGCGGCTGCTCAGGGCCTCGTAGTCGACTTTCAGGAGGATCGGACGCTTGCCCTCGGGTATCTGCGGCTCCGGAGCGGAATCGTCGTCGCAGGAGCCTGCAAGGGCCAGCGCGATGCATGTGGCGAAAATACGCAGGTATCGTGTCATGGATTGATCTGTTTAAGGTCTGGATTTCGTTCCGAGGTCGTTATTTTACACGCTGTACTCCGGTGCGGCGCTGGTTCTGGCCGAACTGTGACCAGTCGGAATCGGCTGCGGACGTCACGCCGTCGATCCGGAATGCGAAGAGATAGCAACTGCCCTCCTTCTCGGCCGTGATGTAGACCGTGCCGTCGTCGGCAATCGCCGGGGACGAGTAGCACATGTCGCCGATCTGGATCGACGAGAGCTCTTCGCCGTCGACCGGAGAGTAGATGGCATAGTATCCCGAGTTGTCACAGACGTGGATCTGGCCCAGGTTGTCGATGGCCGGGACGCAGTAGCCTTGTCCGTGGATGGCGACTCTCCAGCGCAGGGCTCCGGTCGAAGCGTCGAGTGCAAAGAGTTCCGATGCCTGCGAGGTTCCGTAGATGGTCTGCCCGTCGGCACTCATCGAGAGGCCGGCACCCTTGCAGATCTGGTTGGAGGAGGCGGTCGGATTGCTCCAGAGCGGTGTGGGGGCCGTGCTTCCATCGTACCCGTTGGTGTCATAGCAGTAGACGGCGCCTGCCGAGGGAACGTAGAGCCGACCTTGTGCATCGATCAGGGGTTGACAGCCGTTGGCGTTGACCGTTCCATATCCGAAGGAGTTGCCGAGCTCCGCAAAGGTGAAACGTCCATCTCCCGATCCGACGGCGGCAATGAATCCGTTGGACCCTGTTCCGGCAAAGAGAAAGAGTCGCTCGTCGGCTCGGGCGCACATGCCGCCTCCGATGCCCGAGATGGTCGAACTGGTCACCTTGCGGCCGCTCTTGTTCCAGATATAGGCCGTACCCGAGGTTGCCCGGTTTGCCACGGTGATGTAGTTCTCCGTGATGACGGGTGCCAGCCAGGGGATGCGCGACCCGCTCTTGGGCCACTCCGTTGCCCAGATCTGATCGCCGGTCTCCCCGTTGATGCCGAATCCGCAGCAGTTGCCGCCATCGGCTCCTCCCGCTGCGATGACCACGGTTCCGTCCGCCGGATCGACCGAGGGGGACGAGCCTTCAACTGTCGACATGACGGTGGCGCCGTTCCGGGTCAGGTCGAAACGCCACTTCTCAGCGCCCGACGTCCGATCCAGTGCCACGAGCGATCCCGCAGTCGAGCTGACGTAGACATACCGATCTCCGACGGCCGGCGAGGCGCCCAACAGATTGCCGTTCTCGGCATATTGTACGGACCAAAGCTGTTCGGCGATCTTCTTTTTCTGGATTTCGATCACCCGTTCTGTCGAACCGGTGGCTCCCTCGCTGTCCGTGACGGTGAGTTTTACCGTGTAGGAGCCTTCAGCAAGGAACGTGTGGGTGGGATTCTGCTCCGTAGAGGAGCCTCCGTCTCCGAAATCCCACGACCAGGCGGCCAGCTCTCCCAGATCGTCGGTCGAGGTGTCCGTGAAGCGAACCTCCTCCTCGGCGCAGACCACTTCGGGCTCCCACGTGAAGGAGGCTTCGGGCGCCAGGTTGCGGCGGGCTACCACGATCTGACGCGTTGTGGTGGCCGACTCTCCCGTAAGAGCCTTGACAGTCAGTTGAATGGTGTATGTATTGGGCTCCGTATAGACGATGGCGGGATTCTTTTCGATGGTCAGTTCTTCGTTCTCCGGGGTGATGCCGAAGTCCCACTCCCAGGAACCGATCGTTCCGCCGGTGATGGTGGAGGTATTGGTGATCCAGACGATGTCTCCGGCGAGATAACGCTCCTGGTCCGTGGAGAAGTCGGCCGTCAGGACCACTTTCTCCGGAGTCGGTTCCTGCTCTTCGGAGATATTCTCGTCGTCGCTGCATGAGACGGCGAACAGGAGTGTCATGAAGACCAATAAGTTCAGGTGTCGAAGTTTCTTGTTCATAGGTCGGTTGTTTGTTGTGTTCTTCAATAATACGCCGAACCGGTCCGCCACACGTAATTTTTTTCGCGGTTTTCCGATACTGCCCTCTCCCTTCCTGCAATCCCCTCTCTTCTCTTCATACACCCCGGAAACTTCATACACCCCGGAAACACGAAGGCCGTCTCCCCGGGGGAAGACGGCCTTTGCGGTTTGTCCGTGCGGATTATTTCTTGTTGAAGAAGTTCATCGTCATGGCGCACCCCTGCGTGGCGAACGAACGGATGGCATCGACAAAGACTTTCAGCCGTTCGGGCATCGCTTGGCGCTCCTCGTCGGTCCACTCGCCCAGTACATAGTCTACCTGGTGTCCCTTCGGGAAGTCGCCGCCGATGCCGAAGCGCATCCGGGCATACTCCTCGGTCCCCAGCAGTTCGGCAATGTTCTTCAATCCGTTGTGGCCTCCGGCACTCCCTTTGGGCCGCAGGCGCAGGGTCCCGAACGGCAGGGCTATGTCGTCCGAGATGACCAGCAGATTCTCGCGGTCGATCTTTTCGGCATCCAGCCAGTAGCGGACGGCCTTTCCCGAGAGATTCATGTAGGTCGAGGGTTTCAACAGGATGAGCGTGCGGCCCTTGTAGCGGACCTCGGCCACATCGCCGTAGCGTGCCGTGGTAAAAACAGCGTTGGACGCCTCTGCGAGAGCGTCCAACACGTTGAAACCGATGTTGTGGCGGGTTCCGGCGTACTCGGCGCCGATGTTCCCGAGCCCAACAATGAGGTATTTCATGCCGGTTCAGCGACTATTTGCCGGCAGCCTCGGCACCGCGCGAAGCACGCGTTACGCGTACGGCGCAGACAGCCGTCGTGGCCGGGGTCACGAACTTCAGGTTCTCGAACTGCAGGTCGCCGACGAAGATCGTCTTGCCTACGCCGAGCGTCGTCACGTCGACAACGATCTCGTCGGGAAGGTTCTCGACCAGGGCGCTCACGGTCAGCTTGCGGGCCGACAGAACGAGCTTACCGCCGACCTTCACACCTTCGGCGTTACCGGTCAGGCGTACCGGAATGGCGATCGAAACGGGTTTGCCGGCAGCGATGCGGTAGAAATCCATGTGGAGGATCTCCTCACGAACGGGGTGGAACTGAGCCTCGCGCAGTACGGCGAGCTCCTTCTTGCCCTCGACGTCGAACTCGACGATGTAGGAGTTGGGGGTGTAGATCAGGGGTTTGATCTCTCGCGGGTCTACGGAGAACATCTCCGTTTCACCGTTTCCGCACAGTACGCAGGGGACGAGGCCCTCGCGGCGTACGGCTTTGGCGGCCTTCTTGCCGAATTCGGCACGTTTTACGGCCTTTACCGAAATGGTTTTCATAATGTTTTGGTTTTAAAAGTGTTACCTGCGGCGGTTCTCAATGCGGCCTCGGCGGGTCGCATCCCATTTCCGCCTGTTCGGGCTGCAAAGATAGAAATTTGGTTTGAAATATGAAAGCCGGAGATCAAAAAACCTTCGTTATCAGCATGTCTGATACAAAAAGGAGCGGAAGTTCCGTCGAACCTCCGCCCTCTTTTTTCCGCTTCGGGAACGCTACTTGATGCCGCGGACGTGCTTCTCCCAGGCCCAGGCTGCAGCCAGCGTCTCGTCGAGCGTACGCTCGGCCTTCCAGCCCAGTTCGGTATTGGCCAGCGTCGGATCGGCCCAGATGGCGATGATGTCGCCCTCGCGGCGCGGTGCGATCTTGTAGTTGAGCTTCAGGTGGTTGACCTCCTCGAACTTGTGGACCAGTTCCAGCACCGAAACGCCGCGGCCCGTGCCGACGTTGAAGATCTCGTAGGGGGCCTTGTTCTTGTCCTCGATCATGCGGCGGATGGCGGCCACGTGAGCACGGGCCAGGTCGACGACATCGATGTAGTCGCGGATGCACGAACCGTCGGGCGTCGGGTAGTCGTCGCCGAAGACCGAGAGACACTCGCGGATGCCGGCGGCCGTCTGCGTGATATAGGGTACGAGGTTCTGCGGCACGCCGCGCGGCAGCTCGCCGATCAGGGCCGACGGATGGGCGCCGATGGGGTTGAAGTAGCGCAGGGCGATACCTTTCAGTCCGGGATAGGCGGCCAGCGAGTCGCGCAGGATATCCTCGCACATCTGCTTCGTATTGCCGTAGGGCGAGGTGGCCGGCTTGCGGGGCGTCTGCTCCGTGACGGGCTGCTTCTCGGGTTCGCCGTAGACGGTGCACGACGACGAGAAGACGATGTTCTGGCGGCCGAACTCGCGCATCAGCGAGATGACGTTCATGAACGACGTGAGGTTGTTGCCGTAGTATTCGAGGGGTTTCTGGACCGACTCGCCGACGGCCTTCGAGGCGGCGAAGTGGATCACCGAGTCGAACTCATACTGTTCGAAGACCTTGCGGAAGGCCTCGCGGTCGCAGCAGTCGACCTGGACGAAGGGGATCTCCACGCCGGTGATTTTGCGTACGCCCTCGACGGCGCCCATGTCGCTGTTGGAGAAGTTGTCGACGATGACGACGTCGTAGCCGGCATTGATGAGTTCCACGGTGGTGTGCGAACCGATGTAACCGGCTCCGCCGCTCACCAAGACACACGATTTTTTCATAAGTCGCAAAGATTGATTGAGTAACAAAGGTATGAATTTTTTTGAAACATGCGGATACGGAGCAGATAAAATTTACGGAGCGGAGCAGGAGAGTAACGGTCGAGGCGCGGAACCGAATCTGAACCTTTCGGCATTCCTCCGCCCACAAAACGGGCTTCTTAAGCCCGCGCCCACAAACCCGGCTCTTAGCCGGGCGCGGGACTGGATCGGAAACCCTTCACTCACTCCACCGCCCACGAAAAACCCGGCTCTTAGCCGGGCCCTTTCTTAAGGGGGCTGACAAATTGTAATCCCGGGTGTGAAAAATAAGTGCCGACGGATGTCTGTTTTCGGAAAAGTTTCCTATATTTGTAACAAATTGATACCACAACAGCGAATTTTCATCAAAACATTAACGCGATATGTACGGAAAAATCAAGGAGTACCTGCAACATGAACTCGCCGAAATCGAGGCCGCAGGGCTCTACAAGCACGAACGGATCATCTGCTCGCCTCAGCGTGCCGAGATCGAGGTTGCAGGTCGGAAGGTCCTGAACTTCTGCGCCAACAACTATCTCGGGCTTTCGGACAACCCCCGGCTCATCGAAGCTGCCAAACGCGCCATGGATGCCCGTGGCTACGGCATGTCCTCCGTGCGCTTCATCTGCGGCTGCCAGGACATCCACAAGGAGCTCGAAAAGGCTATCTCCGACTACTTCGGAACCGAGGATACGATCCTCTATGCCGCCTGCTTCGATGCCAACGGAGGCGTCTTCGAACCGCTCTTCACCGAGCAGGACGCCATTATCTCCGATGCCCTGAACCACGCCTCGATCATCGACGGCGTACGTCTCTGCAAGGCCGTGCGCTATCGCTACGCTAACGCCGACATGGCCGATCTGGAGGAGTGCCTCAAGAAAGCCCAGGCGCAGCGCTTCCGCATCATCTGCACCGACGGCGTCTTCTCGATGGACGGCAATGCCGCACCGCTCGACAAAATCTGCGCTCTGGCCGAGAAGTACGACGCCCTGGTGATGGTCGACGAGTGCCACTCGGCGGGCGTCCTCGGCAAGACGGGCCGCGGCATCACCGAACTCTACAACCTCCGCGGGCAGGTCGACATCCTGACCGGTACGCTGGGCAAGGCCTTCGGCGGCGCCGTGGGCGGATTCACCACCGGCCGCAAGGAGATCATCGACATGCTGCGCCAGCGTTCGCGTCCCTACCTCTTCTCGAATTCGCTGCCGCCCGCCGTGGTGGGGGCCGGAATCGAGATGTTCCGCATGTTGGCCGAAAGCAACGAGCTGCACGACCGCCTCGTGGCTAACGTCGAGCACTTCCGGGCCGGCATGATGGCTGCCGGGTTCGACATCAAACCCACGCAGTCGGCGATCTGTGCCGTGATGCTCTACGACGCCAAGTTGTCGCAGGACTTCGCCGCGAAGCTGCAGGACGAGGGCATTTTCGTCACGGGATTCTACTATCCGGTCGTCCCGAAGGGCCAGGCCCGTATCCGCGTACAGGTATCCGCTGGCCACACCTTCGAACAGCTCGACCGCTGCATTGCCGCCTTCACGAAGATCGGCAAGGAGTTGAACGTCCTCAAATAAAATAACTCGGAGACATGGCTAAAACCGCATTGGATGCGATCGACCGCAAGATCCTCAAATACCTCATTAAGAATGCACGTATGCCGTTCCTGGAGATCGCCCGGGAGTGCGGCATTTCGGGTGCGGCCATCCACCAGCGCATCCGCAAGCTCGACGAAGCGGGCGTCATCCTGGGCAGCCGCCTGATCGTGGACCCCAAGGTGATGGGCTTCGACGTCTGTGCCTACATCAGCATCATGCTCAAGGACCCGCAGTTGCAGGCCCGCACGGTCGAGGAGCTGAAGAAGGTCGACGAAATCGTCGAGTGCCACTACATCACGGGTAAGGGCAATATCCTCGTGAAACTCTACTGCGTGGACAACGAGCACCTGATGCATACGATCTTCGACGGGATCCTGCGCATTCAGGGCATCTCCACCACCGAGACGAATATTTCGCTGCAGGAGGTTTTCCAGCGCGAGGTCAATATCGATTTCATCGAGGAGTAGGCTTCGTTCCGGTCCTGCATGTAAAAACGGACGGCCCCGTGCGGGTCGTCCGTTTTTTGGTGGAGTATCCGCTTTCAGCACGAAGCGGCCAGCGACGAGGGCGTCACACCCTGCGAATCGCGTGCCCAGTCGCCGTGGGCCCGGAGCACCTGCTCGATGATGTCGCGCACGGCCCCTTCGCCCCCTTTGAACTCCGAGACGTAGCGCGAGGCCTCGATCACCTCGGCGGCGGCATCCGACGGGCAGACCGGAATCCCCACTTCACGCATACACTCCAGGTCGGGAATGTCGTCGCCCATGTAGATCACGTCGGAGGGCTCCACCCCCTCGTCCCGAAGGTATTCGTGCAGTGCCGCGATCTTGTCCATGCAGTCGACGTAGTAGCGCTTGATGCCGAGCATCCGGAGGCGGTATTCGAGCGTCTTGCCGCGTCCGCCGGTGATGATGCAGACGCGATAGCCCAGCTTGATGGCGTAGGCCAGGGCGTAGCCGTCCTTGGCGTTGTAACGGCGGATGAAGTCGCCGTCGGGTGTGGGGATGATTCCCCCGTCGGTCATCACGCCGTCGACATCGAAGATGAAGGTCCGGCAGCGGGCTATCTGTTCCTTGAAGTTTTCCATATGTTTTCGCTGATTTGGGTATAGATCTCCTGAAGGGTCGGGTTGCCGTCGAGCAGGGCGAGGTGGCGCTCCTGCGTGGCGGTATCGTTGCGCACGGCGGGTCCGGTCTGCACGTCGCGCGGCGAGGGGCTGTCGCACGCCTTGGCCGCGGTCTCGGCGATCAGCGGCTTGAGCACCCCGAAATCGAGCCCGGCGCTGCGGACCACCTCTTCGCCCAGGGCGTACATGTGGTTGGCGAAGTTGCAGGCGAAGACCGCGGCGAGGTGCACTTTGCCCCGCTGCGCGGAGTCGGCCCAAAGCACCGTTCCGGAGAGTTCGCGGGCGAAGGCTTCGAGTTCGGCCCGGCATGTGGGGTCGGAGGTCTCCAGAAAGATCGGAATGCTTGAAAAATCGACCCGGCGGCCCTTGGTGAAGGTCTGCATCGGGTAGAAGACGGCGCGACGGGTGAATCGCTCCGGAATGGCATCCAGGGGTACGCTCCCGGCGGTGTGGGCGACGGCGGCCGACACGGGGATCGGCAGCGTGGAGGCCACTTCGGCCACGGCGCGGTCGCTGACGGCGATCAGATAGATGTCGGCGTCGCGGCGAAGCGCTTCGGGGTCGGCGGTCCAGTCGCAGCCGGCCAGAGCGGCGACGGTGCGGCCCCGTTCCGGGTTGCGGGCGAAGAGCTGGAGGAGTTCCAGGTCGCTCTCGGCGACGGCGCGGGCCAGGGCTTCCGCCAGATTCCCGCTTCCGATAATGACGACGCGTTTCATGTTTCTCTTTGGGGTTTACAGCAGGTCCGTCAGTCGCACGTTGCTCGGTGAGTGGAGGACCTCCTGTTTGAGCTGTTCCACTTCGCGGTTCATGCGGGCCAGTTCGGGGGTTTGTCCCAGGTCGAGGGTGGTTTGCCCGGTGCGTTCGACGGCTTCGAGGATTCCGTAGACGGTGATCGACGAGAGGTCGTGGGCCGGAGCGAAGGCCACTTCGCGTTCGCCGTCGCCGTTGCGCACGGCGATGAGCTGCCCGGCCTGCACGAGCTGGAAGAGGATATCGTTGACGATGCGGGTCGGGAGTCCGAGGCGTTCGCGGATCGCATCGGTCGAGAGCGTCCCGCCGTGGTCACGAAAATTCCGCGCCACGAGGATCATCACGGCGAGGAGCACCTTGCGGCGCTGGTCGTAGCTGATCCTGAGCGACTCGCGCTCCTCGGCGAAGCGGCTGATGTTCTGGTAGGCGAACGAGAGCTCGCCGCCGAAGAGGAGGATCTCCCAGGAGGTCTGCATCCAGATGAGGAAGAGCGGCAGGGCTGCGAAACTGCCGTAGATGGCGTTGTAGGAGGTCATCCAGCGCTGGACGTAGACGTAGCCCCACTGGAAGAGCAGGAAGATGGTCCCGGCGACGATTCCGGCCATCAGGGCGCTCTGGAACCGCACGCGGGCGTTGGGGATGATCAGGTAGAGCAGGGTGAACATCGTCCAGATGACGACCATCGAGGCCAGGCGGGAGAGGGTCGTGAAGTACCACTTGTCGTAGAGACCCAGGGCCTGTTCGATGTAGTTGCCGACGGCATTGGCGAGGATCCAGAGCACGGGGACGATCATCACCACGGCGATGTAGTCGGTCCACTGGCGGGCGATGCTTCGTTCGACCTTGACCTCCCAGATGTTGTTGAAGGCGTTTTCGATCGACCCGAAGACGCGGATCACGGCCCAGAAGAGCATCACCAGACCCACGGCGGCCACAACCCCGCCCTGGGTCCGGGCCAGGGCGTTTTCGGCGAATCCGACGATGTAGTCGACGGTTTCGGGGTGCTGTGGGAAGAGTTCGTAGAGGTTTTCGACGAGTCCGTCGGCGAGTCCGAATCCCTTCACGACGGCGAAGACCAGGGCCAGGAGCGGCACGAGCGACATGAGCGTGTAGAAGGTGAGCGCTGCGGAGCGGACCAGCGTTCCGTGTTCGACCAGCCCGCGGGCCGTGTAGAAGAGCAGCCGGTATTGCTGTACGAGCCACCGCACGACGGGATTGCGCCATTCGTTGACGTCCTCCCGGAAGATCGTGTCGGTAAAGTAGGTGAAGAGTTTTCGGAGTTTCATGGGCTCGGTCCGCCGTCGCGGTGCTATTCGACAAAGATAGCTATTTTAGGCGGATCGCCCAAAAATCGTTCCCGATTTTCGTGAAGGCCATTCGCAGGTCGGCGCCGGGGCGGGTGCCGAGGCGCCGCATCAACGCTTCGGCCGGGAGCGGAAAGTCGCGTTTGAGAAGTTCGAGGCCGCGGCCTTTCAGCTCGTGTTTCAGTCTTTTCGGGTCGTAGGGTTCGATTCCGGCGACGGGCAGCACACGTCCGATCACCCCCTGCGGCTCCTCTTCGGCGAACCCGAATCCGAGGTCGCTCCAGCAGTCGGCCTTCCCGGCCAGGTGGAGCCGCACGAGGCGCGCTTTCTGGAGGGCGACGTCGGGGACCACGAGCCAGCGGTAGCGCGCCGGGTCGAATGCCGGGGCTTCGGGCGCCGCACTCCCGGGTTGGGCCGAGAAACTCCCGATTCCGAGTGCGGTGGCCGTAACGAGGGGCCCGGTTCCGTCGGCGTAGACCATCACCTCCTTGCATTCGTCGCCCGACGAGACAACCTCTACACGGCTCCCGGGGAAGAGCCGCAGGGCCTCGTCCACATCGAACAGCGGGGAGTTTTTCAGACAGAGCCGCGGCGCGATCCGGTCGATCGCCGGTTTCAGGGCCACGATGTCGGGCGAGCAGGCTTCGAGCCGCACCTGTTTGCGCCCCTCGGCCGAACGGCGGTCGGGATCGGCGTAGACCCAGTCGAAGTGCAACCCTTCGCGGTCGAGGAACTCCTCGGCCGAAGAGTTGACGACCTCGATATTCGCAACCCCCATGCTCGAAAAGTTGTCGGCGGTGATGCGGGCCAGCAGCGGGTCGCGTTCGAGGGCTACGACGCGGCGGAAATGCCGGGCGAGATAGAGCGCATCGACCCCCAGCCCGCAGGTGAGGTCCAGCACCGTGTCGCCCGTGATCCGCTTGTGGGTGGCCGTTGCCTCGCTCGACGCCTGTTCGAAGGCCCGTGGGGGCAGAATGCACTGCGCGGCGGCATACGTCGGGAGTTTGCGCTCGGCGCGTGCGAGGTACTTGACCTGCGTGGCGACGAGCCGCGCATGGGGTACCGTCCGGTCGAGCGCCACCTCCAGCGGGTCGCGGCCCCGGGCGGCGGCAATCGCCTGTCGGAGCTCGTCGCTACGGAGCAGTTCGTATTCCTCGACGGTGATCATGGGGCGGAAGGGTTCGGTTTACGGACGCAAAGGTAGGCTTTTTTTCGGTTCCCGACACCCTGCGGCCAGTGTTGCGAGGAGGAAAACCGCATAGAGGAGTACGGTCGTGCGGCTTCCGAGGCGGAGGTCGGTTGCGCCTCCGGGCAATGCGGCCGTTGCGCGGGCCAGGAGGTTGATCGTCTCGGCGGCCTTGCCCGTCACCAGCCCGAAGAGCGGTGCGAACCACCCGACGGGCAGGAGCATCCAGAGCGCGCCGCCGAATACCACGACCCCGGCCAGCAGAATGGCCACCGGATTGACGACCAGCCCGGCCAGGGGGACGATGCCGAAGGTGTGCGAGACGAGCGGAGCCGTAGCCAGTGTGGCCGTCAACCCGATCACGTAGGCGTCGATCACGGCATTCAGCCATCGGTGCCGGGTCCGGCATCGGCGGCAGAGGGGCACGCCCCAGAGGAGAATCCCCGCGACGGCGAGGAACGAGAGCAGGAAACTCAGGTCGCCGATCCAGTTGGGATTCCAGAGCAGCATCCCGAAGGCCGCCAGAGCCAGGGCGTTCATGGCGACATACTCCGAAGCTGCTGCGAGCGCCGCCTGCAGGAAGGTGCACATCACGGCGGCCCGCACGGCGCTGGGCGGAAATCCGGCTGCGGCGACAAAGAGCCAGATGGCCGCCGCTGCGAGGAGGTTCTTCCAGAGGTGCCCGCGCCGCAGCAGGGGCAGCCACCAGAGCAGGGCGTTCACCACGACGAAGACAATCCCGGTGTGGAGTCCCGATACGGCCAGCAGGTGCGAAAACCCGCTCCGGGAGTAGACCGTACGGAGTTCGGCGGGGATTCCGCGCCGTTCGCCCGCAGCCATCGCCTCGACGACGGCACGGGCTTCGGGAGCCATCGGCAGGCGGTCGAGACGTTCCACGGCCCGGCGGTGCAGCGAGACACCCCGGGGCTCCTCCCGGTCGAGGATCGCCCGTTCGCCGATCCACAGCGTTCCGGCGTAGCCCCGTCGTTCCATCAGCCGCCGGTAGCTCTCGGCACCGCCCTGGAAGGGCTTCACACGACCTCGGCAGCGGATCCGCTCTCCGTCCCGAAGCTCCGTCAGCGAATCGGCATAGAGCCGGATCCGGGCCTCGGAGGCGTGCCAATGGCCATTCGTCGGGTCGCGCCAGACCGTGACTGCGGCATCGGCCGTCGAGTAGCGCTCCCGCTCGACGGGAAACCCCTCCACGACAACTTCGTAGGCGGTGTACACCTCCCGCGGGACCGTTATCTCGGGAGTCTGGAGTTGTGCCGCGGCGAATCCCGACGTGAGGAGCATCGCCACGGCGGCGGCCGCCGACCGGAAGAGCAGGGCCAAGACACCCGTGCAGACGAAAGCCCCTGCGAGAAACCACAGGGGCAGTTCGTACACTCCGGCCAAGGCAATTCCCGCGGCGAAGGGTGCGAGGAGCTTGACCATCGGCATCCGATTGAGCCGATCCAACAGGCAGGCGATTTTCATACCTGCAAGATAATCAAAACAGACGAAAAAAAGTCACTCGGGTGAGAGAAAAAGCTCCCATCCGTCGGCCACCTGCCGCATGTCGGCCGGAGCGCCGTTCTCCACGCGCGAGATGGCCGCGGCGAGGGGGATCATCGTTCCGGCGTCGCGCGTGTCGAGCGGCTCGTCGGGGTCGATGCCCGTATCGGCGGCCACGGCGCGGATGTAGACCTCGGTGTGGTTCTCCGAGGGCGGGGCCCAGCGGGAGATCATCCCCCGGATGGTGTCGAGCCCGTAGCGGAGGCGGTAGGTGTCGAGCAGCACGAAGATGGCGCGGTATCCCCAGGCCAGCGTCTCGAACTCCTTGAAGTCCGGGTCGCGCGAGGGGCGGACTTCGCCCCGGTAGCGGACCTTCGACTGGCGGATGTTTCCCGGATTGCGGTTATCGAGTCCTCGGGCCATAGTCGTCGTCCTTGATGTGAAGGTGGGACTCCACGCGGCGTTTGGCGTAGCGCCGCAGCCAGCGGAAGAGCGGGGCCTCGGAGAGCTGTGCGGCATTTTCGAGGAACGACCAGAATTCCACGCCGCAGGTGAATCCGGTGAAGAGCTTGGCGAGGTTCAACTGCATGAAGTCCAGCACGCAGCGGTCCAGGAGCCAGGCCATGACAATGGCCGTGACGGCGAGTCCCATCTTGACGACCGTGCGCCAGGCCTTGCAGCTTTCGAAGTACCACTCCCGCCCTTCGCGGCGGGCAACGGCTCGGTCGGCGAAGATCCCCGAGATGAAATCCACGCCGATGAAGAGCAGTGTGGTGATGACGAGCGGATGAATGGGGGCGAAGAGGGCGGCAACACCGGCCACGACGCCGCTAACGAATCTGAACAAAGCCTCCATCGGTCGTACAGCGGTTGAGGATGTTCTTTTCGGGACGGTACTCGGGGAATTCGTCCCGGTTGTTTTCGAGATAGGCCGCGGCACGCCGCAGGAGCGTGCGGGCTTCGCAGCGCAGGGCATGGCACAGCCGTTGGCGGGCCTGTTCGTCGGCGGGCTGGCTCCAGGAGGATTTCGGGGCGGTCGTTCCGCACTGTCCGGTGCGGATGTCGAGCCGCGGCTGCAGGGCGAGCCGGGTGAAGAGGGCCGTCGGTGCCGCGAGGTATGCGTCGCGGAAGTCGGCATGGTCTCCGGCGAGGAGTTTTTCGTGGAGCTCCGGGCCGATCACCGGAACGATGTAGCGTTGTTCGGCGGCGGCGATGTCGGCCTCGCCGAACGTGTCGGGCGGGAGGTACTCGCCCTCTCCGAAGGCGAGTTTCAGGACCTGAAGGGGTGAGATGAGCGTATTCATGAAAAAGCGGCTTTTTCGGACTTGCGCCGCCGTGCGACGCCCTCCGATCGGGACCGGAGGCCCCGCACGGGCGGCGATCATCCGATGCTTGTGACGTTGTATTTGGTGATTTCGGAGAGGAAGGCCTGCTGCTTCGGGTCTTCGGGGTCGTAGTCGAGACCGTCGGCCTTGCGGGCCTCCCAGACCTTCATGTAGATGGGTTTCGAACGGGTCGGCGGGCGGTTGACGATCTGCAGCGAGGAGGTGTCGAGACCGAGGACGGCGGTGATGACCTCGCGGATGGGCTCGGTGAGTTCGGCCTGTTCGGCGAGGATCACCGTGTTGAGTGCCACCTCGTACTCGTGGAGGATGCGCTCGGCATTGAATCCCGAGGCGTAGTCCAGGCCGCTCAGGGTCCGGAACCAGGAGTGCGCCACGACGATGTCGCCGACGGCCTGTTCATGCAGGGCCTGCCAGTCGCCTTCGTTCTGAGCGGTGATGGGGATGAAGCGCGAGTTGTCGTCGTCGCCGCCGTCGCGGATGACGAACATCACCTGCCCGGGATTCCCGGCAAACTTGCGTTCGGCCATCCTGACGATGCGTTCGGCTTCGGCCTCGCTGTCGACCGTCGAGTCGAGCATCATCACGCCCGACAACTGGAAGGAGTTGTCCAGCCGGGAGATGTTCCAACGGTCGGTCTTGTAGGCGATGGCCGAGACGTTGAATCCGGCGATGTAGGTCGGGACGCCGTAGTGCTCGAACATGGGTTCGTAATCCTTGTAGTGGACGATTGCGCGGAGGGTCCCGTCCTCCTGGGGCTCGAAGTTCGGGTAGAGCGGCAGGGTGCGGGCCTCGTCGGGTTTGAAGGCCGACCAGTCGTGGTGGAGGAGGATGTGCTCCGAGTCGCGTGCCACGCGGCAGCGGGAGGCGTCCTGGTGGTAGAGCGAGAGGAACGAGTGGTCGGCATCGGTGACGATTTCGAGGAAGGCGTTTCCGAAGAGCGACTTGTCGAATGCCAGTTTGTTGAGCACCTGCCTCAGACTCTCCCCGCTTCCGTTCACGCGGCGGACGAATGCCGCCAGGGCGGGCAGTCGAGCCTCGTCGCAGACAAACCCCTTTCCGGAGATGTAGTCGGCCTTGTCGTTGATGATGCGGCGATGGGTGGTCGACCGGCGGGCCATCAGGGCGAGGGCTGCGGGGAAGAGGTTGTCGTCGCCCCAGCGCCAGAAGCGGTCGTTTTCGACCCGCGTCGTACCCAGTGTGACATAGGGGTCCGTGCGATTGGCGACGGCGACGGCGGTTTTGAAGTTTTTCGCTTTGCTCATGGGAAAATTTCGGATTTCGGGGGAGTGCCGCCACACCCTGTGGCGGGTTGCGGCGGCGCTCGGTGTGAATTACTGTTTGTAGGCGTAGGTGATCAGGGCATCGTCGAGGAGTGCACATCCGGCCATGAAGACGGCGCGCTGACGGTTCTCCATCTCGTCGGGGTTGTACCACATGCGGACTTCGTTTCCGGGCATGTCGGCGGTGTTGACGGCCAGGACGAGGTTGCGGCGGTCGGTGAGCAGGCAGAACGACTGGTGGAGGCTCGTGCTCATGAGATAGCTGCCCATGCGCACGTCGACGACCGGGATGCCGTGGTATGCGAGGATCTTGCGGCCGTTCACCGAGTCGAGGTACGCGGAGTCTACGCCCTTTTCGTCGAGGTACTTCTCGTAGAGGTAATAGATGTCCGAGGAGACGAAGTAGGCGAGCTGTCCTTCGGCCTTGAGGTATTGGGCTCTGGGGTCGGCCTGCGTCCAGAGTTCGTCGAAGAGCTCGACGGCGAAGGTGTTGTTTTCGAGGTCGGCGGCCTGGTAGGTGGAGTTGTAGATGCTCTGTTCGGTGACGAGCTCCTTGATGAGCTTGAGGAATCCGTCGAAGGTGTTGTATCCGGATCCTGCCGAGGTGTCTCCGGCCCACATCGTTGCGCGGATGTTCTCGGCAAGGGCCTTGCGGAAGAGTTCGGTTTCGGCCTGTTCGAGAATCGTCCCGGAGAGGTCCTCCATGTTGACGCCCACGATCGAGGAGACCTTCTCGTAGACCATCGAGAAGTAGTCTGCGGCGGAGAATCCCAACTCGGCCTTCACGCGCTGGAGGTCGATCGTCTTTTCGAAGCGCTTGGCGGCGCTGCTGCCGGTCCATCCGGCTTCGGTGAACTTCTGAAGGATGTTCCGCTGTCCGTCCCAGAGTTGGATGTGGGCGGCCTGCGGCATGTTGTAGAGGACGCGGACGCCGAGCTCTTCGGCCGACTGCCCGGTCAGAATCGGCCGGAAGAAGATGTTTTCGAGGTCGGAACCGGTGTACTGTTTGGCATTTTCAAGGTAAGTCATGGTTTTTGTTGTTTTTTGAAGGTTTATGATAAGATTCGGCGTCGGGAAAATCCTTCGGCCTTTTTTTCGGATGCGGGGCGGGGTCAGTTGCGGAAACACTTGGCATCCTCGGCATAGGCGCGTTCGTTTGCCGAGCGGATGGTTTCGCCGCAGGAGGGGTCTTCGCAGGGCCGCACGCGGGTCGGGGCGATCCGCCGTCGGGTCTCCTCGGCGACGATCGACGACCGGCGGTGCAGCTCCCGCATCTCCGCTTCGGAGTGGAGGATGTTCCGGTCGGCCGCGGGCTGCGGGCCGCTCTTCGCGCCGAGTTCCGCGAGGAGCCGTTTCCAGCCGCGAGCGATGTTCTG
This sequence comes from Candidatus Alistipes intestinigallinarum, assembly GCA_019115745.1. Classification (GTDB taxonomy): domain Bacteria; phylum Bacteroidota; class Bacteroidia; order Bacteroidales; family Rikenellaceae; genus Alistipes; species Alistipes intestinigallinarum. Next base: position 28,407 of record DXDA01000056.1, read on the forward strand.
CGTCAGGGTATTCCCGGCCTGTCGGGCGGGTTCGATCACGCGGTCGGCCAGCCCGGCGGCAATAGCCTCCTCGGGCGAGAGCCAGCGTCCGTTTCCGTTGTTTTCGGACATCAGGGCTTCGAACTCCTCGGCGGGACGCCCCGAACGGGCGGCGTAGACGGCGGCGATGCGGGCATCGGTCTGGTGGAGGAGCTCGATCTCGGAGGCGATCTCGGAGGCATTTCCTTCGGTGGCGCAGATCGCGTTGTGGATCAGGTAGAGGGCGTTTTCAGAGATCTCCCGGGCCCCTTCGGAGGCGGCCTGGGCGATGATCGTGGCGGCCGAGGCGGTGTACCCGTAGCAGCGGGTTACGATCCGTGCGGGGAGCTGGCGCAGGGCGTCGAGGATCAGCAGGGCGTCGTTGACGTCGCCGCCCGTCGAGCGGATGTTGACCACCACCTCCGGGGCCTCGATCTCGGCGATGCGCCGCAGGGCGTCGCGGAAGCGTTCGTAGGTTGCCACACGGGCGTCGGGGTCATCGAACTGCCACTCTTCGGGGATTCCGATGGTCCCCTCGATGTCGATCTGGCAGCAGTCGGCGGAGTTGTTGATTTGGATTTCCGATTTCATGATTCAGTTTTTGGAGTGGTTGTAGAATGCGTTTCGGGCTTTTTCGTAGGAGCAGCAGAAGGTTGCGGCCGCGACCTCGAAGGCTTCGCAGCGGGGCATCCCCTGGCGTTGGAGACGCTCCACTTCGTCGCGGATGGCCTGGCGTTCGCAGGCCCGGGCGTCGATGAATCCGCGGTCGAGGAGTTTGAGGAGCGCCTGCCGGAGCGGGAGACCGCGGACTTCGCGGATCAGCACTTCGGCCAGTTTTTCGTCGATTCGGGTCATGCTTCGTCGATGCGTTCGAAGAGACACTTTACGGAGGCTTCCCGGGGGTCGTAGTCGTCGATTTCGCGGAGTGCGGCGGTGACGATCCCCTCCCCGGTGTCGATCCGGAATGCGGAGCGGATGTCGGGGGCTCCGGTCCCGGGCGCAAAGAGCGCCTCGAATTCGTGAGGAGCGATCCGCAGACGGAGCGAAATGCGTTCGCGGAGGGCTTCGCGGCGGACCTGATGGTCGTAGTAGCGGTGGAGACCCTGGGCGCCGTCGCGGTCCTCGAATCCCAGCGTAAAGGGCTCCGTGTCGTCGTCGCCGGGGTGGAGGAAGGCGATGAGTGGGTATTCGCTCTGCCCCGAGGGGTACCCCCATCGCTCGTTTTCGGGCAGGGGCTTGATCCCGACGTAGCGAACGATGCGGGGTGTGAAGTTCGTGCCGTCGTCTTCGGCGTCGTCGCGGTCTCCGACCTGCAGGAGTAGGGCCGACGGGGCGTTGAGATAGTGTCCCGTGGAGTTGAGCGAGGGGGCGAAGAGGGGGTTGCGGAGGACCTTTTCGCCCTGCAGCGAGGCGTAGGAGGGAACCTCGAAGCTCCAGCTCCCGAGCGTGGTCTCTTCGTCGGCGTCGAAACGGGTCACGGCCCCGTCACCCTCCTGGAACCGCCAGGTGCGCACTTCGTGGATTTCGGGAGCGATCTGCTGCCGGACGACGGGCTGCGAGAAGTCGGTCCGACGGCTCCAGTCGACCGCTTCTCCGATACCGAAGAAGTCGGGTTCGGGCTCGATCCATACGGTGCGGGTCGGCTCTTCGGTGTAGAACCTCAGGTTGAAGAGGTGTGCGAGGGCTTCGAGCAGCTCGGACTGCTGTATGTCGTGCCGGGCGACGTCGGCGAAGTCGATCGACGAACCGAACGCCGGTCCGGGTTGAAAGACGGGCCGCAGCGAACACTCCTTGTGCAACGTGAGCTGCATCCCCTCCTCGGCCCCTGCGAAGTAGATCTGGTTGAAGTATTTGGGCGAGGTCGGGGATACTTTTTCCGAAGGGGTCCGGAGTTTCACCTCGACGGTTGTCTCTCCCGTTTCGTCGATATACCCGTTGTAGAGGGCCCAGTCACCGGTGTAGGGTACCCACTGCGCATTTTCGTAGATCTGCAGCTTGAGATTGGAGAGTTTTCCCGTCTCGGGGCTGTTGAGCACGATCGTGCGCGCGATGAAGGTGGTCCATATGACATCCTGAATGATGCCTCGGGTCAGGCTCAGCCGGTATTGGTTTCCGGGCTGATGGTCGAAGACGATTACCCGGTATAAGAAGTTGTTCGTGAGCTGGTTGCGGAGGTCTTCGTAACGGTTGGCCAGTTGGAATCCGAATTCGGCGCCGGGTCCGAGATAGATGGTGTCGAATCCGGAGAGACGATCCCGGGAGAGGATTCGGTGGGTGGTGGTGTATTTGAGGTAGTATTCGAATCCGACGGTGATTTCGGACGGGGGCGTGAAGCAGATTTTGTCGTCGACCGTCGAGAAGCAGTTGCCGTTGTTGTAGAGTCCGCTGATGGCCTCTCCGTCGACATCGATGGCCTGGGGTGTGGCCGTGTCGACGATGTTTCCGACGGTGTTGGCCAGGGCCTTGGGGTTGGCCGTGACGCGTCCGAATTCGTTTCCGGTTGCGGTGGCGGGCCCGAGCCTCCGTGCCTGAAATCCCATCCGGTTGACAGCCGCGGCGGTGTCGCGTGAGGCGTAGGCCCCGCTCATGTAGAGCGACTGGAAGAGCTCCGACTCGAAAAAACGGCTTTTGACGCGGTATCCGGCCTGTGAGAAGATTGTCCCGACGAGCGTGGCGACGTGCAGGAAGGGGTGGTAATCCTCCACGGCGAGAAACCGTTCCGCGGGGAGCAGGTCCGACGAGCTGTTCTGCTGCTCGTAATCGTCGTGGTGGACGGGGAAGAACCGGACGGGAGAGTCGTCGGTCCAACTTTGGTAGATGGCCGTGGGGGTCAGCTTTCCGGACCAGTCGATTCCGAGTTCGTCGAATTTGCTTCGTGCGGCCTGTTCGGCCCACCCGGCCCCGCCGCTGCGGATCTCGATTTCGTACCGGGCGCCCTTCACGGCGAGCAGGCGGACGCTCCCTTCGATCAACACGGCACCCTCTTCAGTGAGTTCGGCGCGGTGCGGCGCCTCGTTGAAGAGCAGGGCGGAGTCGGGGTCCTCGGCGAACTGCAGAATCGGACGGTTGCGGGGCGTGACCGGAAGCTCGATCTTCAGCGAACGCCCTTCGCGTGCGTCGTCGATCGTTTCGGTCCGTGCGGCGTCGTACCCGGGTACGGCGATGGCGTCGGTTCCCAGGTCGCAAATCATTCCGTCGATGCTCAGTTCCATGACACGCTGTTTTTGGGACGTACAACCAGTTCCAGGGCGCGGAGCACTCCGCGCTGCTGCACGACGGCCTCCTGGGTGACGACATCGACCGGCGTGCAGGCCTCGCCGTCGATGCTCCACACCTGCGGGGCCGCAATGATCTCGGCGAGAGCCTCCAGCACCTCGGGGGTCTCGTATGCCGAGACGAGTTCCGTTTCGCGGTCGGTTTCGGCGGCGGTGACGAGGATGCCGTCGGCGCTTTCGGCGCGTTGCTTGGCAATGCGGAGCGTGGTGGAGCGCACCACGGGGAAGGAGTAGTGCTCGATCGATCCGCAGTGGGTTCTCCAGGCCATTCTCACGGCCTCCTGCGAGGCGGGGATCACCGTGTAGCGGACCACGCCGCAGGCCCCGGCATCGACCGTCAAGGTCTCGCACGCCGGGAAATCCCGGGTGTCGAGGCGGAAGATCTGAATTCCGACGCCTTCGGAATGGTAGCTTTCGGCCGTTACGGAGTCGGCGGATTGCCCGGAGACGGTCACGGCGCAGGCTTCGTCGCTCCACAGGGTGAGTTCGTCGGCGGCCCCTTCGGGGATGAGGCGTTCGAGCGGCATGGTGGTGCGGATGCAGGGGGCTGCAGGGACCTCGTCTCCGGGGAGGAAGGTGCGGGCCGGAGCCGTTGCCGCGACGGCTTCGCTGCCGGTTTCCAGGGCGTCGACCCGGACCGTGATGCTGCGCTCTCCGGCCGGTTGGAATCCGGTGCCGCCCGTCGTGGGGGTGAACTGCAGGGTCCGGCGCAGCATCGGGGCGATGTCGAATGCCGCGGAGGTCGTCTCGGCGAACCGTTTGGCTCCGACGAGGGTCTCGGAAGCCTCGTCGACGATCCTGACGTCGAGATTCCCGGCAGTCTCCTGCTCGACGGCATAGCGGATCGCCTGTCCGAGCGGGGCGTACGGTTGCGGAATTTGGGTGAATTGCATGGTAAAAGGGATTTAGGGGAAATGTTTCGAGGGTGTTTGGAGCCGACCAGGAAGGACCCGGATTCGGTTCGGAACCGGGTTGGCCCGAGAGAACGTCTTGGATACGGCCCGGCGGTTTTCGAGAGAGGACGTGAATCCGGAGGTTGCCCGGCAGTTTTCGAGAGAGAGGGACCGGCCCCGGAGACTCCCTGTTGGTTTTCGAGAGGAGGAGCGTGAGCCCGGAGGCAGCCCGGCCGTTTTCGAGAGAGGGGACGGCTCCGAAGACTCCCCGTCGGTTTTCGAGAGAGGAAGTGAATCCGGAAGCAGTCCGGCGGTTTTCGAGAGAGGGAGGGAACGGTCCCGGAGACTGCCCGGAGACGGGTTGGAAATGCCCCGGAACCGTCCCGGTCGTGGCGGAAATCGGCAGGAAGGGAGCACCTTCGAGGGCTGTCGACGCTTCGATGAGGACTTGCCTCGGGACCGGATGCCGGAAGCCTTCCGGGCTGTCGATAACGTGTCGAAAAGATGTTTATAACTGGTAATATCTCCCGGCAATGGTTTCTCGGACAGCGATTTTTGAATGTTGATAACTTGCCGGTCTCAGGCCTCAGCCTGTGAATTGCAGGACAAATATACAACCTGCAATACCCCCTTGTCAAGAGGCGGGCGCACTTTTTCCAAAAATTATGGAAAACTTTTCGTAAAAAAGTCTTACCTTTGTTCTCCGAACCAACGTTTATATACCGTATGGATGATGGTCATAGTTCCCCGTATAGCCGTCGTGTCGTGCCTCAGCACGACGCCCTTCATCTATGGTATCCGGCACGAAGGTAATCTGCGTGCCGAACTCTCGTTGTCTGCCCCATCCGAAATCACCCGCCTCTTTGCCGACGGCCTTGCCGATCTGGCGCTGATCCCGGCTGCCGCCTATCCGACGTTGAAGGAGGCCCGCCTGGTCACGGAGTATTGCGTGGGCGGAGTTCCGAAATCGCTTTCCGCACTGCTTGCGTGCGATGATCCGCTGGTCGAGGCGTGGAAACCCTACGGCAAACTGCCTTGTGCCTTTGGGCTTTGGGTCGCGCGTCCCGAGGTGGAACCGGAGACGGTCGAGGCGTTGCAGTATGCCCTGACCTACGGGCTGGAACGGGGCTACGAGGCGATTCTGGAGTCACCGTTTGCCGACGATCCGGGTCGCGCCTACGAGGGGCTGGCCCACTTCGACTACATTTTCGACAATCAGAAAGACAAGGCACTCAAAAAGTTCTGGGACTCGGGGCTGAAAGTGGCCCCGAGGACCAATCCGGGCTGAAGGGCATAGCGGACCGCAGGGCCCGCCTCTCTTGATTACGGATTTACGAACCTTTACAGAGAGCCTTTCATGATTACCATCTACCTCAAACAATACAACAAGATCATCCGGAATGCCGATACGAAGCTCTTCGACGAGCTGGGCTACGACGACATTCTGTGGATCGACATGTTGTCGCCCACGATCAAGGAGCAGAAGGCCGTCGAGAACTTCATGGAGATCAGCCTCCAGACCCGCCAGCAGGTCGAGGAGATCGAGTCGACGTCGAAATACTCGGAGAACGAGAATTCGATCGTCTCGAACGCGAACTTCTTTATTCCGACGGGCGATTCGTTCATCGTGGAGCCTGTTTCGTTCATCATCTCGAACGAGGGCGTGCTGGTCTCGGTGCGGAACGCCGAATTCCGGACCTTCCGCGAGACGGAGAAGCGCCTCCAGATGAACTACCGCAGCTATTCGACGGGCTACCACCTGTTCATCTCGCTGCTGGAGGTGCGCATCGACTTCGACGCCGACCTCGTGGAGCTGATCGCCAAGCAGGTTGCGGCCTTGTCGAAGGACATCAACTCGGAAGATTCGATCGACAAGGAGGTTCTGCACCGCATCAGCGCCCTGCAGGAGAGTACGATGTCGCTGCGCGAGAACATCTTCGACCGGCAGCGGGTGCTGTCGGGCATTCTACGTTCGGAGCGCTTTCCGAACGATATCTACCCGCGTCTGCAACTGATGATCAAGGACGTGAACTCGCTGATCAACCATGCGGACTTCAGTTTCCAGCGTTTGGACTATATCCAGGATGCGGCGCTGGGTCTGATCAATATCGAGCAGAACGGCATCGTGAAGATCTTCTCGGTGGCGGCCGTGATCTTCATGCCGGCGACGCTCATTGCGTCGATCTACGGGATGAACTTCAAGACGATGCCCGAACTGGAGTGGACCTGGACCCTCTCGAACGGTTGGGTCGTGCCGGTGGGTTACCTGTTCGCCATTGCGCTGATGATCATCTGTTCGATCCTGACGATCTGGTTCTTCCGTTACAAGAAGTGGCTTTGATCCGGCTGTCGGCACAGCGACGTCCGTTGTTTACCGCACATCCCCGGGGTGTGCGGTTTGTTTTTACGCTCTTCTTTCTATGAAAGAAGACGAAATGATGCGGGCAATCCGGTTAAAATTTGTATCTTTGCTGCCTATATTGCCCTCTTATGCTCGAAAAACTGGCCAAACAGACTGCCGTCTACGGAATCAGCACCATCGTGGTGCGGTTCCTGAGCTACCTGCTCACACCCTACTATACGCGGGTGTTCGGTCAGGAGACCTACGGAATCGTCACGGACGTCTACGCGCTGATCCCGCTGGCGCTCACGCTGCTGACCATGGGTATGGAGTCGAGCTATTTCCGCTTTTCGGCCAAGGCCGAGGAGGCGGGTGGCGATGTCAAGGGGGCCAAACGGCGCCTGTTCGCTACGACGTGGGGTGTCACGTCGCTGGCCGCCGCGATTTTCTTCGTCGTGATGGCTCTTTTCCGCGACGGGATCGCCGGATTGATGGGCGAGGCCTACGTCGCCCATCCGGAGTACGTCGTGTGGGTGGCGCTGATCATCCTCTTCGACGTGTGGGGCTGCATCCCCTTCTCGCGGCTGCGCGAACAGGGCCGTGCGATGACCTTCGTGGGTCTGAAGGCGCTGAACGTGGTGCTGAACGTGGCGCTGGCCTTCGCCTTCGGGGCCGCGGGGCTCTTCCGGACGGAGTTCGGCGTGGGGTGGGTCTTCGTGGCGAACCTGGCGGCGAGCGTGGTGACGTGGCTGGCGATTCTGACGACCACGGAGCGCACCGTTCCGCGGATCAACCGGGCGCTGTTGGCGGCGGTTTTCGCCTATTCGCTGCCGCTGCTGGTGGGCGGACTGGCGGGCACGGCCAACGAGTTCATCGACCGGCAGTTGATCAAGTACCTCGTTCCCGAAGGGGCGATGGCGCAACTGGGCGTCTACGGCGCGATCACGAAGATCGCCGTGGTGATGATGCTCTTCTACCAGATGTACCGGCTGGCTGCGGAGCCGTTCTTCCTGTCGAACTTCAAGAAATCGGACTTCGTGGCGATGAACGCCGCGGCGCTGAAATACTACATGATGGCCTCGATGGTGATCTTTCTGGGAATCGCGCTGTTCCGCGACCTCTTTGCGCTGATCGTGGGCCGGGATTTCCGCGAGGGGATCTTCATCCTGCCGGTGGTGCTGGGCGCGAATGTCCTGACGGGCGTGTGGCTGAACCTCTCGTTCTGGTACAAACGCGAGGAGCGGACCTCACTGGCCATCGTGGTGACGGGTTCGGGACTGGTGGCCATGACGGCCTTCGGGTTCTGGCTGATTCCGCTGTGGGGCTACTACGGTGCGGCCTGGGCGCGGCTGGCGAGCGAATCGGCGATGGTTGCCGTGAGCTGGTGGCTCAACCGCCGCTACTACCCTACGCCCTACCCGTGGGGTCGGATCTGGGAGTATGTCCTGACGGCCCTGGCGGCCTTCGGGCTGTGCGAGATCGTAACACGCCTCGCGGACAATATGTTTGTCAGCTATGCGTTTAATATAGTGCTGTTTGGCGGATATGTGCTCTACCTGATCCGGCGGGAACGGATCGACGTGGGCGCGATGCTCCGGGCAGTCGTGAAAAGAGGTTGAACGGGATGCGATTTGCGGATATTATCGGACAGGAGGAGTTGAAGCGGCATCTGACCCGGTCGGTGGATACCGGACGGGTGAGCCATGCGCAGCTCTTTACGGGCCTGGCGGGCTACGGAACGCTGGCCCTGGCCGTGGCCTACGTGCAGTACCTCTGCTGCCGCCATCGCCACGACGGGGATTCGTGCGGCGAGTGCCCGGACTGCAGGCAGATCGAGGCGCTGGCCCATCCGGACCTGCACCTGGTCTTCCCGGTCAACAAACAGGGCAAGAAGTCGGGCGAGGCGATGCTGAGCGACGAGTTTCTCACGCCGTTCCGGGGGTTGTTCGCCGAGCGCGGGGGTTACTTCTCCCCGCAGGATTGGTACGACCGGCTGGACCTGGGCAAGACGCTCAAGGGGATGATCTCGGCGCGCGAGGCGGACGAAATCATCCGCAAACTCTCGTTCAAGAGCTTCGAGGCGGACTATAAAGTGATGCTGGTGTGGCTTCCGGAGACGATGAACGAGGAGGCTTCGAACAAGATCCTGAAGATCCTGGAGGAGCCCTGGGCGCGGACTGTTTTCGTGCTGGTGAGCGAGCAGCCGGACCGGTTGCTGCCGACGATTCTGTCGCGGACGCAGGAGGTTGCGGTGCCGCGGATCGCTCCGGAGGTGCTGGAGCAGGAGGCGCGGAACCGGGGCATCGTCGATCCGGTGCAGGCCCGGAACATGGCACGGCTGGCGGGCGGCGACCTGCTGGAGCTGGGTCACCTGGTGGCCGGGGAGAGCGATGCGGTCCGGAAGGAGCACTTCGACCTGTTCTGCAGCCTGATGCGTTTGAGTTACAACGACAAGCACCTCGAACTGATCGGCTGGGCCGAGGAGGTTGCGCAGTTGTCGCGCGAGCAGCAGCGGGCCTTTCTGCGCAATGCGGCGCGTCTGTTGCGGGAGAGTTTCATGCTCCATGCGGGGATCCGGGAGATCGGTTACCTGTGGGGCGAGGAGCTGGCTTTCTGCACGAAGTTCGCGCCGTTCGTCGGGACGCAGAACATCGAACCGCTGATTGCAGAGATCGAGCGGTCCGGGGCTCAGATTGCGCAGAACGGCAATCCGACGATCGTTTTCACGCATTTTGCGCTCACGGTGAGCAAGATGATAAAACATTTGTAGTTTAGTGACGCTATGGCACGAGTGGCTTTGTTATTAGGAGGAAACCAGGGGGATGTGAAACGGACATTCCAAACGGCACAACAGTTGATCAACTCGCGTGTAGGAGCCGTGCTTCGGTGCTCGCACCGCTACGAGAGCGAGGCGTGGGGTTTCCGGAGTTCGGACCGGTTTTCGAATCAGGCGCTGGAGGTCTCGACGGACCTGACGCCTCACGAGGTGCTGGACGCCTGCCAGGCGATCGAGCGGGAACTGGGCCGCAATCGGGCTGCGGAGGCGATCGAGAAGGCGACGTCGGGTGCCCCCTACTGTTCCCGGCCGATCGACATCGACGTGATTTTCTACGACGATGCGGTCTTTTCGGACGAACGGCTGACGGTACCTCATCCGCACCTTGCCGAGCGGGAGTTCGCACTGGTTCCGCTGAACGAGATCATGCGCCAGCACCGGCATCCGGTGACGGGTCAGACGGTTGGCGAGATGCTGGAGTCGTTGCGAAAGGGATAAAACGAACCATGAAGGGAATACGGATCATATTGCTGTGTGGCGTTGTTCTTTGGGCCGCGGGGTGTTTCAAGGACACCTCCGTGAAGACGAACTATGTCCTCAAGCCGCTGAGCCAGACGCTGTCGACGGATCCTTACGAAGCGCTGGAGGGGGTGAAGGCCTACGCCTTTGCGGCGGATACGACGCTCTATACGGTAGCGAGCTACGAGGATGCGCTGAACGGTGTGATCAGCCTGAAAAGCGACCTTTCGTCGAAGCTTTCGGAACCGACGGCGGTTTCGGAGCCCTACGAACAGGAGGGTGCGACGGGTTGGGTGCACATGTCGCTGTCAGCCCCGACGCAGATGGTGGTTGCGGTGGATACGCAGCACCGGCTGTATGCCTACACGCAGCAGGAGCTGGAGGTGAACCTTCCGAATCTCTACGTGGTTCTTCCGTTCAAGGTGTGGAAGGAGGGCAACTCCTACAAGGACGGGAACTGGAGCTTCTATAACGAATACTATACGCCGCCGGTCTATCGGGACTGCTACGTGGATGCGAAGGTCCAGTTGACGGAAGAGGGGGAGACGACGTCGATCTCGAAGATGGAGGTCTATGCCTATGCGGCCGACACGACGGCGTGGTTCATCGCGTCGTACGACGATGCGGTCAGCGGAAAGATCACCTCGAAGGCCGATACGACGGAGACGCGGACGATACCGAGCTTCCAGGCCTATGCCGACGGCGAAACGGGCCTTTACAAGATGTCGGTGAGCGCGGAGAACCTGATGGTGGTGGTTGCGGACCGCAGCGACCAACTGTACGCCTATACGCAGCAGACGGTGGATCTTGCGGAGACGGATCCGCTGAATTTCCCGTCGCTGGTTTTCCGGCCGTGGAAGGGGATCTGGATCGACAAGACGGATACGAACGGCTGGACGGTGGTGAACCCGACCTACGAACCCGAGGAGCCTGAAACGCAAAAACAACGACGATGAATCGAGAAATCACCCGTTCCAATATGAATTGGCTGCGTCTGTTCGTGGCGTTGTTGTTCGTGTCGGCCTTTCTGAGCCGTTGCGCGAGCATGATGACACCGACGGGCGGGCCTCGGGACTCACTGCCTCCGGTGATCGTGACGATGGTCCCGGACAACTTCACGACGAACCGCCCGACGACGAACCACGGGAAGATCTACATCGAATTCGACGAGTTCGTGCAGATCAAGGACCAGCAGAAGGAGTTCTTCACCTCTCCGCAGATGAAGAAGAAGCCGACGATTACGATGCGGGGCCGCGGGATCGTGATCCAGATGCGCGATACGCTGCGACCGAATACGACCTATGCGTTGAATTTCGGGAGTTCGATCCGCGACAACAACGAGGGTAACCCGCTCTATTCGATGCGTTATGTCTTCTCGACGGGGCCGGAGATCGACTCGATGGTGATGTCGGGTTATACGGCGGACAGTTACAAGGCGGATTCGGTTTCGAAGTCGTTCATCTGGTTCTTCCCGGCGGATTCGGTGAAGGAGCCTGCGGAGTACGACTCGACGATCTTCAACTACCAGCCGGCGGTGATTGCGCGTGCGGAGACGAACGGAATCTTCATTGCGCAGAACCTCAAGCCGATCCCCTATCGGGTCTACGCCGTGGAGGACAAGAACGACAACCAGATGTACGATCCGGGTACGGACCAGGTGGGCTTTATCGAGGGAACGTGGAATCCTGCCGAGATGCCCGATTTTGCGATGTGGTACGATTCGGTGCGACGGTACGTCTCGGCGGAGCCCCAGCTCTACTTCCGGATGTTCATGGACAAGGCATTCAAGCGTCAGGTTCTTTCGGAGAGCCAGCGTCCGAAGCAGCACCAGGCGATGCTCTACTTCTCGGCGGCGCATCCCCAGATCCGGTCGCTGCGCTTCGACAGCATTCCGATGGATCGGGTGATCGTGGATCCGCAGACCGTGGGCAAGGATACGATTGCGTTGTGGTTCAACGTTCCGTCGGCGTCGCTTCCCGACACGATCAAGGGGGAGATCGTCTACCTGAAACACGATACGCTGAACCGGCTGCAGCCGGATACGGCGAAACTGAAACTCTTCTGGCGCCTGATCGAGACGAAGGAGCAGGAACGCGCCCGGGAGAAGCTCGAACGGGACCGGAAGAAGGCGGAGGCCGCGGGCGAGGAGTTCGAGGAGCCGAAGGCGGAGAACCCGTTCAAGTTCAACATGCCGACGTCGGGGGACCTGAACCCGGAGAACCACCTGACGATCGACTTCGACTATCCGCTGGTTGAGGCGGACTCTTCGCGGCTGCTGCTGACGCGGCAACTGGAGGACAACACGATCGAGGATGTTCCGATTCATATGGTCCGCGATACGGCGATGCTTCGGCGCTGGTATCTGCGAGCGGCGTGGGTTCCGGGGGGGCAGTATACGCTGACAATTCCGGACAGCGTGTTCCGGGACGTGGCGGGCTATGCCAACGACTCGATCGTGGGGAAATATACGGTCTACGATCCGGAGAAGTTCGCCACGGTGAAGGTTCACGTCACGAGCCGGGATCCGCAGATGAAGTATATCGTTCAGTTGCTGGACGGCAACGGCTCCTTGAAGCAGGAGCGGCGTGACGTCACGGTGGGAGACATCCAGTTCAACTACGTGCCGGCCGGAGAGATCAAGTTCCGGATCATCGAGGACCGGAACGGCAACGGGAAGTGGGATTCCGGGAATCTGGTGGCTCGTCTTCAGCCGGAGCGTGCGGAGATGTACGTCAACGACGAGGGGGAGGATACGTTTGCCACGAAGACCAACTGGGAGATCGAGTTCACGATGGACATGAGCCGCGTCTTTGCGCCGGTAACGATGCAGTCTCTTTCGCGGCTGCTGGACGAGCGGGAGTCTCAGCGTCTGCGGCGCGAGGCGGAGAAACGGGCCAAGGAGGGTCCGCAGCGGCAGCAGGAGGATCGTCAGAACATGAACAACAGCAGTTTCGGTTCGGCGGGCAGTATGTTCAGTAATTTCAGATAGCATGACGAAACAGAGTCATATCCGGATGTTGATATTCGCCGTCGCGGCTCTTTTCGCCGTGGAGGGGGCCTCGGGCCAGCATACGCTGGGCGTGATCGGGGGCTACGGCATGGGCAGCGGCCGTTTCGATCCGAAGCAGGAGACGCGGGCGATCTGGGGTCTTTACAGCGGAGGTTTTACGTGGCGTTACTACGGCAAGCAGCGTTTCGTGGGGGGCTTCGGTGTCGATCTGGAGTTCCAGCAGCAGGCCTTTTCGTTTGCGACGAACGCCTCGCAGGTCGACGAGAAGGAGACGGCAAACTACCTGTACTATACGCGGCGGATCAATTCGGTGGTGCTTCCCGTGGTGTGGCAGCCTCACTTCTACCTGTTGAAGAACCATGTCCGGGTCTATTTCGAGGCCGCCGCGACCTTTTTCTACAACTTTTCGTCGACCTGGGAGCAGGAGTATTTCGTCGATGCGGAGACCAAGCAGAAGGATACCTACGGCGGGACCTACCATTTCAAGGTTCCCCGCGACAACCGCTGGGGTTACGGTCTGGCGGGGGGCGGCGGCATTTCGTTCCTGATCCGGCGTTTCGAGTTGAATTTCCGGGCCCGCTACTATTTCGGCTATTCGGACATCGTGCGGAACCGGAACCGCTACTACGACAACAGCGACGACGGACCGGAGAATCCGTTCTATACGACCCCGATGCGTTCACCGCTGGACAACCTGATGATTTCGGTCGGTGTGAGCTACCGCTTCAACAAGGAGGGCTTCGAGACGTGGAAACCGCGGCCGAAACGGGAGAAAAACCGGGAGGAATTCAAGTTCGGACAGTAAAAAGAGAGCATTATGGAAACAACGCGACAACAGAAAATCGCCAAGCAGATCCAGAAGGACATGGCGGATATCTTCCAGAAGGAGGGCGCGTCGCTGGTCCGGGGGGCCTTGGTGACGGTAACGGGAGTGCGGGTCTCGCCGGACTTCAGCTATGCGAAGATCTACGTGAGCATCTTCCCGTTCGAACAGAGCAAGGAGTTGATGAACCGTTTCGAACATCAGAACTGGTTCCTGCGCCGGGCCCTGGGGCAGCGGATCCGGAACCAGTTGAAGAACGTTCCGGAGATCCAGTTCTTCCTGGACGACTCGCTCGAATATATCGAACATATCGAGAAGGCGTTGAAGGAGGATTGATCGGTTCGGAGCCATGCTGTCTCACTTTATAGCCCGGCGCTATCTCTTTTCGCCCCACTCCCGGTCGGTCGTGAACCTGATTTCGGGACTGAGCGTTGCGGCCGTGGCGGTTCCGGTTGCGGCGATGGTGATCCTGCTGTCGGTCTTCAACGGGTTCGAGACGCTGGTGAAATCGATGTATTCGGCCTTCGATGCGGATCTGACACTCACGCCGCGCCGGGGTCAGACCTTCGTACAGACGGAGCTCGATACGGCGGACCTGCGGCGAATTCCGGGTGTGGCGGCCCTGTCCTGCACGTTGGAGCAGAGCGTGCTGCTGGAACATGCGGAGCGCCAGGCCACGGCGACGGTGCGGGGCGTGGACGACTCCTACGGGGAGGTTTTCGACCTGGAGGATGCCGTCACGACGGGCGAATGGCGGGTCCGCCTGGGCGATCTGGAGCGGCTGGTCATCGGACAGTCGATGGCCTGGATGCTGGGGATCCGCACGCTGGCGGATGCCGACGTGACGCTCTACGCCGTGCGGCGGGGGAGCTTTTCGACGCTGCTGCCGATGGACAACTACACGCGGCGCACGGAGCCCGTCGGCGGAGTCTATGTGCTGGACCTCGATACGGAGCGGACCTACGTGCTGAGCTCGCTGCGGCTGGCCCAGTCGCTTTTCGAGGCGGAGGGACGGGTTTCGGGCGTTGTTTTCCGGCTGACGCCGGATGCGGATGTCGAGCGGACGCGGGAGGCCGTGTCCGCAGCGGCCGGGGATTCGTTCCGGGTGCGGACGCGCGACGAACTGCGGGCGTCGTTCTACCGGATCATGACCTACGAGAAGTGGGGCATCTTCTTCATTGCGCTGCTGGTGCTGGTGATCGCCTCGTTCTCGGTGGTGGGGGCGCTGTCGATGCTGATCGTGGAGAAGCGCCGGGACATTGCGACGCTCCGGGCCCTGGGTGCGGACACGCCGCTGCTCCGTCGCATTTTCCGGACGGAGGGTATGCTGATCTGCGGCCTGGGGGCGGTCATCGGGCTTCTGCTGGGCGTGTCGCTGAGCCTCGTGCAGCAACACTTCGGGGTGATCGAGATCCCTGCGGAGAGTTTCCTGACGAAGAGCTATCCGGTCGAGTTCCGCCTTTCGGACCTGTTTGCCGTGGCGGTCTCCTTTGCGCTGGTTGCGGCTCTTCTTGCGGACATCACGGTCCGCAGCATGATTAAAAATACGACCCGTTCATGAAACGATTCATTCTGTATTCGCTTTGCGGCCTGCTGCTGGGGAGCTGTGCCCGCCATACGATCATCCCGGACGACGAACTGGCGCTGATCTTCCACGATGCGTTTCTCACGAATGCCTATCTCAATGCGGAGGACATCCGTTCGGATTCGCTGCGCCTCTACGAGCCGATCTTCGCGCATTACGGCTATACGACCGAGGATGTGCACTATACGATCGGGAACTTTTCGAAACGGAAGAGCGCGCGCCTGGGAGATGTCGTCGAGGAGGCGATCGATCTGCTGGAGGCGGAGGGCAAGATCTACAACCGGGAGGTCGCCATCCTGGATACGATCGACAACGTGGCGCGGCGGACCTTCACGCGGGCGGTGTTGTCGGATACGCTGATCCGGGTTTCGGCGCTTCGGGATACGTCGCGTCTGAGTTTCGTGGTTGACGTGGAGCCCGGGGAGTACGAACTCTCGCTGAAGTACCATGTCGACTCGCTGGACCGGAATCCGCGGGGGATGCGGAGCTCGATGTGGCTGGAGCGGCGCGACAGCACGCGGGCGAACGTCTATACGACGACGCTTCGCCGCAACCGGGATGAGTCTTTTTCGCGCCGTTTCTCGGTCGATTCGACGCACCGGCGGCTGCACATCCACCTGCTGACCTTCGGGGAGACCCCTCAGCGTCCGTCGGTTACGGTGCGAGACTTGAAGTTGTCGTTCACGCCGCCGACGCGGGATGCCGTGGAGCTTCTGTATGAAAAACAACTCAATATCCGGATCTTCGCCGATGAATTCTTCCGTTCGGCCCTTTCGCCGCAGGATAGCCTCTAACCTGCTCTGGACGCCGCAGGGGCTTGTCCGTCACCCGTTGGTGACCTTCTACGGGGAGCGGGACTTCCTGGTGGAGAGCTGCCCGGCTCCGGACCGCCTTCCGGCGACGGAGTTCCATGCGGGGCTGCTGGTCGGGGATTTTCCGGAGGATTATCGGGCGGCTTTCGAACGCCTGCGGAGCGATGCGGACGATCTGTCGACCGCCTTGCCGCGGGTGGTGGTCCCGCACGGCATCTGGGTGGTGCTTTCGGGACTGGATTACGCCGCCCTGCGCCTTACGCCCCACTCCCGGATCCAGCGGCTGTAATCCCGGCCTCTGCCAGGGCCTTGCGCTCCGGACGAGCTGCGGACCCTCCTCCTGCCTTGTTTTCTTGTTTGTCTTTTGTTTCGGGCTCTTCCAGTCTGCCGTATCCCTCTTTCCGTCCCGGTTCAGATCGGAAGGTGCTCTTCGACCGTACGCCGGAGGTGGCTGCTGTCGAGATGGGTGTATATTTCGGTCGTCAGGATGCTTTCGTGTCCGAGCATCTCCTGCACCTGACGGATCGAGGCGCCGCCCTCGAGCAGGTGGGTGGCGAACGAGTGGCGGAAGGTGTGTGGGCTGATGCGTTTGTCGATTCCGGCGCGGCGTGCGGCCTGCTTGAGAATCGTGAAGACCATCACCCGGGTCAGTTTTCCGCCGCGGTTGTTCAGAAAGAGCACCTCCTCGCCGGAACGGACCTCGGTACGTTTGTCGAGATAGCGTTGGATGCGCTCCCGGGCCAGGGTGCTGATGGGGACGATCCGCTGCTTGTCCCCCTTTCCGATCACCCGGACATACCCTTCTCCGAAAAAGAGGTCCTGCACCCGGAGCTCGGTCAACTCCGAGACGCGGAGCCCGCACGAGTAGAGGAGTTCGAGCATGGCCTGATCGCGCAGCCCCTTGACCGTCGAGGGATCTATGGCGGCGATGATGCGGTCGATCTCGTCGGTCGAGAGGATGTCGGGTAACTGCCGTCCGAACTTGGGCATCTGAATGAATTCGGCGGGGGATGCTTCGATCCGGTCGTCGATCATCAGGAAGTTGAAGAAGCTCTTCACGCTGCTCAGGGCGCGGGCCTGCGAGGTTTTCTCGCGTCCGCGGTCGTAGAGCCAGGCCATGTACCGTTCGATCATCTGGGGTTCGACCTTGCGGGGCGGGAGGTCCCACATCCGGAGGATGAAGTGGGCGAACTGCCTCAGGTCGCGCATGTAGGCTTCGACGGAGTTTCCGGCGAGTCTTTTTTCGAGTTTGATGTAGGTTCGGTACCGCCGGGCGGCCTCCTCCCACTTTTTGGTATTTTCTGCCATCCCGGGTGTGTTATAACGGGGAATTTGCGTAACTTTGTCGAAGCTAAGGTACGAAAAATTTTACATAATATTATTCCATGGATTACATATCGCTTCAAATTCCGGTTTCGGATGCCGAACAGGGCGAGATCCTGACGGCGGAACTGGCCGATTATCCGTTCGAGAGCTTCGAGACGGAGGGTTCGATGCTCAAGGCCTATATCCCGAGCGAACGGCTGGTGGACTGCAAGGGTGCTGTGGACGCACTGCTTGAGCGCTACGGGGTTTCGGGACGCTATATCGCCATCGAGACGCAGAACTGGAACGCGCTGTGGGAGCGGAATTTCCCGTCGGTGGACGTCGAGGGGCGCCTTCGGATCCGGGCGCCGTTCCACGATCCGGCACCGGACGGGGAGCTGGAGGTGGTCGTGATGCCGAAGATGTCGTTCGGCACGGGGCACCATGCAACGACGTGGCTCGTCTCGCGGGCGGTCCTGGATCTGGACGTGGCGGGCCGTACGGGGCTGGACATGGGGAGCGGTACGGGAGTGCTGTCGATCGTGGCGGTGAAGTGCGGGGCTTCGCACGTCGACGCGGTGGACATCGACGACTGGGCCGACGCGAACTGCCGGGAGAACATCGCGGCGAACGGAGTTGCGGACCGGATCACCCCACTGCTGGGCGACGTGCGCCGCATTGCAGGGCGCCGCTACGGCTTCATCCTGGCCAACATCAACCGCAACATCCTGCTGGCGGACATGCCCTCCTACGCCGCGACGCTGGAACCGGGCGGCGATCTGGTGATGAGCGGTTTTCTGGAGGCGGACGTTCCGGCGATCGTCTCCCGGGCGAAGGAGTTGGGGATGGAGCACGTGGAGACGGCCTCGCGCGAGGGTTGGCAGATGGTCCATGTGCGTAAGACGGAGTAACCCGGCGTGAAGAGCTACAAGGGGCGCGGCATCGTACTGCATACGCTCAAATACGGCGATACGTCGCTGGTGGCCTACCTGCTGACCGATGTGGGAGGGTGCCGGAGCTATATGGTGCAGGGGGTCCGGAGCCGGAAGGGCCACGGCTCGAAACTGGCGCTGTTCCAGCCGCTGTTCCCGGTGGAGTTCGAGGGTCTGGAGTCGCCGCGGCAGCAGATGGACCGCTTCAAGGAGGTCCGTTCGGGTTTTCTGCTGCAAAGCCTGCCCTTCGATGTGCGGAAATCGACGATTGCGCTCTTCATGGCCGAAGTTTTGTATCGTCTGATCCGGGAGAGCGAGCCGAACGAGGCGTTGTTCGAATTCGTCTGGAATTCGACCGCGGCGTTGGATGCGCTGGAGCGGGGTGTTCCGAACTTCCACCTGTGGTTCCTGGCGAATCTGAGCCGCCTGCTGGGCTTCCGTCCGGGGAACGACTACCGGGACGGCTGGTGGTTCGACATCCGCGAGGGCCTCTATACGCCGAGCTGTCCGGTGCATCCGGGATCGATGACACAGCCCTGCGCGGCGCTGCTGGACCGGATGCTGGGCCTGGACGTTCGGCTTCTGGGCGAGATCGAACTCAACCGGACGCAACGTTCGGACTTTTTGAGTGCGATGTTGTCCTATTTCAGCTATCACCTCGAAGGGATCAACTCCGTGCAGTCGATCCGCATACTACGGGAGGTTTTTTGACGTTTTATAAGTAAGGAAATAAACAAGAACAGGATGAAAAGATCGATTTTTCTGGCGGTCGTTGCTCTTTTCGTAGCTTTGGCCGCCTCGGCCCAACTTCCGGAACGGCCTATCGAGTTCAAACCGGATACGGTCCGTCATACGACTCCGGGTTTTACGCTTCCGGATTCGCTGGCGCACATGTCCCCCTGGAAACCGGATTACCGAACGATGGCTCCGTTGAAGACCAAGCCTGCGGTCTCGATGACGTCGGTCGTTGTAATCCAGCGCGAGAACCTGCCCTCGCGGGTTACGGTTATCGACAACAATACGTTGCGCCTGGGTCCGCATTTCAACCTTTCGAACGGTCAGGCCTGGAACTGGGGACCGTTCCCGAATGCGTATCTGGATGCGCGGACGCTTTCGTTCCCGATGCCGCGTTGAGGCGTCGGATCCGGCGTTCTTTCCGGATGCTTTCCTCACCCCTGCCGACAGCCGACAGGGGTTTGTTGTTGAAATCGGCGGCCCGACGCGTGGAATATAGGTATTTTCGCGTATTGACGGGCCGCGTTGAAATTCCGAATTTTGTGCCGGGGAAAATGGCATTTTCCGACGCTGACGGCAGGCTTTAGCCTCGGTCCGTTCGTGATTTCCGCTTTCTGAAATCCAGCCCGGCGCCGGTGTTTCCCGCTGCCTCTTCGATCGTTCGCCCGGTGTCCCGGGGCCTTTGGTCCCTGCAGCGCCGGGGGCTTCGCAAGGGGTCCGTATTTCATGCAACCGATGAACAACAAATGAAAAACTGGCTTGAAAAACTCCGAACCGAGGATTGGGTTGTGGTGTGGGTTTCGATCCCGCTGCTGGCGCTTGCGGCGCTGATCCCCTCTGACCTGCCCTCCGTGCCGTCGACGCTGATCGGCGAAGTGGCGTGGTACAACATCGCCTACCTGTTTGGGATTGTCCTGGTGGTGCTCTATGTCGGGAGCCTGCTGTTGCGCCGCCCCTTGCGGGGGATGCTGCCGTCGCTGGTGGTGGTCTTCGCGCTGTCGCTGCTGGCGCAGATGGTGGCCAAACTCCCGGCCGTCTCGTACTACGGTTTCGAATCGGTCTTTTTCTCGGTGCTCTTCGGCCTGCTGGTCCGGAACGTGTGGCGGGTCCCGGCGTGGATGAAACCGGCGATCCAGGGCGAATTCTTCATCAAGATCGGCGTGGTGTGCCTCGGGGCGACGATCCTCTTCAGCGACGTGATGAAATCCGGCATTTTCGGATTGCTGCAGGCCTGCCTGGTGGTTGCCGTGGTTTGGTTCTTCGCCTTCCGGGTTTCGCGGCGCCTGGGCGTCGACGAACGCTCGGCGATGGTCCTTTCGAGCGGGGTTTCGATCTGCGGGGTCTCGGCCTGTATCACGGCGGCGCGTGTCGCCGGGGGTGACGACCGCAAACTCTCCTACATCGTCTCGCTGGTGCTGATCGTGGTGGTTCCGATGATCTACCTGATGCCGTGGCTGGCCCATTGGATCCTTCCGCACCTGTTCGCTCCGGAGGTGGCCGAGGAGGTCGCGGGGGCGTGGATCGGCGGTACGATCGACACGACGTCGGGCGTTGCGGCATCGAGTCTGATTGTCGGGGAGGTCGCCAACCAGCACGCCGTGATCATCAAGGCGGCCCAGAACGTGCTGATCGGCGTGGTGGCCTTCTTTATTGCGCTGTACCTCTCGGCCCGGGGCGGTCAGGGCGGTCAGAAGCCGTCGCTGGGCATCGTCTGGGAGAAGTTCCCGAAATTCATCCTGGGCTTCGTGGCGGCCTCGCTGGTCTTCAGCGTGCTGCAGTCGAGCGGGGTCTTCGTGCCGGGAGCGAAGGGCAAACTGCTCGAACCGGGCGTAGCGAAGATGTTCTCGTCGGTCTTCTTCTCGCTGGCCTTCGTCTGCATCGGGCTCGATACGCGGTTGAAGGAGATCGTCTCGAAGGAGAACCGCAACATCCTGCGGGCGTTCCTGACGGCCCAGACCTTCAATATCGTGGCGACGTTCCTGATTGCGTGCCTGCTCTTCGGGGTACTGAAACCGCTGTGGTCGTAACCTCTCTCCCCGACCGGATATGAAAAAGGCTGATTCGACATCGAATCAGCCTTTTTTCGCTCCTTTTCGAAACGGAGGATTCGTCCCTTTTCCGGAATCTTTCCGGATGGACCCCTTGTGTTTGTCCCTCCCGCTGCCTCTGAACTCCTCTCTTCCGTTGCCGGGGCCTTTCCTGCCTTTGGGTGCCGCCTTCCCGCCGGTCCCGAAGAAATAACTCTTCTGACGGCGCTTCTCCTCCTGCGAGCGGGCGACGTACACCGGTTCGTGCGTGTAGGGATTTTCGCCCGTGTAGAACATCACCGACGAGAGGGTCATGGGCGTGGGGGTCAGGTCCTGTACCTGCTCCAGATTGAAATGGAGCCTCCCCAGCACCTTTTCCGCGAGGGACTTCATGTCGTGCTCCGTGCATCCGGGATGCGAGGAGATGAAGTAGGGAATCAACTGATAGGGTAGCTGCTCCTCGCGGCAAATGCGGTGGAAGTCGGCGTTGAGCTTTTCGAAGAGGGCAAAGGGCGGTTTGCGCATCAGCCGCAATACACCCTCTTCGGTGTGTTCCGGGGCGACCTTCAGCCGTCCGGAGGTGTGGTGTATGAGCACGTTGCGCAGATAGGGCGAGTCGTCGAACAGGTCGTAACGGATTCCGCTGCCGATGAAAGCCTTCTTGATCCCCTTCACGGCGCGGATTTTCGCGTAGAGATCGAGCAACGGCCGGTGGTCGTTGTCGAGATTGGGACACATCTTCGGATGGAGACACGAGGCCCTGCGGCACCGGGCGCACAGCGTCCGGTCGCGGCCGCCCATGCGGTACATGTTGGCTGACGGGGCCCCGACATCGGAGAGATAGCCCTTGAATCCGGGCATCTTCGTGATGCGTTCGACCTCGGCGAGAATCGAGCGTTCGCTGCGCGAGTGGATGAACTTGCCCTGATGGGCGGAGATGGTGCAGAACGAACATCCCCCGAAACAACCGCGGTGAATGTTCACCGAGAACTTGATCATCTCCCAGGCGGGAATCTCCCCGCGACCGTTGTAACGGGGATGGGGCGCCCGCTCGTAGGGAAGGTCGAACGAATGGTCCAGCTCCTCGGTCGTGAGGGCGGCATTGGGGGGCGTCACGACGACATACTGGCTGCCGACGGCCTCGACCAGCGTGGCTTCGGGAGCCATCAGGTTGCTCTGGGTCTCGATGACGGTGAAGTTTTCGCCGAAGGCTCGCTTGTCGTGCAGACACTCCTCGAACGAGTGGAGCCGGATCGTGCGCTCGGGATCGAGCCGCGCGACATACCCCTCGTCGGCCAGAAAGGCCACCTGACGGATCTTGCGCAGCAGTTTGGCGTTGTAGCCGTTGCGCATGGCGCGTGCGACCTGCTGTACGACGCCCTCTCCCATGCCGTAGATCAGCAGGTCGGCGCCGCTTTCGACCAGCAGCGAGGGCTTCAGCCGATCGCTCCAGTAGTCGTAGTGGGTGAGCCTCCGCAGCGAGGCTTCGATGCCACCCACGACGACCGGAACATGGGGATACAACCGTTTGAGGATCTGCGTGTAGACCGTCACGGCGTAATCGGGCCGGAATCCGGCCTTTCCGCCGGGGGTGTAGGCGTCGTCGTGCCGCAGCCGGAGGTTGGCCGTGTAGTGGTTGACCATCGAGTCCATGGCGCCCCCGGAGACTCCGAAGAAGAGCCTCGGAGTTCCTAATTTGGTGAAGTCGCGCAGGTCGTCGCGCCAGTTGGGCTGGGGAACGATCGCCACGCGGTAGCCCTCGGCTTCGAGCAGACGCCCCACGACGGCGGCCCCGAAGGCCGGGTGGTCGATGTAGGCATCGCCCGAGAAGAGGATCACGTCCAACTGATCCCATCCGCGTTCGCGGACCTCCTTGACGGTTGTCGGCAGAAACATTTTTCAGGAACAGGTTTTGCGGGAGATTCACCCTCCCGTCCGATTCATTTTGTCTTTCGTTTTTTGAAGGGCGGCCGCCTCTCCCCGGCTCACCGGGGCGGGCTTTCTCTTCGGAGTTGGACTATTCCGCCGTCTCCTGGCCCCGTCCCCCGGCAATATAGGTATCCCACTTGGCGAGCAGGGCCTTGAAGTCTTCGGGCAGCTCGCTGTCGAAGAGGACGTTGCGGTGCGTGGCGGGGTGCTCGAATCCCAGCAGGCGGGCATGGAGAGCGTGGCGGGGCATCAGGGCGAAGCAGTTCTCGATGAACTGTTTGTATTTGGCAAAGGTCGTGCCCTTGAGGATGCGGTCTCCGCCGTAGCGCTCGTCGTTGAAGAGCGGGTGCCCGATCCAGGCCATGTGGACGCGGATCTGGTGCGTGCGGCCCGTTTCGAGTCGGCACTCCACGAGTGTCACGTAACCGTACCGGCGCAGCACCTTCCAGTGGGTTACGGCGTGCTTGCCGTCCGAACCGTCGGCGAAGACGTACATCTTCTGCCGGTCTTTCGGACTGCGGCCGATGTTTCCGGTGATGGTCCCCTCGTCCTCGTCGAAGTTGCCCCAGACGAGGGCGACGTATCGGCGCTGGATCGTGTGGTCGAAGAACTGCTTGGCCAGCCGGGCATGGGTCTGCTCGTCCTTGGCGATCACGAGGAGCCCCGAGGTGTTCTTGTCGATGCGGTGGACCAGTCCGGCGCGGTTCTGCTCCTCGGCCGGGATTCCCTGGGCGTTGAGGTGGTACATCAGGGCGTTTACGAGCGTTCCGGTGTAGTTTCCCACGCCGGGGTGGACAACCATCCCCGCGGGTTTGTTGACAATCAGCAGGTGGTCGTCCTCGTAGGGGATGTCGAGTGGAATGTCCTCGGCCACGAGTTCCGTTTCGCGCCGCGGGTAGGGCAGCACGATCTGAATACGGTCCAGCGGTTTGACCTTGTAGCTCGACTTGGCGGCCTTTCCGTTGACGAGGATGTTTCCGCTGTCGGCCGCGGCCTGGATGCGGTTGCGCGAGCAGTGCTCCATCCGTACGGTGAGGAACTTGTCCAGCCGCATCGGGGTCTGGCCCTTGTCGGCCGTTACGGCGAAGTGCTCGTAGAGTCCGGCCTCCTCCTCATCCTCCGATTCGGCAGCCAGCGTTTCGGGATCCTCGGGAAGCCTCTCCAGCAGGGAGTCGTCGATATGGTGTTCGGCACTCATCAGTCGAAAAATCCTTCGTTGTCGTCGTTCGTGCGATGGGCTTCGGGGCTTTCCATCTCCCGGGCGGGTTCGGCCAGGGCCTCTTCGAGCGAGATGCGGGCCAGCGAATCGCTTTCGGCCAGCTCTTCGGCTCTTCGGGCTTCGGCAGCGGCCGCAGCCTGCTTTTCGGCCGTGGCGCGGTGTTCGGCGAGTTTGTCGTCATCGAGCGTGAGCCGCAGGTCGACGCGCGAACCCAGCGCCGCGGCGTGCTCGGCCCCGGGGACCTGGATGTAGACGCGGGCATCCTTCTGGTTGAGGAGATTGATCCCCTCGTCGAAATCGATGCGTCCGATGTTCAGCCCGAGCTCCCAGAGGCGGCCTTTTGCCTGAGCGAGCGGCTGCCCGACCACCTGCGGGACGATCGTCGAGGCGTATCCCTCCTCGACGCCGACGTAGAGCGTGACGCCCGATCCCATTTCGGCCTCGATCCGGGAGTTTTGCTGGACGGGTTTCCCGCCGCAATACTCTTCGAGGACGTAGTTGGTGGCGATGTCGGGCCGGTAGATGAGCTCGTCGATTCCGAGCCCTGCGATTTCGAGCATGTTCTTGGCCTGGCGGAGCGACCGTCCGGCGACGTAGGGCACGGGCACCATCTTCTGTCGGAAGGAGTTGATTGTGATATAGACCGTCCGTCCGGGTTTTACCTCGACACCGCCTTCGGGGAGCTGGTCGAGGACGATTCCGCCCTCGTATGCGGGTACGAACAGCGAGTCGTTGATGTGGAGTTTGAGGTCGTACTTGCGGGCGATCCGCTGGGCTTCGGGGAGTGGGATTCCCGAGAAGTCGGGGACGGTGCGCCGGGCTCCGTGGCGCGTGCCGATCTGCATGAGCAGGTGTGCGGCGACGGCCATCACGAGGATGATCGCTGCAATGACGAGAAGGTTCCAGAGGAGCTTGTGCTCCCGGATGCGCGCGAAGATGCTGGCTGGTTTCTGCATGGTCATGGATTTATTTCGGCGCCTTTTGGTAGAGGTAGACGGCGATGCCGAGGTAGATGATGTTGGGGAGCCAGACGGCGATTCCCGTGGGGAGCGTTCCGCTCTTGGCGAACTCCTCGAAGAAGCGGTTGAAGAGGATGTAGGAGAAGCAGAGTCCGGTTCCGATACCGATATGGAGTCCGGTTCCGCCGCGGACCTTGCGCGAGGAGAGCGAGACGCCGATCAGCGTGAGGATGAAGGTCGAGAGGGGGTATGCGTAGCGGGCGTGCTTCTCGACCTCGATGATGTTGATCGAATCGGAGCCTTTGGCGCGCTGCTGTTCGAGGAACTGGTTCAGCTCGGTGATGTTCATGGTCTGAATCAGGTCGTTGATGGCCCCGAGTTCGGCGACTTCGAGGTTGATGAGCGTATCGAGGTTGCGGAACTGTTCGAAGGTTTCGCTGCCGTCGGCCGCGAATTCGCGTTTGGTGTATCGGGGGGCTGTCCAGCGTTTGGTTTCGGGGTCGAACTTGGCGTCGGAGGCTTCGAGCGAACGGACCATGGATCCGTTTTCGTAGCGTTCCAGGACGAAGAACGAGGCCTGGCGGGCGTTTCCGTTGTATCCGCGGATGTAGGCGAAGGTTCCGGGTTCGATCTGGCGGTAGATGTGTCGGTCGTATCGGGTGTTCTGCTTTTTGGGGATGTACTCCTGCTGGAAGGCGATGACGCGGCGCTGGGAGCGGGGTATGACCCAGAGGTTGAGGGTCAGCGAGAGCGACGCGATGATGAGCGCCCCGAGGAAGTAGGGCCACATGAGTCGTCGGAAGGACATGCCTCCGGACAACATGGCGACGATCTCGGTCTGATAGGCCATCTTCGAGGTGAAGAAGATGCAGGCGATGAAGGTGAACAGGCCGCTGAACTGGTTGATGAAGAAGGGGATGAAGTTGAGGTAGTTCTGCAGCAGGATGGCCTTCATCGGGGCGTGCGTGGCGGTGAAGTCGTCGATTTTCTCGGCGTAGTCGAAGATCACGACGATGACGATGATCATCGCAATGGCGAAGAAGTAGGTTGCGAGGAACTTGCCGAGTATGTAGCGGTCCAGAATCTTGAACCCGGGGAAACGGATTTTCATCGGTCAGAGCCTTCTTGTGAGTTTTTGAACCATCGTCTCTTTCCAGGCCTTGAAATCGCCGGCGAGGATGTGGTTGCGGGCCTCTCCGACGAGTCGCAGGTAGAAGGCGATGTTGTGCAGCGAGGCGATCTGTGCGGCGAGCATTTCGCCGCAGGTGGCCAGGTGGTGCAGGTAGGCCTTCGAGTAGAGGGTGTCGACGAACGCCGTGCCGTCGGGGTCGATGGGCGAGAAGTCGTCCTCCCACTTCTTGTTGCGGATGTTGATGACGCCCTCGGCGGTGAAGAGCTGTCCGTTCCGGCCGTTTCGCGTGGGCATCACGCAGTCGAACATGTCGACGCCGCGTTCGATTCCTTCGAGGATGTTGACCGGCGTGCCGACCCCCATCAGGTAGCGGGGCCGGTCCTCGGGGAGAATGGCGTTGACCACCTCGATCATTCGGTACATCACCTCGGTGGGTTCACCGACGGCCAGACCGCCGATGGCATATCCGTCGGCATCGTACCGTTTGACGTTTTCGGCGGCGCGGATCCGGAGGTCGGGATAGGTACACCCCTGTACGATGGGGAACAGCGCCTGATAGTGGCCGTATTTGGGTGCGGTCTGGTGGTAGCGGTTGAAGCAGCGGTCGAGCCAGCGCTCGGTGAGGTCGAGCGACTTGGCGGCATATTCGCGGGGTGCGTCGCCCGGGGGGCACTCGTCGAATGCCATCATGATGTCGGCGCCGATCGTCCGCTCGGTGTCGATGACGCTTTCGGGGGTGAAGAGGTGCTTCGAGCCGTCGATGTGGGATCGGAAGTAACACCCCTCCTCCTTGAGTTTTCGGCACGCCGCGAGGGAGAAGACCTGAAACCCGCCGCTGTCGGTGAGCATGGGCCCGTCCCAGGTGGAGAAGCGGTGGACGCCTCCGGCGCGTTCGAGGATCTCCATGCCGGGTCGCAGGTAGAGGTGGTAGGTGTTAGCCAGGATGATCTGCGCGCGGGCTTCGTCGCGGACGTCGCGGTGGAAGATTCCCTTGACGGTTGCGGCGGTGCCTACGGGCATGAAGATCGGTGTCCGGATCGTTCCGTGATCGGTCTGGAGTTCACCGGCTCGGGCCTGCGAAGCAGGGTCTTTCTGTTGGAGGGTAAATTTCATACGCATCTATTCGGCAAAAATACACAAAATATTCGTATCTTTGCGCATATTTTGTCAATATGCGATTCTTCGAACAAATTCTGGTCTCGTATGGCTGGGAGGGTCTTGCGCTTGCGGGGTCCCTGCTTGTAATGTTCGGCGTACAGCTCTACTACTATATTTTCGTTTACGGACGGATCTCCGGCTACAAGAACAACCGCCGGGCGGTGACGCTGGAGACGGAGCCGCCGGTTTCGGTGATTGTCCCGTTGTTTTCGGAGGACTACTCGTTCGTCGAGGAGCGCCTGCCGCTGATGCTGGCCCAGGCCTACCCGGACTTCGAGGTGGTGATCGTCTACGTGGGTCACGATTCGGATTTCTACGAGGACCTCATGCGGCTCAAGCAGTCGTTCCCGCAGATCACGACCACGAAAATCCACCTGGACCCTCGTTTTCCGATTTCGCGCAAGATGGCGCTGAACGTGGGCATCAAGTCGGCGCACTACGAACACCTGATCTTCACCTCGACGGATGCCGTACCGCAGACGGACCGCTGGCTGTCGCTGATGGCCAAGGGTTTCATGCGCGGGGAGATCGTCCTCGGCTACTGCGGGATCGAACGCGGCAAGGGCTTCACGAACTACCTGATGCGGACCTGGCGGATGATGCACTCGGCAAACTGGATCGCCCGGGCCGTCCGGCGCCGCGCCTATCGGGGAACGCTCCACAATCTCGGCTTCACGAAACGCCTCTATTTCGGAGCCAACGGCTTCGACCATCTGAACATGAACATCGGCGAGGACGACCTCTTCATGCAGCGGGTCATGACGCGCGACAACGTCAGCGTGATCCTTTCGCCGCGTGCCACGCTGCGTGAGAAGACGTGGGGCGGCATGGGCTGGTGGATGAGCCAGTTGCGTTACTACGGGTCGTCGTTCCGCTTCTACCCGCAGGGTGTCAAGAGCTCGGTCCGCTGGGAGCTGGGTTCGCGGGTTCTCTTTTTCCTGACGGCGATCTGCGCCCTGGCGGTCATGCCGCCGGAGTACAAACTCGGCGCCGCGCTGTTTGTCGTCATCCGCTACGGGATCGTCCTCTTCGGGGTGCGCCGCGTGGCCCGGCGGCTGGGTGAAGAGGGAATCACGGGGCGCTACTTCCTCTATGATCTGCTGAGCCCGCTGTGTGAGGCAGCTTTGGGCGTGCTGCTGCTGCGCCGCGACGAACGGGTATGGAGATAGCCGACTATATCGTAGCCGAGGACCGGGAACTGGTGGCCCTTGTGCTCGGAGGCGACGATACGGCCTTCGAGTACCTGTTCAACCGCTATCGGGATGCGATCCACCGCCTTTTCGTGCAGCGGCTCGGGGGGACGAACGACGCCGACGATCTGCTGCAGGAGACCTTCATCAAGGTCTATATCAACCTGCACCGCTACAGCCGGGAGTATACCTTCGGACAGTGGGTCTATACGATCGCGCGGAATACGTTCATCGACTTCGTGCGGCGGCGGCAGGAGGACTTGTCGATCGACGACCGCTTTTCGGCCCCGGCGTCGAGTGCGCCGACTCCGGAGGAGAGCGTGATCAACCTCCAGCAGCGGACCCAGATCGAACACTACCTCGAACGGCTGGCCCCGCGCTACCGGCAACTGATCGTGATGCGCTTTTTCGACGAATACTCCTACGAGGAGATCGCGGCGAAACTTTCGCTGCCGCTGGGGACGGTGAAGACGCAGATTCACCGGGCCCGGGAGCAGATGTGCCGCCTGATCGCCGAGGGGGAGAAGAACTGATAGCGGAGACGGCCGTGCCGGAGAAATCGAATACCCGCTGCCGTGAATTCAAAAAACGATGGAACTGATCGAAAAATATTTTCCGGATCTGACCGAAAGCCAGCGCGCACGCTTTGCCGCGCTGTATGACCTTTATGCCGATTGGAACGCGAAGATCAACGTCGTCTCGCGCAAGGATTTCGACCAGCTCTACCTGCGGCACGTGCTGCACTCGCTGGCCATTGCGAAGGTTTGCCGGTTCGACGCCGGGGCGCGCATCCTGGATGTGGGTTGCGGGGGTGGTTTCCCGTCTGTTCCGCTGGCGATTCTCTTCCCGGAGGCATACTTCACGGCGGCGGATTCGATCCGCAAGAAGATCACGGTGGTCGAAGGGGTCTCGCAGAGCCTGGGTCTGACGAACCTGACTCCCTGCTGCGTGCGGGTCGAGACCTTGCCGGAACGTTACGACTACGTGGTTTCGCGGGCCGTGACGGCGATGCCGGAGTTCGTGGACTGGATCTGGTCAAAGATCGAACGGGGACAGCGGGGCACGCTTCCGAACGGCATTCTCTACCTGAAGGGCGGTGATCTGGCCGAAGAGCTGGCCCGTACGGGCAAACACTGGGATCTCTACGACATCCATGCGTTCTTCGACGAGGAGTTCTTCGAGACGAAAAAGGTGGTCTACACCCCGAAAAAATAGTGTCGGTTTTGCTCTCCGAAACGCTTCTATGGTTGTTTCCTGCGGTGTTCGTGCTGCATGAGGCCGAAGAGATTCTCTTCCTGCCGCCCTGGCTGCAACGCCATCGGGAGTGGCTCTTGAATCGTTTTCCGCGCGGGTCTTCCCGCCTGCTTCCGTTTTTTGACGGGATTTCCCGCACGACCTTTGCCGGAATCGCAGCCGAAGAGTTCGTGCTGGTGCTGGGGGTCACGGCATGGGCGTCATGGGCGGATGTTTGCTATCCGTGGCTGGCGCTGTTCCTCGCCTTTGGCGTGCACCTTGTCGTTCATCTGCTGCAGGGGCTCTTGATCCGGCGTTACGTTCCGGTTGTCGCCACCTCCCTGATCGGTTTGCTCTATTGCGGATGGGGATTGCGGACTCTGCTTCAACTTGGAATGTTCTCCCTCCGGGAATATGTGCTTTGCGCCGTGGCGGGCTGTCTGATCGCCGGGGTCAATCTGTGGACCATGCACGCTTTGGCTGCAACGCTCCGCCGCCGTCCGCGAAACTGACCCCCTCCGCCTCTTCTCTGTCTTTTTTCAGCCTTTTCCTGTCTCTGCTTGCCCCCGCTTCTCTGTCTTTTCTCAGCCTCTTCCTGTCTCCGCTTACCCCCCCCCTGCCTCTCCCCGCAGAACGGGGACCGAATCCGAACAAGCCTCCTTTCGCTCTCTAAGGCCCGCTTTTCATATTGCTGAATATCAAAAAGAAATGCTGCTCATTATAGATAAATGAATGGCATTTTTTGTAATTTTGTACAGCTTATAATGAATATCTTCGCATATGAAGAAATGGCAGAAAACAGTCGGTATTATTGCATTTGCGCTGATTGTCATATATGAGTTATTGATATGGGTAAATGCCTATGTAGATATGAAGTACATAGTAGAGCCCAATGGAAATAACTTTTTAGCAGAGCGTATGTATATGCGTATTGGCTCATTATCCTTTGGAATGTGGCTGAACTTTGCCTTGATGATATTCCTGTTCATATGCCTTTGGCATAAAGAAGGCAAGCGGTGAAAAGATTGGGTAAACGAATTGCGTATTAAGCGGGTTCGTTTTTCATTTGGGTGCTCAACAGCCCGCAGGCGGCCTGAATATCCTCGCCGCGGGAGGCGCGGATGGTGGTCTGAATGCCGCGGGCGGTGAGTGCGTCGCGGAATCGGATCATGGCCTCGGCGTCGGGCGAGAAGTAGGGCGACCCGGGAATCTTGTGGAAACGGATCAGGTTGATGCGGCACTTGATGCCGTTCAGCAGCCGCGACAGCTCGCGGATGTGGCGGGGCGAGTCGTTCAGCCCGCTCATGACGATGTATTCGAAGGAGACCCTCCGCTGATGGGTGAAATCGTATTCGCGCAGAATCTCGACGACCTGGGCGATGGACCAGGCCTTTTCGACGGGCATGATCTCGGCGCGCTCGTCGGGAAAGGGGTTGTGGAGACTCACGGCTAAATGAACCTTCGAAGCGTCGAGAAAGCGCCTGAGCTGAGGCACGACCCCGGCCGTGGAGAGGGTGATGCGGGTCGGGGACCAGGCGAAACCCCACTCGGCGGTGAGGATTTCGAGGGCCCGCAGGACGTTGTCCGGATTGTCGAGGGGCTCGCCCATCCCCATGAATACGAGGTTTGTGAGCCGGTCGCGCTCGGGGAGCGAGACGATCTGGTTGAGGATCTCGGCTGCGGAGAGCGACTGTTGGAGTCCCTGGCGGCCTGTTGCGCAGAAGCGGCATCCCATGCGGCATCCGGCCTGCGAGGAGACGCAGAGCGTGGCGCGCTCGCCGTCGGGAATGTAGGCCGACTCGATGAAATGGCCCTGCAGGGTTCGGAAGAGGTATTTTTTGGTTCCGTCTGCGGATACGCTCTCGTGCTCCGGGGCGCGGAGTGCGGGGGAGAAACGCTCGGCAAGGTGTTGTCGGTGCAGGGCAGCGATATCGGTCATGCACAAGGGGTCCTCGATGTGGCGGACATAGAGCCAGCGTGCGATTTGCCGGGCGGCGAATCGCGGCATACCCAGTTCGTTGCAGAGTTCTGCGAGTTCCGCGGGATTTTTTCCGTACAGGTATTCCGGATCGGTCATTTTGCGACTTTGGGGTTTGTTTCCGGAGGCAAAAGTAGGCAAAAAATAAAGATTTTTGAGGCTGGGCGCACGATTTTGAATTTTTATCCCTATATTTGTGGTGCATAGCGCGCCTGTGCCCGTATGAGGGTGCCGGAACGAGCCGGAGGGCCGGAGAACTGGAGCTGAAAGTTGGAAGGCCGGAGCTGAAAGCCGGAAGGCCGGAAGTGGATGGCCGGAACCGGAGTCGGGATGGGGCGGAGTAAGGAAGACGAAACAATTAAAACCAGAAATAGATGGAAATCAAAAAAAATCCTAAAGCAGACCTTAAGAACAAACGGGGCCTTTTGCTGGAGATCGGCCTTGTGGTATCGTTGCTGCTCGTGATTGCGGCTTTCTCGTATACGCCGAAAGAGAAGCGCATTGAGAAGGTAGACCTTCAGACGGCTATCGTCGAGGAGCAGATTGTCGAGATTACGCGTCAGGACCAGAAGCCGCCCGAGCCCCCCAAGAAGGTGGAGGTGAAGGTGATCGCCGACTTGTTGCAGGTGGTAACCAACGACACGAAGATCACCACGGAGGTGGACTTTACGGAGTTCGACGACGATGTGGAGATCGTGCAGCAGGTGGCTGTGAAGGAGGAGGTTATCGAGGATGACCAGCCGTTCCTGATCGCCGAGACGATGCCCTCGTTCCAGGGTGGCGACCTCAATACGTTCCGTGCGTGGGTTCAGCAGAATGTGAAATTCCCGCAGATTGCCCTTGAGAACGGTATCCAGGGCCGTGTTGTTCTGTCGTTCGTGATCGAGAAGGACGGGCGTCTGACGAACATCCAGGTGCTGCAGACTCCGGACCGTTCGCTCTCGGAGGAGGCGATCCGCGTGCTGAGCAAGTCGCCGAAATGGTCGCCGGGCAAGCAGCGTAACCAGGTTGTCCGTGTCAAGTATACGTTGCCGGTTGATTTCCGCGTACAGAACTGATGCGGGTCTTCGGATCTTTTATATAGGGTATCCTGCTTCGTGGAGGATACCCTTTTTGTAGCATGAAATTGAGCCGTCGGCCGGGATCGGGAAGCCTGTTCCGGACATTGGACGGCACAGAATGAACGGATTTTGGAAGAAAAGAGACAATCGAATAGCCCGGCGGAGTCCTCTCCGGCGGATTTGCGGGAGCGGGCCGTGCTGGTTGCCGTCGTTCGGGACAGCCAGGAGGTGCGGCAGGCCGAGGAGTACCTCGACGAACTGGAGTTCCTGGCCGAAACGGCCGACATCCGGGCGGTGAAACGCTTTACGCAGCGGCTTCCGCAGCCGTCGTCGCGCATCTACGTGGGCCCGGGCAAACTGGAGGAGATCGTGACGTATTGCAAGGAGGAGGAGATCGACGTGGTGATCTTCGACGACGAACTGAGCCCGTCGCAGACGCGCAATATCGAGAAGGAGTTGCCGTGCCGGTTGCTGGACCGTACGCGGTTGATCCTGGACATCTTCCTCTCGCGGGCCCAGACGGCCTATGCGAAGACGCAGGTGCAACTGGCCAACTACGAATACATGCTTCCGCGGCTGTCGGGCCTGTGGACCCACCTCGAACGGCAGCGCGGCGGTACGGGAACGCGCGGTGGTGCGGGAGAACGGGAGATCGAGACCGACCGCCGTATCATCCGCAACCGCATCGCCAAACTGAAGGAGGACCTGAAGAAGATCGACCGTCAGATGGCCGTGCAGCGCTCGAACCGCGGGTCGCTGGTGCGCGTGGCGCTGGTCGGCTATACGAACGTGGGGAAATCGACGCTGATGAACCTGATTTCGAAGAGCGACGTCTTTGCGGAGAACAAACTCTTCGCCACGCTGGACACGACGGTCCGGAAGGTGGTCTTCGACAACCTTCCGTTCCTGCTTTCGGATACGGTGGGCTTCATCCGCAAGTTGCCGACGGAGCTGATCGAGTCGTTCAAGTCGACGCTCGACGAGGTGCGCGAGGCGGACCTGTTGATTCATGTGGTGGACATCTCGCATCCGCAGTTCGAGGATCAGATCGCGGTGGTGAAACAGACCCTGCAGGAGATCGGGGCCGGGGACAAGCCGGTTTACCTGGTCTTCAACAAGGTGGATGCCTATACGTGGGTCGAGAAGGCCGAGGACGATCTGACGCCGGCCACGCGCGAGAACCTTTCGCTGGACGATCTGAAACGGAGCTGGATCGCACAGGCCAATACGCCGTGCATTTTCCTCTCGGCGTTGCAGCGGCTCAACCTGGAAAAATTCCGCTCGGATCTGTACGGTATGGTGCGCGAGATTCATGCCGGGCGTTATCCGTTCAACAATTTCCTCTATTGACCAACCAACAACCGTAATTATGACACTTCACGTTCTTTCCCAACAGAACACCGTACTGAACAAGTTCATTGCGCAGATCCGCGACCGTGAGATCCAGAAGGATTCGATGCGTTTCCGGCGGAATATGGAGCGGATCGGCGAGATCACGGCCTACGAGATTTCGAAGGCGTTGCACTACCGGCCCCAGGTTGTCGAGACGCCGCTTGGCGAGGCGACCGTGGAGATGATCGACGATCAGTTGGTGATTGCGACGATTCTCCGGGCGGGGCTTCCGTTTCACCAGGGGTTCCTGAACTATTTCGACGATGCGCAGAACGCCTTTGTGTCGGCCTACCGCAAGAGCACGAAGGACGGGAAGTTCAAGGTGAAGGTGGAGTATATCTCGTGCGGAAGTCTGGAGGGCAAGACGCTGCTGCTGGTCGACCCGATGCTGGCGACGGGATCGTCGCTGGTGCTGACCTATAATGCGCTGTGCGAGAAGGGCGGGACTCCGGCCTGCACGCACGTGGCGGCGGTGATCGCCAGCGAGCAGGGTGTCGACTACGCGATGAAACACATGCCGCACCAAACGACGACGATCTGGACGGCCGTGGTCGATGAGGAGCTGACTTCGCGCTCGTATATCGTTCCGGGGATCGGGGATGCGGGCGACCTGGCTTACGGGGAGAAAATCTGACGGGCGATGAAGCGGAAGATCGGGTTTGTTCTGGCTGCGTTTGCAGCCACGGTCGTGTTGATGGCGCTCCAGAAGCCTGTTTTCATGGCGTGGTATGCCGTGGAGGCTTCGGGTGTGGGCTTCGGCGGATGGCTGGCGGTGCTGGGACACGGGCTGTCGCTGGATCTGACCGTGGCGGGCTATGTGACGGCCCTGCCGCTGCTCGTGACGCTCGCAACGCTGTGGGTGCGCCTTCCGGAACGGCTCTGGCGGGGAATCCTGACGGGGTATTTCGCGCTGGTAGCCGTTTTCACGGCGGTGATCTTCGCCGTGGACGTGGCGCTTTACGAACATTGGGGCTTCCGCCTGGACTCCACGATCCTGATCTATCTGGCCGATCCGAAGGAGGCGATGGCGAGTGTCGATTTCTGGCTTGGGGTGCGGCAGACGCTGCTGGCGGCGGTCTATGCGGGATTGATGATCGTGCTCTACCGACAGGTGCTGCGGCTTTTCGACGGCGAACCGACGGGCTGGCGCGTGGCGATTCCCGGAAGCCTGGTGATGCTTCTGCTGGCGGGCTTCGACTTCCTGGCCATCCGTGGCGGTACGGGGGCTTCGACGGCCAACGTCTCGAAGGTCTACTTCAGCTCCACGATGTTCCTGAACCATGCGGCGATCAACCCTGTTTTTTCGTTCCTTTCGAGCCTGGGCGACCAGAATACGGACTACGCTTCGGAATACCCCTTCTATGGGGAGCCGGAACGGGCAGCCCGCTTCGAGTCGCTTCGCGGCAATGCCCCGGAGGCTGCCGCCCCGACGGAACGGCTTCTGAAGAGCGATCGTCCGAACGTGGTGCTGGTGATCCTGGAGAGCTTCGCACGCACGGTGATGGACGAGACGGTGAACGGCGAGGCCGTCATGCCGAACATGCAGCGTTGGAAGGAGGAGGGCCTCTGGTTCGAGAACTTCTTTGCCAATTCGTACCGTACGGACCGCGGGGAGGTTGCGATCCTGAGCGGCTTCCCGGCCCAGACGCACCTGTCGATCATGAAACTCCCGGCCAAGAGCCACAACCTGCCGTCGGTGGCGCGTACGCTGGGCGCTGCGGGCTATGCGACGAGTTTTTCGTACGGCGGGGACCTGAACTTCACGAACCAGGCCTCGTACATGTACGCGACGGGCTGGCAGGAGCTGATCTGGCAAAAGGACCTTCGGTTCAATGCCCGGCCTTCGGACTGGGGTTACGACGACGCGCTGATGTGCGACTGGTTCGCCGACCGGGTGATCTCGCTGGATAAGGCGGGCGAACCCTTCCTGGCGGGTCTGCTGACGCTCAGCAGCCATAAACCCTTCGACGTTCCCTACTCGAAGTTCGAGGATCCGGTGCTGAATGCCATGGCCTTTTCGGACGACTGCGTGGGTCGGATGCTCGACCGGTTGAAGGCCTCCCCGGCGTGGGAGAACCTGCTGGTGGTGCTGGTTGCCGACCACGGCTACCCCTACCCGCGGACACTGACCTACAACGAACCGCTGCGCCACCGAATCCCGATGATTTGGACGGGCGGTGCGGTGGCGGAGCCCCGGGTGGTGACGACCTACGCTTCGCAGATCGACCTGGCCGCGACGCTGCTGGGACAGTTGGGGCTTTCGCACGCCGATTTCGATTACAGCAAGGATATTTTTGCTCCGGCACCTCCGCGGAAATTTGCCTACTATACGTTCAACGACGGTTTCGGCGTGGTCGATTCGCTGGGAGCCGCGGTTTGGGACGCCACGGGCAACCAGGTGGTGACGGCGACGAATCCCGAGTTGCTGGATGTGGGCCGGACGATGCTGCAGACGACCTATACGGACATCGGTCGCCGGTGAAAATACCGCATTTTAGGTATTGCGGCGCGGGCTTGCCGGAGGTATATTTGCGACGGACGAAAAATACCTGTTTCTATGTATAAATCCGGAGGATATGGCGGTGAGGACCGCATGTGCGACCTGGTCTGCGACCGTTATGCGGTGCTGCAGGTGATGAGCCGTTTCGGCATTGCGCTGGGCTTCGGGGACAAGACGATCGCGGAGGTCTGTGCGGACAACCGGGTCGATACGGCGACGTTCCTGGCTGTCGTGAACCTGCTGATGAACTTCGGCAACGGCGAGGAGTTGGCCGGGGAGGTCTCGGTGCGGGCGCTGACCGACTACCTGCACAATTCGCACGGCTATTTTCTGGACTTCCGGCTTCCGGCCATCCGCCGCAAACTGATCGAGGCGGTGGACTGCTCGCAGAGCGACGTATCGTTCGCCATCATGCGTTTTTTCGACGAATACGTGGCCGAGGTCCAGCGGCATATGGATTACGAGGAGAAGAGGGTTTTCCCCTATGTGGAGTCGCTGCTCGCAGGGGAGAAGAACACGACCTACTCGATGGAGATCTTCCGCCGTCAGCACGACCAGGTGGACGCGAAGCTGCGCGAGTTGAAGAATATCATCATCAAATACTACCCTTCCGGAAGTACAAACCAACTGAACGGCGTGCTGTTCGACATCTTCACGTGCGAGCAGGAGCTGGCGTCGCACAACGCCGTGGAGGACGAGATCTTCATTCCGGCCGTTGAGCGGCTGGCGGCGACGGGCCTGCGGACGGCGAAACCCGAACCGTTGAGCACGCGGGAGAAGGAGATCATCGTCTGCGTGGTGAAGGGTATGACGAACAAACAGATCGCCGATGCACTCTGCATCTCGGCGCATACGGTCATCACCCACCGGCGAAACATCGCCGCGAAGCTGCAGATCCACTCGGCGGCGGGTCTGACGATCTACGCCATCGTGAACAAACTGGTTGAACTCTCCGAGATCAAGGAGACGCTGCCCGAATCATAAACAAGCCATGACACGCGAATCGGAACATCCTCATCACACCCATTCCCACCACCACGCCCACAGCCATACGCTGACATCGCTGAACAAGGCCTTTTTGTGGGGTATTGCCCTGAATGCGGGCTTTGTCGCCGTGGAGTTCGCCGTGGGACTCTGGTACGGCTCGATGGGGCTGCTCTCCGATGCGGG
Organism: Candidatus Alistipes intestinigallinarum; assembly: GCA_019115745.1. GTDB lineage: Bacteria > Bacteroidota > Bacteroidia > Bacteroidales > Rikenellaceae > Alistipes > Alistipes intestinigallinarum. The sequence continues at coordinate 66,379 of DXDA01000056.1, forward strand.
CCACAACCTCTCGGATGTGGCGAGCCTGTTGCTGGCAATGCTTGCCTTCCGGCTGGCGCAGGCGCACGCAACCCCGAAATATACCTACGGCTACAAGAAGAGCACGGTGCTGATTTCGCTGCTCAACTCGGTGATCCTGCTGATCGCCGTGGGGGTGATCATCGCCGAGAGTATCGGCCGGATGCTGCACCCCGAGCCGGTTGTCGGCGGGGCGATTGCCTGGACGGCGGGCATCGGCGTCGTGGTCAACGGCTTTACGGCGTGGCTCTTCCTGAAGGACAAGGAGCGGGATCTGAATGTCAAGGGTGCCTATCTGCACATGGCTGCCGACGCCCTGGTGTCGGTCGGGGTGCTGGTTTCGGGTGTCGTGATTTCCTGGACGGGCTGGACGCTGATCGACCCGATCGTAGGGCTGGCCGTTGCGGGGGTGATCGTGGCTTCGGTGTGGTCGCTGACACGCGACAGCCTGCGTCTGTCGCTCGACGGGGTCCCTGCGGGGATCGACGTCGCGGAGCTGGAACAGCGAATGCGAGCCGTCCCGGGTGTGCAGGCAGTTCACCATATCCATGTCTGGGCGCTGAGCACGACCGAGAATGCCCTGACGGCGCATGTCGTGCTGGCGGACTTTTCGGAGTTGGAGCGAATCAAACGCGCCTTGAAGTCCGAGGCGGCCCATTCCGGCATCTCCCACGCCACGCTGGAGTTCGAGACTGCATCGGAACGCTGTGCCGATCTTTGCGACTGAAATTCTGTCAGATGATTGCCATCCGCCGGGGAGCGGCGCAATTCCAATCCGAACAGTTGGGGTTGGATTTGTTTTTCTCGGGGGAGGCACCGATTTTTGCACCCATCAGGTGATGAATTCGAATTTGTGGGTGTGACGCAACTTCTCAGGCCGACTTGAAAACAAGTCGGCCGTTTTTATTGTGCTGCATGGCGATTGGGTACTCGGGGAATTACGGGACGGGATCGTATCCGCTTCCGCCCCAGGGGTGGCATTTTGCCAATCGGCGGATGGTGAGCCAGAGCCCCTTGACGGGCCCGTATTTACGGAGCGCTTCGAGCGCATATTGCGAACAGGTGGGTGTGAACCGGCACGAAGGGGGTGTCAGCGGCGAGATGCAGAGCTGGTAGAACCTGACGAGCAGGATCAGCGGCAGGACGCAGATCCGCTTACAGCTCTTTAGCAACCGATTCCAGAATCCGTCGGACGGCATGGGCGATGGTTTTGGCGGAGAGGGTCTCCTTCGAGGAGTAGATGAGGGCCAGATCGAGGTTGAGCGGTGTCCCGGCATCGGTCAGGATCTGTTTTTGGAGCCGATATGCCTCCTTGGTTCTGCGGCGCACGAGGTTGCGCTTGTTGGCGCGTTTGTGGAACTTCTTGGGGACCGAGAAGAGCACTTCGACGGAGCGTTCGGTATCGGGTTCCGCAAACCAGACATACCGGAACGGGAATATGAATCCGCTCTCTCCGGATTCGAAGAGTCGGCGCACCGCTCCCAGTGAGCGAAGCCTTTCGTTTCTGGAGAGTGAGTGTGCGGACATTTTTTTGAGGTTTTATGGGTTTCCCGGAATGTTTTTGGGATGATCCGGAGGTCGGGTAATTGCCTGTTTTGCTGTCGTTTTTCGAGGCCGGGGTGTACGGAGCCGGTCGGATTTTATGAAGGTTTTCTGCCGCCTGCTTGCCGGTTTTCGAGGTCTGGCTGTGCGAGGGTCTCTTGTCGCTTGGTCTGACTTTTATGGAGGCTTTTTGCCGTGTGCCGTGTGTCGTTTGCCGTGTGTCGTTTGCCGCCTGCCGCCTGCCGCCGACCCTCTCTGCCTGCCCCTGCTGCCTGTCTCTGCTGCCCGCTCGCTTTGCCAGCCACCTTCTGCCCCCCCCTCTTCACTCCACCCGGGGGCGGAATCCGGTCTATTTGCCGGAATCCGCAGCCGTTGTGCGTCGAGTCCGGCTTTTTTTGGCCAATTTATGCTGTTGTGTCCGGATGAACTCCTCTTTGCGCGCGTCGGCGACCAGTTCCACGGGGGCGATCTCCTCGCCTTTCCGGACCTTCTGGATGAGGAGGTCGATCGCCTTGACCATCGAGGGAGCCTCGGGCGTGGGGGCATTGGCCAGTACGTTGATTCCGGCTTCGAGAGCGGCTTTGAGCGGACCCTCTCCGAAGACGGCGACGGGCGGGAGCCCTTCGGTTCCGAACTTCTCGACGAGGGCCTTCACATCCGAAGGGGAGTAGAGGGCCAGCAGGTCGTACTCCTCCATCTTGAGGGCTTTGAGGTCGCTGGCGACGGTCCGGGCGAGGATCACGGGATCGACGGCGAGTTTGAGTTTTGCGAGCGTTTCGGGGAGCTCGGGTTTATGGGGTTCGCTCAGGGCGAGGAGGAACTTCTCCTCCTTGTGTTTGATAATGAGTTCGACGAGGGAGGTAAAGGAGCCGTCGGCGAAGGAAATTTTGCGTTTCCGGTATACGATGTACTTCTGGAGGTAGAGGGCGACGGCCTCGGTCTGACAGATGTACTTCATGGTTTCGGGGACGGAGATACGCGCCTCTTCGCAGATGTGGAAGAAACTGTCCACGGTGGTCCGGGATGTGAAGATGACCGCGGAGTGCGAGAGGATCTCGACACGTTGCGCTCTGAACTCCTTCAGGGATACGCCTTCTACCCGGATGAAGGGCTTGTATGCGACCTCCACCTGGTATTTCTGAGCCAGTTCGTAGAACGGCGACTTTTCGATGACAGCGGGCCTGGGCTGCGAAACCAATACGCTCTTTACTTTCAACGTTACGAATGTTTAGGTTTGTCTTACGTGGGATCATCTTGCCGCCAGGAGCCATAAGAGGCTGATTGGGAAGACTTCCACGGTGCAAAGGTACAAAAACCAATGCAAAATCGAAATTTTTTTAGAAATAAAGAGGTTGAGGGATTCTCTCAGGTATAAAACGGCCGTAATGATCAATTCCACGGCTCCGACGAAGAACCAAACGCCCCCGGTTCCGCGAGGGCAGAGTGCGAAGAGGAGGAGCGTGGGGGATGTGACGATGACGGCCAGCGCGAAATATGACTTTCGAAGCAGGGCGAGATGGGCGATGAATGGCTGCGAGAGGGTGACGGCCCCGGTGATTCGGATCACCGAAGCCTGGAACACCACCACGGCGCACCAGGCTGCCGTGGCGAGGAGACTGAGTGCGAGGACGGCCCCGTGTGAGAGCGTTTTCCCGAATTCGGGAGTCATGAACGTGTCACCGTACTTGACGACGACAACCCCCATGAATAACATGCCGATGGCGGTTGTGACATTCAGAAAGCGGGCGAATCCGTTACCCCCGGGCTCCTCCGAGATCCGCTCTCCGGAGGTGTTGTCGCGGGATATGCGGCTCAGGAGCGTTCTGACATCCCCGAGATTGCGGTAGAGAAGCGTTGCGTAGGTTGCGGCGAGCAGGAGTACGAACCCCTGGAATACGGCATTGTCCGTGAGTGACGATCCAACGGGCCGTTCGAGGCGTTCGGGCTGCACGGTGCAGGATTCGCCTCCGAAGAGCGCCGAGGCGGTGGTATCGCGCCAGGGTCCCGCAGCGTCGGATTCCGCACCGGCAATCGGTCCTGCGCCCCACCCGAAGAGCAGCGAATCGGCCGATGTGAAGTGAAGGAAGTCCGTTTCGCTGCGCAGCGAATCCGCCGCTTCGTATTGCAGCGAATCCGTTCCGTCGCGCCGGAGCGCCTCCGTGCCTCCGTGCCGGGCCGAATCCACGCCTTCCCGGACCGAATCCGGCCTCTGTGCGGCCTTCTCCGTGCCGTGAGCCGACTCCAGCCCGATCCGTGTTCCCGTTGCTCCGCCCGGGGTATGTTCCTGAGATTGCATCATCCCGCAAAGGTCCGTTTGAGGGTGATCCGAATGGTGGTTCCCTTTCCGATTTCGGAGTCGATGACGGCGATCTTACCCTGGTGATACTCCTCGACGATGCGGCGCGAAAGCGAGAGCCCGAGTCCCCATCCGCGGGTTTTGGTGGTGAATCCCGGTTCGAAGATCCGCTTCCAGTTGCTTTTGGGGATCCCCTTTCCGGTATCCTTGACGTCGATCATGACATGCTTGTCGTCCGAGGAGATGCGCACGTCGATGGCCCCGTGCCCCTGCAGGGCATCGAGCGAATTCTTCATGAGGTTCTCCACGACCCACTCGAACAGCGCGGCATTGATGTTGGCCTGCACGGGAGCGATGGCCAGTCCGTTGTAGTCGAGCGTGACGTTGCGCGGAATCCGCTTGCGGAAGTACATGACCGACTCCCCGACCACTTCGTTGATGTTGGCAGGGGTCAGGGGTGTTTCGGAGCCGATTTTGGAAAATCGGTCGGTGATCTTCATCAGATGGGTGAGGTCCTTGTTCATCTCCTCGACGGCCGTTTGGTCGACATCCTGCGAGCGGAGGTATTCGATCCATCCGAGCAGGGACGATGTCGGGGTTCCGAGCTGGTGTGCGGTCTCCTTGGCGAGTCCGATCCAGACACGGTTCTGCTCGTCGTGCTTCGACGAACGGAAGGCGACGAACCCCAGGGCGACGAAAGCCGTGATGACGAGGATCTGAATATAGGGGAAGTAGTAGAGCGACTTGAGCAGGGCCGATTTTCCGTAGAAGATCAGGTGATAATGCTCCGAGGAGAACCGGAACCGTACGGGAATGGGCTGGTTTTCGGCCATGAACTTCTCGATCTGCCTGCGGAGCCGGTCGGGGTGGTCGATGATCTTCTCGGGGACGAGGTGCGAATTGATGACTTCGAGGTTCTCGTTGGTGATGATGAAGGGGATGTTGTTCCCGTTGGACATGATGTCGGCGACGAGCGGGTCCTGAATGGTCCCCATGACATCGCGGCTGACGCGTTCCATGGCGTGTGCCCAGAGGGCGACGTCGTGCTGCTCCTTTCCCTTGAGCTTCCGGGCCATGTCGTTGGTGTAGAGCAGGGACAAGGCCCCGAGCGTAACGCCGACGACGATGACGACGAGCCGGTTCCGGAAGGAGAATTTCTGCGCGTGGAATTTCATGTCGGGACGGGTTTATTTCCGGGCGGTGTCCTGTTCGGATACGATCCGTCGGTACTCCTGGGGGTTGTTCAGCACGTCGAGGGCCCGTTGCACGTCGGTATCCCCGGGGAGCGAGTGCTCGATCACGCCGGCCTGGTATCCGTGACGCATCACGATGTCGTTGTTGATCGTCTCGATGACCTGTTCGCGGTAGGTTTCGAGATTGGTCTGCGTGTCGTCCTTCAATTCGGCCTCGACCTTTTCGAACTTCTCTTTCAGGTCGGCGAACAGGTCCTCGTCGGCGGCCTTTTTCAAGGCTTTGAGGGCACGGCGGGTATCCGACTCATAGGGGACCTTTTTGTCCTTCATGAACTCCGCGAAGTCGGCGTAGTCCTGGTCGGAGATCGAGAAGGTGCGAATATCGATGGTCTGCCCGGGATTCCGGCGGGTATATTCGTCCCCGAAATCCTCGATGAACCCCATGGCATAGAGCGTCATGGCGAAGCGCGAGATGTATTCGGGCTCGGTGCGGATGTCGGGCATGATGCCTCCCCCGTCGTAGACCTTTCGTCCGGCGCGGGTCGTGAACTCCGAGATCAGCGAATCGGGGACCGTGCGGATGTCGCCCTCCTGCGAATGGGAGTAGTCGATGGCCTGGATGCAGCGGCCCGAGGGGATGTAGTATTTGGCGGTGGTGAGTTTGAGCATGGTGTTGTAGCCGAGGGGGCGTGTGGACTGCACGAGGCCCTTTCCGAAGCTGCGCTGTCCGATCAGCACGGCGCGGTCGAGGTCCTGGAGGGCTCCGGCGACGATTTCGGCTGCCGAGGCGGAGCTTCCGTTCACCAGAACGACGAGCGGCAGGTCCGGGAGTACGGGCTCCGAACTGGTCCGGAACACCTGCTTCGAATCCTCCGAACGTCCCTTGGTGCTGAGGACCTCGGTGCCTTTCGGGACGAACATGCCGAGGATCTTGATGGCCTCCTGCATGATGCCGCCGCCGTTCGAACGGTAGTCGAGCACGAGTCCCTTCAATTCACCCTCTTTCCGAAGGCGTTCGACGGCGGCCCGCATCTCCTCGTAACACCCTTCGGTGAAGTCGCTGTGACGGATGTATCCGATTCCGTCGGCCACCCATCCGACATAGGGTACGCCGGGGATGGCGATTCGTTCGCGGCGGATGACGGCGGTCTGTTTCGATCCGTCGAGGTGTTCGACCTCGACACGGACCTTGCTGCCGGGTTCACCCTTGAGGCGGGAGGATACCTGCTCGGTGGTGAACCCCTTGGCATCCTGGCCGTCGATGGCCAGGATCTTGTCCCCGATCTTGAGGCCTGCGAGGTCGGCGGGCGAACCCTGATAGGGCTGTGCGATGCGGACGTAGTCCTCCTTCTGACGGATGAGGGCCCCGATTCCGCCGTACTTGCCGGTGGTGAGGAGTTCGAAATCCTGCATTCCCTTTTCGGGGATGTATTCGGTGTAGGGGTCGAGGTCGCTGACCATTCCGGCGGCAGCCCCCTCCATCAGTTTGTCGGGATCGACCTCGTCGACGTAGTTGAGCGAGAGTTCGCGCATCATGTTGACGGTGATCTCCATGTTTCGTCCGAGCCCGAAGTCGTTCCGGGCTGCAAAGATCGTGATGGCGGCCGCGGCGACAAGCGTTGCGGCGGCCAGCGAGCGGTATTTTCTATTCATGGCGTCCGATCCTGTTGAGATACGAATCGAGCCGGTAGTGTACGCGGGCCACGCCGCGGCGGATACCCTCGATCCGGATCCATTGTCCATATTGTTCGACCTTGATCTCATCCTCCCCGAGCAGCCCGAGTTTTTTGGCCCAGTTGTCGGCCCGGAAGGTCATCACGCCGTCGGCTTCGCTGCGGAGCGAGAAACCTTCGGAGCGGAAGGCGTTGAGGATCTGTTCGCGGTTTTCGACGACGTCACCCTCGACCTGCCGCACGATGAATCCGAATTTGGGATAGAATGCCGCGAGCAGGAGGATCGCTCCGGGCAGCAGCATTCCCCTCGGGGTGTGGAACATCACGTAGAGGGTCTCCGGGATGGAGAGGCGAGCGGTTCCAGCGAGGCGGTTCAGATACATGATCGCTGCACATAGAACGCACAGCGCGCAGAAATATTTTAACGATCGAATGAAGTATTTCATGGCAAAAACCTTTTGTTCGTAGTCTGTCCTTTTTCGTGCGGGGCTCCGAGAGCCTTTGGAGTCCCGGGTGTGGCCCGGCCTTCCGGATCCCGGATGTCGATTCACCTATTTTTCCGTATGGGCGGCGATTCGGTCCGCCACCTCCCGCATGAGCCATCCGGGCGTGGATGTTGCGCCACAAATTCCGACGCTTTCCGCCTCCTCGAACCATCGGGGTTCGATCTCCGCGGCCTCCTCGACGACGTGGGTCCGGGGATTGGCCCTGCGGCACACCTCGGAGAGCACCTTTCCGTTCGAGGACTTGCGCCCGCAGACGAAGACCACGACGTCGAACTGTCCGGCGAACTGCGTGAGATACTGCTCGCGGTTGGCGACCTGACGGCAGATCGTGTCGTCGATCCGCACCTGTTCGGGGTCAGCGGCCCTCCGCTTCATCTCGGCCCCGAGCGCTTCGAAGAGCGCGATGCTCTGGGTGGTCTGCGAGAGGAAGTAGATTGGACGGTTGAAATCGATCGCGCAGAGGTCCTCGGCGTTTTCGATGACGATCGTCCGCTCTTCGACCTGCCCCGTAAGCCCTACGACTTCGGCGTGCCCGCGCTTTCCGAGGATTACGACCTGCCCGCCGATCGGGCGCATCTCCTCATGGGCCTGCATGACGCGGCGCTGGAGCCGGGCTACGACCGGACAGGTGGCGTCGATGATACGGATCCCCAACTTCCGTGCCTCTTCATAGGTGGTCGGAGGCTCTCCGTGGGCGCGGATCAGCAGCCTTCCTCCGGCGATTGCGGGCATCTCGGCGTGCGTTACGGTCCGCAACCCGAGGCGTTCGAGCCGCTGAACTTCGATGCGGTTGTGCACGATGTCTCCGAGGGAGTAGACCGTCCCTCCGTCGGTCAGGGCCTGTTCGGCCTGCGTGATTGCGCGGACCACCCCGAAGCAGAAGCCCGATTTGTCATCTATCTCGATGCGCATGACTCCTCTCTTTCGTGTTCCGACGGCCGGTTGGTCACCTCGGCAAACTTCTTCAGGAACCACTCCATCTGCTCCTCGACGGTCATGTGGCTGTTGTCCAATACGATGGCATCCTCGGCCTGCCGGAGCGGCGAGACGGCGCGGCTCATGTCGGCCTTGTCTCGTTCGCGGACGTTGCGTTCGATCTCTTCGAGCGAAACCGGCATTCCCTTCTCCTGCAGCTCCTTGTATCGGCGCTGTGCGCGTACGGCGGGGTCGGCGGTCATGAAGAGCTTCATCTCGGCGTCGGGGAATACGACGGTCCCGATGTCGCGTCCGTCCATGACCACCCCTCGGTTGCGTCCCATCTCCTGCTGCATGGCGACGAGTTTCTGCCTTACTTCGGGGATGGCGCTGACGGGGCTTACGCAGTTGGAGACCTCGATCGTCCGAATCTTACCCTCGACCAGATCGCCGTTGACATAGATGTCGCTGGCGCCGCGCTGCGGGTTGAAGCGGAAGGTGATGGAGATCTCGGGGAGGAGTTTGACGACAGCCTCTTCGTCGACGATCCCCGAACGGATGGCGCCGTGAGAGAGTGCATAGAGCGTCACGGCCCGATACATGGCGCCGGTGTCGATGAAGATATATCCGAGCCGTGCGGCAATGGCCTTTGCGAAGGTACTTTTCCCGCAGGAGGAGAATCCGTCGACGGCGATTATGATTTTACGTTTCTGTTTAATGTCCGACATTTGGGAATATGTCAAAGAAGGTGGATAATATGGTGTAAATACCGAGTATTCCGATGATAAGCCCGGCGACATGGTTGATGGTGAGCATGTGCCGGGGTCTGAATCTTCTGCGGAACAGGTTGATGACGCAGGCGAGGAAAGTCCACCAGGCCGCGGCTCCGCAGAAGAACCCTGCGATGACGAACAGGGCGCGGAAAAAACCACCGACGGTATGGTCGGTCATTTCGCCGCCGGAAATTTTGAATACGGCGAAGAATGCGAGGATGTAGGGGACCACCATGATGAAGTTGGCGATGGTGAGTCCGAAAATGGAGACGAAGTCCTGCCAGAGAGAGGTTTTTCCGGCCCGGTTTCTACGGATCTGGGGGACCGGGTTCTGTGCGAAGATGAATACGCCGACGATGACGACGAATATTCCGCCGATGACCCTGAGGAGTGTATTGTACTGCTCGATCTGCGTTTGGAGCATCGAGTAGAAGAAGAGGGCGATCATGGCCATGAATGTATCGGCACAAGCGACCCCGATTCCGGATATGATTCCGGAGCGTCTGCTTTTCGAGAGTGTTCTCTGGATGCACAATACGGCCACGGGGCCGACGGTAATGGAGGCCGCAACGCCCACGCAGATACCTCGGAACAGGGTTTCAACGATCTCGAATGCCATTTTGCCGGAGTACAGGTTTAGACGACAAAGATACGAAAAAGCCGTAATATCTTCCTCAGGAAAGGTTAAAAAAACGGAGGTATGATTTTGCGGTTTGTCGGGTATTGTTGATAAAATATCGAAAACTTTGGCTTCGGGACTGCATATCGGAGCGGGAAAGCGCTTATTTTTGCAGAAAACCAATTTACCGAAGGAGATGGCAGAGATGAAACAATTCGGCATCGACCTGGAGTTGGACGATGCGGTGGCCCAGGGTCACTATTCGAATCTGGCGATCATATCGCACTCGACCTCGGAGTTCATCATCGATTTTGCGACGGTGCTCCCGGGGGTGCAGAAGGCGCGGGTCAAGAGTCGCATCATCCTGACGCCGGAACATGCCAAACGGTTGTTGCGCTCGCTGCAGGACAACATTGTCCGTTATGAGAGCAATGTGGGCAAGATCGAGATTCCGACCCCGACTCCGATCCCGGATACGGGTCCCAAGATGGGCCAGGCCTGACGCAAAGCGTCCGGAACCAATCGGTTCCGGACGCTTTCATTTCGGGCTTTCGGCCCCGGGCTTAGCCCTTTACGCAGCCCTCCCCTCCTCTCCTCCCCTCTTGGAGACGGTTGCCGCAGGACGCCGCCGGGACTTACAGCACTTCGGCGACGACGTAGGTGCTTCCGCCGATGAAGATCATGTCTTCGGCAGAGGCCAGTTCCCGGGCGCGGGCCAGGGCGTCGGCGACCTGCTCGACGGCTTCTCCGTGCAATCCATAGATGGCGGCCTTGGCGGTGAGTTCGGCGGCCGGAAGCGCCCGCTCGGAGTGTGCCTGCGTGAAGAGATAGTGTGCGTCATGCGGCAGCAGGGGCAGGATGTGCGCCAGATCCTTGTCGCGGACGAACCCGATGATGCAGTAGAGCTCCCGATGGGGCGTCTCCTTGAGCTGTTGTGCAACCCAGGCGATTCCATGGGCGTTGTGGCCCGTGTCGCAGACCGTAAGGGGCGCTTCGGCCAGCTTTTGCCAACGTCCCATCAGCGAGGTGTTTGCCGCGGCATTCTTCATCCCTTCGAGATAGGCGCGGCGGGAGATCGTCAGGGGGGTCTCTTCGTGGAGGAAATCCACGGCTGCGGAGGCCGTTACGATGTTGCGGCACTGGTAGTCGCCCTGCAGGTCGAGTTCCACCTCGAATGACTGGTCGTCACGGGTTCTGCGGAGCCGGAAGCGTTGATGGTTTCCTTCAAGCGTGTGCTCTTCGCAGGAAAACTCCTTTTCGGCATAGATCACGCGGGACTTGTTGGCTGCGGCAACCTGCTCGAAGACTTCGTTGTAGCGGTTGTCGGCCTCTCCGACGATCACCGGGATGCTCTTTTTGATGATCCCGGCCTTTTCGGCGGCGATTTTCTGGAGCGTATCACCCAGCAGGGCGGTGTGTTCGAGTCCGATGTTGGTCACGACGCTGAGGATCGGGACGATGATGTTCGTGGCGTCGAGCCGTCCTCCGAGGCCGGTTTCGATGACGGCAACCTCGACATCGCTCTGCGCGAAGTAGTCGAAGGCCATGGCGGCGGTCATTTCGAAGAACGAGAGTTCGAGTTCGACCATCTTGTCGTGGTGCTTGTCGACGAAGTTGACGACCTTCTGTTTGGGGATCATCTCGCCGTCGACGCGGATGCGCTCGCGGAAATCGACGAGGTGTGGTGAAGTGAAGAGTCCGGTTCGATACCCGGCCTGCTGGAGCACCGAAGCGATGATGTGTGCGACGGAGCCCTTTCCGTTTGTTCCGGCGACGTGGATCGTGAAGAAGTTCCGCTGGGGGTTTCCGATGTGTCGGCAGAATGCGGAGATGCGCTCCAATCCCGGTTTATATCCCGTGGCGCCCTGGGTTTCGAAGGCGGGCAGCGACTGGAAGAGGAATTCGAGAGTCTGGTTATAGTTCATGACAGCAAGGGTTTTATTTCACGAGATGGTTCCTTCGTTTGACGCGATAGGCGACGAAGTAGAGCACCGAGAGCAGCAGTACATACTCGGCAATTCGGGCCAGATAGTCTCCGTATCGGGTATAGAAGGTTGTTTCGCTGTTGAGGGGCACCTCAGCGGAGAGGACCCCGCGTTTCTCCCAGCCGAGGGTTTCTCCGACGTCGCCGCGCGGGGAGATGAATCCGGACTTTCCGGTATTTGCCGAGCGGGCGATGGCGCGCCGGTGCTCGATGGCACGCAGGCGGGAGATGGTGAAGAGGTGCTTGTACCCGGGGGTGTCTCCCCACCATCCGTCGTTGGAGATGATGGCCATGAACTGCGCTCCGCGCCGCACGAAATCACCGTAGAAATCGCCGTACATCCCTTCGTAACAGATGGCGGGCCCGACTGCGACACCGTTGTGCTCGAATGCCGAGCCGTGAAGCCCCTTGCCGATCTGTCCGACTACGCCCCCGAGGTCGATGACCAGGAAGCGCAGCACGTCGAATACCCAGGTCGGCGTGTTCTCCACGCCGATGACCAGGCGGCCCTTGTGGTGGAGCTGCATTCTCCCGGCGGAATCGAGTCCGACGGCCGTATTGAATACGTCGTAGTACCCGTTTCCGAACCGGTCGGGGCGGGCCGTTTCGGTCTGGGCTCCGGCGGGATAGCTGCGGATGGTGTTTGTCCCGGCGATGAGCAGGGCGTTCGGATGTCGGCTCCGGAGCGAATCGGTGAGTTGCACCCAGAAATCTCCCGGCAGACCGTCGCTCCAGGGGGAGTCGCTCAGCGCCGGTTCCCGATAGTATCCCGGGACGGCGGTTTCGGGCAGCAGGATGAACTGCGCCTGTTGGGGGACCTGCGCGAGCAGGTCGAGGATGTTCTGTTTCTGACGCTCCGCATCGCCGTGGAACTTGTCGTAGCAGTCTACGTTGGGCTGGATGATGCTGACGCGCACACTCCCTTCATCGGGCTGCTTCCAGTGGCTGCGGATGATGAGCGACCCGACGATCGGCAGCCCGACGGCCAGGGCCGGAGCGATCCATTTCCGGAGTTTGCGGTGCTCCTTCCAGGCCTCGAAAATCAGGATGTTGGCCACCAGCACCCACAGCGAACCTCCGAATACACCGGTGTATTCGTACCATTGAACGGCCCAGACTTCGTGCGAGAACCCGTTTCCGAGGATCAGCCAGGGCCAGGAGAAGTCGCCGACGGTATACCAGTATTCGGAAGCGATCCATGCCGAGACGAGCGTGACGTATGCGAGGGCCTTGTGCGCCTTTTTGGAGACGGTGTGGAAGAGCATGAAGGCGAACAGGTTCACGGTTGTGGATGCGAGCGTCGCGGCCATGGGCCCGACAGGCGTGGCGAACCAGATCCACCAGACGGTGAGAGCGTTCCACAATACGAAGGCGAGGGTTGCCCATCCGAACATGCCCCACCATTCGCGTCGGGAGTCTCCGTATGAGTTGCTGATCCACAGCAGGGGTACGAGCCCGGCGAAGAGCGAGATTCCCGAGAGCCCGAGCCACCCGGGCGCGAGGAGAATGGCCGATAGGATTACCGCTGCAAATCTGCGCAACATGGAAGGAGATTTTTACGACCGCAAAAGTAGTCAAACGCGGGCATATTTCAAAATATTTCCCGTTTTCGGCGAGCCCGGGCCGTGTGGGGATTAGCGATCCAACACCTCGCGGAAGCGCCGGGGAAGTGCGATATTCTCCCTGGTTTTTGCCGCATCGAACAGCGGGGCGATCTCTTCGGGTGTAAATCCGGCGATTCCGCAGCCGATCTCCGTAACGAGGAAGTTCAGTTGGGGATTCAGTCTGGCGAATTCGATGAATTCATCGACATAGGGTTTGATGGTTTCGATGCCTCCCTGCATGGTGGGTATGGCATAGCTTTGTCCCTGGATTCCGACGCCCTGTCCCCAGACGGCTCCGAATTGTGTGAGAGCCAGGCGTGCGGCACCTCCGGCGTGCATTCCGGCGAGGTTGCTGCCGAAAACGAAGATTTCGTCGGGTTGGAGGGAGACGATGTGGTCTGGCGATATTTTCATTGGGTGGTTTGTTTTTCCAAAGATAGGGAAAAAGGCGATTCGGGACAATAGTCGGGGATGGAATCGCCTTGTTTATTTGGGAGGATGCCCGTTGGTTTTGTTTTCCGGGCTGCGGCTTGTAATGAAAAAACCGCCAGCAAATAGCATTGCGGCGGTTTTCTTGTATGTTTTGGGCCTTTCGGCTTTATCTATAAAAAGGGAGGCTTTTGGGTTGCCTCCCTTTTCGAGCCGAATCCGAGATTTGAACTCGGGACCCCTTCATTACGAGTGAAGTGCTCTACCGCTGAGCTAATTCGGCTTTCAACTGCCCGGAAGAACGTTGGTTTTTGTTCCCTACCGTTCTCTTTGGGACTGCAAATATCAGAAAAAAATTTTTTTCTCGCAACAATTTTGTAAAAATTCTCACAATTCTTTTTATATTCGCGTCAAAACAGATTCCAAATAGTTGTTATGATCACTTTTCTGGTATGCCTGGCCTTGCTGATTACGGCCTATTTTACCTATGGACGGTACCTGGAACGTCTTGTCGGCATCAATCCCGCGGCTGAGACCCCCTGCAGCCGATTGTATGACGGGGTGGATTACGTTCCGCTGCCTCGTTGGCGTATTTTCCTGATCCAATTGCTGAATATTGCAGGTCTCGGGCCGATTTTCGGCGCAGTGCTCGGAGCCGCCTACGGACCTGTCGCTTTCCTGTGGATTACACTGGGCGGTATCTTCATGGGAGCGATGCACGACTTCGTGGCGGGAGTGATCTCGTTGCGGCAGGACGGTGCGAGCCTGCCCGAGATTACGGGACACTTCCTCGGTCGGACGATGAAACTCATCATGCGCCTTTTCTCGGCGGGTCTGATGATTCTCGTAGGGGCGGTTTTCCTGTCACAGCCGGCGGAACTGATCGCCAACCGACTCGATATTCCGTCGCTGGAGGTCACGGCCTTCGGTGATTTTTCGTGGCTGTTGCTGATCATCCTGGGCATAATCCTGATCTATTATATTGCCGCGACGCTGCTCCCCGTGGACAAGATCATCGGCCGCATCTATCCGATTTTCGGTTTTGCCCTGCTGTTCATGGCACTGGGCATCCTCTTCGTGCTTCTGTTCAGCGGGGATTATACGATTCCGGAGCTGACCTCGCTGCGGAACTGCATCGCTGATGCCGAGAAGTTCCCGATTGTTCCGATGCTCTTCACGACAATAGCCTGCGGGGCGATTTCGGGTTTCCATGCCACGCAGTCCCCGCTGATGGCGCGCTGTATGCGCAACGAACGGGAGAGTCGCTCGGTGTTCTACGGGGCGATGATCTCCGAATCGATCATCGCGTTGATCTGGGCGGCGATCGGCATGGCCTTCTGGGGCGGAGTCGAGGGGCTGAATGCCGCCATTGCCGAATATAAGGGCTCGGCGGCGATCCTGATCGACATTATCGCCACGAAGACGCTGGGGCCGGTTCTGGCCGGATTTGTGATTTTCGGCGTTGTGGCCTGCGCCGTCACTTCGGGGGATACGGCCTTCCGGTCGGCCCGTCTGATCGTTGCGGACTTCATGGGTGTCGAGCAGCGCTCGTTGCGCAAACGGATCTATATCTGCATTCCGCTGTTCGCCCTGGGCCTGCTGATCATCTTCGGACTGCCGTTCCAGGCGATGTGGAGTTATTTTGCGTGGATGAATCAGACGCTTGCCGCCGTCACGCTGTGGATGATCGTCGTGTATCTCGGCCGTCGCAGACGAGGGGTATTTGTCGGGCTGATTCCGGCACTTATCATGACGTATGTCTGCGGGAGCTACGTATTTGTCTCGCCGTTGATGTTCGGCATGACGGACCGTCCGATGGCCTATCTGCTGGGCGGAGCGGTCACGCTGGCGATTCTCATTGTGATGGTCGTCAAAATACGCCGGGAGTATGCAAAAGGCGAGGCTTGAACCCACTGCGGACCAGACCTTCGAGGTCGTAGGTTCGGGGCCTTATGATTTTGAAAAGGTCCTGGACCAGACGCGCCGGATGCAGGAGGAGGGAGATGTCGAAGGGGCCTGCAATGCCCGTTTCCAGGCCTTCCAGCGCCTCGCGGAGCTCATTCCCGAGGACGAGGAGGTGATCCTCGAATGGAACCACCGCAATTCGCGTGCGGCGCTGGAGTTGATCCGCGCCACGGCGATCGACCACTTTCTGATCAACGATTTCGAGATGTCGGCGGCCCTGCTGGAGATGCTGCTGGAACTTGATCCGGAGGACCATCTGGAGGGGAGTCAGCAACTGGCCTTCGACTACCTGGCCATGGGTGAGGATGAACTCTTCGACGAGGTGATCAACGACGTGTCGGACAAGTCTCCGGCACGGGAGATCCTGTTGCTGTGGTCGGCCTACCGGCGGGACGGCGTGCTGCCTGCCGGGGAGCTGCAGCGTTTTCGCACCCATTTTGCGCCGTGGTTCGCGGAGTTTACCGCCGCGGAACACCCGGCCGATGCGGACTATCTGCGGGACATCGAGAGCGAACGGCCTACGGCTGCGGCGCAGGCCCGTGAGTTGTGGCTTCAGACCGAGAATCTGTGGGCCTTGTGGCCGGTGTTCATCGAGGCTTTGCGTGCGGCCCGCTGAGAAGCGGGTTTGCGTTGTGTGGAGTAGTGGGGTGAGCCCGCGAAAACCCGCTCGGGCGGCAGGAGTCGGCGTGAGTTGGGGATGAGCGGACGGATGGAGATAATTCGATGCGTTTCCGGACCCGGTCTGTGAAATGTGAATGAACCTTATATTTATGACCATGAAGACCATGAAAACCAATCCCTGCTGCCTGTTGGCGGCATTGCCTGCCGCGGCTCTTTTTCAGGGATGCGGGCATACCGCTCCAACCCCGCCGAACCGTCCGAACGTGATTTTCATCTATGCCGACGATCTGGGAATCGGCGATTTGAGCTGCTACGGTGCGACGAAGATCTCGACCCCGAATCTCGATCGGCTGGCCGCTCAGGGACAACGCTTCACGAATGCCTACGCCACTTCGGCGACGAGTACGCCGTCGCGTTTCGGCCTGCTGACGGGCATGTACCCGTGGCGGCAGCAGAATACGGGCATCGCTCCGGGGAACTCCGAACTGATCATCGATACGGCCTGCTATACGCTGGCCGACGCACTGCACGCGGCGGGTTATGCCACTGCGGCCGTGGGGAAGTGGCACCTGGGGCTGGGACCGGTCGGGGGTACGGACTTCAATACGGAGATCCGCCCGGGCGCCCGCGACATCGGCTTCGACTATGAATTCCTGATTCCGGCGACGGTGGACCGGGTTCCGTGCGTCTTTGTCGAGAACGGTCACGTCGTGGGGCTGGACCCTGCGGACCCGATTACGGTGAGCTATGATCACAAGGTGGGCGACTGGCCGACGGGTGAGGAGAACCCCGAGCTGGTGAAGCTGAAACCGAGCCAGGGCCATAACAATACGATCATCAACGGCATCCCGCGTATCGGCTGGATGACGGGCGGCAAGTCCGCGCTGTGGGTCGACGAGAACATCGCCGATACGATTACGGCGAAGGCCACGCGCTTCATCGCGCAGCATCGGGACGAGCCCTTCTTCCTCTATATGGGGACACAAGACGTGCATGTTCCGCGCGTTCCGCACCCGCGGTTTGCGGGCAAGAGCGGCCTGGGGACGCGTGGAGACGTGATCCTGCAACTCGACTGGACGATCGGCGAGGTGATGCGCACGCTGGACAGCCTGGGGATCGCCGACAACACGCTGTTCATCTTCACGTCGGACAACGGGGCGGTGATCGACGACGGCTACCAGGACCAGGCGCTCGAACTGCTGAACGGGCACACCCCGATGGGGATCTACCGGGGCGGGAAATACAGTCTCTACGAGGCCGGGACGCGGATCCCGTTCATTGTCCGCTGGCCGGCGCGCGTGCAGCCGGGCGAACAACTCGCGTTGTTCTCGCAGATCGACGTCTACCGCTCGCTGGCTTCGCTGACTGGGGCGGAACTCCCCGCGGCGGCAGCTCCGGACAGCCGCGACCGCCTGCCGGAACTGCTGGGCGAAAGCCGGACCGACCGGGAGTACGTCGTGCAACAGAACCTGAACAACACGCTGGCGATTATCTCCGGCCCGTGGAAATACCTGGAGCCGAGCGACGGTCCGGCGCTGGAGTTCTGGACGAAGACCGAACTCGGGAACTCCCCGGAGGCGCAGCTTTACGATCTGACTGCAGACCCGCGTGAACAGCATAACGTGGCTGCGGAGCACCCCGAAGTGGTTGCCGAGCTGGCGGCCCGTTTGGCCGAGGTCCGCGAGGCGGTGGCTTCGACGGTCAAATAGTCGGCTCGGGACTTGGGTCTCGGGTCGCTGAACGGGCCCCGACTGCGGCCTGCAGGAAAAATCCCTGACGCATGATTGCGTCAGGGATTTTTGGATGGGTCGGGATCCTTCCGGATTCGATGCGGAGTTATTCCCGGTTTTTCTCTTCTGCGAGGCGCAACTCCCGAAAACAGTGGCGGCAAATGGGCTCGTAACTGTCCTGTGCGCCGAGCATGACCTGCTTTTCGTCGGCCGTCAGGCGGTGCGAATGGTGTGCGAGGTTTCCGCAGCGGACGCAGATGGCGTGTACCTTGGTGACGTATTCGGCCGTGGCCATCAGGGCGGGCATGGGTCCGAAGGGTTTTCCGGTGTAGTCCATGTCGAGCCCCGCGACGATGACGCGGACGCCGCTGTCGGCCAACTGCCGACAGACCTCCACGATGCTGTCGTCGAAGAATTGCGCCTCGTCGATCCCCACGACATCGACGTCGGAGGTCATCAGGAGGATGTTCTGCGGCGACTCGACGGGAGTCGAGCGGATGGCGTTTGCGTCGTGTGAGACGACCTCCTCTTCGGAGTAACGGACATCGATCCGGGGTTTGAAGATTTCGACCTTCAGGTGGGCGAACTGCGCGCGTTTGAGACGGCGGATCAGCTCTTCGGTCTTTCCGGAGAACATCGACCCGCAGACGACTTCGATCCAGCCCTTTCGGCTGGCATTTTCGAGGAACATACGAGTATTGAGAGCGTTTTTAACGTTTGTTTTTTCGGTATCCGGATTTTGTCCGGGCGGATGGTCCGGTCACTTCCGGATGGCGCATTCGTCGATTCGTTCGATTCGGGCGCCGAGGGCATTGAGCCGCAGGTCGATATCCTTGTATCCGCGGTCGATCTGGTCGATGTTCTGGATGGTGGAGATCCCGTCGGCGGACATGGCGGCAATCAACAGGGCGACTCCGGCCCGAATATCGGGCGAGGTCATGCGCGTGGCGCGGAGGTTGATGCGGTGGTCGTGCCCGATGACCGTAGCCCGGTGGGGGTCGCAGAGGATAATCTGAGCCCCCATGTCGATGAGTTTGTCGACGAAGAAGAGACGGCTTTCGAACATCTTCTGGTGGATCAGCACGGCGCCCTTTGCCTGTGTGGCGACGACGAGGAAGATCGACAGCAGGTCGGGGGTCAGACCGGGCCAGGGGGCGTCGGCAATGGTCATGATCGAACCGTCGAGGAAGGTTTCGATGCTGTAGTGGTCCTGCTGTGGGATGTAGATGTCGTCCCCGCGCTGTTCGAACTGAATGCCCATGCGGGCGAACTGGGCGGGTATGATGCCGAGGTTTTCGTAGGAGACGTTTCGGATGGTCAGCTCCGAACGGTTCATGGCGGCCATTCCGATGAAACTGCCGACCTCGATCATGTCGGGCAGGAGGGTGTGCTCGGTGCCTCCCAGCGCATCGACGCCCTCGATGGTCAGCAGGTTTGAGGCGATTCCGGAGATCCGGGCGCCCATGCGGTTGAGCATTCTGCAGAGCTGCTGTACGTAGGGTTCGCAGGCGGCGTTGTAGATGGTGGTGGTGCCGCGGGCCATGACGGCGGCCATGACGATATTGGCCGTACCGGTCACGGAGGCTTCGTCGAGCAGCATGTAGGTCCCCTTCAACTCCTTGCCCTCGACCATGAAGAACTCGTCGGCGATGTCGAAATTGAACTTGGCGCCGAGTTTCTGGAATCCGAGGAAATGGGTGTCGAGGCGTCGTCGTCCGATCTTGTCTCCGCCGGGTTTGGGAATGTACCCGACGCCGAATCGGGCGAGCATGGGTCCGATGAGCATCACGGAACCGCGCAGACGGGTGCAACGGTTCCGGTAGTCGTCGGTCTGGAGGTATTCGAAGTCGATGTCGCGGGCCTGGAAGGCGTAGGTGTCGTCGGCGAGTTGTTCGACGATGACGCCCATGCGGCGGAGGAGTTCGATGAGTTGGAGGACGTCGAGGATACGGGGGATGTTCCTCACGACGACGCGCTCGGGTGTTAGGAGCGTTGCGCAGAGGATCTGGAGGGCCTCGTTTTTGGCGCCCTGGGGGGTAATCGTACCGTGGAGGCGGTGTCCGCCTTCGACTCTGAAGATAGCCATTTCGGATCTCGGTTAATGGGTTTGGAAACTCCGGATTCCGGACGCCTCGACGGCGGGTCGGGGGTTTCCAGCGGGTTCAGTTTTCCTACAAAGATAATAGGAATTCGGGCTTTTTGCCGGTGAAAACGAAATATTTTCGTGAAAAATTTTTGCGGATCATTTTTTTGTTGTACTTTTGCAATCCGTAAAAATGTCAGAAACAACAAAAAACAGATAGCTATGGCAATGAAGAGAACTTACCAGCCTTCGCGTCGGAAGCGGATCAACAAGCATGGTTTCCGTGCTCGTATGGCAACGGCCAACGGCCGCAAGGTGCTGGCAGCGCGCCGCGCAAAGGGCCGCAAGAAGCTGACCGTATCGGACGAGTCGACGTTCAAGTACGCGTAAGTTTCCGGAAGAAAGATTTAAGGCCGACTTTTTTAAGTCGGCCTTCTTTCGTTGGAGGAGTTTGTTTTCCCTGAAACCAAGAATCGTTCCATGACAGAAGCGCATCAAACCATCGGTCCGATTACACTTCGTCGGGCTGGGGAGTCCGATATTCCGCTGATCCGTCAGGTTGCCGATGTTGCCTTTCCGGCCACCTATCGGGAGATTCTGACCCCCGCCCAGCTCGATTATATGATGGCATGGATGTACTCCGAGGAGAGCCTCCGGGAGCAGTTCCGCGAGGGGCATTGTTTCTACCTGGCTTTTGAGGGCGACGATCCGGTGGGCTACGTGTCGGTCGAGCGGCAGGGGGAGCGCCTTTTCCACCTGCAGAAGATCTACGTGCTGCCCGAAGCCCAAGGTCGGGGCGTCGGCCGGCGTCTTTTCGAACAAGCCGTGGAGCATGTCCGGATGAACTGCCCGGGTCCCTGCCGCATGGAGTTGAATGTCAACCGTCACAATCGGGCGTTGCACTTCTACGAACGGATGGGGATGCGTTGCCTGCGCGAAGGGGATTTCCCGATCGGCGAGGGCTTTTATATGAATGACTACATCATGGGGTTGGACTTTGCATAACCGGCGGACACATATTGTCGACCGACGTCTCCCCGGCATACGAAAAAGCGGAACTGTCTGACAGTTCCGCTTTTCATATACCTCCGACCTCTCCGCAGTTATACCTCGGGGCCATTTTCGCCTATCCTCCGACCTCTCCGCGGTCATGCCTCGGGCTTCTTTTCATATATTTTCCGGCGTCTTCCTCCGGTTTTTCCCTTTTTTCTTCTGTCTCTCCTCCTCCTCTTCTCTTCTTCCTCCCTCTCTCCTCTTGCCCCCCCCCGGCTATGCCTCCGGGTCGTTTTTGAAGAGGTCGATTTCACCCCGCTCGACCTTTCCGTAGAGATCGGCCAATTCGGCAATCACCGGCGAGATGAACTCCAGCGTGTCGGTGACGGCCGATTTGTCCCCTTCGCCCTTGATGCGGTAGAGCATGGCGGCGTAGAGAGCCCGGAAACAGAGTTCGGTGTCGCTCATGCCGGGATTCCCGATCACGGCTCGCAGCCGCGGCAGTTCGGGTTCGAGCCGCGCAAACGTACGGCGGTAATGCTCCCCGACGGGCAGCTTCATCAATTGGAGATGGAGGTCGTGCAGGTCCTGAATCAGATGCAGCGTGTGTTCCAGATGCCCCTTCTCCTCCTTGCCCTCCTGTTGGAGCAGGTTTGCCAGGTCGAAGTACCAGAGCAGGAAGATGTGCTTCTGCTCCTCGGCAATATCCTTGCGGGGTGCGATCAGGGTCGAGAAGATGGCCTCGGGACTGAACTGCAGGGCCCGTAACAGATCCTCCAACTGCCACAGATAGAGAATGTATTCGGCGATATTCTCGCGCCGTTTGGCTTTGGCAATATCCATGTTGTTTATTTTTTACCCATTTCTTTCGTCTCCCGCCTTCTGTCTTCTGCGTCTTTTCCCTCTTTCCTGCCGCCACTTGCTCCTCCTCCGCACGCTATTTGATCCAGGTTTTGGGTCCCGGGAGGTGCTTGAGGAAGTATTGCTGGGACTTGAGCAGGTTGCGCGACTGAAGCACCATGTTCTTGGTCTCGGTCAGAATCGTGAGGTAGAGCATCGAGGCCTTGGTATTGGACTTGGCCTCGTTGATTCGAGTCAATTCGGACTTGATGGCTTCGGCGATCGACTCGAAGAGCTGGTCGCGCATCGTGAGTACGGTTTCGATTTCGGAGAAGTCGCCCTCGCGCAGCATGAGGTTGATGCGGCGGTAGATGGCCTCCACGTCGTCGTTAATCGACATCAGGTCGCGGGTCTGCTCCATGGAGAGACCTTCGTGGTTGTTGTCGATGTGCTCGAATGCCGGTCGGGTGATGTGCATCAGGGCTTTGGTCATCTCGTTGAGGTAGTCGACGACCTGTACGTAGTAGTGTGCGGTGTTGACATCCTCGCCCTGGAGCTTCTTGAGGGTCGGCAGCAGCGAGTATTTGCGCTCCCGGGAGTGGTAGAAGAGGTCGTTCGACTCCTTGACCATGTCGCGGAGGACCTTTCGGTTCTCCTTGAATACGGCGATGAGCGTGCGGTCGTAGATCTTCGTGGCGGACTCCATCGTTGCGCATACCTCGTCACGGAGGTCCGCGATGATATCCTCGTTGGTTTTGATCTGCTGGCGCTCGGAGGCGGTCGTTTTGTCTTTCTTGAGGAAGTTGCTGTGGACGAGCATCCATCCGCAGAGGATGGTGATGACGATGAAGGCGGGGGTTCCACCGTAGATCAGGGCAAACCCGACGACCAGTGCGATGAAGAATCCTCCCAGTGCGGTGATGAACCACCCGGCGACGACGGTCATGACGCCGGAGATGCGGTATACGGCGCTTTCACGCCCCCATGCGCGGTCGGCGAGCGACGAACCCATGGCGACCATGAAGCAGACGTAGGTGGTCGAAAGGGGGAGTTTGAGCGAGGTAGCCATGGCGATCAGCAGGGCCGAGGTGGTAAGGTTGACCGTGGCGCGAATCATGTCGTAGGGAGCTCCGCTGTGCTCGACATCCTCGAATTCGAAGCGGCGGGAGATCGCCTCCCGGGCCTTCGGGGGGATGATCCGCTCGATTCCCGCATTGATGTTGAGTGCAGCGCGTACGATCGTGCGGGAGAAGAGCGACGAACCGTACTGTTCCTGTCCTTCGTCGCCCTGCGCCGAGAGCGAGAGTTCGGTTTCGGTGACGTGCATGGCCTTCTTGGAGGTCCAGAGCGTGAGGATCATCATGGCTCCGGCCGCGAGCAGGATGAGGAAATTCGCGGGGACGTTTTCGTTGAGGGCCTCCATGAGCATTCCGGCGTCTCCGGAGTGTCGGGCGATGGAGTATGCGTCGAATCCGGCCACGGGTACGCCGATGAAGTTGACGAGGTCATTCCCTGCGAATGCGAGGGCCAGGGCGAAGGTTCCGGAGAGGATCGTGATGCGGAGGATGTTGATTTTGAGTCGCTGGATGAAGAAGAGTACCAGCGAACATACGACCCAGCAGATGAAGATGGCGAGGAGCAGGTGGCTGTCGATCCACTGGATGAAGGCGTGCCCTGCGAGGATGGACTTCAGGCCCTTGAACACGGCGAAATAGACGATAGCCGTGAGCGAGGCACCGCACCAGAGGGCTCCGTAGCGGTGGAAGATCGCGGTGTATCGGAACGAGAAGATGAGCCGCGAGATGTACATGACGATGGTACCGCAGGTGAATGCGATGACCACGGAGAGGAGGATCGCGGAGACGATACCCATCGCCCGGGAGGTGTTAATGTACTGTCCGAGGGTTGTGATGCCTTGTGCGGGGTCGTTCGAGATCTTGTAGATGGATACGGCGATGGCGGATCCCAGGAGACAGAAGATGAGCGATACGGTCGTCGAAGTGGGGAGTCCCCAGGAGTTGTAGAGGTCGAGAAGAATGACGTTTGCGAACATGACGCCGAGGTAGAGCATCATCACCTCGTGGAAGGAGAAGAGTCCGGGGTTGAACATGCCGCTTCGTGCGACCTCCATCATGCCGCTGGATGTCACGACACCGATGATGATACCGAATGAGGCGACTGCGAGGATGACTTTCATGGGGGCGGCCTTCGAGCCGATTGCGGAATTCAGGAAGTTTACGGCGTCGTTTGTCACGCCGACAAAGAGTCCGGAAACTGCGAGAATACCCAGAATCCCGACGATGAAGGTGTAGATGTCACTCATGCTGAAATTCAGTGCAAATGCTGAACAAATTTACTTGAAATTTCCCGATGAAACGGGATCGACACCGAATGTTAACATTAATTTAACGTGACCTTGTCCGAAATCTCCTCTGGAGGGGCATTCCGGGACCTCGGATTCGGACGCCCCGCCCCTTGAAAACGGACTTGCCCGCCTGAAAAACGGCGGACGCTGCAAAAACGAGACGAGCCCCATTCAAAAACGAGCCGGGCCGCCTGAAAAGGGGGCCCGGCTCTGTGACTTTCGTCCGATACGGCGAGGAGGTTACTCTTCGTCGGTATCGGTGTATGCCTTGAGCAGTTTGTCCTGAACGTCCGCGGGCACCTGCTCGTAGGAGGAGAACTTCATGGTGTAGGTGGCCGATCCGGATGTCAGCGACGAGAGGGTCGTCGAGTAGCGGTAGAGCTCGGCCAGCGGAACGAGGGCGTTCAGGCGGTCGAATCCCTTGTCGGACTCCATGCCGGCAATCATGGCGCGGCGGTTCTGCAGGTCGCTCATCACGGCTCCCATGTACTCGCTCGGGACGAGGACCTCGACGTTGTAGATCGGCTCCATGATCTTGGGCCCTGCGTTGCGGAACGCCTCCTTGAAGGCGTTTCGGGCGGCGAGTTTGAAGGAGATTTCGTTCGAGTCCACCGGGTGCATCTTGCCGTCGTAGATGATGACGCGGATGTCGCGGGCGTAGGAACCCGTGAGCGGCCCCTCGTCCATCTTCTCCATGATACCCTTGAGGATGGCGGGCATGAAGCGTGCGTCGATGGCTCCGCCGACGATCGCCGAGTAGAACTGGAGTTTTCCGCCCCAGGCGAGGTCGTACTCCTCCTTGGTCTTGACGTTGACCGCCATGTCGCCCTTTCCGGGCACCTTGTAGTTCTTCGGTTCGGGGATTCCCTCGTAGTAGGGTTCGATGATCATGTGGACCTCGCCGAACTGCCCGGCGCCGCCCGACTGCTTCTTGTGGCGGTAGTCGGCCTGTGCGACCTTGGTGATGGTTTCGCGGTAGGGAATCTTCGGTGCGATGTACTCGTAGGGGAGTTTGTTCTCCTTCTCGATGCGCGAGCGGAGGATGTTCAGATGGTGCTCGCCCTGACCCTGGATAATGGTCTGCTTCAACTCCTTGGAGTATTCGACCAGAATCGTCGGGTCTTCGAACTTGGCGTCGTTGAGCAGCTTGCCGAGCTTCTCCTCGTCGCTCTGCTCCTTGCACTTGATGGCTGCGCGGTAGCGCGGTTCGGGGAATACGATGGGCTCGATCGAGACGGGCGCAGCCGCTGCGGAGAGGGTGTCGTTCGTGCGCGTACCCTTGAGTTTGACGGTACAGCCGATGTCACCCGCGGAGAGTTCGGTGACCTTGATGCGGTTCTTTCCGGCTACGGCGAAGAGCTGCGAGAGCTTCTCCTTGTTTCCGGTGCGGGTATTGACGAGTTCGGTGCCCTCGGTGATCTTGCCGCGGATGACGCGGAAGTAGGAGATCTCACCGATGTGCTGTTCGACCTGGCTCTTGAAGACGAACGCCACGGCGGGAGCCGTTTCGTCGGCGGTGATCTCTTCGCCTTCGGTCGAGAGGAATGCGGGGGCCTTCAGCGGTCCGGGCGCGACGTTGATGATGAACTCCATGAGCCGTTTGGTTCCGATGTCCCGTTTTCCGCTGGCGCAGAAGATGGGCATCACCTCGCGTCTGGAGACTCCGATCTTCAGTCCGGCCCGGATGTCGTCCTGGGTCAGCGTACCCTTGTCGAAATAGAGCTCCATGAGGGCCTCGTCGTGTTCGGCGGCCATTTCGACGAGCTCCTTGTTGAGTTCCATCGCCTTTTCCATCTCCTCGGCGGGGATTTCGAGCTCTTCGCGGTGACCGTCGTTGTCCTTGAAGCGGTACATCTTCATGAGCAGCACGTCGATGAATGCATTGAATTCGGGACCCTGATTGACGGGATACTGCACGATGACGGGTTTTACGCGCGAAGCGGCCTTGATGGATTCGAACGTGGCTTCGAAGCTGGCCTTGTCAGCGTCTAGCTGATTGATGACACCGATGACGGGTTTCTGGAGCAAACGGGCGTAGCGGGCCTGGATTTCGCTTCCGACCTCCCATCCGTTCTGGGCATTGAAGAGGAATACGCCGACGTCACCGACCTTGAACGCCGAGAAGAGACTTCCGCAGAAGTCGTCGGATCCCGGGCAGTCGATGATATTGAGTTTGCGGTCCATGAATTCGGTGAAGAGGATCGTGGAATAGATCGAGCGTTTGTATTCGTGCTCGATATCCGTGTTGTCCGAGAGCGTGTTGTTGGTCTCGATACTACCCCTGCGGTCGATGACTTTCCCCTCAAAGGCCATCGCTTCGGCAAGGGTAGTTTTACCCGTGCCGGGAGCACCGATGAGGACGATGTTCTTGATCTCTTTGGCTGAATAGTTTTTCATATCCCGAATAGTTTTAGGTTTTGGTCTGTTTCGGTTGACGCAAACCGGGGCCCGGGGGCCGATCGTTTTTTTGCGCGACTATAAATATACGAAATAATCGGGAAAAACAACTTTCGGGGATGAAAAAATCGCCTTTGCTGGGCGATTTTCGTGACTTTGGCCGGGCCGTCGGCTACCGCTTTGTCGATTGGTAGGGTTCGAGTGCCGGGGCGATCACCTGCTCCATGACGTCGTATCCCGCACGGGTGGGGTGTACGCCGTCGCGGGTGTATTCGGCCCGCATCGAGCCGTCCTCGGCCGCGAGAGCCGGATGGTAGTCGACCCATCCGATTCCGCGCTCCAGGGCGTACTCGCGGAGCCGGGCATTCAGTTCACGGATCTTCTCGGGGACCTGCTCGACCTCGGGCCTCCAGCCGTATTTCCCGGCGGGGAGGACCGAACAGATGATGGGTTGAATCCGGGCCGCGAGGGCGAGTTCGGCCATCGAGACGATGTTTTCGACGATGTGCTCCATCTCGATCGGGCCGTTGTTGAGGGCCAGATCGTTGGTTCCGGAGAGGATCACCACGGCCTTCGGGTGGAGGTTGATGACGTCGGCGCGGAAGCGGCAGAGCATCTGCGAGGTGACCTGTCCGCTGATTCCGCGGCAGGCGAAGTTGTTTTCGGTGAAGAATTCGGGATGTGCGTCATCCCATCCGTCGGTGATGGAGTTTCCCATGAATACGACGTCGGGCGCCTTCTCCAGCCGGGCATTGGCCTCGGCATAGCGGCCGTAGTTGGCCCAATCCTTCGGTTGTGCGGCTGCAAACAGCGGGGCGGCGGCCAGCAGCGCGAAAAGTATCTTTTTCATCTTTATCGGATCGTTCTGTTTTTTTACGTTTCGGGCGGCACCCGGGTCCCGGCTTTTAGCCGGCTCGGTCGCCCGTTTGTGGATTATTTGCCGACGACGGCCTCCAGTTCTTCGACCGTTGCGGGGATCTTGCGGTCTCCGAGGATGCGGCTGCCGGTCTCGGTGACGAGGATGTCGTCCTCGATGCGGATTCCGCCGAAATCGCGGTAGGCGTCCAGGGCGTCGTAGTCGACAATCCCCTTGTAAAGCCCTTCGGCGCGGCACTTGTCGATCAGGGCGGGGATGAAGTAGAGTCCCGGCTCATCGGTCATGACGGTTCCGGGTTCGAGCCTCCAGGCGGCGCGATAGACGCAGGTCCCGGACTGAGCGGCGCGTTCGGCGATCGTCGAGAAGTCGAACGAACGTTCGCCCATGGCCTCGCAGTCGTGCACGTCCATCCCCAATCCGTGCCCGAGTCCGTGGGGCATGAGCATCGTCATGGCTCCGGCCGCTACGGCATCGGCTGGCGACCCCTTGAGGATACCCAACCCGACCAGCCCTTCGGCGAGAACCATGTAGGCGGCGTTGTGCACCTCGGTGTACATCATGTGGGGCTTGACGATGCGTGCTACGTGGTCGTGGGCCGCGAGGACGATGTTGTAAATATCCTTCTGTTTCTGGGTGAAGCGTCCGCTGACGGGATAGGTGCGGGTGTGGTCCGAGCAGTACCCTTCGATGCTTTCGCCTCCGGCGTCGCACAACAGCAGCCGACCCTCCTCCAGAACGCCTTCGGCATTGAGGTTGTGGAGCGTTTCGCCGTGCTGCGAGACGATCGAGGGGAACGATACGCCCTGTCCGCACGACTTGGCCACCCCTTCGATGGCCCCTGCGATTTCGCGTTCGATGATCCCCGGGCGGCACATCTTCATGGCCAGCGTGTGCATGTCGTATCCGATGCGGAAGGCGCGCTCCATGGCTTCGATCTCCTCGGCGCTCTTCTTTTCGCGCATTTCGGCCACGGCGAACATCAGGTCGACGGACTTGTAGTCGTGCAGCGCTGCGGGTTTGATTCCGAGGAGTTCCGAGAGCTGGAGTTTGGTTTCGCCGCGATAGGGCGGCAGGTAGTGGATCTTGCGTCCGAGTGCGATGGCCTTTCGGAGCCGGGCGGCGAGTTCGGCCATCGGGAAGGTGGCCGTCACGCCGACCTCGGCCCCCATTTCGCGGAGGGTGGGCTGAGGCCCGGTCCAGATGATGTCCTCGACGGTGAAGTCATCGCCGTAGAGGGCCTCCTCGCCGGAATCGGCATCGATGAGCCCGACGATGTCGGGGACATTCAGCCCGAAATAGTATCGGAACGAGGAGTCTTGCCGGAAATAGTAGGCGTTGTTGGGATAGTTGTTGGGCGAGAGGGGATTTCCGGGCAGGAGGATAATGCCCTCTCCGATTTTGGTGCGCAGCTCGCGGCGGCGAGCGGTATAGGTTTTGGCGGAAAACATAGTGCGTAGTGTTTTCCACAAATATACGTAAAAATCGGGGAAACCCGTCACTCTGCGGTAAGGAAATCGATCGAGGCGCCGGTTTGGTCGACCCGGACGGAGACTTCGCGGCCCATGTAGAGGGCGAAGTTGGGCTCTTCGTGCCCGGCCGGGAATCCGAATACGACGGGAATTCCCAGATCCCGGAGATACCGTGCGATGATGGCCTCGGCGTTGGGAACCCCGAATCCGCTACAGTCACTCGTTCTGGTGAAGTGTCCTACAAGCACGGCCCGGACGTTCCGCAAGACGCCGCAGCGTTCGAGACTCTGCATCATGCGGTCGATGCGGTAGGCGGCTTCGCCGACCTCTTCGATCAGCAGAACGGTCGGGGTGTCGGTTTTCAGGGCTTCGGGTGTTCCATTCGCGGCGCAGATCATCGTGAGGTTGCCGCCGGCCAGTCTTCCCCGAGCCACACCGTGCCGGTTCAGCGGATGCGGCTTGGTGTGGATGCGGGACATTTCGCCGAAGAGGGCCTTGCGGAGCGATTCGACCGAAGAGCTTTCCTGGAGCTGGTCAAAGTGGAATCCGGTGAGCATCGGCCCGTGAATGGACTCGATTCCGAGCCGTCGCATCACGAGATGCAGGGTTGTAATATCGCTGAATCCGATGATCCATTTCGGGTTTTTACGCAGGGGCGAGAAATCCACGAGAGGAAGCAGCCGCACCGATCCATATCCGCCGCGTCCGGCCAGAATCGCCTTGACCGAAGGGTCGTCGATCATGCGCTGGAGGTCTTCGGCGCGCTGCCGGTCCGTGGCTGCGAAGTAGGGTTCTTTGCGGCAGTCCCAGAATTGTCCGAATTTCGGATGGAGCCCCCAGGCCTCGAACCGTGCACGGATCTTGGCCGTGTCGATCTTTTGGGGGAGTTTCCCGGCCGGGGAGACAATCCCCACGGTGTCGCCGCGGTGGAGATAGGGCGGGCGGATGAAGTGTGTGGAGTTGTTTTGGGCTGCGGTGCCAAGCGGAAGAAGGCACAGCAGCAACGGAATCAGGCGTTTCATGCTTTCCGGTGGTGTTTGCGTTCGAGGCCTTCGGGCAGGGGCAGGGAGATGCGCGCGAAGCTGATGACGGCGGCAGCCAGGGCGAAACTTCCGGCGATCATCAGCGCCGCATGGGTGCTGTTCTGCGGAAGGAGATGAAAGAGCAGGGCCATCAGCGCGGCACCTGTGGTTTGTCCGACGAGGCGGGCTGTTGCGAGCATTCCGCTTGCCGAGCCGCTTCTTGCGGGCGGGGCGGATGCGATCAGGATGCTGTTGTTCGGGGACTGGAAGAGTCCGAATCCGGCGCCGCAGAGGACGAGCCGCCAGATGAGGTCGAAATCGGTGGGGTGCTCGGGGAGCCAGGCCAGCAGGAAGAGCCCCGTTGCCATGGCTGCAAGTCCGGCCCCTCCGAGGAGCCCGGCGTGAATCCGCTCGACGAGCACTCCGGCCACGGGCGCCACGATCATGATGACGGCGGGCCAGGCGGTGAGCAGCAGTCCGGTCTGTACGTCGCTGTATCCGCAGGCGTGCTGGAGGTAGAACGGGAGTGCGACCATGGCGAGCATCTGGGCGAGGAACGAACAGATCGAGGTGAGGACCGAAACCGAGAAGATCGGGATTCGCAGCAGGTCGAAGGGCAGGATCGGATAGGTTTCGTGCAACTGGGAGCGGATGAAGAGAAATCCGATAACGAGCAGGGCTGCGATTCCGAGCGAGAGGAGCTTGGAGTCGATCCCGTGCGAAAAACCCTCGACCGAAGCCATGAGCAGTCCGAAGGTGAGGGCGTTCATCAGGGCGTCGCGCCAACTGAACCGGTGAGCGGCATCCTTGACGGGATTCTGGGGGAGGAACCGGTGGCTGAGTCTGAGGGCCGCCAGCCCGATGGGGATGTTGACGGCGAACAACCAGGGCCAGTCGGCTATGGCGAGGATTCCGGCGGCGATGGTGGGTCCGGCGACCGACGAGACGGCGACGACCGTGGCGTTGATACCCATGCCGCGTCCGAGTTGAGCCTTGGGGTAGATGAAGCGGATGAGGGTGGTGTTCACGGAGGTGATGGCTGCGGCGCCGAAACCCTGCATGACGCGGGCGAGGACGAGTGTCTGGAACGATCCGGAGAGCGAGCACCCGACCGACGCCACGGTGAAGAGCGCGAGTCCTCCGATGTAGACCTTTCGGTAGCCGATGACATCGCCGAGGGCCGAGAACGAGAGCAGCGAGACCATGATGGCCAACTGGTATGCGTTGACGATCCAGATGGAGTCGGCGGCGGAGATGCCGAGTTGGGCGCCGATGGTCGGGAGCGCGACGTTGGCAATGGTCCCGTCGATGACCGAGAGCGAGACGCCGAATGCGACGGCGAGAATGGCTCCCAGACGGCGGGGCATCGGAATTCCGTCCGTGAAACCGGTTATGTGCGGCGTGCCATACATCTCCTTGCGGACTGTTTTATTCGGCGTCGACGAACTTGTAGAGCTGGTCTCCGCGTCGGATCAGCCCCGGGGTGCGGATGGCGCAGAGTTCGCCCTGGGCAACGGTTTCGCAGGGTTTTCCGTCGGGGCCGTGGAGTTCGGTGAGCGACTGCTCGGCCACGCCGGTCGTGGCACCGAGAAAGAAGATCTCCTCGCCGACCGAGAGCGGCGCGGCTTCGACGGCAACCTCCGCGACGGAGAGTTTCTTGTAGAAGTTTACGACCTTGCCGACATAGACTTTGCGTTTGGTGGCCGACGATCCGTAGGCGGGGCTGTGCTCGACGACGGGCCGTCCGGCGTAATAACCCTCCCAGAATCCGCGGTTGAAGACCTCGCGGAGCCGTTCCTTGAGTCCGGCGGCCAGTTCGGGCGTGTACGTTCCGGCCTCCATCGCCTTCAGGGCTTCGTCATAGCAGGCTACGACGCGCTTCACGTACTCGGCGCCGCGGGCCCGGCCCTCGATCTTCAGGACCCGAACCCCGGCCGCGACCATTTTGTCCAGGAAGTCGATCGTGCAGAGGTCCTTGGGTGAGAGGACGTAACGCCCGTCGATGTCGAGCTGCGCGCCGGTCTCCTTGTCGGTGACGGTGTATTTGCGGCGGCACAACTGTCGGCAGGCGCCGCGGTTGGCCGAACAACCGGTTTCGTAGAGCGAGAGATAGCATTTCCCGGAGATCGACATGCAGAGGGCTCCGTGTGCGAACATTTCGATCTCGACCCGTTCGCCGCGGGGTCCCCGAATCTCCTCCTCGACGATCCGGCGGTGAATCGCCGCGACCTGTTCGAGCGACAACTCGCGGGCCAGCACCACCGTGTCGGCCCACTGGGCGTAGAAGCGCACGGCCTCGGAGTTGGAGATGTTGCATTGGGTGGAGATGTGCACCTCCTGCCCGATCTGCCGGGCGTAGAGGATGGCGGCCATGTCGGATGCGATCACGGCATCGACTCCGGCCTGTTTGGCGCGGTCGATGACGGCGTGGAGGTCTTCGATCTCCTCCTCGTAGACGATCGTATTGACCGTCAGATAGGCCTTGACTCCGGCGTGATGGGCCTTTTCAACGATTTGTTCGAGGTCGTCGAGCGAGAAGTTGGCGGCCGAAGCCGAGCGCATGTTGAGTTTGCCGACTCCGAAGTAGACGGCATCGGCCCCGGCCTGAATGGCTGCGGCGAGGGATTCGTACGACCCGACGGGGGCCATGATTTCGATTTCCGAACGCTTCATGACCGGATCAGTGTTTGCGGCCCATCAGTCCGGCGGCGTAGTCGCGCATCCGTTTCGTGCGCTCGGGGCCCACCGAGAGGGTGTCGAGGATGGCCAGTGCGCGTTCGAACCGCAGGGAGATCTGCTGTTCGGTCAGGCGCGGGACGTCCAGCCGGTCGTAAATCTCCTTTACGGTCCGGATTTTCTCCTTGTCGGAGAGTTCCGGATTGCGATAGGTCGTGCGGAGGATCTCGCGTGTAGGCTCGTCGGCGTGGCTCATGGCCGTGATCATCAGATAGGTTTTCTTGCCTTCGAGAATATCGCCGCCGATGGCTTTTCCGAGTCGTTCGTCGCCGTAGCTGTCGAGCAGGTCGTCCTGGAGCTGGAAGGCGAGACCGAGTTCGACGGCGAACCGGCGGAGTTTGCGGCAGTCCTCGTCGGAAGCGCCGCCGAGGGTTGCTCCGATGACGACCGATCCGGCCAGCAGCACGGAGGTCTTGAGTTCGATCATGTGCATGTACTCGACGACCGAGACTTTTGCCTTATGTTCGAAATCCATGTCGTACTGCTGTCCTTCGCAGACTTCGAGCGCCATTTCATTGAAGGTGGCGAGGACTTGTGGCAGGAGATGTGCAGGGATCGCGCTCAGGAGCCGGTATGCGCAGATGAGCATGGCGTCTCCGGAGAGGATGGCGACATTCTGCCCCCATTTTGCGAATACGGAGGGTTTTCCGCGGCGCATGGCGGCATTGTCCATGATGTCGTCGTGCAGGAGCGTGAAGTTGTGGAAAACCTCGACGGCTGCGGCCGCGGGCATGGCGTGTTGGAGGTCGTCGGAGAAGATTCCGCAGGCGAGGGCCAGGAGCATCGGGCGGAGTCGTTTACCGCCGCCAGCCAGCGAGTATCCGATCGGGGCATATAGGAGTTCGGGTTCGGCGGGGAACTCGGTTTGAGCCAGGTAATTTTCGATGGCTTGCAGCAGTTGCTCGTTGTTTTGCATGGTAGGGGAGGTATTTTCGAGTCAAAACCGACCCAAAAATACGAAAAAACTTTGGAGTGGCCGAATTTTCGCTTAACTTTGAAAGGATGAAATCAACTTTAAAGAGATAGGACCATGAAAAAACTTGCAATCGGCATCGACATCGGCGGAATCAATACCGCGTTCGGTCTCGTGGATGAAAACGGCGACCTGTATGCCGAATCGGTCATTTCGACCAAGAAGTATCCCTATGTAGACGACTATCCGGCATATGTCGAGGAGTTGTGCGATTCGCTGCGGGCCTTGTCGCAGAGCCTGTCGTTCGACTACGAACTGGCGGGTATCGGCATCGGGGCACCGAACGCCAATTTCCACAAGGGTACGATCGAGACCCCGGCGAATCTGTGGAAGTTCCGCGACGGGGATCCCAATCCGGACGAATCCCGCCGGATTTTCCCGCTGGCGGAGGATATTTCGCGACGTTTCAACGGGGCGAAGACGCTGGTTACGAACGACGCCAATGCGGCGACGATCGGGGAGATGATCTACGGCAACGCCAAGGGGATGAAGGATTTCGTGATGATCACGCTCGGCACGGGCCTCGGTTCGGGCTTTGTGGCCAACGGGGAGATGATCTACGGCCATGACGGTTTTGCGGGCGAGTTCGGCCACGTCATCGTCGAGCGCAACGGCCGGGAGTGCGGTTGCGGACGGCGCGGGTGCCTGGAGACGTACGTTTCGGCGACGGGTATCAAGCGCACGGCCTTCGAACTGATGGCGAAGATGAATGCGCCGAGCAAGCTGCGGAGCATTGCGTTCGACGACTTCGACGCCTCGATGATCTCGGCGGCGGCCGAGCAGGGGGACCCCATTGCCAAGGAGGCCTTCCGCTTTACGGGCGAGATGCTGGGCCGGGCTTTGGCCGACGTGGTGACGGTGACCTCTCCGGAGGCGATTTTCCTCTTCGGCGGTCTTTCGAAGGCGGGCAAACTGCTTTTCGAGCCGACGCAGTGGTATATGGAGGAGAACATGCTCTTCGTCTTTAAGAATAAGGTAAAACTGCTCCCGAGCGGAATTCAGGGTAAGAATGCCGCGATTCTGGGCGCTTCGGCGCTGATCTGGCAGGAGCAGACCAAATAGCCGGACCGTTTTCGGCCTTATGCCGGCGAGGGGCGGAGTTCGTAAGAATCCGCCCCTCTTTTCGTGCCGCACCGTACCTACTCCCGGATCAATACGTCGTAATCGCCTGCGGGCTCATATCCGAGCAGCAGGGGCCGCGGCCGGGCGTTGTCGAACCGGTCGTTGATGAGGCTGCGCGAGGGGTCGTACCACGGACAGCGAATGCCGGCCAGATCCAGCAGCAGATGGGGCAGGTCGTCCGAGGAGAAGCGGCGGTCGAGCGCGCGGGTTACCTGTTCCACGACTTCGGGGTGCCGGTCCCGGTAGGAGTCGGACATCCAGATCAGGAAGGGAATTTCGAACTGGTACCTGCAGATTCCGGCCGTCAGCGGGGTGTAGGTGCGCCCGAAATGGACGCGGTAGTCGAACATCTCCTCGCCGTGATCCGGGACGTAGATGGCGATGGTCTCGCGGTCTGCGAATCGTTCGAGAATGGTATCGACGACCCGGTCGTTGTGGCGGGTGGCGTTGTCGTAGTCGGCGAGAATCTGTTTTTGCCGGTCGTTCAGGTCGGGGCGGTCGTAATCGGCGGGCGTGAATACGGTCTCTTCGACCGGGAAGCGGTTTTCGTATCGCACGTGCTGACCCATGAGGTGAAAGATCGTCAGTTCGGCCGAGTCGGTCTGCGGGACGATCCGGTCGTAGTCGTCGAGGAGGGCGAGGTCCGAGAAGTGCCGTTGGGTATTGACGGCCGTGAAGAGGCGGCTGTTGCTGCGGGTGTTGAAGAGGTTTTTCAGTCCGAGGTCGTGGAAGTTCGTCACCGTTCCGGCGGCCTGGTTGTCCAGGTGGTAGGTGGCATATCCGGCCTTTCGGAACAGAACGGGGAACAGGGGTTCCTCATCCCATCGCTCTTGGGCATCGAGGCTGGCCGGGGAGAAGATCTGGTTGAGGACTGACGTGGTGAGGTTGGCGGGCGACACGACATCCGAGAAGCAGAAGAGTTCGCCCCGTTCGAGCCGCTTTTTCAGCCGGGGGTTGGTCTCTTTAGGGTATCCGTAGAGACTCGAATGGTGCTTGTTGTATGACTCCCCGATGATCAGGACGATGCAGGGCGACCGGAACGAGCAACCCTCCACGCGGGCCGAATCGAGCACCTTCAGCAGCCGCTCGGCCCGTTCGGGCGAGAAGTTGTTGGCGGCGAGGGCCGTATGGATTCGCTCGAAGGTCGAGATCGGGGTGCTCGGGGCGGTGATGGCGGGTGCGTTGTGCTCCGCGAGGAGGAGTTTGCAGAAGATCTGGATGCGGCTGACGGAGATTCCGAGTCCGATGAGCAGGAGCAGGACAAGCGTCGAACGGAGCGCCCGGTTTCGGAACTGGAAGTGCGGGGCGTGACGCCGCAGGAGGAGGAATCCGGCGATGAGCAGCGCGAAGAAGATGGTCAGCAGGATGAAGGAGGTGGAGGCACAGAAGGTCCTCATGAATTCGGCACTCTCCTGGGCGTTGGTCTCCCAGAGCACCTGGAGGACGGATGCGGAGCAGAGCGTTCCGAAGTGTATCTGGAGGAAGCTTTCGGCATAGGATGCCACGCCGAGGATCAGCAGTACGATCGAGACATATACCATTCGGGTGATTCTCAACGCCAGGGACCCCCCCCCGATCGGTAACCGGTGCAGGGCGAGCGGTACGGCGAGGACATAGGCCCGGAAGAGGGAGATCATCAGGGCGAGGATGAGGTTTCTCCAGACGAAGAAGGTCATTTCCCGACTGACGGCGTAGAGGATGTCGGGAAATGTGGGGACGATTGCGGCGAAAAGGAAGAATCTCGGATGGGCGCTGATGGGTTGCAGGATCCGAGAAAAAAAGCTACCGACCGTTCCCGGTCGGCAGCCTGTCGGGTTTGGTTTCATTTTTCGGGGGTTACTTCATCACCACCTGGTTCTGACCGATCAGCCGGCCTTCGCAGTAGAGTTCGATCGAGTAGGTTCCGGGTGCGAATCCCGTGGAGTTGAAGTAGATGCCGACCTCCAGGTCCTGATTCTGGTAGTCGACCTCACGCATGGCCGAATAGCTCAGCCGTTCCCCCTCGAATTCGAAGGTAGGCATCTGTTCGGTGGTCAGGACATATCCGTCGGGGGATGTGATCCGTACGTATACGGCCTTGTTTCCGGGGGTTGCCAGTTCGTTGGCCGAGAGTACGAAGTCGACCCGCAGGCGGGAAGCGTTCTTGACCCTGGAGACGGCATTTCCGCGGTCGTTGAGTCCGGCGAGCCGGATGTCGCGGGCGCGGAGTACGGACCCGACCTTGACCTTGTTGTCGAGTTCCGCGGCCTTTTCTTCGGCCATTTCGGCGCGGAGTTTGGCGGAGGAGATCTCCTTGCGGTATCCGACGTTCTCCTTGATGAGCTGTTTGTTGAGCGTATTGAGGGAGTCGATCTGCCGGACGTATCCCTTCATGATGGATCGCAGGGTTCCGACCTCCTTCTCATACTGTTTGATTTTGGCGAGGTTCCAGGAGCGCTCCTTTTTGAGCCGGGTCATGAGCGAGTCGGCCCGTTCGCGTTCGATGTCGAGACCGCGGGAGATGGAGTCGTTGGAGATCTGGAGGTTGTCGTAATCGTCCATGAGCCGTCCGAGGTCGCTTTGGATCGAGTCGCGGTCGGCGCGCAGGAGCTCGTTGTCGAGCATCTGCTGGTGGTGGATGCTGAAGTAGAGGGCGGAGATGGCCACGAGGATGACCGAAAGGATGATGATGACGATTCGGTATCCGCGGATGGATTTTCCGGCATCGGGCTGCGAGGTCGAGAAGTCGTCGTCGTCTTCGAATTCCGAAGGATCGTATCCCTGTTTGTTTTCCATAAGAGGTTTGTTTTTTCGGGCCGAGAGGCTTTTGGAACCGGGCTTCCGAGGCATTGCGTTGCCGCCGGGTCGGTTCCGGCTCTTCGAGCCGTGGTGTTATCTCGGGCAAAGATAGGAAAAAAACCGGAATTTCGAAGCCGTGAGCGCCACATAGTTTCCGGGAGCCCGGAATTCGGACATGCGGGCTTTGGCGGGGCTCTATTTGATCCGGCTGTCGAGGGGGTATTTCAGCCCCTTGTACCCGGAGATGTAGGCCTGGATGCTTCCGATCTTGACGGGCGACTCGATGTAGAGCGGGATTTTGTTGCGGTCGTCGGAGACCCAGAGGGTGAAGATCGTCCCGTCGGTGAAGGAGTACCCTTCGGTGGTTCCCAACTGACACTCGAACTTCAGGGTTTGGAACCGTCCCATGTTTCTGATCTTCTTGTTCTCGCGGCCGAGATAGCGGTATCGGATGAGCTTGATGGTGTCCTGGAGGACCATCTGGAGGGTTCCGGGCTCTCCGACGGTGAAATCCTCGGCTTCTGCCGACCGGAGGGTGAAGAAGAGCGAGATGGGGTCCATGCTTTCGGCCGTCAGGGTCATCTGCTTTTCCTGGAAGGGCCGTTGGCGGCTCCGCCAGCGGGTGTGGATCGTGGAGTCGGGCCAGACGTAGGTGTAGTAGCTTTCGAAGGTGTATTCCCCCTCGTGGAGATCGCTCACGAAGCGGACGGGGCGTTTCGTTTCGGGATCGATCCAGACGCGGTATATGTCTTCGAGGTTGTAGAACCAGCGATAGGTGGGCAGCGTACGTCCGATTCCTTCGACCCGGTACAGTTTTTCGCCGTTTACCTGCTCCTCGTAGGTGCAGACCTCGACGGAGCCGACCTCGGTGTTGGGGAACATCTTGGCCTTGTAGCTCACGCGGTAGAAGAGCTGCTCGCCCGGGTGGTATAGCTGTGCGGCGAGGGGTGAGGCTGCCGCGAGCAGGAGTATGCTGAGTAGAAACCGTTTCATGGAAGGGAGTTTTTGTTTTTCAGAGTTAACGATCTTTTGCGGGACAATATTACGAAATTCGGGAAAAATCGATCTCTTCGCGTCCCGAATACCGGCGTCGGAGGTCATCCAACCCGCGGTTGGCGGGTTGGGAGAGAGAGGGGTCTTCGGCAAGGATTTCGGCGGCGGCTTCGCGCGAGACGGTGAGGATCTGCACGTCGGCCGTGGGGCTTGCGATCTTCAGGTCAAAAGCCATGCCGCTTTGGAGGGTTCCGTTGATATCCCCGGCACCGCGGAGCTTGAGGTCGAGTTCGGCGAGGCGGAACCCGTCGTTCGTCTCGCACATGGCGTCGAGCCGGGCCCGGGATTCGCGGGAGAGTTTTTCGCCGGACATGAGGATGCAGTAGGACTGTTCGCCGCCGCGTCCGACACGCCCGCGCAATTGGTGGAGCTGGGACAAGCCGAATCGTTCGGCGGATTCGATGACCATGACGGTGGCGTTGGGAACGTCGACGCCGACCTCGATGACCGACGTTGCGACGAGGATCTGCGCCTCTCCCTCCTTGAACTGCCGCATGGACTCCTCCTTGTCGGCGGGTTTCATCTTGCCGTGACAGATGGCCGTGACGTATTGCGGCAGGGGGAAGTCGCGCGAAATGGCTTCGTATCCGTCGGTGAGGTCCTTGTAATCCATCGCTTCGGACTCCTTGATGAGCGGGTATACGACGTATACCTGGCGGCCCTTGGCAATCTCCTGGCGCATGAACCCGAAGAGTTTCAGCCGGGCGGCATCCGTATAGTGGTAGGTCTTGATCGGACGGCGCCCGGGGGGCAGCTCGTCGATCACCGAGACGTCGAGGTCGCCGTAGAGGGTCATGGCCAGCGTGCGGGGGATCGGCGTGGCGGTCATGACGAGGATGTGTGGCGGCTGCGCGTTTTTGGTCCAGAGTCGGGCTCGCTGCTCGACGCCGAAGCGGTGCTGCTCGTCGATGACGACAAACCCGAGGTTTGCGAACTGCACGCGGTCCTCGATCAGCGCATGGGTGCCGATCAGGATGTCGACTTCGCCCGAAGCGATTCCTTCGAGGGCTTCGCGCCGTTCGCGGGCCTTGGAGGCTCCGGTGAGGATGGCGACCCGGACGGGCATCCCGTCGAGCATCCTGCGAATCGTCGCAACGTGCTGGCGGGCGAGAATCTCGGTGGGGGCCATCATGCAGGCCTGGTATCCGTTGTCGACGGCCAGCAGCATCGACATCAGGGCCACGAGGGTCTTTCCGCTTCCGACGTCGCCCTGCAGCAGCCGGTTCATCTGAAATCCCGAGACGGTATCCTTGCGAATCTCGCGGATCACGCGTTTCTGGGCTCCGGTCAGCGGGAAGGGGAGTTTTTCGTGGTAGAAGGTGTTGAAGACGCCGCCGACCTTCGGGAAGAGGAATCCGTCGCTCTTCGAGAGGCGGGCCGTACGCCGTTGCTGGATGTTGAGCTGGACGCCCAGCAGCTCCTCGAACTTCAGCCGGTACTGGGCTTGCCGGAGGGCTTCCTGCGACTGCGGGAAGTGGATGTTGTAGAGCGCCTCGCGGCGGGATACCAACCCGTATCGGGTGCGCAGGGCCTCCGGCAGCGGATCCGGAATGCGGTCGCGGACCAACGCCCAGGCGTTGCAGACGATCTGATACAACCCTTTCGTTCCGAGCACGTTGCTCAGTTTCTCGGTCGAGGGGTAGATGCCCTGCATTCCGCTTTCGGCCTTGCGTGAGAGGGCCTGTTCGACGGTCTCCAGTTCGGGGTGGGCGATGGAGAGTTCGCCGCGGAAGAAGTTCGGGCGCCCGAAGACGAGGTATTCGCGTCCGACCTCGATTTTTTTCTCGATCCACTTGATCCCCTGGAACCAGATGAGCTCGGCCGACCCGGAGGGGTCCTGGACCTGAACCGTAAACCGGCGTTTGCGACCGGTCCCGGCATAGGCGACCCCCATGACTCGGGCACGGAACTGGACATAGGTCAGCCCGGCCGTATCGGTGATCTCCGCGATTCGGTAGATGCGCGTTCGGTCGATGTAGCGGAACGGATAGTGGGCGAGCAAATCCCCCACGGTCCGAATTCCGAGCTCCCGGTCGAGGAGCCGGGCGCGGGCTTCACCGACCCCGGCGACGAATTTGATATCGTTGTCGAGTATCTCCACGGAGACAAAGATAGTTAAATTTGTACTATCTTTGTCGAAAACTACGCAGGAAATGGATTTGACGACATTCAAACGGCGCCCGACGTGCGAGGTCCGCATCGGGTGCGAGACGATCGGCGGCGACTGCCCGGTGGCCGTGCAGTCGATGACCAATACGGATACGAACGACACGATGGCGAGCGTTGCCCAGATCGAGCGCATCGACCGTGCGGGCGGGAAGATCGTGCGCCTGACGGCCCAGGGGCGTCGTGAGGGTGAGAATCTGGCGAATATTGTCCGGGCGCTGCGAGCCGACGGCTTCACGACGGCCGTCGTGGCCGACATCCACTTCGTCCCCGAAGTGGCCTCGATTGCCGCGAAATATGTCGACAAGGTGCGGATCAACCCCGGCAACTACCGCAACGACCACGGGGAGTTCGAGGCGCTGATCGAACAGTGCCGCGAGCGGGGTGTGGCGCTGCGCATCGGCGTGAACCACGGGTCGCTGGCCAAACGGGTCTTCGACCGCTGGGGCGATACGCCCGAGGGGATGGTCGTTTCGGCGATGGAGTTTTTGCGGATTTGCCGGGATCGGGATTTCGACCAGGTGGTCGTCTCGATGAAGTCGAGCAATACGCGGGTGATGGTGGCGGCCTACCGGCTGCTGGTCGAGGCGATGGATGCCGAGGGGATGCACTACCCGATCCACCTCGGGGTCACCGAAGCCGGAAACGGCCTCG
The DNA here is from genome assembly GCA_019115745.1 of Candidatus Alistipes intestinigallinarum. Classification (GTDB taxonomy): domain Bacteria; phylum Bacteroidota; class Bacteroidia; order Bacteroidales; family Rikenellaceae; genus Alistipes; species Alistipes intestinigallinarum. The sequence goes on from DXDA01000056.1 coordinate 107,775, forward strand.
AAGGGCGTGTGAAGAGTGCCGTGGGGATCGGGGCGCTGCTGGCCGACGGCATCGGCGATACGATCCGTGTTTCGCTGACCGAAGCCCCCGAGCACGAAATCCCCGTGGCCCGGATGCTGGCCGAACACTTCGCCTCGCGCCCCGGCGTGTTCGAGGTCCTTCACCCCGAACGCTACTCCCCGACCGCCTACCGGCGCCGCTCGCACGTCACCGTTCCGGTGACCCACGACGAGCCGCTCGACGGATTCCGCATCCTGGAATCCACCTCAGGCAATCCGACGGCCGAGTTGCGCGCCGCAATCCTGAACCTCGATACGCCCGACTGCCCGGTTGTCGTGAAGCGCCGCTACGAGGAGCCGACGCTGGAGGCCGTGGCCGTGAAGGCGGCCGCCGACCTCGGGCCGCTGCTGTTGGACGGACTGGCCGACGGCCTCTGGATCGACGCGCCGGGCCACTCCGCGGCGGCGATCCGCGACGTGGAGCTGATGATCCTGCAGGCTGCGCGCGTCCGCTTTTCGCATACCGAGTATATCGCCTGCCCGTCGTGCGGGCGGACGCTCTACGACATCGAGAAGACCCTTGCCGACATCAAGGCGCGGACGTCTCACCTGAAAAACCTCCGCATCGGGGTGATGGGCTGCATCGTGAACGGCCCGGGCGAGATGACCGATGCGGATTACGGCTATGTGGGTGCGGGCCCGGGGCGCATTACGCTCTACAAGGGCCGCGAGGTCGTTGCGCGCAACATCCCGCAGGAGGAGGCGCTCGACCGGCTCATCGCACTGATCCGTGAGAACGGCGACTGGACCGACGCCCCGGCCGACGGCCGATAAGCGCCTGCGTCCGCGAGCCCGCCTCGCCTCTTCTTCCCGGGAGCCGGACCCGTTTTGCCGCCCGCTTCCGTTTTTTGAGAGACCGGGATACTCCCTGATGCATGAGCTCCCGGCCCCTCCCTGCTTGAAAAAATTTTCCGGATATGACCATCCTACCCCTTGCCTACCTTCCGTCGGTCTCGTATTTCACCTGCCTGTTGCACGACGAGTGCGTCGTGGACCTGGGTGAGCACTTCGTGAAACGCTCCGAGCGGAACCGAACCCGTATCCTGGCCACCGACGGCGTGATGGAGCTCACGGCGCACGTCTGCCATGCAAACCGTCCGCACCAACCCATGCGCACCGTGCGCCTCGACTACTCGAAACGCTGGCAGCACCAGCATTGGGGGGCGCTGGTCGCCTCTTACAAGTCGTCGCCCTATTTCGACCACTATGCCGACCGTTTCGAGCCCTTCTACCGCCGGGAGTACGATTTTCTGGCGGATTACGACCTCGGGCTGCTGGAGCTGCTCTGCACGCTGGCCCGAATCCCGTTTCCCCGTCTTTCGGAGCATTACGTCGAGGCGCATCCGGGCGATCTCGACCTGCGCCCCCGACATGCAGAGGGCCCGGCATTCGTTGCCGAGCCCTATTTCCAGGTCTTTTCGGACCGGATGCCGTTTGCGGCTAATTTGTCGTTTGTGGACCTGTTGTTCGCCGAAGGACCGTCGAGCGTTTCGGTTTTAGGACGTTGCCGACGAAAATAGTCACGCTGTCGCACAGATTCCCGGCCGTCGTCTTCAGATGGACGATCCCCTTCAGCGATACCGAATCGGTCCGGTATTGGCAGGGTGCGTATTCGGTCATGGCGAGGGTGTCCGCTCCGGCCAGGAGCAGGGGCGTGCCCGCCGACGAATAGACGCGGAAGAGCTGTTTGTCGTTGTCGCGGAGTCTTCGGCGCTTGTCTACGATGTGGAGCGTGGGTTCCTGGCGATTCCACATGGCCTTGTAGAGATAGAAGGCATCCTTATGTTCGCGGCGGTTGAGGGTGATGAGCCCCGATCCGTTCACCCCGTAGGGACGCCGTGAAGAGCCGTAATCGAAGAGGCTCTCGATCCAGACACCCCAGAAGAGCGAATCGTTCTGCAGGTTGCGGGCATACTCCTCGTGGAAGCGGGTCTGCTTCTCTTCGGGGAGCCAGTTCGTGCGGGGTTCGTCCTGCGCCGTGTAGCTTTTGTGGCCGAGGAATCCCTGACCTCCGTAGCAGACCCCCGATCGCAGATGGCTCCAGTTCTTTTGCAACTGGTCGCGCCAGACGATTACGTCGTCGGTTGTTCCGCGTCTCCATCCTACGTTCTGCTTCCAGACGATCAGGTCGGTGATGAAGTTCAGCGCACCGTCCTGGTCGCTGCACGCGACGGTCGGACGCGACGGGTCCATCGCCCGGGCCGTATCGTTCAGCCTCCGCAGATAGGGCGTTACGTCGTCTCCGCGCATCCAGAGTTGGGAGAAGATGCCCCACATGACTACCGACGGATGGTTGATGTGCTGGGCGATGATCTCCTGGAGCTGTTGCAATCCGTTCTCCTCGAAGTCGGGGGTTGCGAAGTAGGCCATGTCTCCGAGGAACGGTGCCCGGTGAAACGGTGCATCGATCCAGACGAGCAACCCCTGCTCGTCGCAGCGGTCGTAAAGATACTGCGCATGGGGCGTGACCGCCGACCGGATGGCATTGGCTCCGATGGCATGGATCTGCTGCAGGTCGGCATTGTAGTCTTCGGCGACGAGCGTCCCGCCCGAGAGGGCATTGTCGTGATGAATGACCACGCCGTGCACGGGCGTTCGGACGCCGTTGATCGAAAACCCTTCGGAGGGGGAGACGCCGATCGATCGGAATCCGGTCCGGACGACGACCCGGTCCGAGATGCTGTCTTCGCCGATGGCCGCCGTGACGGTGTAGAGTGCCGGGTGCTCGGGGCTCCAGAGTTCGGGTGCCTCGACGGTGAAGGGTACGGAGACGGGTTTTCCGTCGATTTTGGCCTTCTGGCGTTTCGAGAAGACCTGCCGGCCGTCGGGGGCCGTAATTTCGATGTTGAGCGAGCAGGTGTTTTCGAGTTTCGAGGTGAGGTGCACCTCGATTTCGCCTTCGGTCCGTTCGGCAGAAACCTCGCGGGGATGGACCAGCACGCCGTCCGATCCGAGATAGAGGGGCGATATGGCCGTAGCCTCCGTAACGATGAGTTCGGCTTCGCGGTAGATTCCGCCGTAGAGGTTCATGTCGGTGGAGGTGGGGAGAACGTCGTCGCGGGAGCTGTTGTTGACCATGACGAGCAGGGCGTTGTCGGTCCCGAACCGGATCTTGTCGGTAATTTCGAACGTGAAGGCGGTTCCGCCTCCGCGATGGGTTCCGACGTGATACCCGTTCACGAAAACGTCGGCGACGCTCTGTACACCGTAGAACTTGACGAAGAGCCGTTTCGAGGCCCATTCTGCGGGGATGTACATGCCGTTTTGATAGTTTCCGACGGTTTCGAGCCAGTATCCCTGGGCGAGCGGATCGGTGTTCCAACTGTGGGGGAGGGTAACGTGGCGGGCGTTGTCGGAGGTGCGTTCCGATTTGAAGAAGAATCGCCATCCTTCGTTGATGGGGAGCACTTCGCGTGCGTGAGCCGAGGCGATCAGTCCGGCGAGCAGCCACAGTGTCAGATATCGTTTCATGGAGAGCGTAATGTATTTGTCGGTGTTTGCAAAGATACGAAAAGGAGCGCGCAGCGGCAAATGAAAACGCAGTTTTCGAAGGGTCCGGCGCTCCCGGCCTTTTGTTTTTCGTCCGGGGTGTGCAAGTATCTCCCCGGGAGAATCTGTTTTCACGGAGATATAACGTGTGTTTTCCTGAAAAGTTGTACATTTGGGCATGGGAATTGCAAATCGGGGGAGTATGGATTATCAAGAGGAGCTGCTTTACATTTCGGGCCGGATCCGTGCGCTGCGCAAGGAGAACCGGCTCACGGTACAGGAACTGGCCTACCGTTGCGACATGGAGCGATCCAACCTGAGCCGCATCGAGTCCGGCCGAACGAATTTGACGGTGAAAACGCTGTGTACGATCTGCAATGCGCTGGGCGTGAGCCTGCGCGACCTTCTCCGCTGACCGCTCCCCGAACTCCGTCCGCAAGTCGCTCGCCGCAATCCGGGGCGCCGCATTTTTGGCCCGTTCGGGTAAAATTCGTATCTTGCGGAGCTAATTTGAAACGGAACGCTTGAACACTGTCGACCTGATCGTATGTCTGGTGGTGGTGCTTGCCGTGTGGAACGGCTGGCGCCAGGGCTTCATCGTGCAGATCTGCTCCCTGGCGGGTATCGTTGCGGGGATCTGGCTGGCGGCGCGCTTCGGTGCGGAGGTTGGCGGCTGGCTCCGCCTCGATGAAGGGGTTGCGGCGGCCGGCGGTTTTGTTGTGGTGCTGGTCGTCGTGGTGCTGGCCGTGGCCATCGCGGCACGCTTGGCCCGCAAGCTGTTCCGCTTTGCGGGATTCGGCGTTGCGGACATCGTGCTGGGCATCGTGGTTTCGCTGCTGAAATTCCTGCTGGTGCTGAGCGTGCTCTTCTCGGCCTTCGACCGCCTGAACGAAGACTATTGCCTGGTCGGTCCCCGGACGATCGAACGCTCCCGCACCTATAAACCGGTCATGCGCCTCTCGGAGTCGCTCTTCCCCTTCCTGGAGTGGGTCGGCGACCGGGTTCCGGACGCGTTGGACCGGGAGGAGAGGCCTGCAGCGACGTTGGAGACTCAAAAGGAGGAATTCGATGGATAGACGATTTACGGGCACGGTGGTCCGTGCGACGGGGAGTTGGTACGACGTGGTGACGGAGGAGGGTTCGGCGGTCCGCTGCCGGATCCGGGGACGTCTGCGCCTGAAGGGGGTGCGCTCGACCAATCCGGTGGTCGTGGGCGACGTGGTGGATTGCGAACCCGGGGAGGGCGCCGACGAGGGGGTGATCGTGGAGATCCGCCCGCGCCGCAACTATGTGATCCGCCGGGCTTCGAATCTCTCGAAGGAGTCGCACATCATCGCCTCGAACATCGACCGGGCGCTGCTGATGGTGACGCTGCGTTCGCCGGAGACGCCTCCGGAGTTCGTGGACCGTTTTCTGGTGACGTGCGAGGCCTATAAGGTTCCGGTTACGATCCTGCTTTCGAAGATCGACCTGCAGGATGCGGAGTCGGTTGCGGCGTTCCGCGCGGTGTACGAAGGGGCGGGCTACGAAGTGCTGGAGGTCTCGGTTCCCGAGGGCCGGGGCGTGGAGGAGGTCCGGGTGCTGCTCTCCGGACACACGACGCTGGTGTCGGGCAACTCCGGGGTCGGGAAGTCGACCCTGATCCAGACGATCGACCCGTCGCTGGAGATCCGCACGGGCGAGATCTCCGAGAGCCACCACAAGGGCCGCCATACGACGACCTTCTCGACGATGTACCCCCTGCAGGGAGGCGGTGCGGTGATCGACACGCCGGGGATCAAGGGCTTCGGACTGATCGATATCGACGATGCCGAGTTGTGGCACTACTTCCCGGAGATGATGCGCACGGCCCCCGGGTGCCGTTTCTATAACTGTACGCATACGCACGAGCCGGGCTGTGCGGTGATCGAGGCCGTGAAGAGCGGTGAGATCGCCCTGGCGCGCTACGAGAGTTATCTGAAAATCCTCGACGAAGATGAGAAGTACCGCAAGTAACGATACGACGCCGCGCAGCGATGCGCTGTTCGGCCCCGAAGCGGGTCCGGCCGCCGAGCGGATTGCCTGCCTGGCGGAATTCATGACGGCGGAGCGCTACGGCGTGCTGCGGGGAAGCGTGTCGATGCGCACGCGCTATATGACGGTGCTGGCCGAGAACCTGTACCACGGCCAGAATGCGGCGGCGCTGATCCGCCATTGCGACGCCTTCGGGGTGCAGGAGATGCACACGGTGGAGACGCTGTGCCGTTTCGAGCCGAATCCGGTGATTGCGCGGGGTTCGGAACGGTGGGTCGACGTGCGGCGCCACGCCTCGACGCCGGAGGCGATTGCGGCGTTGCGGCGCCAGGGCTACCGGATCGTGGCGACGACGCCCCACCGCGAGGATGTCACCCCCGAGACCTTCGATGTTGCGAAGGGCCCCTTTGCGCTGGTGTTCGGCACGGAGCACGCCGGCATTTCGGACGATGCCATCGCTGCGGCAGACGAATTCCTGCGGATTCCGATGTGCGGACTGGTCGAGAGCCTGAACGTCTCGGCTTCGGCGGCGATCCTGATCTACCAACTCTCCGAACGGGTGCGGCATACGGTTCCGAATTGGGCGCTTCCGCTCCCGGAGCAGGCGGCGCTGATGGAGCGCTGGATGCGTCGCAGCGTGAAGGATGCCGATGCGATCCTGCAGCGGCGCTTCGGCTCTGCGGAGTGACGTTTATCAAACGAGATAAGATGAGTACGATTCTTCGAAAACAGTTTTTGGCCCATGTGGCCCAGACGTCGCCTTCGCCGATGCTGGTGGAGGTGGCCCGTGGTGAGGGTTCGTTCTTCTATACGCCCGAGGGGAAACGCTATTACGACCTGGTGGCGGGCGTTTCGGTGAGCAACGTCGGACACGCGAATCCGGCGGTGGTGCGGGCCGTCCAGGAGCAGGCGGCGCGCTACATGCACGTGATGGTCTACGGCGAGCTGGTCGAGACTCCGCAGGTGGCCTATGCGACGAAGATCGCCTCGCTGCTTCCCGCGCCGCTCGAAAGCGTCTATTTCGTCAACTCGGGCGCCGAGGCGGTCGAGGGTGCGCTGAAACTGGCCAAACGCTTCACGGGCCGCACGGAGATGATCTCCATGCGGCGGGCCTACCACGGTTCGACGCACGGCGCGATGAGCATGATGGGAGCTCCGGAGGGCGAGGAGTGGAAGGGTGCGTTCCGACCGCTGCTGCCCGACGTGCAGGCGATCGAGTTCAACGACTTTGCGCAACTGGAGCGCATCACGCGGCGTACGGCCTGTGTGCTGACCGAGCCGGTGCAGGGCGAGGCGGGGGTGCGGCCTCCGCACGCGGGCTACCTCGAAGCGCTGCGGAAACGCTGCGACGAGACGGGTACGCTGCTGATCTTCGACGAGATCCAGACCGGTCTGGGGCGTACGGGCGAGATGTTTGCGATGCAGAAATACGGCGTTACGCCCGACATCGTCTGCCTGGCGAAAGCCTTCGGCGGGGGGATGCCGCTCGGGGCCTTCATTTCGCGCCACGAGGTGATGGATACGCTGCAGCGCGACCCGGTGCTGGGGCATATCACCACCTTCGGCGGCCATCCGGTCTGCTGCGCGGCGGGCCTGGCGGCGCTCGACTACCTGCTGGACAACGGCGTGGTCGAAACGGTCGAAGCGAAGGGTGCCCTCTACGAGTGCCTGCTGCGGGACCATCCGGCCGTGCGGGAGATTCGCCGCAGCGGCCTGCTGCTGGCCGTGGAGCTGGGCTCTTCGGAGCGGCTCTACCGCATCATGGAGCTCTTCAAGGAGGCGGGAATCCTGAGCGACTGGTTCCTCTTCTGCGACACGGCCTTCCGCATCTCGCCACCGCTGACGATCTCCGAGGAGGAGGTGCGCGACAGCGCGGCGCTGATCCGGGAGTGCCTCGACCGGCTGTGATCCGGACTCCGGCCCGGCCTGTAAGACAAACGGGAGACCCTTTTGGCAAAGGGCCTCCCGTTCCTGTTTTCAGTGGGGGATGGAACTCTCCGCGGCAGCCTATGCCTCCTCGGCGAAGGCCTTGAGACGGGCAATCTCCTCGGGCCAGCGGGCCTCGTCGGGGGTCTCGAGAATCAGCGGAATGGCGTCGAAGCGCGGGTCGCGGGCGATGTAGCGGAAGCATTCGATGCCGATCATCCCGTCGCCGAGTGGCGAGTGGCGGTCGACGCGGCTCCCGAGGATCTTCATCGCATCGTTCAGGTGCATTCCCTTCAGATAGCGGAACCCGACGACCCGCTCCAGTTCGGCGAAGGTGGCGTCACACGCCTCGGCGGTGCGCAGGTCGTACCCGGCCGCAAAGGCATGACAGGTGTCGATGCAGACGCCGACGCGGGACTTGTCCTCCACGCGGTCGATCAGGTAGCGGAGGTGTTCGAAGCGGAATCCGAGGTTGGACCCCTGTCCGGCGGTATTTTCGATCACGGCCGTCACGCCGTGCGTGGCGTCGAGGGCGCGGTTGATCGATTCGGCGATGCGGTCGAGGCTCTCCTCTTCGGAGATCTGCTTCAGATGGCTCCCGGGGTGGAAGTTCAGGCGGTCGAGCCCAAGGAGTTCGCACCGCTTCATCTCGTCGATGAAGGCTTCGCGAGACTTCTCCAGGGCTTCGGGATCGGGATGCCCGAGGTTGATCAGATAGGAGTCGTGAGGCAGGATCTGTGCGGCCGTGTACCCGCACTCGTCGCAGGCGCGGCGGAAAGCGTCGATCTCGGCGGCGGTCAGGGGTTTGGCCATCCATTGCCGCTGGTTTTTGGTGAAGAGCGCGAATCCCGAGGCGCCGATTTCCCGGGCGTTGCGGGGGGCGTTGTCGACCCCGCCGGATGCGCTGACGTGAGCTCCGAAATATTTCATGTCGAACGATTTTTCTGGTGTGTTAAGCTACGGACAAAGTTAAGGATTTTGTAAATAAATTCATAACTTTGCAAATTGGAAATCTAACACCATCGTTTTGGTTATGAAAAGTCTTCATGCGCTGCTTGCCGGCGTGTTTCTGCTGGTTTCGGGGCTTCCGGCTGCGGCCCAGATCTCGATCGACGAGGTCAAGGCCGAGCCTCAGGACGTGAAGTTCCGCGACGAACTGAAATCCACCGCTGTGGATGTGGATTATTTCAGCCTGGCGCGCTACAAGGCTGAGCGTGCTGCGATCCGCAAGGAACGCAATTACCTGGAGATCAGTTCGGGACTTCAGGGATCGCTGTCGTCCTACAACGATCCGTGGATTGCCGTCTCGGGCGGTGACAACTCCATTGCACTGGTTGCGACGCTCAACCTGCGACACCTGTTCAAGAAGAATCTCTTCTCGATCGAGACGAAATTTTCGGCCAAGATCGGTTATAACCGCATGAAGGTCGAGACGACGGACGACAACGGCGAGACGGTGAGCAACGGGGTGTGGTTCAAGAACCAGGACGAGTTTCTTTTTTGGGTGAACCCGGCCTTCACGCTGGCGAAGAACTGGACCTATGGTTCGACGTTCCAGTTCCGGAGCCAGTTCGTCAACGGCTACAAGTCGCGTACCGAGCAGGAGATCGATCACCTGAAAAGCACCTTTCTGTCTCCTGGTTACCTCGACATTTCGCTGGGTTTGACCTACAAGAGCCCCCAGCCGAAGTTCCCGATCTCCGTGAACATCTCGCCTGTGGCCATGAGTGCGGTTTTCGTGGAGAACGAGACGATCCGCAACAACGTCTGGGACAACAAACCGGGTTGGGAGGCTTATGGTTTGGCCTCGGAGAATGAGACTTCGAAGTACGAAGGGGGTTCGTCGGTCGAGATCAACTTTGACCGGACGTTCGGCAAGACGGGCTACCTGCGCTACCGGACGACGATCTACTCCTTCTACGGATGGATTACGGACATCAGCCAGCAGAACCGGATCAGCGACTATACCGAATACCGGCACGCCTACGAGGCCTGGGAGCAGGAGGGCAAGGATCCGGAGACGAAACCGCGCCTGGCCATCCACCCGACGGTCCGTTGGACGAATACCGTCGACATCAAGGCCACGAAGTTCCTGACGACGACGCTGAGTTTCCAACTCTACTATAACCGGGCCCAGAATACCGAAGTCCAGACCCAGACGCTGCTGAGCGTGGGTCTTACGTATACCTTCAAGAACAAGTGATGTACCGCAATTCGAAACAGACGATTCTCTTTCCGCTGCTGTTGGCCGCGGGGGTGGTCGCGGGGCTGTTGCTCGGACAGTATCTGGGCCGCAACACCACGGCCTCGCAACTCAAGGGGGTGCTCGACCGCATGACGCTTCCCACGAACAAACTCACCTATACGCTTTCGCTGATCGAGAACGAATACGTCGATTCGGTGTCGATGGATTCGCTTTCGGAACACGTCATTCCGCTGCTGGTGCGCGAACTCGATCCGCATTCGGTCTACATTCCGGCGTCGGAGATGGCCGAGCTGAACGAGCCGCTCGAAGGGGAGTTCGACGGCATCGGCGTGGTGTTCAACATGGCTACCGATACGGTGATCGTGCTGAACGTCATCCCGCAGGGGCCGAGCGACAAGGCGGGCGTGAAGGCCGGAGACCGGATCATCGAGATCGACGATTCGCTGGTCGCCGGGCGTAAGATCCCGCAGAACCAGATTGTCAAACGCCTGCGCGGGCCCCGCGGTTCGAAGGTCCACCTGGGACTCGAACGACAGGGGATCTCCGACCTGGTGCGGGTTGAGGTCGAACGGGGCGTGATTCCGATCAAGAGCGTCGAATCGGCCTTCCGGATCGCCGACAGCATCGGCTATATCAAGCTGGGGCAGTTTGCGCGGACGACGCACGAGGAGATCCGACAGTCGCTGGCGAAGCTGCGCGGCGAGGGGGTCACGAAGCTGATCTTCGACCTGCGGGGCAATTCGGGGGGATTTCTCGACCAGGCGATCGGCGTCGCCAACGAGTTCCTGCATGAAGGGCAACTGATCGTCTATACGGAGGACCGGCATCACCGCCAGTTGCGGGAATACGCCGACGGAACGGGTACGGCTCAGGAGATGGAGGTCGCCGTCCTGATCGACGAGGGGAGTGCCTCGTCGAGTGAGATCCTGGCGGGGGCGCTGCAGGACAACGACCGGGGAACGATCGTCGGACGTCGGTCGTTCGGCAAGGGCCTCGTGCAGCGGCAAATCCCCTACAGCGACGGCTCGGCGCTGCGCCTGACGACGGCGCGCTACTATACGCCCACGGGCCGTTCGATCCAGAAACCCTACACGATCGGCGACGATGCGAGCTACGAGGAGGACCTGGTGAACCGCTACCGCAACAACGAGTTCTTCTCGGCGGACAGCATCCACTTCGCCGATTCGCTCAAACGGGTGACGCCGGGCGGCAAGGTGGTCTACGGCGGCGGAGGCATCATGCCGGATGTCTTCGTTCCGGCCGATACGACCGACGTGACGAAATACTTCATCGAGGTGGTGGGTCGGAACATCCTCTACCGTTATACGATCGAGTATGCGGACCGTCACCGCGAGGCCTTGAATGCCGTGCAAACGCTCGACCAACTGGAAGCCCTGCTCGACAGCGACCGGACACTGATGGATGACTTTATCAGCTATGCGGCCCGGAAGGGGGTTGCGCCGCGCTATGGCGACATTGCCCGTTCGCGCAAACTCATCGAGGCGCAGCTCCGGGCCTATATCGGGCGCAACACGGCCCTGGAGGACAACGGTTTCTATGCCAATATCTATCCCGTCGACAACGTGATCGTGCGTGCAATCGGGATCCTGAAGGGAGAGGAGGCGAACCATGATTAAGCGACTGATCGGCTTTGTGGTTACCGTGGGCGTCCTTGCCGTGGTGGTGCTGACCTTCCTGCACCGCGACCGTTTCCGGACGATGTTGCCCGTTGGCGACCCTGCGGAAGAGACCGTTACGGTGCAGGAGACCCTGCCTGTTCCCGTTGCGACCGCTTCCGGCGAGACCGTTGCGGGCGTCGATTCCCTCTCTCCGGCCCCGGAATTCCCGGATTCGCTCCGCGAGTAGCGGCCCGACCGGACGAAGTCCCGCTTTCCGGTTCTTTTACGAGGCTTCACGGCTTGCTTTTTGCCGTTTTTCGCCTCGCTCCTTTCATCGAAAAAGGCAGCCCGCAAAGGCTGCCTTTCTTTTGTCCGTACGGACTGCCGATATACTACTAATAATACTTGATGCTCTTCCCTTCAATGGCCGAGAGGATGTTGTTTGCTGCGGAGGATGCCCCGATGCGGAAGAGGTCCGTCGTGAGCCACTCCTTGCCGAGAATCTCCTCGACAATCGTGTAATAGAGCGCTGCGTCCTCGGGGGTCCGGACGCCTCCTGCGGCCTTGAATCCCACCTTGCGGCCGGTCTGCTGGTAATAGTCGCGGATAGCCTGACACATCACCACGGCGGCTTCGGGGGTTGCCGCAACGTCGATCTTTCCCGTCGAGGTCTTGACGAAATCGGCTCCGGCGAACATCGACAGTAACGATGCCTTGCGGATGAGTTCGGGTGTCTTGAGGGCTCCGGATTCGATGATGACCTTCAGGACGATGTCGCTGTCCATTTCGGCGCGGATCACCTCCACCTCATTGGCGGCCTCATCGTATTCACCCGTGAGCATTCTGCCGACATTCAGAACGATGTCGATCTCATCGGCCCCGTTCTCCACGGCCATGGCCACTTCGAGCGCCTTCACTTCGAGGAAGGTCTGCGCTGCGGGGAATCCGCCTCCGACGCTCGTAATCCTCATCGGCGTACCGTCGACGGCGAGCCCTACCGTATCGACGAATGCGGGATAGACGCAGATCGATGCGACGTTGGGAATGTGGGGGTATTTTTCATAGAATTCCGCCGCTTTGCGCGCGAATTCCGTGACGGAGGTTACCGAGTCGTTGCACGACAGGGTTGTGAGGTCGATGGCCGAGTAACAGAACTTGTATACTTCGGCGTTGTGGTTGCGAGCTTCTGCGATTTTGCGGATGCGGGCAACTTCCTCGTCTACCTGAGCGGTACTACAGGCGGGCGCATACTCTTTCAGATGGTTGGCGTATTCCATACTTTCGTTGGTGGTTTTCTACAAAAATAGGAAAATAATTCGAACCCGCAAAAAAAGCCCGGATCAAACGATCCGGGCTTCTCTTTATGGTGAAGAAACTTATTTCTTCAGTGCCTTCAGATTGACATCCTTCTCAGCCTTCTTGGCGAGTTCGGGATTCTTGGATACAGCGCTCTTGAGCTGAGCCTCAGCGGTCTTCAGATCGCCTTCCTTGACAGCGATCACGGCGCGCAGGTAGTCAGCCTCGGCGGAGTTGTCCTTGGCGATTGCCTTCTTGGCACCAGCCAGGTCGTTGGACTGAACCAGAGCGATAGCCTCGTTGTAACCCTTCAGACCCTTTGCAGCGGTCTTGTAGTCACCCTCGGCAGCAGCCATGGCGGCCTTCGACTCGGCGTCGGCAGCAGCGGCATACTTCTTGGCCTCAGCGGTCTTTCCGTTTGCGAGGTTTGCGAGCAGGAGGTTCTTGTTGAGTTCCGTCGAGGAGTCGAGCTTGGCAGCCTTCTCGAACGACTTCAGGGCCTCAGCCTTGTCGCCTACCTGCGTCTGGGCAACACCGAGGTTGTTCCAGATGCGAGCGTCGTTGTACTTCTTCGAAGCGGCGGTGAGGATCTCAACCTGCTCAGCGGGGTTCTTGGCGAGAACCTGAGCAGCGTAGAGGTAGTGCTCGGGGGTGAGTTCGCCACCGTTGCGGTAAGCAGCCATGATCTCAGCGTCGGTCAGACCCTGGAGGTCGGTGCTGTTCACGATCTGCGAGCGGCGGAGTTCGGGCAGGATCTCCTTCTTCAGCTCCTCGAATACGGAGGACATGTTCTTGATTTCGGCCTCACGCTCTGCGGGAGAGTTGTAGAGGCTGAGAACCTGGAGAATGAGGTTCTTGTCCTGGATGTTGGATTTCTCAACGAGCTCCTTGAATCCGTCCCAGTCCTCACCGTAGGCAGCGGCATCGATCTCCAGACCGGCATCCTTGAGGAGTTTTGCAACGACCTTCTGGCTGGACTCGCTACGAGCCTTGGAGAGCTTGTCGTTGAACTTCACCGGACCGTCGGGCGAAGCATAACCCTTCACAGCGATGTTCTGGGTAGCGCGGTCGTTTCCGAGGTTCTTGTCTACATTGGCCTTGAAAGCGTCGAGGTTTGCATTCTTCTCGTTCTTCTTCGTTACGACGGAGGAGTTGATGGCATAGAGCAGGTCGGTTTTGTCCACGACGGTGGTCACCTTCTTGTAGTCGTTGTCCATCTGCTCCATCAGATCGCCGTACTTGAGGTCTTTCTGGAGGGTATTCAGACCGTAAGCGACGGTGAGTCCGAACTCCTTGGCGATAGCGGCCTTGGCAGCGGCATCGTTACCGGCCAGGACAGCAGCCTGCTCCTTGGTGGGGATTGCACCGTTGTTGAGGTTTACGAGCGTGAACTCCTTGCACTTGCCTTTAGGGCATTTGATCTCGGCGCGGAGCTGGAGCTCGCACTGATCCATGCGGGGGTCGTAGGGGAATTCGACGTGCTGGGAGAAGTTGCCGCCATTCTTCTGATCAACGACAGCATAGTTCTCATCTACCTTGGAACCCTGGTAATATTTGGTCGTTCCGGCCACCTCGCCACCTTCGAACACGATAACGGGCGTAACCTTGATGACGGCTTTTTTGTTGAAATACTCCTGCGGGAAGGTGACATTGATGTCTGCGGCAACGATGCCGTTGTTCAGTGTCAGAATCTCGGGGGTCACCGTCAACTTGATGTCGTCCCGATTCTGGGCCATCTTCTTGAAGCAGTTACAGCTCGAAAATGCCAAAGCGGCAGCCACGAGCACAACGCTCAATTTCATGATGTTTTTCATAATTAGGTAAAAGTTAGTGTTGTTTATTTTTAATTGTTTGCCTTTTTGCCAGCTTCTGTTGTTTCTCTATCTTCACGTTCCGGCCTTCATTCACGGTTTTCACTTTCCGTCCTTTCTCCGGCCGTCTTTCTGCTTCCTCTCCTTCTCTACCTCCTCTTCTCTCCTCTTCCTCTCTTTTCTCTCTCCCCCCCCCTCCTCTGGATTCTGGGGCGCTGGAACATCGCAAATATAGAAAACTCTGACAATATATGCAATATTTCGGACGGAATTTGCTGATAAAATTCCGGTCCGAAATATCACAAAAACAGAAGCTTTTTATTCCTCCTTGTGCTCATGCCGCTCGCGGCGCTCACGACGCTCCCCGCGTTCGGGTCTGGGTCGACGCTCCCGCTCGACATAACCTTCGGGTTTCGGCAGCAGGGCCTTGCGCGAAAGTTTGAGCTTGTTGGTCTTGGGATCGAGTCCGATGAGTTTGACATCGATCTCGTCACCCTCCTTGAGTCCGGTCTCCTCCATGGTCTCGAACCGCTTGTAGTCGATCTCGGAGATGTGGAGCAGGGCATCCTTTCCGGGCATGATCTCGACGAAGGCGCCGAATGCGACGATCGAACGGATCTTTCCGTGATAGGTTTCGCCGACCTCGGGGATAGCGACGATGGCCTTGATGCGTGCCAATGCACCGTCGAGCGCCTCCTTGTCGACCCCGAAGATATCTACGATACCCTTGTTGTCGACCTCGGTGATGGTGATGGTGGTGTTGGTTGTCTTCTGGATGTCCTGAATAACCTTTCCACCGGGGCCGATTACCGGACCGATCATATCCTGCGGGATGGTGATCTGAACGATGCGCGGTACGCAGGGCTTGTAGTCTGCCCGCGGCTCGGCGATGCACTCGGTGATCTTGCCGAGGATGTGCATACGACCCTGACGGGCCTGCTCCAGGGCAGCGGCGAGGACTTCGTACGAAAGACCGTCGACCTTAATATCCATCTGCGTGGCGGTGATACCGTCCTTCGTACCGGTTACCTTGAAGTCCATGTCTCCGAGGTGGTCCTCATCGCCGAGGATGTCGGAGAGGACGGCCCACTTGCCGGTTGCGGAGTCGGAGATCAGACCCATGGCGATACCCGATACGGGCTTCTTGATCTTCACGCCGGCGTCCATCAGGGCGAGCGTACCGGCGCAGACGGTTGCCATCGACGACGAACCGTTGGATTCGAGGATGTCCGATACGACACGTACGGCGTAGGGGTTCTCCTCACCCAGCGGAATCATGGGCTTCAGGGCGCGCCATGCGAGGTGTCCGTGTCCGATTTCGCGGCGCGAGAGACCGCGTGCAGCCTTTGCCTCACCGGTGGAGAAGGGCGGGAAGTTGTAGTGGAGCACGAACTGCTCGGTGCCCTGTACGAGGACTTCGTCCTTGACCTTCTCGTCGAGTTTCGTGCCGAGGGTTACGGTTGCCAGGGCCTGCGTTTCACCGCGGGTGAAGATGGCCGAACCGTGAGCGGCGGGCAGGTATCCGACCTCGCACCAGATGGGGCGGATCTCATCGGTACGACGTCCGTCGAGGCGCTTGCCCTCGTCGAGGATCATGTTGCGCATGGCCTTCTTCTGGACGTCGTCGTGGAAATACTTGTGGATGAGCGGAGCTTTTTCGACGAGCTCCTCCTCGGTGTAGCGCGATGCAAACTCGGCTTCGAGGGCGTTGAAGAGATCCTCGCGCTCGTGCTTCATCGTGCCGCTCGTGGCGATGGCGTAGGCCTTGTCGTAGAGCTCGCTGATGATCGTCTGGCGGAGCTCCTCGTCGTTGACCTCGTGGCAGTAGGTGCGTTTCACGTCCTTGCCGAGCTCCTTCGAGAGTTCGATCTGTACGGCGCAGTGCTTCTTGATCTCCTCGTGCGCGAACTTGATGGCGCCGAGCATGACCTCCTCGGAAACCTCCTTCATCTCACCCTCGACCATGAGGATGTTGTCGATGGTACCTCCGACCATGATGTCGAGGTCGCATTCGGGCATTTCGGAGAAGTTGGGGTTGATGGCATATTGTCCGTTTCGGCGTACGACGCGGACTTCGGAGATGGGGCCTCCGAAGGGGATGTCCGACACGGCGAGCGCTGCCGATGCAGCCAGACCGGCGAGCGCATCGGGCTGAATGTCCTTGTCCGCGGAGATGAGGTTTACGGTGACGTATACCTCGGCGTGGTAGTCGGCGGGGAACAGGGGGCGGAGTGCGCGGTCGATGAGGCGTGCGACGAGGATTTCACTGTCGTTGGCCTTTCCTTCGCGCTTCATGAAACCTCCGGGGTAGCGGCCGCATGCGGCGTACTTCTCCTTGTATTCGACCTGGAGGGGCATGAAATCGGTGTCGGGTTTTGCATCCTTAGCGGCCACTACGGTAGCGAGGAGCATGGTGTCGCCCATCTTGACGACGACGGCTCCGTCGGCCTGTTTGGCCAGCTTGCCCGTTTCGATCTCGATCTGGCGACCGTCGGCCAGGGTGATGATCTTGCGGACTGCGTTGTACAGCTTCTTTTCTTCCATAAAAATTTAAACCTATGATGTTTCGATTGTTCGTCGCAAGAAAATGAAGGCAATCCCACACGGGAATTGCCCTCATTCTTACCTCGGGATTACTTGCGGAGATTGAGCGTCTTGACGATTGCGCGGTAGCGCTCGATGTCTACCTCCTTGAGATACTCCAGCAACTGACGGCGTTTACCGACCAGACGGAGCAGCGCGCGCTGCGTACCGAAGTCGTGCTTGTTGCTTTTGAGGTGTTCAGTAAGGTGGTTGATACGGTACGAAAACAACGCGATCTGGCTCTCGGGAGAACCGGTATCGGTGTTAGACTTGCCGTACTGGCCAAAAAGCTCCTGCTTTTTTTCAGCTGTTAAATAAGCCATTTTGAAAAAGTTTATTTAAGTTCCACTCTACGACGCATCCCCCTTACCGTGGATAACGCCAGAGCGTTCGGCAAAGGTACGAATATAATTAGGATTTAGGAATGAAAAGTTAAAAATTCTTCGTCTTTTGGGCGGAAAAATGAGAAGTTAGCGGGGAAAATCGTATTTTTGTGGCTAAACGCGTGAAAATTATGGGAGACAAGGGAGTTTTCGGATGGCTGATCCTGCTGCTGGCGGGCCTTTTTGCGGGTTGCGGGAGCGGGCCGTCCTATACGACGGTCGACGGGGTGATGCTGGGTACGACGCTGCACGTGGTGGCTGACGTCCGGAACACGACGTCGCAGGAGCTTTATCGGGCGATCATGGAGCTCGACCGGGAGGCAAAGTCGTCGATGTCGATCTTCGACGAGGGGTCCCTGCTGAGCCGCCTGAACCGCAACGAGACGGACACGGTCGACCGCCATATCGCCTTCAACCTGCGCCTTGCGGACAGCATCGGGGCGCTGAGCGACGGGCGCTACGACGTGACGGTCAAGCCGCTGGTCGAGGCGTGGGGGTTTGCCGGCAAGGAGGCCCAGGCGGATCCGAACATCGACTCGATTCTCTGCTTTGTGGGGCGCGAGAAGGTGCGCATCGAGGGCAACCGGCTGGTGAAGGAGGACCCGCGGGTGCAGCTCGACTTCAACTCCGTGGCCAAGGGCTATACGGTGGACCTGCTGGCCGACCTGGTCGAACGGTTCGGGGCCGAGAACTACATCGTCGACATCGGGGGCGAGGTGCGCTGCCGGGGCGTGAACCGCCAGGGCCAACCGTGGCGGATCGGGGTCGAGACCCCGTTCGACGGGAACATGACCGACGGTGAATACCTCCAGCGGCGGATCCGGCTCTCCGAAGGGGGGCTTGCCACGTCGGGCAACTACCGGCGCTTCTACCTGGATGCCGACGGCAACAAGGTGGCCCATACGCTCGATCCCCGTACGGGTCGCAGCGTGGTGTCGCGGCTGCTGTCCGTGACGGTCGTCGCCCCGACGTGTGCCGAGGCCGATGCCCTGGGAACGATGTTCCTGGCCCTGGGCGCCGACGATGCGCTGGCGCTGGCCGGCCGGATGCCGGAGGTGAAGGTCTATTTTATCCTTGCGGGCTCGGGCGAAACCTATGAAGAGTATGTCTCACCGGCGATGCAATCGCTGCTTATGGAGTAATACGGAGTATAAAAGGCTACATGAAAACCGCAGTTTTTCTCTACAATCCCCGGTCGGGCCGCGGGCGGATCGCCCGCAATGCCGAGCAGATCGATTCGATTTTCCGGGAACACGGCTACGACATCGTTCCGCAACCGATCGATTTCGATGTCAACCCTTTCGACGGTCACGAAACGATCGACCTGATGGTCGTTGCGGGTGGTGACGGCACGGTGAATTTCGCCGTGAATGCGATGAAGCGCAAGGGGCTGGATATCCCCATCGGGGTGATCCCGGCCGGTACGGCGAACGATTTTGCCGGGGCGCTCGGGATGTCGGGCGAGGTGCTCGAAGCGGCGCGCCAGATCGCTTCGGGCCGGGAGGAGCGGGTCGATGTGGGACGTGTCAACGACCTGTGGTTCGTGAACATCTTCTCGTTCGGGATCTTTACGACGACATCGCAGCGCACTCCGGATTCGCACAAACACCTCATCGGCAAGCTGGCCTATATCATCGAGGGGGTGAAGGAGTTCCGGACGATCCATGCCGTACCGCTGGAGATCGTGGCCGACGGCGAGCACTTCGACCTGCGGTCGCTGATGGTGCTGATCTTCAACGGCGAGACGGCCGGCGGCTTCCGCCTGGCGCGTACGTCGTCGATCCGCGACGGGTTGTTCGACTGCATCCTGCTGGAGAAGAAGGACCTCTTCCGTTCGACGCTGGCCATGGGCCGTTACCTGCTGGGCGGCAGTCCGAAGATCGTGCGTCACCTCCGGGCGCGGCGGATCGACATCCAGTCGACGATCAACGAACCGACGGATGTCGACGGTCAGCCGGGAGCCGAATTTCCGCTGCATATCGAGTGCGTGGCGGGCGGACTTCGCGTGATGTGTCCGTTCCGGGAAGCGGATTGACCTTGTTTTTGACGCCCCGATGGGGCAATTTCTGCCTGGCACCTCTTTCGCATTGCGAATGAGGTGCTTTTTTGAATTGTGGTTTGCGATTTTGCGGGGTAAATGTTATTTTTGTCAAAAAACGAGGCGCTATGGCGGAAACCGGCAAAATGACACGAGGCGGACGGGAAGGGTTGCATAAGGTCTCCATCTCCCGGATCAAGAAGGAGATGAGCGATGTCTTTTACCTTTCGGACGACCTGGTCATTACGACGCTTACGACCGACAAGAATACGACGGCCAACTATCCGACGTCGATCGACGGCTTTACGGCGATCATCATGATGGCGGGCGAGGCGGTGGTGTCGATCGACATGCAGAACTATGCGGTGCGTCCCAATACGATCGTTTTTTTCAATCCGGACTCGATCATCCGGACGGTGAAGTGCTCGTCGAATGCTGCAGCCTACCTGCTGGCGTTTTCGAAGTCGTTCGTCAATGAGATCCAGATCGACCTGTCGACGTCGCTGCCGGTCTACATGCGTTTCGGGAAGGCCCCGGTGCTGGAGGTCCGGCAGGAGGATGTGGATGAGATTCGGCAGTTGTTCCAGTTGATCAAGACGATGCTTCGCAGCGACAAGGAGCGCTACCGTCATGAAATCATCCGCACGCTCTTCACGACGGCCTTCTATATTATTACGGAGATCAACCAGCGGGAGCAGCCCGGCGAGATGAAGCAGGGTCGCTGCGAGGTGCTGTTCGACCAGTTCATGTCGCTTCTGCAGCAGTATAACAAGCGGGAACGGAACGTGAGTTTCTACGCGCGTCAGATGAACATCACGCCGAAATACCTTTCGTCGGTGGTGAAGGAGGTGAGCGGGAAGACGGCGGCGCGATGGATCGACGAGTCGGTGATTCTCGAAGCGAAGACCCTGCTGAAGTATTCGGGGATGAGCATCCAGGAGATCGCCTACCATCTGAACTTCTCGACGCAGTCGTTCTTCGGGAAATATTTCAAGCAGCATACGGGCACCTCGCCGTCGCGTTACAAACGCAAAGGGTAGCCGCCTCCGATCCATGCTCCTCCCGTTTACGGGGCGGACGCAAGTAAAAAGGAGCCCGCGTTTTTCGCGGGCTCCTTTTCGCATTGTCGATACCTTCGGGCTTAAGCCTTCTTGGTGTTTTTGGCGGCTACGGCCTTGTCCAGCTCGATGATGAAGTCCGAGAGGACGTTCATGTAGTTGATGAAGGCGTCATAAGCCGAGTCGTAGGGGTTGAAGTAGGAGTGTACATCCCCGTCGGAGAGCCACTTGGTCGCCATGTAGTAGAAGTGGTCGGAGGTCTGCATGAAACTCCATACGTAGTCGAAATCGGGATTCTTCAGCGCCTTTACCTTCTCCTTCTGGGCATAGAGCTTCGAGAAGGCCTCGTTCTGGAGTTCGTTTCCGAGCCAGGCGGTGATGTCACGCTCCTCGTCGGCCCAGGACATTACGTGCGGGCAGTGGAGTACGGCTACGGGCTGATGCTTCTTGGCGGCTTCGGTGACGGTAGCGAATTCCAGCCCGTTCTTCTTGGCGAGAATGGCTTTGGGCAGGGCGCGCATGAACTCGAAGATTCCGGTATCGGCAGCCTGGTGTTCGCCGAAGGTCTCGTAATCCATGAAGAGGTTGATGACCTCCCCGGGGGTATCCTCCGATGCGAGCCACTGTACATACTTGTCGGCGGTCAGCGGCCACTGGTCCCAACTGCGGTTCGAGAATCGGAATGCGATATCGTCCGAGAGCTTGTAGTTGCGCAGCAGGAGGCGGAGCTTCTGGTCGATGGCGTTTGCGTAGACGTAGTTGGGCGATTTCCAACCCAGGACGTGCTTGGCGCCTTCGGCGAGCATCGTACGGAATCCCATTCCGGCCACCATGGCTCCGATTTCGTCGGAGTAGATCAGCTCGGTGTTGCGGAAAGCGGTGGGTTTCACGCCGAACTCCTTCTTGATGAGGTTCGTATGGAGCTTCACCTGCTCTTCGAAATCCTCCTTGGAGGCGAGCGCCGCGAGGGAGTGCGAGTAGGTTTCAGCGAGGAATTCCACACATCCGGTAGCTGCGAGCTCCTTGAACGAGTCGAGGACTTCGGGTGCGAAGGCCTTCATCTGTTCGATGGCGATTCCGGTGATCGAGAACGAGCAGCGGAACTTTCCTTTGTTCTCCTTGATGAGTTTGAGCAGCAAGGCGTTCATCGGGAGGTAACATTGGCGGGCGACCTTCTGCATGATTGCACGGTTCTGGAGGTCGTCCAGGTAGTTATGGTCCTTGCCCATGTTGAAAAAGCGGTACTTCTTCAGACGCCAGGGCTGATGTACCTGAAAATAGAGGCAAACGGTTTTCATGATGGTGTATTTCTATTTGGATTGATTCTTACTCTCTTCGATCGCGTCTTCGTAGACCTTCTTGATTTTTGCTGCGGCGTCGTTCCACTTGAGGTTCGTCACTTCGGCGAGGCCTTTTGAAGCGAACATTTTGGCCAGGGCCGGATATTCGATCAGGCCGTAGATGGCATCGGCCAGGGCGTCGACATCCCAGTAGTCGACCTTGACGGCGTAGTCGAGGACTTCAGCCACACCGCTCTGCTTGGAGATGATGACGGGAACGTTCGACCGCATGGCTTCGAGGGGCGAGATTCCGAAGGGCTCCGAAACCGAAGGCATGACGTATACGTCCGAAAGCTGGAACATCTTGTGGACGTCCTCCCCGCGGAGGAATCCGGTGAAGTGGAAGCGGTCCGCGATACCGAGTCGTGCGACCCGGCGGATGATGTGGTTCATCATGTCTCCGGATCCGGCCATGACGAAGCGGACGTTGGGCACGCGCTTGAGGACCTTGGCAGCGGCTTCGACGAAGTAGTCGGGGCCTTTCTGGTAGGTGATACGTCCCAGGAAGGTGACGATCTTGTCCGAGACGCCGCGTTCGGGCACGGTGGTGTCCTTTTCCGCGAATCGCACGGCGTTGTGGACCGTCACGACCTTTTCGGCGGGGATTCCGTACCGGTTGATGACGATGTTGCGGGTGAGGTTCGAGACGGCGATGACGCGGTCAGCGGCGCGCATTCCGTTCAATTCGATGGCGTGAACCTGGGTGTTTACGTTTTCGCCGCTGCGGTCATACTCCGTAGCGTGCATGTGTACGACGAGGGGTTTTCCGGAGACCCGTTTTGCGGCGATTCCGGCGTAGTACGTAAGCCAGTCGTGAGCGTGGATGACGTCGAACTGTCCTTCGAGGTCGCGTGCCACCTGAGCGGCGACGACGGCATAGCGGGCGACCTCTTCCATGAGGTTGGCGCCGTATTTTCCCGAGAAGGTGTAGCGTTGTTTCCAGGCATCGGTCGTGGACCAGACGTGTTGGCCCGATTTGACGTACTGCTCGTGGTAGGATTCATACTCTTCGGGGGAGATGTAAGGGACCATGTTGGAGTCGATGTGTATGAACGACATCTTTTCGAGGATGTCGTCGGCGCCGCTTCCGGTAGAGCCGTAGAGGGCCTCGACCTCGCTGGCGTTGAGGACGTGCGTGAACCGCTGGTCTTCATCGCCGTATGCGTGCGGGACGACGAATGTGACGTCGACTCCGTTTCGAGCCAATCCGCGGGTCATCCCGTAGCAGGCCGTTCCCAATCCGCCTGCGATATGAGGCGGGAACTCCCATCCGAACATTAATACTTTCATGTCTTATTCTGTTTTGTCTTGTATATGCTTGCGTTCAGTCTTTTTTGTCCGGCTTGTTGCCTTGGCGTTCAAGTCACACTTCATCCTTTCCGTCGTGGAGTCTTCGGGGTCGGGGCTTGTTGTCCGGGACTTCTTTCGGCTCGTCGACGCTGCGGCTGCCTTCCTTGCGGTCGGCAGTCGTCGTTCACTCAACTCTTGCTGGTAAGGCCTGTCCGGTGTCCCGGGCTCATCGCCCGGGGCCGGGTCGTCGGGCAGAGGCAACCTATTTCGCTGCTGCCTTCTTGGCAGCGGTCTTGCGGACCGCCGTCTTTTTGGTTTTCGGTTCGGCCGACGCGTATGCCTTCTTCTCCGCGGTCTTGGCCGCAGTCTTGGCAGCGGGTTTTGCGGCAGCCTTGCGGGTCGTCTTTTTCTTGGGTTCCTCCGCCTTGTTCGCCTTGCGGGTCTGAATCATGGCGTGGATGTCCAGTACGGAAGCGACACTCCAAGCCTGCGAGATGGCACCGCGGGGAGCATAGGGAGGATCGGCATCGAAGAGCTCGCTAATGGAGCCGATACCGTAGGACTGAATGTCCTCTTCGAACCCTTCGAGAATCTCCTCGGCTTGGGAAAGGAAGGCATCGCCGTTGATGTCGAAGCAGGCCTGTACGTAGAACTCCAGGAGCCAGGGCCATACGGACCCGTTCTTTCCGGCGAAGTCGCGCTCCTCGGGCGTACCCTCCTGCGAGCCCTTGTAGAGCGGGTTGCGGGGCGACAGGGTGCGCAGTCCCTTCGGGGTGAGGAGGTGTTGCCGGACGGTCTGAATGACGTCGAGCTGAGCCTGTTCGTCAAGCATCTTGTAGGGGAGTCCGCAGGCGATGATCATGTTGGGCCGAATCTCCTTGACCGGACCTTCGAATCCGACGTAGTCGGCCAGATAGCCTTCGGGCAGCAGGAAGAGTTCGTTGAACGAAGTCTTGGTCTTTTCGGGGAGTTTCTCCCAGGCCTTGACGAACTTCTTGTCCCCGTTTTCCGCCGCGAGTTTCAGCGTATAGCATACGGCGTTGTACCAGAGTGCGTTGACCTCCACCTGATATCCGTTGCGAGGGGTGACGGGGTTCCCGGCGATCACGGAGTTCATCCACGTCAGCGGCGTGCGCTCCGCGGAGGCCCAGATCAGTCCGTTGTCATTGAGGATCACGCGACCCGCAACACCTTGTTTATAGGCATCGAGGATCTGCTTCATGGCTTCTCCGTAACGTTCCCAGATTGCCTTTCCGCCAATCTGAGCCTCCAACTGCTGCAGGGTCCAGAAGAACCACAGGGGTGCGTCAGCGGCTACGGCCGCGGAGAAGTCTCCGCAGAACATGCCGTTGCACATCTCCCGAACCTGGGTGTCGAGTGCGTCGATGCAGTCCTCCTTGTGGTTCTGCCGGAGGGTGATTCCGGGCAGCGCGATGAATGTCTGCCGACCGGATACGCCGTGCCAGGGATATCCGGCGATCACCTCCGTGCGGTTTCCGGGACGGCGGATCAGGAACTGGCGGGCGGAGTGTTCGAGACAACTGATGAAGTCGATCTTGTGCGTGCGTCGGGCGATGGAACCCTGGAAGAGTTCATCGATGGTCTTCGCGGAGCCCATTTCGTCGAGCGATGCGGAGAAGATGATGCTTTCGCCCTTCTTGAGCTCGGTCTCGAAATAGCCGGTTGTCATGAGATCCTCGTAGCCGTCGTATCCGCGGGCGATGTCCTGCAGGTACTCGAAGTTGTAGTACCAGTCGGGAGCGGGGACGAACTCCGTATCGGGTTTGTTGGTCTGGAGGTAGAGCCAGGGGAACGAGCCGTAGAGCCGGCACTTCACGCCGTTTACGGCGGGATAGGAGTGTCCGTCGGCCTCCATGTTCGCATGGGTCAGGGCGTGTTTGTCGCGGAAAGCGAGGAAGGGGCGGAGCCGCAGGCGGGTCTCGGAGTGTGCATCGACGAGCGTGTAGCGGATCATGAGCTGGGTCCGCTTGTGGATCCAGAGCATCTCCTTTTTGAGAATCACGCCGCCCACGCGATAGGTGATCGTCGGCGTGGGGGTGTATTCGAAGTCGGTGATGTACTTGTGACCGCGGGGCTCGTAGGCGCCTTTGAAGCGGTGGAGGGCCAGGTTGAATGTCTGGTCGTGCTGGATGATCGTTTCATCGAGGGCCGAGAGGAGGACATAGGTCCGGTCGCTGGTGTCGATCGGGGATACGATCAGTCCGTGATACCGGCGGGTGTTGCAGCATACGATGGTCGTGCTCATGTATCCGCCGATTCGGTCCGTAGCGAGCATTTCGCGCTGGAGGGAGTACTCCAGGTTCCCGAGTTCGCTTTTGTCGAAGGTTAATGCTGACATATGCTTAAAAAAATGCTATTCGACATTAAAGATATTCAAAAAATCGAAAAATAGCAATGCTATTGCTGAAATTCGATGTTTTTCTGTCGGTTCTCCCTATAAAATGTGATTAAGCCCATTTTACGAGTGCGAAATCCATTCGGTGCGGGAGGTTCGGATTGCTGGGGTAGATTCTCAGTGCGACATCGAACGTTCCGGCCTCGTCGGGGGTGTAGTCGAGGGAGTACGTCACCAGACTTCCGTCGATTTTGGATCGTTCGAGCTGAATCGTCCGGGTGACGTTGACGGTCTGCCCTCCGACGATCTGGCGGGCGAGCACCATTTCGACTCCGATATCCTCGGGCCGGAGATTGGCGATGTCGACCGTCACGGAGAAGCGGTACTTTTCACCGACATATACGGCCTCCTTGTCGATCTTCACGCGCTGTACGTCAACGGCACGGATCTGGTCCCAGGCTGCGGATACCTTTCGTTTCCAGGCAGCGATTTCGCGTGCCATCCGGTAGGAATCCTTGGCCATCTGGTGTTTCCGGGCCGCGAGTTTGTTGTAGAACCGCTCCTCGTAGTCGATGAGCATCCGGTTCGTCGTGAAGTTGGATGCGATGTCGGCGACGCACTTCTTGATCGAAGCGACCCATTCGTGCGGGATGTTGTCGGCTTCGCGTGCGTAGTATTTGGGAGCGATCTGATCCTCGATGGTGTTGTAGATCATCTCGGCGTCGAGTTCGTCCTGGAAGTGCTGGTCGGTGAAGGTCCGCTCCATCGGGAGAGCCCAACCGGCACCCTCCTTGTACCCTTCGACCCACCATCCGTCGAGTACGGAGAACTGCATGACGCCGTTCATGACGCACTTTTCACCCGAGGTTCCGGAAGCCTCCAGCGGACGGGTCGGGGTGTTGAGCCAAACGTCCACGCCCTGTACCATGCGGCGTGCGAGCTCCATGTCGTAATTCTGCAGGAAGAGGATCTTGCCGACGAACTGCGGCATGGCGGCCACTTCGACGATTCGTTTGATGAGGTCCTGACCGGGCTTGTCGTTGGGGTGGGCCTTACCCGCGAAGATGAACTGTACGGGGCGCTCCTTGTTGTTGACGATGGCGGCGAGGCGGTCGAGGTTCGTAAAGAGCAGGTATGCGCGCTTGTAGGTTGCGAAGCGGCGGGCGAAACCGATGGTCAGCACGTCGGGACGGAGTCCTTCGATGACCTGAAGCATCTGCCGCGGGGAGTCGAGACGCACCTCCTTGGGGTTGCTGTAACGCTTGCGGATATGCTTGATGAGCCGGTTCTTGAGCTTCATGCGCTCCTCCCAGAGTTCGGCGTCGGGGATGTTGTGCACCTTCTGCCAGGCGGGGATATCATAGGTATGTCCTTCGAAACCGTCGGCGAAGTAACGGGCATAGAGCCGGCGCAGGGAGGTTGCGATCCAGGTCGGGAAGTGTACGCCGTTGGTGACGTATCCGATGTGGAGTTCGTTCTTGAAGTATCCGGGCCACATGTTTCCGAGGATATCCTTCGAGACCTCTCCGTGGAGCCACGATACGCCGTTGACCTCCTGCGAGAGGTTGCAGGCGAGCACCGACATCGAGAACTTCTCGTTCGGATCGTTGGGGTTTGTCTTTCCGAGGTTGATGTACTGCTCCCAGGTGATACCCAGCACGTCGGGATAGTGCGACATGTACTGACGGATCATCGACTCGGGGAATGCGTCGTGACCGGCCGGAACGGGGGTGTGGGTCGTGAAGAGCGACGACGAGCGGACGACCTCCAGAGCCTCCGAGAAGGAGAGTTTGCGGTGGTTGACCAGGTCTCGGATGCGCTCGATGCCGATGAATGCGGCGTGCCCCTCGTTGCAGTGGTATACGTCGTGCTTGATGCCGAGTTTCCGCAGGGCGCGGATACCGCCGATGCCGAGCAGGATCTCCTGCTTGAGCCGGTTCTCCCAGTCGCCTCCGTAAAGGTAGTGGGTAACCTGACGGTCCTCTTCGAGATTGTCCTCGATGTCGGCGTCGAGCAGGTAGAGGTCGGTCCGTCCGACCTGGCATTTCCAGATGCGGGCCAGGAGCGTACGTCCGGGGAATGCGATGGAGACGGTCATCCAGTTTCCGGCCTCGTCACGCACGGGCGAGATCGGGAGTTTGTAGAAGTTCTGGGCCTCGTAGGTAGCCTCCTGTGCGCCCTGAGCGGAGAGCCGCTGGGTGAAGTATCCGTAGCGGTAGAGGAGTCCGACGGCGGCCATCGGGACGTTGCGGTCCGAAGCCTCCTTGAGATAGTCTCCGGCCAGAATGCCCAGACCTCCGGAGTAGATCTTCAGCGAGGAGTGCAGACCGTACTCCATCGAGAAGTAGGAGATCGAGGTGGCTTTCGGGTCGGGTTTTTCGTTCATGTAGTCGCGGAACTGGGTGTGTACGGCATCCAGCAGGGCGAGGAAGTTGGAATCCTTTTCGAGTTCGCGCATCCGCTCGACGCTGAGTTTGTCGAGGAAAGCGATGGGGTTGCTTTCGCACTCGGCCCAGAGAGCGGGGTCGATTCCTTCGAAGAGGTCGCGGGCTCCGGGGTTCCAGCACCACCAGAGGTTGCGCGAGAGCTCCTCCAGGGCGTGCAGGCGTTTGGGGAGGGTCTTGTCGACCATCATGCGGCTCCAGTTGGGTTTTTCGACGAAGAGCTGCTGGCGGACGAAGTTGATCTGTTCGGTTTTGGCGCCGCCGTCGTCGAGCATGGCTCGGTTCGTACGCATGATGGAGCTGTCGATCGCCTCGGAGTATGCCTGCTCGTAGGCTGCGAAGAGGTGCTCCCAGAGGGCGGTCATCGAGATTTCGAAGGCCGAAGTCCGGACTTCGTTGACGTGCTTTTCATCCAGGAGGCTGAAGCGCAGCAGGGCGTCGGCAATCTTCTCCTCGACCTCCTTGTCGTTGTAGTCGTCGCGTCGGATGACCTCGACGCCGGCGTGTTCACGCTGTTTGTCGACCCAGAGGCCGAATCCGGCGAGGGTCGTGGTGACGGTCGGGACGGAGAAGGCCACGGACTCCAGCGGGGTGTATCCCCAGGGTTCGTAGTAGGAGGGGAATACCGTGAGGTCCATGCCGACGAGGAGTTCGTAGTAGTCCTTGTTGAAGATTCCGTCGGCGCGGTTGAGGTACGTGGGGACGAAGATGACCTTCACTTTCGAACCGGGCTGCGTGAGCGGGCTCTCCTTCAGGGCGTTCACGATGGGGTCCCAGGTCTGGTCTTCGAGGTAGTGCGTCGAGTATTTGTACTGTTTTTCGTCGATGGGGTTCGCCGGATTTGCCAGGTGAGCCTGCAGGTCGACGCGAGGTCCGCGGTTTCCGGCCGGGACGGTGATGTACGCGAGGATTTCGCGCTGGAGCTTGTCGGACTGAGCCAGGAGTTTGAGCGACTCGATGAAGACATCGATGCCCTTGTTGCGGAACTCGTATCGGCCGCTGGTTCCGATGATCAGGGGGTCCCCCGAGAACTTTTCGCCCAGGCAAGCCTCGGCGACGGTAATCATGGCCTTGCGGGCGTCGTCGCGCTTGGTGTAATACTCGTCTCCGGACCACACGAAGTCGTTTTCGAAACCGTTGGGCGTGACGCCGTCGGGTTCACGCCCGAGGAGGTACTTGCACTCGTTGGCGGTGATGTCGCTGACGGTGAGGAAGGCGTCGTGATAGGTGGCGGCCATCTTCTCGATCGAGTGTTTGGCCACGACGTTGAAGCGGCGGGCCAGCTCGTCGGCGTTGAATTTCGTGAGGGAGTTGTAGAGGGGCAGCCGGTTTCCGGCGATGCAGCGGCCCATGACGGTGGCATGGGTCGTGAATACGGTGGCCACATAGGGGGAGTGGTTGCGCAGATAGAGGCCTCCGGCTGCGGTCTGCCACTCGTGGAAATGGGCGGCGATCTTGTCGGTCGGGGCGCCGAACGTCTTGACGTGGGAAGCGATCACGACACCGGCGGCCCATCCGAAGAGCACGGGTTCGATGTAGTCCCACTGTCCGGAGATGGAGTCTACGTGATAGGACTCCCAGAGGCTTTTGAGGATTTCGTCCTTGCGGGGGATGAGCGAGGAGAAGTCGACGAGGAGGACTTTGGGTTCGCCCTTTATTTTCCAGTGTCCGGCGCGTACGCGGATGCCCTCGTTGTAGAGGCCCTGCCTCCAGGCCTTCAACATGTTCGGGTCCTCTTCGAATTCGGGGTTGACGCCTTCGTGGGAGAGGTCGGGACCGATCAGGAGATAGTGGTCTCCGAATTTACGGGTTGCGGTCTGTGCCTTTGTGGAGATGACGGTGTGGATTCCACCCACTTTGTTGCATACCTCCCAGCTTACCTCGAACAGGAAATCGGGAGTGTGTTTAGCGTTGCTCATATACTTAATCGCTTGTTTGTAATTCGTGACGAACGGAATTGAATCCGGGCGCAAAGGTAATACTTATATTTAGATAAAACAATTCGCGGCGTAATTTCTAAAAATATTTAAGAATAACTTAACATTTCTGTTTCACTTGGTTGCGTCGATGGTTACGTTTCGAAGAGGTCTTCGATCACGGCGTCGGAAACGAGCATCCGTTCCGGCGGGATCGCCATCCGGGCGGAGTCGTTTCGGAGGGCTCCGGCGCGGATCCACGGCTCGGCATTTTGCCGGAGCCGGGCGATGCGTTCGGTCCCGAAAAGAGCCTCAGCCTCGTGCGTATCGATCCCTTCGGCGGTCCGGAGACGGGTCATGACGTATTCGTTGAAACGGTCCCGGTCCGAAAGGAGCTCCGTTTCCGGCGGCGTACCTTCGATATAGCGTTCGACGGATGGAACGTTCCAATGTCGTTCCCGGCCGTCGAACGAGTGTGCTGCGGGTCCGATTCCGAGGTACTTCACACCGTGCCAGTAGGCGGCGTTGTGGCGGGCCCGGAATCCGGGGCGGGCGAAATTCGAAACCTCGTAATGCTCGAATCCGGCTTTCGTAAGGGTTTCGTGGACGAGGGCATATTCGGCCTCGCTGACCGCTTCGTCCACGGGGGCGAACTCTCCGCGTGCGGCCTTGCGCCCGAAGGCGGTCCCGGGTTCGATGGTCAAATGGTATGCCGAAATGTGCTGCACGCCGAGCCCGAGGGCGCAGTCGAGGGAGTTGCGGAGCGAATCGCCGCCGAATCCGGGGACGCCGAAGATCAGGTCGACGGTGATGTTTTCGAATCCGGCCCGTTGTGCGTTTCGGACGGCTTCGCGGGCTTGGGCGGCATTGTGGCGCCGGTTCATCAGCCGCAGGCAGTCGTCATCGAAGGATTGGATGCCGATCGAAAGCCGGTCGATCCCGATGCGCCGGAGCGCGTCGAGATAGGGGGGCGTCAGGTCGTCGGGGTTGGCTTCGAGGGTCGTCTCCTCGACTTGGGTGCAGTCGAAGTTGCGGGCGGCATGTTCGAGGAGCCTTTCGAGGAGCTCCGGGGGGCAGAGCGAAGGGGTTCCGCCTCCGAAATAGCGGGTCCGGACGGGCTCTCCGCCGAGATACGCCCGTTGTCGGTCGAGTTCGCGGTGCATGGCTTCGGCGAGGGGTTCCATCCGGGCGGTCCCGGCCTCTCGGAAGAAGTCGCAGTAGGCGCAGATGCGCTTGCAGAAGGGAATATGGATATAGAGTCCGGCCATACCATCCAAAGTTAATAAAAATAATCGGATCGGGCGAATATTTTTCGAGATGAAATCAACCTGCTCTTTTTGCTGTCATTTGAAAACCGTTCCGTCCGGATCGTGCCTCTCTTCTTGGGGGCTTTTCGGGAAAAGTTTCGGCGTCGAAGACTTTTGCGGCGGCTCGGCCCGATTTTCGCAAGCCTTCCTTTCGAAACCGTCGGCCCGACGGCAAAAAGCGAACGGTAAAAAAGCTTCAAAACCGGGCCAGGAAGCCCTTCTGATGAGGTTTGGAGAGGGCTTGGAGAAGGATAATAAAAAATTTGCTAATTTTTATTGTTATTTTTTTCACAATTCTGAAAGTTTTTTTACCTTTGTGCCGTCCGAGTGCGTACTTTTCGGCGACGTTCGGACGTTAGGTTAAGGATTGAGGTTTAATTAAAATAAACAAGTTATGGACAAGATGGATCTGAGAAAGTACGGGATCACGGGTGTGACCGAGATCGTGTACAACCCCTCCTACGACGAACTGTTCCGTGAGGAGACCAAGAAGGGCCTGCGTGGCTACGAGAAGGGCCAGTTGACCGAGACGGGCGCCGTGAACGTGATGACGGGCGTCTACACGGGTCGTTCGCCCAAGGACAAGTTCTTTGTAATGGACGAGACCACGAAGGATACGATCTGGTGGACGTCGGACGAGTACAAGAACGACAACAAACCCGTAACGAAGGCTGCCTGGAAGGAGCTGAAGAAGATCGCTGCCGAGGAGCTTTCGAACAAGAAACTCTACGTGGTTGATACGTTCTGCGGCGCCAACGAGAACTCGCGCCTGAAGATCCGTTTCATCATGGAGGTGGCTTGGCAGGCACACTTCGTGAAGAACATGTTCATCCGTCCGACGGACGAGGAGCTGGAGAAGTACGGTGAGCCGGACTTCGTGGTCCTGAACGCCTCGAAAGCCAAGGTGAAGAACTACAAGAAGTTGGGTCTGAACTCGGAGACGGCCGTTGTGTTCAACCTGACGGAGAAGATGCAGGTGATCATCAACACGTGGTACGGCGGTGAGATGAAGAAGGGTATGTTCTCGTACATGAACTACCTGCTCCCGCTGAAGGGCATGGCTTCGATGCACTGCTCGGCCAACACGAACGAGAAGGGCGAGACGGCTATCTTCTTCGGACTGTCGGGCACGGGCAAGACGACGCTTTCGACCGACCCGAAGCGTCAGCTCATCGGTGACGACGAGCACGGCTGGGACGATGACGGCGTCTTCAACTTCGAGGGCGGCTGCTACGCCAAGGTGATCAATCTTTCGCAGGAGAACGAGCCGGACATCTGGAACGCCATCCGCCGCAACGCGCTGCTGGAGAACGTGACGGTTGACAAGAAGGGCAAGATCGACTACGCCGACAAGTCGGTGACGGAGAACACCCGCGTATCGTACCCGATCTTCCACATCGAGAACATCGTAAAACCGGTATCGAAGGCTCCGGCTGCCAAGAAGGTGATCTTCCTCTCGGCCGATGCATTCGGAGTGCTGCCCCCGGTATCGATCCTGACCCCGGAGCAGACGAAATACTACTTCCTGTCGGGCTTCACGGCCAAACTGGCGGGTACGGAGCGTGGTATCACGGAGCCGACGCCGACCTTCTCGGCATGTTTCGGAGCTGCCTTCCTGTCGCTGCACCCCACGAAGTACGGTGAGGAGCTGGTGAAGAAGATGGAGAAGTCGGGCGCTACGGCCTACCTGGTGAACACGGGTTGGAACGGCACCGGCAAGCGTATCTCGATCAAGGATACGCGTGGTATCATCGACGCCATTCTGGACGGTTCGATCGACAAGGCTCCTACGAAGATGATTCCTGTCTTCGACTTCAAGGTTCCGACCGAGCTGCCGGGTGTTGATCCGAAGATCCTGGATCCGCGCGACACCTATGCAAACGCAGCCGAGTGGGATGAGAAGGCCAAGGATCTTGCCGGCCGCTTCATCAAGAACTTCACGAAGTTCACGGGCAACGAGGAGGGCAAGAGCCTCGTGGCTGCCGGTCCGAAGCTCTAATCTTCGCATACCGAAAATCCTGTGCGGGAGGTCGATGACGGCCTCCCGCTTTTTTGTGCTGCACACCTCCAGCCTTCACTCTGCCCGCCCCTCTGCCCCCCCCTCCCTCATCTCACGAAAAATCCGACCGCGGAATGCAGTCGGATTTTTTTTCGTAAAGGCGGTTTGGGGCCGGGCCTCAGACGGTCATGATCTCCTTCTCCTTCTTGGCGAGGATTTCATCCAGCGTCTTGGTGAACTTTTCGAGGAGTTTCTGCGACTGGGTTTCGCCGTCTTTGGATTCATCCTCGGGCATACCCTCCTTCTGAGCCTTCTTGAAGGCGTCTACGGCATCGCGTCGGGCATTCCGGAGGCTGATGCGGGCGGTTTCGGCCTCGCCGCGGATCTGTTTTACCAACTCCTTGCGTCGCTCCTCGGTCAGCGGCGGAATCGTGAGGCGGATGGTCTCACCGTTGTTCGAGGGGGTGAGTCCGATGTTGGAGTCGAGGATGGCCTTTTCGATGGGGCGGAGCATCTTCTTGTCCCAGGGCTGGATCAGAATGGTCTTGGCATCGGGGACGGTGACGCTGGCGGCACCCGACACGGGCACCTGCGAACCGAAATAGTCCACCATGACGCCATTCAGCACATTGGGCGAGGCTTTTCCGGCACGTACGTTGAGGAGTTCCTCTTCGAGATGGTCGATGGCCTTCTGCATCCGGGCCGAAGCGTCGTTGAGAATAGTCTTGGTATCCATATTTGCAAGTATCGATTTGATTTTACGTTCGTTTTGGACTTTTTGGGCGGGATCTATTCGGCCTTTTTGATCGTGGCCTCGATGGTTTGGATCAGCTCCTCGAACTCCAGATCGTCGAACCCCACGGTTGCCGCGACGACCTTGCCTTTGGCGTCGATGAGGAAGTTGCGGGGGATGTAGTTCGAGGCGAAGCGGTCATAGACGGTGCGTGTGGAGTCGAGCCCCATGGGGAATTCGTACCCGGTTTCTTCGCGGAAGGCCGCAACGGCCTCGCGGCTCTCCCCGCGTGAAACGGGCAGGAAGACGAAGGGGCGTTCGGCGAAGCGGTCGATGATCTCTTCCTGGACGTGGGTCAACTCTTCGCGGCAGGGCGGGCACCACGTGGCCCAGAAGTTGAGCAGGACGACCTTCCCGCGGAGTTCGGCGAGCGAGACCGTGCTTCCGTCGAACATCTCGACCGTGAAGTTCGGGGCCTCCTCCCCGACCTTGACGAGCGTTGTGGCTTCGATTTCGGTCTCCTCGCGGGCGGGTTCGTTGCCGGAGGGGAGCAGGGCGATGACGGCGACGATGACGACGATCAGCGCGAGCATGATCCACAACTGGCGGTTGCTTTTTCTGCGGGGTTTTCGGATGGCCATGGCGTCAGTGTTTTACGAGGGTTCCGATGGGTTCTCCGGCGAGGACCCGTCCGAGGTTGCCGGGGGTGTCCATGTCGAATACGATGATTTCGAGACCGTTTTCGCGGCAGAGGGTGAAGGCCGTGAGGTCCATGACCTTCAGCCGGCGGTCGAGCACCTCCTCGAAGGAGATCTCGGAAAATTTCGTGGCCGTGGGGTCCTTTTCGGGATCGGCGGTGTAGACTCCGTCGACGCGGGTTCCCTTCAGCAGCACGTCGGCTTCGATCTCGATGCCGCGCAGGGCCGATGCGGAGTCGGTGGTGAAGTAGGGGTTGGAGGTTCCGCCTCCGATGATGACCACGTATCCGGCCTGGAGGTACTCGATGGCGCGGGCCTTGGAGAAGTATTCGCCGATGGGCTCCATGCGGATCGAGGTGAGGACCTTGCACTTGACGCCGTTGTCTTCGAGTGCGGACTGGAGGGCCAGGGAGTTGATGATCGTGGCGAGCATCCCCATCTGGTCACCCTTCACGCGGTCGAAACCCTTCTTGGCGCCGGAGAGTCCGCGGAAGATGTTGCCTCCGCCGATGACGATTCCGATCTCGACGCCCGTAGCGGCTGCGGCCTTGATCTGCTCGGCGTAGGATTGCAGCACTTCGGGCGACAGCCCGTATTTCTGGGAGCCCTGAAGCGACTCGCCGCTCAGTTTCAAGAGTATTCGTTTGTATTTCATCCTGGGTGGGTTTTTATCACTATGCGAAGATAGGAAAATTTTCGAAAAAATTCCCTATTATTTCGTATCTTTGTCTCTCCAATGTCGTGCGAAGCATATAAACTGTTGGACCGGGTCTCGTCGCCTCGTGAGTTGAAACAGCTCACGCCGGAGGAGTTGCGTCGTTACTGCGATGAACTGCGGCACTATATCATCGAGGAGTGCTCGGTCAATCCGGGGCACCTGGCGTCGAGCCTCGGGGCCGTGGAACTGGCTGCGGCACTGCATTATGTCTACGATACGCCGGAGGACCGGATCGTCTGGGACGTCGGGCACCAGACCTACGCCCACAAGATCATCACGGGCCGACGCGAAGCGTTCCATACCAAACGGCAGTTGGGCGGGATCAGCGGATTCCCGCGCATGTCCGAGAGCGAGTACGACGCTTTCGGGGGCGGTCACGCTTCGGTGTCGATTTCGGCGGCTTTCGGCATGGCCAAGGCGGCCGAACTGCGGGGTGAGAAACATCACGTCGTGGCCGTGATCGGCGACGGTTCGATGACGGGCGGCCTGGCCTTCGAGGGGCTGAACAACGCCGGGGCTTCGAAGCAGACCAACCTGCTGGTGATTCTCAACGACAACAACATGGCCATCGACCAGGCCACGGGAGCGCTGAAAAACTACCTGCTGAAGATCTCCACGTCGGTGCACTACAACCGCTTCAAGCAGCGGCTGTGGGGTATCCTGTCGCATACGCCGCGGCTGCTGCGCCTCTGCCAGAAGGCGGGCAATGCCGTCAAACAGGGGCTGCTGAACAAGAGCAACTTCTTCGAGAGCCTCAATTTCCGCTACTTCGGACCGGTGGACGGCCACAATCTCAAGGAGTTGGTGCGGACACTTCGTGCGATGCGCGACATCGAGGGCCCGAAACTGCTGCACGTCTTGACGGTGAAGGGCAAAGGCTATCTGCCCGCCGAGCACGACCAGCCGGTATGGCACGCTCCCGGACGCTTCAATCCCGATACGGGCGAGCGCATCGCGCCCCCGGAGGGTCCGGTCCGCTACCAGGATGTCTTCGGCGAGACGCTGCTCGAACTGGCCCGGCGCGACAAACGGGTCGTGGGCGTCACGCCCGCCATGCCGACCGGCTGCTCGATGAATATCCTCCTGCGCGAGATGCCCGACCGCTGCTTCGATGTCGGGATTGCCGAGGGGCACGCCGTGACCTTCTCGGCGGGACTCGCCGCCGCGGGGATGGTTCCCTTCTGCAACATCTACTCGACCTTCATGCAGCGCGCCTACGACAACGTGATTCACGACGTGGCGATCCAGGACCTTCCGGTGGTGATGTGCCTCGACCGGGGCGGTCTGGTGGGCGAGGATGGCGTCACCCATCACGGCGTCTTCGACATGGAGGCCTTCCGGGCCATCCCGGGACTGACGATCGCCGCTCCGATGAACGAACCCGAACTCCGCAACCTGATGTATACGGCACTCCAGTCGGGTCACCCCTTCATGATCCGCTACCCGCGCGGGTGCGGTGAGGGCCTGCCGTGGCGCGGCGTGGCATTCGAGACGCTGCCGGTGGGCCGGGGACGGAAGTTGCGCGAAGGGAGCGACGTGGCGCTGGTGACGGTCGGAACCGTCGGGAATGCTGCGGCCCGTGCGGCCGAACGCGCTGCGGCCGAGGGGGTCGAAGCCGCCCATTACGACCTGCGCTTCGTGAAACCCCTCGATGAAACGCTGCTCGACGAGGTGGGACGCCGCTTCCGGCGGGTCATCACCGTCGAAGACGGCTGTCTGCGCGGCGGGGTGGGTGAGGCCGTTACCATCTTCTTTGCCTCGCACGGCTACGATGTCGAGGTGACACGCCTCGGAATCGGCGACGAATGGGTCGAACACGGCACTCCCGCCCAGTTGAAAGCCCTCTGCGGCTACGACGAGGAGGCGATTCTCCGGGCGCTGCTTGCAGCCCGCTCTCCGGAACCGTCG
The DNA here is from genome assembly GCA_019115745.1 of Candidatus Alistipes intestinigallinarum. GTDB lineage: Bacteria > Bacteroidota > Bacteroidia > Bacteroidales > Rikenellaceae > Alistipes > Alistipes intestinigallinarum. Next base: position 144,965 of record DXDA01000056.1, read on the forward strand.
GCCGAACGGGAATAACTCCTTTTCCTTTGCTGTACATGCTGCTCCGAAGGGATGAAAATCCCGGTCGGACAGATTCTCTATGGATTACATCGTGTAGAACCAGCTCTCCCCGCGGCTTGCCGACGGGTCGAACCGGAATCCCTCCCATTCGAAGGTTTTCAGTGATTCGGGATGGTCGATTCGGCCTTTCAGGGCAAACCGCGTCATCTCGCCGCGGCACATCTTCGTATAGACCACGATGGTTTTCAGCCGGTCGCCTTCGCGGATGCGAAACTCCGGGGTGATGATCCGCACCTCGCAGGCGAGGCGCCGCCAGTCGAAGAGCCGCTTCATCTCGGCGCTGGCCAGATTGAGCAGCACACCGTCGTCGGCCTGGATTTTGCGGATGAAACCGTCGGTGAGCCGTTGCCGCCAGAAGTCGAAGCGCGTCTGCTCCTCCTCGCCCGGCAGGATCGTGTCGCCTTCGAGCCGGTAGGGGCGGATGGCATCCAGCGGACGGAGCAATCCGTAGAGAAACGAAGTGATGTTCAGATGCTCCTGGGCATATTCGAAGTCGTCGTCGGTGAAACTCCCCGGGTCGAGCCGCTTGAAGACGATTCCCGTGTAGGCCGCCAGGGCCGGGAGGCTTTCGGCGTCGTGGAACGAGGCGTAACGGCGTCGGTTTTCGGCGGCGATCGTGCGGTTTACGCGCAGGATCCGGGCCAGGTCGTCGGCCGGGAGCGATGCCAGGGCTGCGGCTGCGGCATCGGCTTCCTGCTGGAAGCGGGGTTCGGTGGTGCGGGGCGTGCGGATCGTGGTGTGATCCGCCATCGTCTTGGCGCAGGAGAGCAGGATTTGCATGGCGGTCCGGAATTTGCGGTTCGGAATCGGACGGCTGCTCAGGCGACGGAACAGGGAATACCCAGCGCTTCGACCCGTGCGGCGATGCGCTGCAGCTCTTCGCGGGAGACCTTTTCGAGCGTCGGGCAGGGGGTGTCGCGGTCGAGCGAGTAGACCATCACCTGCCGCGGGCGGATTTCGGCGACGAGCCGCAGCCAGGCCGAGACCTCCTCTTCGGTGGTGTTGTCGATCGTCTCGCCGTTGCAGGTGCCGCGCAGGAACATCGTCTGCAGGATCATCCGCCCCTCGAAGCGTTTCATCCGCTCGACGATGTCGCGGACCGCATAGGCGGGGTTCTGGGGGTTGTCGATCCGCCGCACGGTGGCGTCGAATGCCGAGTCGAGTTTCAGGATGTTGTTGTCCACGCGCAGCAGCGCCCGCCGGACCTCCTCGCGGTGGATCTGCGTGGCGTTCGACAGCACGGAGACCCTGGCTGCGGGGCAGTAACGGTCACGCAGCGCCAGCGTGTCGTCGATCACCCCCTCGAAATCGGGGTGAAGGGTCGGTTCGCCGTTTCCGGCGAAGGTGATGACATCGGGCGGCGTGCCTGCCTCGGACATGCTTTTCAGGGCGGTTTCGAGGTGTGTGCGCACCTCCTCCCGGGCGTTGAAGTGACGCCCTCCGGGGTGTTCGGCATTCCAGCCGCATTCGCAGTAGATGCAGTCGAACGAACAGAGTTTCGACTCGGTGGGCAGCAGATTGACCCCGAGCGAAAGGCCCAGTCGCCGCGAATGTACCGGGCCGTAGATGATGTCGTGATACAGAGATGTCATACGGCAAAAGTAACGAAATTTTTTCGTACCTTTACAAAAATTGTTCTCCGATGAAGCGAAAATTCGGTTTGTTGCCGCGTGTGGTGTTGGCCATCGTGTTGGGCGTTGTCTGCGGCTGTTTTCTGCCCGGCTGGATGACCCGGGTGGCGTTGACGTTCAACGCTGTTTTCGGGCAGTTTCTGGAGTTCGTCATTCCGCTGCTGATTTTCGGGCTGGTGGCCCCCGGGATTGCCGATCTGGGGCGCAGCGCCGGACGGTTGCTGGCCCTGACCGCGGCGCTGGCCTACGGCTTCACGCTGATCTCCGGATTCGGGACCTATTTCGTCGGGAGAGCCCTCTTTCCGTCGCTGCTTGCCGGGGCGGAGGTGACGCTGCCCGAAGCGGGTGAAGTGCTGACGCCCTATTTCACCATCGCCATGCCGCCCGTCATGGGGGTGATGTCGGCACTCGTCCTGGCCTTTGTCCTTGGACTCGGCATGGCCTACACCCACTCCGTAACGCTGAAATCCACGCTCGACGACTTCAAACGCATCATCGAACTGGTCATCATACGGGTTATTATTCCGTTGTTGCCCTTCTACATCTTCGGCATCTTCCTCTCGATTACGCAATCGGGACAGGTGGCCAGCGTCCTGGGTGTCTTCGTGAAACTCATCGTGGTGATCTTTCTGCTGACCGTTGTGCTGCTGCTCTTCCAGTTTTCGGTGGCGGGGTTGGCGGCCCGGCGGAATCCGCTGCGGATGCTGCGCACGATGCTGGCGGCCTATGTCACGGCCCTCGGGACGCAATCCTCCGCCGCGACGATCCCCGTGACACTCGAACGCACGCTGCGCCTCGGCGTACGGCCCGAACTGGCGTCGTTCGTCATTCCGCTGTGTGCCACGATCCATCTGTCGGGGTCGATGATGAAGATCACGGCCTGCGCCCTGGCCGTGGCGATGATTGCCGGGCTGGAGTTGTCGGCCGGGACGTTTGCGGGTTTCATTCTGCTGCTGGCCGTGACGATGGTGGCGGCGCCGGGTGTGCCGGGCGGTGCGATCATGGCGGCCCTGGGACTGTTGGAGTCGATGCTCGGGTTCGACGAAACGCTCTGCGGGCTGATGATCGCCACCTACATTGCCATGGACAGCTTCGGGACGGCTACCAACGTTACGGGTGACGGTGCCGTGGCGGTTATCGTCGATGCCATCGACCGGAAACGGCGAAAAGAGAGATAATAGGTATAAATCCGCACTTCTATAATCAACTAATTGATTGTCATATTATTACCTTCTTGAGGCCTATGTCCGGGTAACAACCAGGTAACAAAAATATCTAAATTCAAAGAATTTGTAAGGAATATAAGAACTTGATTCCTTGAATTTTATAGAACCCGATTCATTGCGAATCGGGTTTTTTTATGTCGTGTTCCTAATCGAAATGAAAATTCGATGATATGCTATATAGATCGTGATAGTACG
>DXDA01000057.1 GCA_019115745.1 Candidatus Alistipes intestinigallinarum
ATCGACGCCAACGGTATCCTGAACGTCTCGGCCAAGGACAAGGGTACGGGCAAGGAGCAGAAGATCCGTATCGAGGCATCGTCGGGTCTGACCGAGCAGGAGATCCAGCGGATGCGTGACGAGGCGAAGGCCAACGAGGCGAAGGACAAGGCCGAGAAGGAGCGGATCGACAAGATCAACGCTGCCGACTCGAACATCTTCACCACGGAGAAGCAGTTGAAGGAGTACGGCGACAAACTGCCCGCCGACAAGAAGGCTGCCATCGAGGGTGCTCTGGCCAAGCTGAAGGAGGCGCACAAGAACGCCGACGTGGCTGCCATCGACACGGCGATGAACGAGTTGAACGCAGCCTGGCAGGCCGCTTCGCAGGACATCTACTCGGCACAGCAGGCTCAACAGGCCCAGCAGCAGGGTGCTCAGTCCAATGCGGGGCAGCAGTCGAACGCCGGGGCTCAGCAGGACGGCAAGAGCCAGCCTGAGGACGTCGAGTTCGAAGAGGTGAAATAAGGCGGCGGGGTTCCCCGGCGGGACCCGGCCGACAGCCTGAAAAGAGGAGGGGCGCATTCCCGGAGAGGGGATGCGCCCTTTTTTTGTGGGTGGATGAAGGGTTGGAGCGCCGCGAGGGGAAGATCCTGACGGCGGGATTTGTGGCGGGCGAGAAGATTGCTTATTTTTGCGTCACCAAAATGACTGGATATGGCATGGATTTACCTGGCATTGGCGGGGCTGTTCGAGATCGGTTGGCCCCTGGGCTTCAAACTGGCGGGACTTTCGCCGCGTTATCACGTGTTGTTTCTGCTGTTGTCGGTCGTCTCAATGGGGTTGAGCGGGCTGTTGCTCTATTGGGCGCAGCGTGAAATCCCGATGGGGACGGCCTACCTGGTCTGGACGGGGATCGGCGGGATCGGCACGGTGCTCATCGGCATCCTCTTTTTCCACGATGCGGTGACCTTCTGGCGGATGTTCTTCCTGTCGCTGGTCTTCATCGGGATCGTGGGGTTGAAGCTGGTTCACTGAGTCCGTTCGGCACGCCACATGCCGTAGAGGATCAGGGCGGCGCCGGCCAGTGCCACGGGGGTGATGCGCTCGTCGATGCAGAGGGCCGCGGTGAGGATCGTGACCAGCGGATTGAGGTAGATGTAGTTGGTGGTCCGTACGGCCCCGAGCCGGTGCATGGCGGCGTTCCAGAGCAGGTAGCAGAGCATCGAGGCGACGATCCCGAGGAAGAGCAGATTGCCCCAGACGGCGGGTTGTGCAAGCACCTGCCAGGAGACGCCGAAGGGTTTCAGCGCGAAGACCGGGAGGATGGTCAGAAGCCCGTAGAAGAAGACCTTGCGGGTGATGAAGAGGGCGGGGTAACGCCCGGCGAGTTGCTTGACGATGAGCGAGTAGAAGACCCAGAGCCAGGCGGCGCAGAGCGCCAGCAGGTCGCCGCGCGGAGAGAGGTGCAGGACGAATCGTCCGTTGAGGACCACGAGGACCATCCCGGCGAATGCGAGGGCCGAACCGGCGATCTGGCGCCGCGACATGCGCTCCGCAGGGTCGAGGATGCTCAGCACGAGGGCCGTCCAGACGGGTGCCGTGCAGACGATCAGCGAGACGTTCGAGGCCGGGGCGAATTCGAGGGCCATGTTTTCGGTCAGGAAGTAGAACGAACCGCCGCATACGCCGGCCGCCAGCAGCAGGGCTTCGTCGCGGAGACTTTCGGCGAAGAGCCGCTTCCGGGCCAGGGGGAGGATGCAGAGGTAGGCCAGGACGAAGCGCAGGAGGAAGATCTCCGCGGGGTTGAGGCCGTGTGCGATGAGGACCTTCGTGGAGACGAAGGTCGCCCCCCAGACGACGACGGAGAAGAGGGCTGCAAGGTGGTAGCGGTATGTCGGAGGCTGCTGCATGTGGGGTCAAAAATACGTTTTTTTTCGCAAACTGCGTCCGGTTGTGTTTTTTCGGGCTCCGGGAGTGCCCCGGGGGCGGATAATTTTGCCTTGGAGACCATTTTCTGCCGCGGAAACCGCATGACTTAATACTTTTTTTTCTATCTTTGCGTGCTATTGTGCGTAATGACTAATAAATTAACATAATAACAACTATTTTCATTCCCATGCAAAGTAAAGGTTTCATTAAACTCATCGCGGTTCTGCTGGGCCTCGCATGTGTTTATCAACTCTCGTTCACGTTCAAGACGCGGAGCGTAGAGAAGAAGGCGGCGGAGTACGCCGCACAGTTCCCCCTCGACGAACAGTCGGCGGCCGAACAGCATTACCTTGATTCGGTTCAGAACCTCCAAGTTTTCAATCTGGGCTTCAAGAAGTTCACCTACAAGGAGTGCAAGGAGAAGGAGCTGAACCTGGGTCTGGACCTGAAGGGTGGTATGAACGTCATGCTGGAGGTCCAGGTCGAGGATGTGGTGAAGGCGCTTGCGGGCGACAGCCAGAACGATCCGGCCTTCAAGGAGGCGATCGCCGAGGCCAACGAGGCGCTGAAGCAGGGCTCTTCGAGTGACTATATCGGCGACTTCGTGAAGGCCTATTCGCGGATTTCGAACGGCCGGCCCCTTGCCGAGATCTTCGTCAGCCCGGACCGCAGCGACATCACGCTGGAGAGCTCGGATGCCGACGTCGAGAAGGTCCTCAAGCGGGAGACCGACGCGGCTATCGGCGCTTCGTTCAACGTTTTGCGCAGCCGTATCGACCACTTCGGCGTGACGCAGCCCAACATCATGCGGCTTCCGAACTCGCACCGCATTCTGGTCGAGCTGCCGGGCGTGAAGGAGCCGCAGCGCGTGCGTGACCTGTTGCAGGGTACGGCGTCGCTGGAATTCTGGCTGACGTACGATGCCAACGAGGTGATTCCGGCGCTGGTTTCGGCCGACAAGCTGCTCAAGGAGGAGTTGACGCAGGCAGCCGCACAGACGGAGCCGGTTGCGGAGGAGACCTCCGCAGCGGAGGCTGCCGCCACGGAGGATCAGGGCCTGATCGGTGAGATCGGGGCCGATTCCACGGCTTCGGCCGATGCGGTTCAGACGGACCATTTCGACCGGGAGCAGAACCCGCTCTTCGCCGTGCTGGATCCCAACTATGCGGGCGGAGCCGCCATCGGTGCCGCCTACAAGGCCGACATGGCTGCGGTGAACGAATATCTGTCGCGTCCGGAGGTCCGCGAGCTCTTCCCCGCCGACATTCTCTTCAAGTGGGGCGTGAAGGGTGACGACCACATCGACGGCCGCTACTACCTCTATGCCATCAAGGTTACGACGCCCGACGGCAAGGCCCCGCTGGACGGTTCGGTCGTGACGGACGCCCGCGAGCAGTATGCCCAGCGCGGCGCCACGGCGGAGGTCTCGATGACGATGAACGCCGAAGGCACCCAGGAGTGGGCCCGCCTGACGGGCGAGAACATCGGCAAGTGCATTGCCATCGTGCTCGACGGCTATGTCTACTCGGCCCCGCGCGTCAATACGAAGATCGACAAGGGACAGTCGCAGATTACGGGCGACTTCACGATCCAGGAGGCGCAGGACCTGGCCAACGTGCTCAACTCGGGTAAGGTCCCGGCTCCGGCGAAGATCATCCAGGATACGGTCGTGGGCCCGTCGCTGGGTCAGGAGTCGATCAACGCCGGTATGCTGTCGTTCGTGATCGCCTTCATCCTGGTGCTGCTCTACATGAGCCTCTTCTACAAGACGGCGGGCTGGATGGCCGACATTGCGCTGCTGGTGAACGTCTTCCTGCTGATGGGCGTTCTGGCGTCGTTCGGCGCCGTGCTGACGCTGCCGGGTATCGCGGGTATCGTGCTGACGATGGGTATGGCCGTCGACGCGAACGTGATCATCTACGAGCGTATCAAGGAGGAGCTCCGCGAGGGCAAGGGCATCTCGCTGGCCATCAAGGACGGTTTCTCAAGGGCCTACTCGGCGATCATCGACGGACAGCTGACGACGATCATCACGGGTATCGTGCTCTTTGTCTTCGGAACAGGTCCGGTGCAGGGCTTCGCCACGACGCTGATCATCGGTATCATTACGTCGATCTTCTGCTCGATCTTCATCACGCGCCTCTTGATCGAGTGGATCGTTGCCAAGTGGGGCTCGATCTCCTTCTCGCACAAGTGGTCGGAGAACTTCCTCTGCAATACGCATGTCGACTTCCTCAGCAAGCGCAAGATCGCCTATGTGATCTCCGCAGTGGCAATCGTCCTGTCGATCGCATCGTTCTTCGTGCGTGGCCTGAACCTCGGAGCCGAGTTTACGGGCGGTCGTGCCTATGTCGTTCGTTTCGACAAGCCCGTGTCGGCCGAGGCGGTCCGTGCGAGCATGGAGGAGACCTTCTCGCAGATTACGGATGCCGACGCCTCGTCGATCAGCTTCGAGGTGAAGCAGTACGGCAACGAGAACCAGATGCGTATCGTGACGCAGTACCGTTACGACGACATGTCGGATGAGGCTACGGCCGAGGTCGAGCAGGTCATTTATGACGCCCTGAAGTCGCTCTACTCGTATCCGATCACCTTCGACCAGTTCCGCAGCACGCAGACCGACGTGAACGGTATTCTGACGGCGGACAAGATCGGTCCCTCGATCGCCAAGGACATGACGTGGAACGCCATCTATTCGGTGCTCTTCTCGCTGATTGCCATCGGTCTGTACATCACGTTCCGCTTCAAGCGCTGGCAGTGGGCTACGGGCGCCACGCTGGCCCTGGCCTTCAACGCACTGCTGATCATCGGTATCTTCTCGATGTTCTACGGCATCCTGCCCTTCAACCTGGAGGTGAACCAGGCGTTCATCGCCGCGATCCTGACGATCATCGGTTACGCAATCAACGATACGGTGGTGGTCTTCGACCGTATCCGCGAGTATCTGGGTCTCTATCCGAAGCGCAACCTGAAGGAGAATGTGAACAACGCCATCAACTCGACGCTGTCGCGAACGATCAACACCTCGGGTACGACGCTCGTTACGCTGCTGGCGATCTTCTTCTTCGGCGGCGAGACGATCCGCGGATTCATTTTCGCACTGATCATCGGTGTGATCGTAGGTACGGCCGCGACGATCTTCATCGCCACGCCGATCGCCTACGACCTGATGGCGAAGCGTGCGAAGATCGACGAGGAGTAAAAGCCGTTTCTCGAACGCCATGCTGAGATGAAGGCCCCTCCCTCGCGGGAGCGGGCCTTCTTTTCTGGAAGGGCTCCGGTGGGGGCGGGTTGCCGTGCCGGGATTCGGAGCGGATTCGCTGGTGAGGCGGTATGTTTTTTGCGTTTGCAGGTATATTGACACTAAATTTCTTGAACATGAAACGATTCCGGAAACGCTTTTGGGCCTGTGTGCTGTTTACGGCACTCTGTTTTGTCGTGGGCGGCATTTCGTCGCTGTTCCAGGCTTCGGCCATGCGGGAGTGGTATCCGCTGCTGGAGAAGTCGCCGCTGACGCCTCCGGGGGTGGTTTTCCCGATTGCCTGGAGCCTGCTGTATCTCTGTATCGGGATTGCGGGGGGCCTGACGGTGACCTCCGACTCTTCGCTGCGGCGTCCGATGGTGCGGCTGTGGATGGCGCAACTGGCCTTCAATTTTGCCTGGAGCCTGTTGTTCTTCACGTTCCGGAATCCGCTCCTCGGGATGCTCGACATCGTGATTCTCGACATCCTGGTGGTGCTTTACCTCGTTCGGGCGTTGCGCCACGAGCGGCCTGCGGGGTGGCTGTTCGTTCCCTACCTGGTGTGGCTGCTTTTTGCTACCTACCTGAACGGCTACGTCCTGGCGGCCAACGGCACGGGTTTCTGATTCCCGGCCGTAGCGCCGCGAAATCCCGTTGCCAAATTGGCATTTATTTTTTACCTTTGTCTCAAAGATGAAGGTTACACCTATGGAAAATTTGCTGCATCGAATGCGCCGCTACGTTTCGCCGGTTTTTCTGGCGTTGCTGGTGGCGTCGTTCATTCTTTGGTACATCGCCAAGCTGAGCTATACCTATACGACGGAACAGACCGTACGGGTGAGTGTCGATGGTCAGCCCTTCGAGGTGACGTGCGTGGTCGAAGGGATCGGCACGAACCTCTTCGGCTACCGGGTCTACATGAACAAGCGGTTGCGGATCCCGCTGTCGGAGCTGAAGACGCACCCGTCGCAGGAGGAGGGCCACGAAGGAAAGCTGGTCATCGACCCGCAGTCGTTGCAGGACGCCCTGGCACCGCGCTTCAGCGACATCAAGATCATCTCGATCAAGAACATCCCGGAGATTGACCAACCGGAGGCCGAGTCATGATGAAGGTAGGGATCACGGGCGGTATCGGGAGCGGGAAGAGCACCGTCTGCCGCCTTTTTGCACAGCGGGGCATTGCGGTCTACGATTCGGACCGGGAGGCCAAACGGCTCATGGCGGAGGATCCTTCGCTGCGGGCCGGGATTACGGCCCGCTTCGGGGTGGAAGCCTATGCGGAGGGAGTGCTGAACCGGAGTTACCTGGCCGGGCGGGTCTTTTCGGATCCGCAGGCGCTGGCCGACCTGAATGCGCTGGTCCATCCGGCGGTTGTGGCGGACTTCGCGGCGTGGGCCGAACGACAGTCGGGCCCTTATGTGGTGCTGGAGAGCGCGATTCTCTTCGAAGCGGGTCTGGAACACGCCGTGGACCGGACGGTTGCGGTGCTGGCTCCGCTGGAGTTGCGGCTTTCGCGCACGTGCCGCCGCGACGGTTGCGACGAGGAGGCGGTGCGGCGCCGGATGGCGGCCCAGATGGACGACGATACGCTGCGCGACCGGGCCGACTACGCGGTGGTGAATATCTTCGAAGCCGATCTTGAACCCACGGTGGCGGAACTCGACCGCCGTTTCACCCTCGAATCCCGACAACGATCATGACCCTGGACCTCTCTTCGCCGCGGGTGATGGCGATCGTGAACGTCACGCCCGATTCGTTCTATGCCGGGAGCCGCACGCCGGATGCTTCGGCCGTCGAGAGCCGGATCCGGGAGGCTGTTGCCGGGGGAGCCGACCTGCTCGACGTGGGCGGTTACTCTTCGCGCCCGGGGGCCGACGAGGTCTCCGTGGAGGAGGAGTGGCGGCGGGTGTCGTTGGGCGTGGCGGCGGCGCGGCGAATCGCCCCGGAGATGCCGGTCTCGGTCGACACGTTCCGCAGCGAGGTGGCCGAGCGGACGATCCGCACGTTCGGCGAGGTGATCGTCAACGACATTTCGGCCGGGGAGCTCGACCCGCTGATGTGGCGGGTGGTGGCCGCGCACGATGTGCCCTACGTGGCGATGCACATGAAGGGCACGCCGCAGACGATGCAGTCGCAGACCGATTACCGGCGGGCGATTACGACCGAAGTGGTCGACTACTTCCGCGCGCGGGTCGAGGCGATGCTGGCGGCGGGGATCCGGCGCGAGCGGATCATCCTTGATCCGGGCTTCGGCTTTGCGAAGACCGCGGCGCAGAATTTCGAATTGCTGGCGGGGCTGCACGAGTTGTGTGCCGAGGGCTTTCCGGTGCTGGCGGGCCTTTCGCGCAAGTCGATGATCTACCGGACGCTGGGATGCACGCCGGCCGAATCGCTGGCCGGGAGCGTGGCCCTGGGTTGGGAGTGTTTGCGCCAGGGTGCGCGGATCCTGCGGGTGCACGACGTGCGCGAAGCGGCGGATACCGTAAAACTTTTCAACGCATACCGAGCATGATACGCATTACGGAGATACACAAGCGATTCGGCACGCTGGAGGTGCTGAAGGGCGTCTCGCTGGAGGTGTCGCCCGGGGAGGTTGTCTCGATCGTCGGGGCGAGCGGCGCGGGCAAGACGACGCTGCTGCAGATCATCGGCACGTTGTCGCGTCCCGACGCCGGGCATGTCGAGTTCGATGGCCGGGACCTCTTTTCGCTCAATGACAAGGAGTTGTCTCAGTTCCGCAACGAACATGTCGGTTTTGTCTTCCAGTTCCATAACCTGCTGGCCGAGTTTACGGCCTTCGAGAATGTCTGCCTTCCGGGGCTGATCGGCCGCCGCCCGCGCGCCGAGGTGGAGCGCCGGGCCGCGGAGCTGCTCGACCTGATGGGCCTCTCGGGGCGCCGCGACCACAAGCCCGGCCAGCTTTCGGGCGGGGAGCAGCAGCGGGTGGCCATCGCCCGGGCGCTGGTCAACAGCCCGACGGTGCTGCTGGCCGACGAACCCTCGGGCAACCTCGACTCGCACAACCGGGAGGAGATCCACCGATTGTTTTTCGACCTGCGCGACCGGCTGGGCCAGACGATCATCGTGGTGACGCACGACGAACACCTGGCCTCGATGGCCGACCGGAAGATCACGATGTCCGACGGGCTGATTGTTTGCCCGTAGCGCGCCTGCCATGGAGAAACCCGAACTGCAGGCGCTTCTCGAACGCCTTTACGACCGTTACAACCGCCCGGACTTCATCCCCGAGGACCCGATTTCGGTGCCGCACCGCTATACGGAGCGTGCCGACCGGGAGATTGCTGGCTTTTTTGCGGCGACGATCGCCTGGGGAAACCGGCGGTCGATCGTGCGCAACGGCCACCGGATGATGCGCCTGATGGACGACGCCCCGGCGGATTTCGTGCGCCACGCCTCGGAGCGGGAGCTGGCGCAATTGGACACCTACGCCCACCGCACCTTCAACGGCGGCGACCTGCGGGATTTCGTGCTGGCGTTGCGGCGCCTGGAGGAGCGCTTCGGCGGGATCGGGGCCTTTTTCGAGCGGCGTTACGCGGTGACGCACGACCTGCGTCCCGTGCTGGCGGAGTTCCGGCGGGAGTTCTTCGCCGCGGAGCACGCCCCGCGCTGCGAGAAACACCTCTCGGCCATCGAACGCGGTGCGGCCTGCAAACGCCTGTGCATGTACCTGCGCTGGATGGTGCGGCGCGACGACCGGGGCGTGGATTTCGGCGAGTGGCGGGGGATTCCGATGTCGGCGCTCTACCTGCCGCTGGACCTCCATGTCGGGGCGATGGGACGGGCCCTGGGGCTGCTGACGCGGCGTCAGAACGACTGGCGGGCCGTCGAGGAGATCACCGCGGCACTCCGGGAGTTCAACGCCGGAGACCCCGTGCGGTACGATTTCTCCCTGTTCGGGGCCGGGGTGGACGGTTATCTGAAAAATCATGAGTAACGAATCGCATATCGAACGGATCGAGGGAGCTTTCCGCTTCAAACACTTCACCGTGCACCAGGACCGCTGCGCGATGAAGGTCGGCACCGACGGCGTGCTGCTCGGGGCGTGGACTCCGCTCCGGCCGACGGACCTCCGGCTGCTCGACATCGGCACCGGGACGGGGCTGATCGCGCTGATGCTGGCCCAACGGGCCCCGGAGGCCGAGGTGACGGGCATCGACATCGACGACGTGTCGCAGGCGCGGGAGAATGCCGCGGCCTCGCCGTGGGGCGAACGCCTGCATTTCGTGCAGACCCCGGTCCAGACGTTCGATCCGGACGTGCGCTTCGACCGGATCGTCTCGAACCCGCCGTTTTTCGACGCCACGCTGCCGAGCCCCGATGCGGGGCGCACGACGGCGCGCCATACCGTCACGCTGAGCTTCACGGAGTTGTGTGATGCGGTGCTGCGGCTGCTGGCTCCCGGCGGGCGGTTTTCGGTGGTGCTTCCGCAGAGCGAGGTGCGGCGGTTCCTGCTGGCGGCGGGCGGCCGGCTGACGACGCTCCGCCGCACGGATGTCCGCACGACACCCCGGCGTGCGGTGAAACGAACCCTGCTGGAGCTCTCCCGGACGGAGGAGGCGGAGGGTGCCCCGACGGTCGACGAACTGGTGATCGGCACGGGCGCCCACGAGACGTATACACCCGAATACCGGGCGCTGACGGGCGATTTCTACCTGAAATTTTGACAAGCCGTGAAAAAGCGCTACATTTGTCTGGACAGCACAAAAATTTTCGGATCATGAAACTCAGACTTTGGATATTTGCCCTGCTGTTGGCGGGGGGCGCTTCGGCGCAGAATCCCTACATCGCCCTTCAGGGCGCAACCGAGACGGTCGAGGGTATCCGCATTTCGCAACCGCGGACGATCCTGGCCGTGGACGTTACGGTGACGTGCGACCGGACCCTCACGGGCCCCTATGCGCGTTATGCGCAGAAGTTCCTCGGGGTGCGGGCCTCGCTGGCGGACAAGACGGCGTGGAGCATTACGGGAGCCCGGATCGCGCTGTTGGACGGCGCCACGTATCTGAATGCGTCGGACCCGGCTCCGGCCACGATGCGGGCCCAGAGCTACGCGACTTCGGACGAGGAGTTCGCGCGGCTGCAGCCCGACAAGACCGACATGACGACCCTTTCGCTGGAGGATGCGGCGCGTGCGGCTGCCGAGCGGATCTTCTCGCTGCGCCGTCACCGTCTGGAGCTCATCACGGGTGATGCGGGTGAGAATGTCTTCGGCGAGGGGCTGAATGCCGCGCTGGCGGAGATCGACCGTCAGGAGCAGGCCTATCTGGAGCTCTTCCTCGGCAAACGCATCGTCTCGACCGAGACACGCCGCTATGTGGTCTATCCGCAATCGGACAAGAAACAGTATATCGTCTGCCGCTTCAGCCCGGCTGCGGGTCTGCTTCCGGAGAACGACCTGTCGGGCGACATCGTGCTGCTGCAGATCGAGCCCTCGGGCGCGCGGGTTGCCGCGGAGCTGGAGGCCGGACCGAAGGAGACGAACGTCGTGACGTGCCGGGTGGCCGATCCCTCGACCTGTACGGTGGTCTCCGGCGGCGGCGAGTATGCCCGTGCGGTGCTTCCGGTCTTCGAGTTCGGGCGGACGATCAACGTGGCGCTTCCCCGCCGCAAGTAAAATCCCCCGGAAGATGGATCTCACCTCCCGCATGACGGCGCTGCTCGGGGCCTTCCGCCGCGAACGGAACGGCGCCGTCGCCGATTCGATGCGCTTCTACGGCCGCCCCTACGGGCTGAACTACGGCGTGAGCCTTCCGACGCTCCGCCGCCTGGCGCGGGCCGAGGGGACGGACCACGACTTCGCCCGTTATCTCTACCGGCAGGATGTCCGCGAATTGCGCCTGGCGGCCTTCCATATCGCCGATCCCGGACGCCTCACCCCGGAGGAGTCCGCGTTCTGGGGCGACGGGCTGCTGAACTCCGAGATGGCCGAAGAGGGGGCCTTTGCGCTGCTGAGCCGTGCGGCGTCGCTCCCGACGCTGTTCGAACAGTGGACGGAGGCCGGTTCGGCGCCGCTGCGCCAGTATGCCGCCCTGATGGCCGCGGGACGCGCCGCGGATCCGCAGACGGCGTGGATCCCGCGAATCGTCGAAACTCTCCGCCGGGCGGCGGAACAGGGAATCCCCGAGAGCCGCCTGCTCGCACAGGGCGCCGTAGCGGCCCTCGCGGCCATAGGCTCCCGAAACGAAGAGAACCGACAGACGGTTCTCCGTGCTGCCGGTTCTCTGGGCTCGCTCCCTGCCGAAGACTTCGTCCACGAGGAGCTTGCCTGGCGTCTGGAGCTCCCGGTTTGATTGCCGGGAGGATATCGGGGGGGGGAAAAGAGAGCAGGTGGTGCGAAGCAAGCCCTGCACTCCGCTCGATTGCCCGCCCGGTCAGTTGATTTCGGCCCACGTCATGTGGGCCTGTTTTTTTTCATCGAGGGCCGTTTCCACGTAAGAGATCATCTTTTTGAGTCCTTCGGCCAGCGGCGTGTGGGGCATCCACGCCAGGTCGCGGCGGGCCGCCGAGAGATCGGGCGTGCGGCGACGCACGTCGTCGATCCGAGCTTCGGTGTGCACGATGGGCGAGCGGCTTCCGGTGAGCTCCACGATCTTCTCGGCCAGGGCGCGGATGGCGATTTCGTGGCTGCTGCCGAGGTTGACCGTCCGGACCTGCTCGATGCTCGGGGCCTCCATGAGCCGGATCAGTCCGTCGACCAGATCCTCCACCCAGCAGAAGGTGCGGAGCTGTTCGCCGCTGCCGTTCACGAGCAGCTCCTTTCCCTGCAGGGCCGCGACGACCATCTTCATCACGACCCGCTGATCCATCAGATCGGCGCCGAATCCGTAGGTGTTGAAGATGCGGGCGATGCGGGCATCGACCCCGAATTCGGTCTGACAGGCGCGGTGAAGGGCTTCGGCGGCGCGTTTTCCTTCGGCCAGGACGCGGTGCGGGGAGCAGGCTTCGCGCTGGGAGTAGGCGGCATCGCTGTAAACCGGTCCGTAAATACTGCCGGAGGAGGCGTAGACGATCCGTGCGTGGTTGTTCCGCGCGGCATCGAGGGCATTCATCGCCCCGAGCATACAGACCTTGAGTGTTTCGACGGGAAGGGCCTCGCTGTACCTGACGTACGTGGGAGCCGCGAGGTTGTAAATCTCCTCGCAACGAACTCCGAACGGAGTTGTGATGTTGTGCCGGACGTAGCGGAACCGGGGATGCTGAGCCACCTGCCGCAACAGCGGCGAACAGGCCTTGTCGCGGATGTCCACGCAGTAGACGACGTGGCCCAGTTCGATGAGTTTCAGACACAGATGGGTCCCGATGAATCCCACGCCACCCAGTACGGCAATTCTCTTTTGCATGACGGCAATCCTTTTTCCGCAACAGAAAGCAATTACCGTTCCAGGCTGCCGAGCCGGACGTTTTGTGGCTGTTTGGCGTCGATTTCGGACCTTGCGGACGCTACTCCAGGAAGAGGGCCTTCGGGAGTTGTGCGATGTTGTTGATCGTCACGACCTCGATGCCTTTGGGTCGTTTGGCGCCTTTGGGAAGATACCCCGAGACGACGATGCGGCGGAATCCCAGGCGTGCGGCCTCGCTGATTCGCTGTTCGGTGCGGGGTGCGGGGCGCACTTCGCCCGAGAGACCGATCTCGCCCGCGCAGCAAACCCCTTCGGCGATGGGCCGGTCGTAGTAGGAGGAGATCACGGCGGCCACGACCGCGAGGTCCAGCCCCGGATCGGCGACCTTGAATCCTCCCGCGAAGTTGAGGAAGACATCCTTCTGGAACATCTTCATGCCGACGCGTTTTTCGAGTACGGCCAGGAGCATGTTCATGCGTCGGGCGTCGTATCCGGTCGTCGAGCGCTGGGGGGTTCCGTAGGCTGCGGCGCTCACGAGGGCCTGCACCTCGATCAGATAGGGTCTCACGCCGTCGGCCGAGGCCCCGACGGCAATTCCCGACAGGGGCTCTTCGTAGTGGGTCAGGAGGATCTCCGAGGGGTTGTCCACGCCCCGGAGCCCGGCATCGAGCATCTCGAAGACGCCGATTTCGAACGTCGCGCCGAAGCGGTTCTTGATGCCGCGCAGAATGCGGTAGACGTTGTTGCTGTCGCCCTCGAACTGCAGGACGACATCGACGATGTGTTCGAGGATCTTGGGACCGGCGATGGCCCCGTCCTTGGTGATGTGTCCGATGATGAAGATCGACGTTCCGGTCGTCTTGGCGTATTTGAGCAGTGAGGCGGCGCACTCGCGGATCTGCGAGACGCTGCCGGCCGACGAGTCGAGCAGTTCGGTGTAGATGGTCTGGATGGAGTCGATCACCACCAGATCGGGTTGTTGTTCGGCGATCTGGGCGATGATGTTCTCCAGCAGTGTTTCGGGATAGATCAGACACTCGTCGTTGCCGATTCCGATGCGTGCGGCGCGCATCTTGATCTGTTCGGCGGACTCCTCGCCCGAGACGTAGAGGGTCTTCAAACCGTTTGCCGCGAGGGCGATCTGCAGCGAGAGGGTCGATTTTCCGATTCCGGGCTCGCCGCCGAGGAGGATCAGCGATCCGGGGACCATGCCGCCGCCCAGTACGCGGTTGACCTCGGGGTTTCCGAGATCGAGCCTGCGGTGTTCGCTTTCGCGGATGTCGCGCACGCGCTGGGGGCGTGACGCGGGGAGGGGTCCGGCGACATTCGCCGTTACGGGACCGCTTTCGCGGGCGATGATCTCCTCGGTGAAGGTGTTCCACTCGCCGCACGAGGGGCATTTTCCGAGCCATTTCGGGGCTTCGAAGCCGCAGTTTTTGCAGAAGTAGGCTTTTTTGACCTTGGCAGCCATGGCAAAATCAGTTGGTGGGGGTCGAGGTGTATTCGCGGCGGATGACCTTCGTCAGACCGGCTTCGGGGTAGCGCTCCTGAAACGTCTCGGTCAGATCGAAC
The DNA here is from genome assembly GCA_019115745.1 of Candidatus Alistipes intestinigallinarum. GTDB lineage: Bacteria > Bacteroidota > Bacteroidia > Bacteroidales > Rikenellaceae > Alistipes > Alistipes intestinigallinarum. The sequence goes on from DXDA01000057.1 coordinate 14,086, forward strand.
AGCAGGAGCACCTTGTTCCGTCCGTCCGTATCGGTGTAGTAGGAGAGGGTGCAGGGGCTGCTCGTCCCGAGGATGTAGAGGGTGATCTCCGTGGCGCCGGGTTCCTTGACGAACGCTCCGGTCAGGGTCCCGGCCTGCGTGGCGGTCTCGACGGTGAGGAGCCCGCGGTTGTAGCGGTAGAAATCGAGCCTGTAGGAGCCTCCGGCCTGTACGGGCGCTTCGGCCGCCACTTCGGCCTGAATCTGCGCGATCAGCGGATCGACCGGCTCTTCCGTGCCTTCCGTACCTTCTGAGCCTTCCGTTCCCTCTGTTCCCTCTGTTCCCTCTGTTCCTTCCGTACCTTCTGTTCCTTCTGTTCCTTCTGTTCCGGAGTCTTCGCCGGTCGAGGGCTCTTCGGGTTCTTCGGGCTCCGGAAGCGTCACTTCGGCATCGATGCGCACGACCGGATAGGTGATCGAGTAGAAGATCTCCGAGTCGTCGCCGCAACCGCCCGCAACGAGCAGGACGGCCGACAAGAGCAGATATGCGATGTATTTTCTCATAATCCCAAATCCTGATCGATCAATATGACGAGGATGCGGCCCGCAGGGTGGCAACGCAGCATCTCCATGCGGGTGTTGCAGATGCGGTCCGGGGCGTTGCAGTCCATGCAGACGCCGGTCTTGGCGCAGGGGGTGCGGAATCCCGGATGGCGGGCGATGTTCTGCGGAGCGGCGATGCGCCGGATGCGCTCTTCGGCCTCGTCGCGCGAATCGACGATCTTGTTGCGTCCGGCGACGAGAATCACCTTCCGGGGTCCGAACGCCACGGGAGCGATGCGGTTGCCGACCATGTCGAGCCAGTGGAGTGTTCCCGCCGTGGTGAGGGCGTTCACGCCCGTGATGAAGAGGTCGGACATGAGGGCCTGACGCCGGATTTCGAGCCGTTCGGGGCGCGGCATCGAGGCGTCGAAACCGTCGAGCAGCGTGAAGCGTTCGTCGTTGCGGAGCCACTCGATGATGCCGGTTTCGCGCATCGTCATCGAATCTCCGAACGAGACGAGTTTCGGGGATTCGGCCTCGACGACGGACTTCATCTTTTCGAACGCCTCCTGCGTGTTTGCGACGACGGCCGTTTCGAAGTGGTGGCGCCGCAGCGCTTCGGCGCACGTATGGAGTTTTTCGGTGTTTGTCATGGCGTTGAGTTTGCGTTTGACGACGGCGGGATTCCCCGCGGCGAGCGAATCGTCCGGGATGTCGCGCGTGACGACACTTCCGGCGGCGATGATGCAGCGGTTGCCGATGGTGACTCCGGGGCAGACGATCACGCCGCCTCCCAGCCAGCAGTCGTCGCCGATGCGGATTGCCTTGCCGGTTTCGATCGGCTTGCGGCGTTCGAGGTAGTCCGTCGGGTGGTGGGGCGTGTAGAGCTGGCAGTTGGGGCCGATGAGCGTGTGGTTGCCGATCGTGATGCCCCCACCGTCGAGGAACGTGCAGTTGAAGTTGATGACGACCCCTTCGCCGACGGTGGTCCGGAATCCGAAGTCGCAGTGGAACGGCGTGATCAGGTAGCTCGAATCGGGGAATCCGGGGATCAGTTCCCGCAGGGCGGCACGATAGCCCTGCGTGTCCCGGTAGCGGGCCGTATTGAGTTTTTCGAGTCGTTCATGGGCCTGGAGATTGAGTTCCAGCGCCTCGGGGTCGCTGTAATCGTAGAGCTCGCCGGCCAGCATCTTTTCCACCTCGGTCATGGCCGTACGTTATTTGATGAAGAAGCGGTAAATATCGTTTCCGTTGGCGTAGAGCAGCAGCATGAGGATGATGACCAGCCCGACATACTGGGCGGCTTCGAGGACCTTGTCGCTGACCTTGCGGCGGGTGATCATCTCCCAGAAGGTGAAGATGGCGTGTCCGCCGTCAAGTCCCGGGATGGGGATGATGTTCATCACGGCAAGGATGATCGAGAGGAAGGCGGTCTTGAGCCAGAAATCCTGCCAGTCCCAGGTCGAGGGGAAGATGCTGCCGATGGAGAGGAACCCGCCGAGCTCCTCGTACATCTTGGTCTTGGGCTGCACGATCATCTTCAACTGCTCCCAGTAGGATGCGATGACAGCCCCGGCCTTGTGGAAACCGGCGGGAATGGCCTGCCAGAAGGTGTACTCCCGGGTGCGGAGGGGGTAGGTCGCGCGGATGACGCCGAGGGCCCCTTCCTCCGAGACGGGGAGGTCGAACGACAGCCGTTCGCCGTTGCGCAGGACGGCCAGCGTCACGGTATCTCCGGCGTGCAGTTCGAGATAGGCGCGGTAGTCGCGGAACTCCATGTTTTCGTAGCTGTCGCCGGTGCGGCGGCTCGACATGCCGACGATCTCGTCCCCCTTCCTGAGCCGGGCGGCGGCCGCCGGGGAGACGACACTGTCGATGACGAAGGGCTGGCGCGGGACGAGCAGCCCCTCGTACCCCTTGTTCTGGCGCATGGCGATCAGCGAATCGAGCGGGATCGAGAGTTCGACCTGTTCGCCGCCACGGTCGACGACGACCTTGCGGTCGGTGTCGGTGATGATCATCGCGTTGAGGATGTCGACGTAGTTGTCGATCGGCTCGCCGTCGATGGAGACGATGCGGTCCCCGTTCTGGAAACCGAGGCGGTGTCCGGCCTCGTTGAAGTTGTAGCCCCACTTGACGTCCTCGTTCGAGAGATAGGTGTCGCCCCAGGTGTAGCAGATGCCGATGTAGATCGCCACGGCGAGGATGACGTTCATCATCACGCCGGCGATCATCACCAGAAATCGCTGCCAGGCGGGTTTTGCGCGGAACTCCCAGGGCTGGACGGCCTGATTCTGATAGCCTTTGTCCATCGATTCGTCGATCATGCCGGCGATCTTGCAGTATCCGCCCAGGGGGAGCCACCCCATGCCGTATTCGGTCTCGCCGCGGCGGAACTTGAAGAGCGAGAATCCCAGATCGAAGAAGATGTAGAACTTCTCGACGCGGATGCGGAAGACGCGGGCCATGATGAAGTGCCCGAATTCGTGAATCCCGACGAGAATCGTGAAACAGAGGAAGAACTGGATGATTTTGACGAGTAAGTCCATTTTTTTCGGTGTTGATCGTATCTTTCTGCGGTTTGTCGGCCGCGGGTTTTATGGCTTGGGGTTGAAGTTTTGGCCTTTTGTCCGGAGGAACTCGGCAGCCAGCCTGCGGGCTTCGGCATCGGCCGCGGCGTAGTCGTCGAGCGACGGCCGGGCGACGAACGAGGCGTGCTGCAGGGCGTGTTCGATCGTGCGCACGATATCCAGCCAGGCGCACTTTCGGTCGAGGAACGCCGCGACGGCCACCTCGTTGGCACCGTTCATCGTGCAGGCCGCGGTTCCGCCGCGCCGCAGACATTCGTAGGCGATTCCGAGTGCGGGATACTTCTCTCCGTCGACCTCGGCGAACGAGAGCTGGGGGTGCTCCACGAAACTGAAGCGTTCGCCCGAACGTTTGGCACGGTCGGGATACATCAACGCGAAACTGATCGGCATCCGCATGTCGGGCGATCCCAACTGGGCCTTGATGGCCCCGTCCTCGAACTCGACCATCGAGTGCACGATCGACTGGGGGTGCATCACGACGGAGATGCGGTCGGCCGGGGTCCCGAATAACCAGTGGGCCTCGATGACCTCGAACCCCTTGTTGACGAGCGTCGAGGAGTCGATCGTAATCTTTGCGCCCATGTGCCATTGGGGGTGTCGGAGGGCCTGTTCGACGGTCACGTGTGCGAGTTCCTCGCGGGGGATGTCGCGGAATGCGCCGCCGCTGCAGGTGATGATGAGCCGCCGCACCGGGGCGCGCTCTCCGAGCAGACACTGGAAGATGGCCGAGTGTTCCGAGTCGATCGGGATCACCGGGGCCCTCCGTTCGCGGGCCAGGGGCATGACGCAGGCCCCGCCGACGACCAGCGACTCCTTGTTGGCCAGGGCGAGTTTCTTGCGGGCCTCGATGGCCGCGACGGTGGGAGCCAGCCCGGCGTATCCGACCAGAGCGTTGACCACGACGTCGGAATCACCGCCCGCAGCGACCTGCGCCACGGCCTCCTCACCGGCATAGACCTTCGTATCGGTGTCTTCGAGTGCGTCGCAGAGGGACCGGTAGTGTTGTTTGTCGGCGATGACGACCGTGTCGGCATCGAACTCCCGGGCCTGGCGTGCGAGCTGTTCCCAGTTGCGGTGAGCGGTGAGGATGCGGACCTCGAAACGTTCGGGGTTTTCGCGTGCGATGTCGAGCGTCTGCACGCCGATGGAGCCTGTGGATCCGAGGATGGCGAGTCGTTGTTTCATGGGGTCAGAAGACGATGTAGCGTTCGGGATCGACGGGTTTTCCGTTGTTCCAGAGTTCGAATTCGAAGAGCTTGGCCTCTCCGTTTTCGGCTTCGGCATTGTATCCGATCTGTTCGCCGGGGCGGATGGTCTGGCCCTTTGCGACGAGCGACTGGGAGAGGTTTCGGTAGATGGAGATGAGGTTTGCGGCGTGCTGGATGACGATGGTGTAGCCGTTCTCGGGGCTCCAGAGGCTCTGGATGACGGTGCCTTTGTCGATGGCGGCCACGCGGTCGGCCGCTGCGGCCGCGATCTTCACGCCGTAGGATCCCTGCTTGAGATCGAAGTGCGCGGTGATGATCCCCTCGATGGGAGCCGTCAGCTCGATCGATTCGCGGAGCTTCCGGCGCGAGTCGGCATCCTGTCCCGCCAGGGCGTATTCCCCGGAACCCTCCATCTGGGCCCGGAGCAGGGAGTCCTCGCGCGAGGGCACGACGAGCACTTTGGAGATCCGCGACGAATCGGTCGGCGCAAGGACGCGTGCGACGGGGGTGCGGCCCTCCATGATCAGGGCAATGTTCTCGTTGTAGGTCATCATGTCGTTCATGACGCGCTGCATGGAGTCGAGCCGGATGATGTTCTGGATGAGGCTTTCGCGCGAGCGGTCGGCTTCGGTGCGGTATCCGGGTAGGAACTCCAGCACGGGGGTGTATGCGACGAGCGAGAGGGTGAGGATGAAGAGGATGAGCAGGAATGCGACCAGTCCGGCGAGGATGCTGGCCGGAGAGAGGTGTACGTGCCACTCTTCGGAGAGGTCGGTGGCATTGAGCATGTTGAATCTCCGTTTGCGGAAGAATCCGTGCCACCAGTTTCGTATTTTTCTCATCAGGCTCATATTCGGAATGGGTTTTCCCCGTCTCCCGCGGGATTCGCCCTTTCGGAACGCAGGGCGTTCCGCATGTGAGCTTCCGGGCGGTTTCGGGCGGGTGTTTAACCTTGCAAATATAACATAAGCGGCCGGGACTGCCAAATTTATTTGCGGATTCGGCGCGGAGGTAGCCGATTGTTTCGGGGCATTGAAATGTGGAAAAAGCTTGGCGATTCTCCCCGAAATGTTTATCTTTGTCAAGATAAAGAGAACCCAAAGTCTCAAAAAACAATAACAAAGCTATGGTAAAACCCACATTATTGGTACTCGCAGCGGGCATGGGATCCCGTTACGGGTCTCTCAAGCAGATGGACGGAGTGGGCCCGAACAACGAGGCCATCATCGACTATTCGATTTACGACGCCATCCGGGCCGGTTTCGGCAAGGTTGTCTTTGTGATCCGTCACACGTTCGAGAAGGAGTTCCGCGAGATGTTCACGCCGGAGCGTTTCGGCGGTAAGATCGACGTCGAGATCGTATTTCAGGAGTTGGAGTATCTTCCCGAAGGGTTGACGGTTCCCGAGGGACGGGTCAAGCCGTGGGGTACGAACCATGCGGTGATGATGGCCGCCGAAGCCATCCATGAGCCTTTTGCCGTGATCAATGCCGACGACTTTTACGGAGCGGAGGCTTACAAGACGATTGCGGACTACCTGTCGCAGCTCGGGGATTCGAAGAACCGCTATTGCATGGTGGCCTACGATCTGAACAAGACGCTTTCGGAGAACGGCACGGTTTCGCGCGGTGTTTGCGGGGTGAATGCCGAGGGCAACCTGGAGTCGATGGTCGAGCGTACGCAGATCGAGCGGATGCCGGACGGGAAGATCGTCTTCCACGACGGCGGAGCCGATGAGGAGCTGGCGGAGGATACGCCGGTTTCGATGAACCTGTTCGGTTTCACGCCGGACTTCTTCGCCTATTCGAAGGATTACTTCAAGACGTGGTTCGCCGAGAACAGCGGCAATATCAAGGCGGAGTTCTATATTCCGACGATGGTCAACAAGCTGATCGGCGACGGAACGGCGACGCTGCGAGTTCTTCGTTCGGCGGCACAGTGGCACGGCGTGACCTACAAGGAGGACAAACCGGCTTTGATGGCAGCGATCGAGAAGATGATCGCCGAGGGCAAGTACCCGCGCGACCTGTGGAAATAGGAATTGGGGCGAAGCCCGGATTCTGAAACAAGAAAAAGCGAGACTTCGACAAGTCTCGCTTTTTTGTTGCGGTTGTGGGGGAGAATCCGCCCCTTCATCCTTCACTCTGTTTTCGGAGAGTTTCCGGTCTGCTTATTTGCCGCTGTTTTCGGAGCACTTCCGGACCTGTTTGTTCGCCGTTTTTTTCGGAACATTTCCGGCTGCTTGTTCGTCACTGCTTCCGGAGAGTTCCCGGATCGGCTCGGGCTCTGAGATTCTGACTGCATTCTTACCCCGACCGAATCTCTCTCTCTTTTTCTTTCCCCCCCCCTTCTGATCAGTCGAGAAAACCTTCGCGGACGAGTTGTTCGCGGATGCGCTTCCAGTCGGCGACGGGCCGCTTCACGCCATCGATAAACCGCAGGGGACACCCCAGGTTGCTGTCATCGATGTAGAGATCGGCATGAACCTTCGGCGACGATGTCCAGCGCTTCTGCCCGGGGTTCTCATTGATGGCATAGAGCGGAATTCCCTTGTCCCGGAACCAGGCTGCGGCCTGGTCCAGCAGTTTGCCGTGCCGCATGGTATAGAGGATCAGTTTGCACCCGTTGTCCGTGAGTTCCCTGAGCACGGGTACGGCCCCGGCATCCTCGCCGATTTCGGGGTATGCGTGAGCGACAACGGTTCCGTCGAAATCGACGGCGATGACAGCATCGTGTATGGCCATATTCTGTTAATCGCGTTTTACCTTCCGGGTCAGCGACAGGAAGAAGTTCTTGATCCGTTTGCGGTAACTTTCGTCCCGATAGTCGTCGCCGTATCCATACCCGTACCCATATCCGTATCCATATCCGTAACCGTATCCATATCCGTGGTGTCGGGTGCGGGCCCCGTTGAGGACAATACACATATTGTGCAATTTCTTTTCGCGGTAGAGTCGTTCGATGTCGGGGAGCTGCCGACGGTCGAGAACCCCTTCGCGGACGATGTAGATGCAGAGGTCGGACAGTCGGTCCGTGATGACGGCATCGGCCACCGACATGGCGGGAGTGCTGTCGAGGAAGATGTAGTCGTATCTCTTCCGGAGTTCTGCGATGAACTTGTCGAGCTTTTCGGAGAGGAGCATCTCGGTCGGATTGGGGGGCTGCACTCCGGCATAGATCACGTCGAAATTTTCGTGATATTGGGTTTTCGAGATGATCGTATCAATATTGGAGATATTTCCGGCCAGATATCCGGTGATTCCGTTCCGGTCTTTTCCGTGTCCGAGGAGTGTCGAGAGGGCATGTCTGCGCAGGTCGAGGTCGATCAGGACGACCCGTTTCCCGGCCATGGCGAGGGTCATGGCGAGGTTCATGGCGACGAATGTCTTTCCGGCGTGGGGGTTTGAGGAGGTGAATAGGATGGTCCTCATCTCGTTTCCGGCCGACACGCTCATGAAGTTCATGTTCGAGCGCAGAATGCGGAAGGCTTCGGAGAGGGCATCACGTCCGGTTTCCCGAACGGCTACCCCCTCTTTGCTCTCCCCTTCGACATAGGGAATATCGCCCAGGAACGGGGCGCTGAGGTTGTCTTCGATATCCTTTCTGCCGCGGATGGTCGTGTCGAGCATTCCGATCAGGAACAGGAGCCCGAAGGGGATTGCGAGTCCGACGATCACGGCTACGGCCAGGATCATCATCGGACGGGGCGATACGGGAATGGAGCTTCCGTATGCGAGGTCGATGGTCCGGGAGTTGCTTTCGGCGATGGCGTAGTTGAGCTGCGTCTCCTCCTGTTTGTTGAGCAGGTAGAGGAAGAGCTCCTCCTTGATTTTCTGCTGGCGGGTGATTCCGAGGATGACCTTCTCCTGCGAGGGCATGGTGGAAATTCTGCGGTTTGCGATCTCCTCCTCGCGGCGCATGGCGTCGCGTTGGATTTCGAGGGTGGAGATGTGCGAGTCGAGCGACGCGATGATCGACCGCCGGACGGCTGCCAGCAGGTTGTCGAGGTCGCGGATGACGGGGCTGTTCTCGGAGCTGTTTTCGAGGAGTTTTTCACGCTGGAGGATCGAGGAGTTGTACTCTTCGATCTGCGCGGCGACGGCGCTGTTGGTCACCGACGCCATGGCAGGAATGAGCTCTCCGGCCTTCGAGGGGTCGTTGAGGTAGCTGCGGATGAACTCCGCGACGTTGATCTGGTTGTCGAGCGAGAGCCCTTCGGCCTTGTACTGGGAGCTTTCCGTGACGCTTCTGGCGGCCTCGGAGGTGATGTCGACCATCTGGTTGTCCTTCTTGAGGTCCTCGATGTCCTTGTCAACGTCGCCGAGTTCGCGTCCGATGACTTCGAGCCGGGCCTTGATGAATTCGGCGGTCGTGACCGAAACGCGCCGTTTGTCGTTGATTGCGTCTTTTTCGTAGGCGTCGATCAGGGTGTTGAGGACATCTTCGGCCCGTTGCGGGACGGAGTTGTTCATCGAGATGGTGACGACGGAAGCCTGTTTGTTGGCGACGTCGCATTTGACGGCGGCACGGTAGGCGTCGGTCGTGGCCTTGAGGGAACTTTTGCGCACCAGAATGGGCACTCCGTCGTATGCGGCGTCCATGTAGAGGGTCTTGCGGACGATGACCTGTCCGACGGGCGTGGGGATGGTGTCTCCGTAGTGGGCGGTGATGACGCTTCGGCTCTCCTGTTTGGAGACGAATTCATCTTGGAATTCGGTGAGTTGGATCTGCTCCTCGCCGGAGGGGGTGATCGTCATCGAGAGCGACTGGTTGTCGTTGTCGTTGATGAACGTGACGTCGATGGGGACCTGTCCGTAGAGGTCCTTGTCGCGGAGTCGTTCGTCGATGGAGTAGTTGACGGTTAGGTTGAGCCGGCGGACGACTTCGGTCATGAGTCTGCGCGACTGGAGGACGAAAACCTCGTTGTCGACGCTGCGCTGGGTTTGGAATCCGGCCAGGTCGCTGAAGGCCGAGAGGTCGATATCTCCGCCCTTTCGGGAGTCCTTGACGAGAATGGTGGCTGTTCGGCTGTAGATTTTCGGGGTTTTGGCCAGATAGTAGTACGCGGCGCCGAGGCAGACGAGCACCGAGAGAACGAACCAGTACCAGTTGACGACGATCATCCGGATGATGTCGTGGAGATTGATCGTCCCGGCCAGGTCGTCGTTGTTGACCGGGGTCTGTATGTTGGGTTGTTGCTCTGTCATGGTCTTATTTGGTGAGGGTTACGATGAGCGTAGCGACGGATACGGCCGTGCTGACGAGCGAGAGGTAGAAGCTTCTGTTCTGGCTGATTTCTCCCGACTGGGCCTTGTATTTGTTGGGTTTGACGTATACGACGTCGTTCTGCTGGAGGTAGAAGGCCGGGGAGTTGAAAATATCCTTGGAGGTAAGATCGAGGACCTCGACGATTCTTTTTCCGTCGGTTTCCCGGGTAACGATGACCTCGCTGCGGACACCGTATACGGTCATGTCTCCGGCCAAGGCCAGGGCGTCGAAGATGGAGATGCGGTCACGGTCGATGTCGAAGGATCCGGGTCTGGCGACCTCGCCGATGACGGAGATCTTCATGTCGGAGAACTGAACGTTGACCGTGGGGTCGTTGATGTATCGACCCTCGACGATCTTGTCGGCGATGACCTTGGCGAGTTCGCTGCGGGTGAGGCCCTTGCACTGGATCTGTCCGATGATTGGCATTTCGACGAATCCGTTTTCATCGACGGTCCGGACCTGGAGTGCCTGGGTGGTGGAGCTGGCCGAAGGCATTCCGGAGAGTGAGTTCAGCGAGGTTGAGGAGTTGAACGGCACGGCGAGTTCGGGGTCCTTGCTGTTGACGACGATGGTCAGACGGTCGAGGGGCTTGATACGTATCTGGCCGTTTTGAGCGATTTGTTCCGGGGTTGCGGGCTGGACATCCTGCAGGTACCACACGCGCTTCTGCGCGGAGCACGATGCGAGTAACAAACCCAGGATAGCGATCCCGGCGAGACGGCGGAGTTGGTTCATGATGAATGGCGTTGTTAATGTGGGGCAAAGATAATGAAAAATCCGGGATTTCCGCCATCTTTTCCGGGGTATTTTACAAGTATGTGTGTAAAGGTTGGGCGGTTGCGGCGGAAATCGGAAAAAAATTGTATCTTTGGTGTCCAAAAATGCGAAAAAAGCGGAGGAACGGATTGTCGAAACGGTCGTATTTTTGCAAGATGCGGCATCGGGCCCGTTTTTCGGGGAGTATTCCCGGCGGAGATGACGGCATTCCCGGTTCGTTTTTTGCAGCGAGCGTAACTTGTAAACTAATTGATTGACAAGGTGATGTATGATCGCCGTTGAAAATTGGCTATTCCATGAAACATCCAGACTGGAGCTATCGGGCCGTGATTTATGAGATGAACGTGCGTCAGTTGACGCCGGAGGGGAGGTTTCGGGCTGCGGCATCGAGACTGCCGTTCCTGAAGGAGCTGGGGATCGATGCGGTGTGGCTGATGCCGGTCTATCCGATCGGAGAGGAGTCGCGCAAGGGGACGCTCGGGTCCTACTATTCGATCCGGGACTACTGCGCGGTGAATCCCGAGATGGGGACGATGTCGGATTTCGACGCCTTCGTGTCGGAGGCACACCGCCTGGGGATGAAGGTGTTGCTGGACTGGGTTGCGAACCATACGTCGCGGGATGCGCGGTGGCTTTCGGAGAAGCCTGCGGCGTGGTACGAACGGGATGCCTCGGGAGTTGCGGCGGTGCCGTGGGACTGGACCGACACGGCGAAACTCAACTACGGCGAACACGCCGTGTGGGAGGGTCAGGCGGAGGCCATGGCGTTCTGGGTCCGCGACCACGGTGTCGACGGTTTCCGGTGCGACATGGCGATGCTGGTTCCCGTTGCGTTCTGGAACGAGACGGCCCGGCGGCTTCGAGCCTTGAAACCGGACCTGTACTTGCTTGCCGAGGCCGAGGAGACGAACCTCTTCGACGAGGGGGCCTTCGATGCGTGCTATGCGTGGGAGATGCACCACCTGCTGAACGATGTGGCGCAGCAGCGGACCCGGGTGACCTCCCTGCGCGACTACCTGTACGCCGACCGGGATCGTTATCCGGAGTGGGCGCAGCGCCTGACGTTCACGTCGAACCACGACGAGAACTCGTGGAACGGTACGGATTTCACCCGCATGGGAGCCGCCCGGGAAATCATGACGCTCTTTACGTTTGTGGTGCCGCGGGCCCTTCCGCTGATCTATACGGGTCAGGAGGTGGGTTACGACCATTCGTTTTCGTTTTTCGACCGGGATCCGATCCCGTCGGAACGCTACCATGTAAACGAGTACACGCATTTTTACCGTCGCTTGTCGGAGCTGCGGCACAACCACGCGGCGCTGGCGTCCGGGGGGCGTGGCGGGGTGCTGACCGAGATCCGGAACAACGCCGAGGATTGCCTGATGATCCTGGTCCGGGAGGATTCCGGCGACCGGGTGATCGCGGTGATGAACCTCTCGCCGTACACGATTCAGTGCGATTACTATACGGGCATCTATGCGGGGATGTATACGGATGCCTTTACGGGCTGTTCGTACGAATTCCGGGGACGAGTCGAGGAGGTCATGGCTCCGTGGAGTTACCGTTTGCTGATAAAATAGGGAAAGGGGGATACAATTGCGGGAAATTTTTTCTATTTTTGCGCTGGAACAGGATTGCAGTCAGATCATTGCGAGCCGTCCGCGTTGCGAGAAACCCCAACTAAATTTTATATGCGTATGAAGAAACTTTGCTTTTTGCTGGGTCTGTTGCTGGCAGCCGCCGGTGTCCGGGCCCAGGAACAGGACGATACGGCCCGTCGGCTGGATTCGTTGCAGCGTGTTGTGACCGAGTTGACGTCGAATGTCCAGACGCTCGAACAGGAGGATCTGAACCAGGCGATCTGGAAGGACCGTGCGAAGTATTTCAACATCGGTTACGTGAACCAGACGATGACGGACAAGACCTTCGGCGGGGAGCTGAAGAGTGATTTCGGCGTTTCGTTGAGCAGCGGTAAGACCTACTATCTGCACAAGAAGCCGCTGCTGGGGATGATCAAGTTCGGTCTGGACTTCACGTGGCTGGATATCAACTATGCGAAATCCACGCTGGAGGGCTTCGACGGCGAGGTTGGCGAGACCTATACGTCGGACATGCACCAGGCGGAGATCGGTATGCAGGTAGGTCCGTCGGTGACGATCAACCCGGTTCATCACCTGAAGGTGGGCGGTTATTTCCGGGTTACGCCCTCCTATTCGATGCTGTACATGGACGACACGTTCCATCATCATTACGTGACGATGCTGAATGCGGGCTGCATGGTTGCCTGGAAGGTGATTTCGCTGGGAGTCGAGTGGCGCTGGGGCTCGGCGACGTACGACGGTCTGACGTTCGACGAGTCGGCCTTTGATGATGAATCCTTCGGCGATGAGGGGGATCCCTCGATGGGCGATGTGATGGACAAGCTCTCGGCTCCGGAGCGCAAGCTCAAGACCAGCTCGGTGCGCTTCTACCTGGGTTTCCGCTTCTGACGAAGCGCCGGATGCGAAACGATCGAACGGCCTGCAGATTCTGCGGGCCGTTTTTTTGTGTGGGGGGGGGAGGGACCCGTTGCGGCAGTTTTTCCTGCGGCCGGGCATTCGACCCCGATTCGGGGTTGCAGCGAGCGGATATTTTCCTATCTTTGTCCCGACGTTACGGATATGAAACGAATTTTTCCACTCATCCTGCTGCTGGTTGCGGTGCTCGGCACGGCGACGGCGCGCACCTATCGTGTCGGGGAGATCCCCAACGTGCAGTTGCGGGACGCCCGGCGCTATGTGTCGAATCCCGACGGCATTCTCTCCGCGGAGGCGACCTGGCGGATCGATTCGATCTGCGGTTCGCTGCGGGAACGGGGGCTGGCACAGGTTGCGGTGGTTGCCGTGGATGAGATTGCGGGCGATGATACCTTTTCGTTTGCGATCGAACTCTTCCGGTCGTGGGGCGTGGGCTCGTCGCGGAGCGACAACGGACTGGGCGTGCTGCTGGTGAAGAATCGGCGCGAGATCCGCTTCGTCACCGGCCGGGGCCTGGAGGGGATCCTTCCCGACGCCCTGTGCAAACGGATCCAGACCCAGCGGATGCTGCCCTTCTTCCGCCTGGAGGAGTACAGCACGGGCATGGTCGCGGGCATCGAGGCTGCGGCGACGGTGCTCGAAGGGGGCGATCCGGACCTGGAGAAAGAGTCGCGGAGCTATATCACCTGGTGGGATATCCTGATTATCCTCGGGACGATCTTCGTGATCTACCCGTTGGGCGTGCGCCTGATCCACCATTACGTGCGGCTGCGCTGCCCGAATTGCGGGAAACGGAAACTGGACCAGGTATCCCGGGAGGTCGTGGGCGTGACGCCGGAGTACCGCATCGAGGAGTGCGAATTCCACTGCTCGCATTGCGGCAATCGTTTCCGGCGACGTTTCCGGGTTTCGCGGGATCGTTTCAACGGCCCGGGCGGAGGCGGCATGATCTTCGGGGGCGGTTTTGGCGGCGGTTTCGGTGGCGGCGGCTCGATCGGTGGCGGCTTTGGGGGCGGTTCGTTCGGCGGCGGCGGAGCGGGCTCGCGGTGGTGATTCCGGAGGCCGGATCCGGGAACAGGATGTACATAACCAATAAATGTCAAGGATAGAACGATGAAAAAATGGATTTGGATCGGCGTGGTTGCCGTTGTTGCGATTTTCTTTTATGCGAGCTATAACGGACTGGTCGGCAAGGAGGAGCGAGTGCGGAGCGCGTGGTCGAACGTGGAGACGCAGTACCAGCGGCGTGCGGACCTGATCCCGAATCTGGTGAATACGGTCAAGGGCTACGCGGCCCACGAGTCGCAGACGCTTCAGGAGGTGACCGAAGCCCGGACGCGGGCGACGTCGATCAACCTTTCGGCCGAGGATCTGACTCCGGAGCGGCTGGCCGAATACCAGCAGGCGCAGGCGGGGGTCCGTTCGGCACTTGGGCGCCTGATCGCCGTGGCGGAGAACTATCCGGACCTGAAGGCGAACCAGAATTTCCTGGAGTTGCAGGCACAGCTCGAAGGGACGGAGAACCGGATCACGGTGGCGCGTCAGGACTTCAACGGAGCGGCCGAAGCGTATAACCGGACGGTGCGCCGTTTCCCGACGAATCTGGTGGCGGGGTTGTTCGGCTTCGAGCGCAAACCCTATTTCGAGGCAGCGGAGGGCAGCGAAACCGCTCCGCAGGTAGCGTTCTGAGATGCTCTCCGAACGTGCGCGCGGCTACGTCCTGGGGGCGGTGGCCGCAGCCAGCTACGGACTGAATCCGCTGTTTGCCCTGCCGCTTTACGGAGCGGGTCTGGGGCCCGATTCGGTGCTGTTCTACCGTTATGTGCTGGCGATTGTGATGCTTGGGGCGCTGATGCTTGTGCGGAGGCAGTCGTTCGCCCTGTCGCGGCATGACATCGTGCCGCTGGCCGTCATGGGAATCCTCTTTTCGGCCTCGTCGCTGACGCTCTTCGAGAGCTACAACTTCATGGATGCCGGGATCGCCTCGACGCTGCTGTTCGTCTATCCGGTGATGGTGGCGGTGATCATGGCGGCGTTTTTCCACGAGCGGGTGACCTTCTCGACGGTCTTCTCGATCGTGCTGGCCTGTACGGGCATTTCGCTGCTCTACAAGGGCGGCGACGGCTCGACGCTCAGCCTGACGGGTGTTCTGCTGGTCTTCCTCTCCTCGCTGCTCTACGCAATCTATATCGTGGGGATCAACCGCTCGTCGCTGAAGAACCTCTCGACCGAGAAACTGACCTTCTACTGCCTGCTCTTCGGTTCGCTGCTCTATGTCGCCCGGCTGCGGGGCGGTGTCGACCTGCAGATGATCCCGACCCCGGCCCTGTGGATCAATGCCATCTCGCTGGCGCTGTTTCCGACGATCATCTCGCTGGTGACGATGGCCGGTGCAATCCGCCGCATCGGGTCGACGCCGACGGCGATCCTCGGGGCGCTGGAGCCCGTTACGGCGCTCTTTTTCGGGGTTGTGGTCTTCGGCGAAGCCTTTACGCTGCGGATCGGCACGGGGGTCCTGCTGATTCTTGTGGCCGTGACGCTGATCATTGCGGGTCAGTCGCTGCATGTTCCGAATACGGTGACCCACCTGGCGCATTGGATGCGTCGCCCGCGATTGCCGCGCTGGGCGATACGCTGGGCGCACCGGCTGCCGCTTCCGCGCCTGCACCATCGCCGTTGAAGCGATCCGGCCTGCTGAAACAGGACGGCCGCCGGGAATCGATCCCGACGGCCGCCTTCTTTTTCGGAGGAAGGAGGCTACAGACGCTTCTTCTCCTCTTCGGACCCGGCCTCGACGGAACGCTTTTGGAAGGCCTTGCCGCTCTTGAAGTTCCAGGTCGCGCCGAACCGGAACTGAATGGTGTCCCAGGCCTGGCGGATGCGGACCGTGCGGACGAAACCGTCGCCTGAGGCTCCGACCTGCTGCCCGCGGTCGAGGATGTTGCGGACGGAGAAGGAGAGGACGAACCGGTCGTCGAAACGCTTCTTGATCCCGGCCTGGAGGAAGTGGTTGGGCAGGATCCAGATGTTCCCCAGATCGATGCGGCTCTGGTAGGAGTAGGAGCAGTCGATGAAGAACTTGGCCGGGAGGTTGAAGGTGTTCGAGACGTTGACGAATCCCCAGTTGAAATATTGCTGGGCACCGTGCTGTTCGATGCGCTGCCCGCGGCGCATGTAGGTTGCGTTGACATTCATCTGCCACCACTTCGTCGGTTGGAAGGGGAGGTTTGCCGAGGCGTAGTAGCTGGTCGTTGCGTCGAAGTTGACCCAGTTGATGCAGAGCATGTCGGGGTCGTCGGGATCGGCGAGCATGGTCTGCTGAATCTCGCCGTCGACGATCTGCACGCCACCCGTGAGGGTGTACTTGTGAGCGAGGACGACGGTGAGGCTCAGGTCGTTCTGGAAGGCGGGGTCGAGCGAGGGGTTTCCGGTCTGATAGGTGTAGTCGGAGATCTGCGACCGCTGGGGGTTGAGGCACCAGAAACGCGGGCGCTCGATCGTGCGGGCGTACTGGAGGATCATCGAATAACCCTTCTCCTGCGAGATGGCGTAGGAGAGGTTGGCATTGGGGAAGAGCGAGAAGTAGTCCTGGCGGACGTCTCCGCTCTTGCCGTGGGTGTGGGTGTACTCGCCGCGCAGGCCGGCCACGAGGCTCCAGCGTCCGAGCTGTGCCGAGGCGATGGCATAGGCTGCGGCGATGTTCTCGGTGTAGTTGACCGTGTAGCTCTGGTCGTCGTTGCGCAGCCAGGCGTCGGCCTTTCGGTATTCGTAGAGGGCGTTGTTGCGCATGTCGTTGAAGGTGTACTTGGCCCCGGCCTTGAGCGACCAGCGGGGCGAGAAGTTCTTTTCGAGGGCGAGGGTTGCCGTGGCGACGTCGTAGAGGCTCGTGGCGGCGTCGCGGTAGACGGAGTCGATGTCGGCGGCTCCGGGCGCGGTGATGCGGCTTGAGTTGTCGTTTCCGGAGTCGGCGTCGCGGCGGGTGTAGTCGGCCAGGAGCTTGAGGGTCGAGCCGAGGGTGTCTAACTTGTGGATGTAGTTGAACGTCACGGTGTAGTTGTTTCCGTAATTGTGGTTGTCGAACCGGCTTCGGGTGTTGGTGGTCAGCCGTTCGTCGCCCAGGTCGGTCGAGGTGTCGGTGGGTCCCCACGAACCGTTCCGCCAGTATTCGAATTCGGCGCCGACGCTGTTTTTCGCATCGATTTCGAAGACGCTGCCGGCATTGATTCCATAGTTCCGGTCGTTGTTCGTCGCTTCGGAACGGGCCTTCAGGCTCTTGTCCGCGGAGTTGTAGCTGGTGTTTTCGGTGGAGATCATCTCGTTTTTGCCGAAGTATCCCCAGGCCGAGGCGTAGACGTCGAGGCGCCCGGAGTGGAGGTTGATATTGGCCGAGGGGGAGTATGTCCCGGTGTAGCTGCTCTGCGAGGTGTTGAGGGCGACGGAACCGTTGAGTCCGTTTTCGCGGCGTTTCTTGAGGGTGATGCGGATGATGCCGGCCGAGGAGTCGGCGTCGTAGTCGGCGCCGGTCGTGGGCACGACCTCGATTTTCTGAATCTCCTCGGCGCGCAGCGAGCGCAGGTAGGTGAGGAGCTGTTCGTTGTCCATGCGGAGTTCGCGGTCGTTGACGTAGACTTTCGAGCCGCTTTTTCCGTTGATGGAGATCTTCTCGCCGTCGATCCAGACGCCGGGGGCGTGTTCGAGGAGTTCGATGCCGTCCTTGCCGATGGCGGAGGGTGCGTTTGCTACGTCGACGACGAACCGGTCGGCCTCGCGGCGCACGAGCTGGGCGGAGACGACGACGTCCTCGATCTGCGTTGCGGAGTTCCGCATGACGATATCGCCGAGGTTGTTGTTCTGCTCGACGCGGACGACGCGTTTGACGGGATCGAGCCCGAGGTACTGGATCTGGAGGGTGTATTCGCCGGGCGCGGTCTTGAGTTCGAACCGGCCTTCGGCGTCGGTAGCCATGCCGACGACCTGCTGGTCGCCTTTGAGGAGGACGACGGTTGCGTATTCGACGGGCTTTCCCTGTTCGTCGACGACGCGCCCGACAGCGGGGCAGAGTCTTGCGGCCAGCGCCGAGGCGGCGGCCACGGCAAGCGCTACGATCAGGAGTATCCACTTTTTCATGCTGGGACTGGATTTTGGGTTTGTGTGGGTGTTTATTTTACATCGCAAAGATATGTAAAAACTTTTGTACTTTGCAATACATAGTACCTAAATTTTTGGAAAAAGTTTTCGACCTATGTATAAAAAGGGCCGCCGGCGTGAAAATTTTGTTGAAAAATCGCCGCGGGAAGGGGTAGGAAACCCGGGAAATAATGATTAAATTTGCAGATTGGTAGAGCTGTCCGACGATGCTTTGGTGTGTTTGGCGGCTGAAAATGAAGAGCTTATGTTGAGTGCATTGTATTACGTTTTTCTGGTGTTGCTGTGCACCGTATTCATGATTTTGTCGGCCGTGGCGCTGGTCGTGTGCTACCCGTTCGACCGGGGGCGTCGCACGGTGCACGAACTCTCGCGGATTCTGGTCCGGATCTTCTTCTTCATCCCGCTGCGCTGGCGGCAGCGGGTCGAGGGTCGGGAGCTGATCGACCGCCGGAAGCAGTACGTGATCGTCATCAACCACAACACGGTGATCGACATCCCGACGCTCTACTACATTCCGCTCAACTTCCGGTGGGTCTCGAAGCGCGAGGTCTTCCGGGTTCCGTTCTTCGGTCAGTACCTGGTTCTTCACGGCGACATCTGCATCGACCGGGGACGTGCCGCCGAGGCGCTGGAGCAGATGGTTCGCAAGGGAAAGATGTGGATCGGACGCGGGGCGTCGATTGCGATCTTCCCCGAGGGGACGCGCTCGAAGGATGGTGAGATCCACCGCTTCAAGGCGGGGGCCTTCACGCTGGCGCGCGAGGCGGGGGTCGATATTCTCCCGGTGGTGCTGGACGGCACGCGGACGCTGATCAAGAAAAACCTGCTCTTCAACTGGGGCAACCGGATCACGATCCGGGTTCTGCCTCCGATCCCGGCCGAGCGGGTTGCGGCGACGGACCCGCATGAACTGATGACGGAGGTGCACGACACGATGTGCGCGGCGCTGGCCGACATCCGGAAGCAACGATAGACTATGGCAGATTTACTCAATACGAACACGAACAATTACGGCGACGACGCGATCCGCACGCTCACGCCTCGGGAGCACGTGCGGCTTCGCCCGGGCATGTATATCGGCAAACTGGGCGACGGTTCGCAGTCGGACGACGGTATCTATGTGCTGATCAAGGAGGTGACCGACAACTCGATCGACGAGTACATGAACGGTTACGGCCACCAGATCGACATCACGGTGGCGGACGGCGAGGTGACGGTCCGCGACTACGGGCGGGGTATTCCGCTCAATTCGCTGTCGGCGGCCGTGAGCGTGATGAACACGGGCGGCAAGTACGACGATGACGAGGAGGGCGCAGCGTTCAAGAAGACGGTGGGTCTGAACGGCGTGGGTGTCAAGGCGGTGAACTACCTGTCGAGCACCTTTTCGGCCCGTTCGGTGCGCAACGGCGAGGCCCATACGGTCTACTTCGAGCAGGGCATCGAGCAGAGCGACCGCTGGGAGAGCGGGGTGCAGGAGAAGGACGGTACGGAGATCCGCTTCCGGGTTGACGAGACGGTCTTCGGCCCCTATACCTACAACCTGGAGTACGTCGAGCAACTGGTCCGGAACTATACCTACCTGAACCGGGGTCTGACGATCCGCTTCAACGGGAAGAGCTACGCCTCGAAAAACGGACTGCTGGACCTGCTGAACGAGAACATGTCCGAGGAGCCGCTCTACCCGCCGATCCACCTTTCGGGCGAGGACATCGAGGTGGTGATCGCCCACGGCACGGGCTACGGCGAGAGCTGCTACTCGTTCGTCAACGGCCAGTACACGACGCAGGGCGGTACGCACCAGGCGGCCTTCCGCGAGGCGATCGCCAAGACGATCCGGGAGTTCTACCACAAGGACTACGACCCGTCGGACATCCGCACGTCGCTCATCGGGGCGATCTCGATCAAGGTTTCGAGCCCGATCTTCGAGTCGCAGACGAAGACGAAACTCGGTTCGAAGGAGATGTCGAAGTCGGGCCCTACGATCCGCAACTTCGTGGTGGACTTCCTGGGCAAACACCTCGACGACTACCTGCACAAACACGCCGAGACGGCGCAGATCCTGCAGAAGAAGATCGTCGAGAACGAGAAGGAGCGGAAGGCGATTTCGGGCATCCAGAAGAAGGCGCGGGAGACGGCCAAGAAGGTGTCGCTGAACAACCGCAAGCTGCGCGACTGCAAGATCCACCGCACGGACAAGAACGAACTGGCCGAACAGTCGATGATCTTCATCACGGAGGGTAACTCGGCGTCGGGCTCGATCACCAAGAGCCGCGACGTGCGTACGCAGGCGGTCTTTTCGCTGCGGGGCAAGCCGCTGAACTGCTACGGACTGACGAAGAAGGTGGTCTACGAGAACGAGGAGTTCAACTTGCTGCAGGCGGCGCTGAACATCGAGGAGGACATGGACAACCTGCGCTATAATAAGGTGGTCATTGCGACGGATGCCGATGTCGACGGGATGCACATCCGGCTGCTGATGATGACCTTCTTCCTGCAGTTCTTCCCGGACGTGATCCGCCAGGGTCACCTGTTCGTGCTTCAGACGCCGCTGTTCCGCGTGCGCAACAAGAAGGAGACGCTCTACTGCTACTCGGAGGAGGAGCGGCAGCGGGCGATTGCGAAACTGGGGGTGACTGCGGAGATCACGCGGTTCAAGGGTCTGGGCGAGATTTCGCCGGACGAGTTCCGGGAGTTCATCGGCGAAAACATGCGGCTGGACAAGGTGCGCATTACGAAGGACGACCCGATCCACGACCTGCTGGAGTTCTACATGGGCAAGAACACCTACGAACGGCAGGGTTTCATCATCGACAACCTGCGCATCGAGGAGGACCTCGTGGAGCAGGACCTGAAAATCAGCTAAGGAACTATGGCAAAGAACAACGATAGAGACGAACTGATTCCGGAGGAGGCGTTCGACGAGGATGCTTCGACCCCGGGGGCTGCGGACGAGGCTGCGGACGAGATGGGGGGTGATATGGCGGACGAGGCGGCTGACGAGATGACGGACGGTGCCGCGGATGACATGGCGGACGAAGGGGCTGACGACGCGGAGATCGGGGACGATGGCTCCGGGCGTGCGGTCACTCCGGCGAAGTCCGGAAAATTCGACCGCTTGACGCAGGACGAGGGCGACGTGCGCAAACTGACGGGCATGTACAAGAACTGGTTCCTGGACTACGCCTCGTACGTGATCCTGGAGCGCGCCGTTCCGCACGTCGAGGATGGTCTGAAGCCGGTCCAGCGCCGAATCCTGCACGCGATGAAGGTGGTCGACGACGGCCGCTACAACAAGGTGGCGAACCTCGTGGGGCAGACCATGCAGTACCACCCGCACGGCGACGCCTCGATCAAGGATGCGCTGGTGCAACTGGGGCAGAAGGACCTGCTGATCGACTGCCAGGGCAACTGGGGCAACATTCTCACGGGCGACGAGGCCGCAGCGGGGCGTTATATCGAAGCCCGCCTGTCGAAATTCGCGCTGGAGGTGGTCTTCAACAAGAAGACGACCGAATGGATGCTGTCGTACGACGGCCGCAAGGAGGAGCCGGTGACGCTGCCGATCAAGTTCCCGCTGCTGCTGGCGCAGGGCTCGGACGGTATCGCCGTGGGTCTGGCGTCGAAGATCCTGCCGCACAACTTCAACGAGCTGATCAATGCGGCGATCGCGCACCTGCAGGGTCGTGAGTTCCAGCTCTACCCGGACTTCCCGACGGGCGGCATGGCGGACGTGAGCCGCTATAACGACGGTCTGCGGGGCGGTACGGTAAAGGTGCGTGCGAAGATTTCGAAAATCGACAAGCGGACATTGGCCATCACGGAAATTCCCTACACGACGACGACCGAATCGATCAAGGATTCGATCATCAAGGCCAACGACAAGGGGAAGATCAAGATCCGGAAGGTGGACGACAATACGGCGGACAAGGTGGAGATCATCATCCAGGTGGCTCCGGACGAGTCGTCGGACAAGACGATCGACGCGCTGTACGCCTTCACGGACTGCGAGGTGTCGATTGCGCCGAACGCCTGCGTGATCTGGGACGAGAAGCCGCACTTCCTGGGGGTTTCGGAGATCCTGCGCCGCTCGGCCGAACATACGCGGTCGCTGCTGGGGCTGGAGCTGAAGATCCGGTTGGGCGAGTTGAACGAGGCGTGGCACGCGGCGTCGTTGGAGCGGATCTTCATCGAGAACAAGCTCTACCAGTTGATCGAGGGTTGCAAGACCCGCGAGGAGGCCTATGCGGCCGTGGATAAGGGGCTGGAACCCTTCAAGAAACGGCTGCGACGTGAAGTAACGCTTGAAGACGTGCAGCGCCTCACGGAGCTGAAGTTCATCCGCATTTCGCGTTACGATTCGGAGAAGGCCGACAACGAGATCAAGCAGATCGAAGAGGATATCAAGACGACGCAGTACAACCTGGAACACCTCACCGAATATACGGTGGCATGGTACGAGCGGATCCGCGACAAGTACGGCAAGGGGCGCGAGCGGCGCACGGAGCTGCGCGAATTCGACTCGATCGAGGCGACGAAGGTGGCCGTGACGAACGCCAAACTCTACGTCGACCGGGCCGAGGGCTTCTTCGGCATCGGCAAGTCGATGAAGGATGCGGAGTTCGTGTGCGACTGCTCGGACATCGACGACGTGATTGTCTTCACGAAGGACGGGCGTTACGTCATCACGAAGGTGAGCGACAAGGCCTTCTTCGACAAGGGAATCTATTATATCGGGGTCTTCAAGCGCAACGACGAGCGGACGATCTACAACGTGCTGTACCGCGACGGAAAGAACGGCCCGATCATGATGAAGCGTTGCGCGATCAAGGGCATCACGCGCGACAAGGAGTACGACATCACGAAGGGTACGCCGAAGAGTGAGATTCTCTATATGTCTGTGAATCCGAATGGTGAGGCCGAGGTGTTGAAGGTTTACTTTAAGCCGCGTCCGCGGTTGAAGAAGGTGATCGTGGACCTGGATTTCTCGACGCTTGCGATCAAGGGGCGCCAGAGCCAGGGCAACCTCTTCTCGCGCTACGGCATCCACAAGATCGTGCTGAAGGAGCGCGGGACGTCGACGCTCGGCGGACAGGACATCTGGTTCGACGAGGATGTGCGGCGGCTGAATGCCGACGGGCGGGGCCGCCTGCTGGGCGAGTTCAAGGGCGACGACAAACTGATCGTCTGGACGGCCAAGAACCAGTATTACATCACGGGCTACGACCTCGGGCAGCACTTCCCCGACGATACGACCTACGTGGGGCGCTACTCGCCCGACCGGGTTTACAGCCTCTGCTACTACGATCAGGGCCAGCAATACTACTACATGAAACGTTTCACGGCGGAGCTGTCGGACAAGATGCAGGATTTCCTCGATCCGGAGGACCGGTTCGTCTGCGTGACGGAGCGGGCCGGTGCGACGCTGGAGATCACCTACAAGGGGGCGCACGCCTCGCGTCCGGCGGATCGGATCGACGTCGACGAGTTCGTCGGGGTGAAGAGCCACCGCGCGAAGGGCAAGCGGCTGACCACCTACGAGGTCGATACGTTGCGGATGATCGAACCGGAGCTGCCTCCCGAGCCGGAACCTTCGGAGGATGAGGAGGCTGACGGGGATATGTCAACCGAAACTTCCGGTGGAAACACGCAGTCGGCTGATAATGCGGCGTCTGTATCTGAAAAACCGGCTTCGAAGGAGGCTTCGGCCGGTGGCATCGTCTCCGATGCGGGGCTGCCCCGCACGGGCTCGGAAGCGGGTGGTGTGGCCTTCGAGATCGACCGTCCGAAGGGCGATGCCGACCAGATGATCGACCCCGAACAACTGAATCTTTTCTGATACGATTCTGATACGATGGGACTTGTCTTTCTGATCGGATACATGGGTTGCGGCAAGAGCACCCTGGGGCGTCGGCTGGCCCGGCGCCTGGGCGTTCCGTTCGTCGATACCGACGCGCGGGTCGAGGAGCGCGAGGGGGCTTCGGTTGCGGACCTCTTCCGCTACGAGGGGGAGCAGCGTTTCCGGGAGATCGAGCGGGAGGTGCTCGATGCGGCCATTGCCGAGTATCCCGCGGCGGTGATCTCCACCGGGGGCGGACTGCCCGTCTGGAGCGACAACATGGCGCGGATGAATGCCGCGGGCTGCACGGTCTACCTGCGGCGTTCGGCGGCGAATATCGCCAGCCGCCTGAGCCCCTACGGACGTCGGAAACGCCCCCGCCTGAGCGGACTCAACGACGAGGAGCTGGTGGCCTTCATGACGCAGGACATGGCCGCCCGCGAACCCTTCTATGCCCAGGCGAAGCTGATCGTCGCGTGCGAAGGGTGTTCGGACGACGAGATCGTCGAGCGGATCGTCACGCACGCCGCAGATTGACCCTCAAAAGCGAAGCAGCCGTGAACAATGCACCCATAGGCGTTTACGATTCGGGGCTGGGCGGTCTGACCGTCTGGCGCGAGATCCGGCGTGCGCTGCCCGGGGAGTCGCTTCTCTACCTGGGCGACGGAAAGAACTGCCCCTACGGTTCGCGCCCGCGGGAGGAGATCCGGCGATTGGCCGACGAAGCGGTCGGGCGGCTTGTGGCGGCGGGATGCAAACTCGTCGTCGTGGCCTGCAATACGGCGACGGCTGCGGCGATTGACTTCCTGCGCGGAAAATACGCCGGGGTGCCGATCGTCGGCATGGAACCGGCCGTGAAACCCGCCTGTCTGGCCACCCGGAGCCGTGTGGTGGGGGTGCTGGCCACGGAGCGGAGTCTCGACGGCGATCTGTTCCGTCGTACGGCCGCCAGGTATGGCGAGGGCATTGAGGTGCTGACCGTGCCGGGGCGCGGTTTCGTCGAGCTGGTCGAGGGCGACCGGGAGTCGACGCCCGAGGCCGAAGCGTGTGTGCGGGCTGCCGTGGAGCCGATGCTGGAGCGGGGCGCCGACCAGATCGTCCTCGGATGTACGCACTATCCCTTCCTGCTGCCCGTCTTGGAGCGGGTCGTGGCGGGGCGCGGCGTGACGATCGTCGATCCGTCGCCTGCCGTGGCGCGGCGGGTCGTGCAGTTGTTGGACCGCGACGGGCTGCGGGCCGAGGCGGAGCACCGCCCGGACTTTGGATTCCTCACCTTTGCCGACGAAGCCTATCGTCGGCGCCTCGAACAGAAGGCCCTGGAGTCTCTGTAACCGCGCATTCTCCATTTTCACCCCTCCGAACTCCGGAATCTCGGAAAAAATCCGTATCTTTGTTCGATAAAATCAAGACGAAATTCAGGAAAATGGCATCCCGAAATACATCCACCAACGCCCGGCAGAACGTGCAGCGCTCGAACCGGGACAGCGCCCGCTGGATTGCGGGGCTGCTGCTCCTGTGCGTGGGCATCTTCGCGGCGGCGGCGGTCTTCTTCTCCTACTTCAGTTGGGCCGGGGATCAGAGCATCCTCCAGAAAACCGCCGAGGAGCGTGACCTGCTCGGCGCCGAGATCGAAAACCCCTGCGGACCCCTCGGCGCACGCCTGGGAAGGATGCTCGTGGACAATTCGTTCGGTATCCTCGGCATCCTGATTCCCGTGATGCTGATCCTCGTCGGAGTGCGGATCATCCGCCAGCGGCCCCTGCGCCTCAACCAGTCGATCCTCTCGCTCTTCTTCATCATGATCCTCGGCTCGATGACCCTGGGGTATCTCTTCGACATCCGTTGGAGCCTCTGTTCGAGTACGGGGTGGGGCGGAGCCTTCGGAAACCTCATGGCCGGGCGCCATCCCTACGGCGAGAGCCAGGCAATCGGGTTGCTGCCGGGCGCCATCGGGTCGCTCGGGACGCTGATCCTGCTCGTCGGGGGCTGGATCCTGACGGGGGTCTTCATCAACCGCAACTTCATCAACAAGGTCAACGAGGCCGGGAACGTCCTCATGGACCAGAGCGAAAAGATCGTCGATACGGTCCGCAACAAGGTGATTCATCCCCGCGGCGAGGAGGATACGCCGCTCGACGGTCCCGCTCCGCTGGCAGATGCCGCGGCGGAGGGGCGTGCTGCGGCGGCGGAACCGGCCCGTCGGAATACCGATGCGGCCCGGCCGGGCGTCGAGGTGCGGAAGCCCGAGGCGCGGGGTGCGGAAGCCCGGGAGCCGGAGCTGCGGCGTGTGGAGGCGGAAGGGTCGAAGGCGCCGGATCAGCGTCCGGCGGGCTTGCAGGTCGAGCGCCCGGCCGGGCCGCGTGGCGGCGAAGCCGGGAGTGCCGGTTCCGCAGCGGCGGCGACGCGCGAGCATATCCGGCGTCCGGAGGAGGAGAGTCCCTTCGTGGAGCTGACGCCCGACGGCCGTCCGATCGAACCGCCGGCGGAGGTGGCGGCTTCCGAACCCGAGGAAGCGGGCGAGTTCACCGAAGTCGATCTCTCGCACCCCGAGGGGCGTGTGGTGATGGGCCGCGGCGGACTGATCGAACTGGAGCGTCCGCAGCGTCGGGAACCGGCTTCGGGCCGGAGCGTCGGCGATTCGGACGAACCCTTCATCGAGATCACGGTCGGCGACGAAGAGCCCGGACGCGAGGCGGCGGAGCCGTATCCGTTTGTCGGAGAGCCCGAAACCGACGGCGGGGAGGAGATGCGGCACGATGCGGAGCCGATCGAACTGCTGGATGCGGCGGAGGCCGGGCCGGCGGTTGATGGCGGCAGCGAAACGGCGGCCGGAGGCCCCGGAGCGCTGGCGGAGCCCGGTGGCGGCGAAGCGCTGGGGAGTGCCGATGCGGCGGGCGATGCCGCGGCGGGGATTGTGGTGACGGTCGAGACGCACGAGGCGAAGGTCGTCGATGCGAAGTCGATCCCCACGGAGAGCTACGACCCGCTGAAGGATCTCGTGAATTATCGCAAGCCTCCCGTGACGCTGTTGGAGGATTATATCTCCGATTCGGAGGTCACCGACGAGGAGATCTTCGAGAACAAGACCCGCATCGAGGAGACACTCAAGTATTTCGGTATTCCGATCCAGCGGATCAAGGCCACGGTGGGCCCTACGGTGACGCTCTACGAGATCGTCCAGGCCCAGGGGGTCAAGATCTCGAAGATCCAGGGGCTGCAGAACGATATTGCCCAGAGCCTCAAGGCCGAGTCGGGCATCCGCATCATCGCGCCCATCCCGGGTCGCGGAACCATCGGTATCGAGGTCCCGAACCGTCACAAGCAGGTCGTTTCGATGTATTCGGCCGTGCGGTCGCTGCGCTTCCAGGAGTCGAAGGCCGAGCTGCCGGTGGTCATCGGGCGCACGATTCAGAACGAGAATTTCGTCTTCGACCTGACGAAGATGCCCCACCTGCTCGTGGCCGGTGCCACGGGACAGGGCAAGTCCGTGGGGCTGAACGCCATCATCACGTCGCTGCTCTACCGCAAGCATCCCGCGCAGTTGAAGTTCGTGATGATCGACCCCAAGATGGTGGAGTTCTCGCTCTACGCCAAGATCGAACGGCATTTCCTGGCCAAGATGCAGTCCGAGGAGGAAGCGATCGTCACCGATCCCAAAAAGGCCGTCTATACGCTCAATGCCCTCTGTACGGAGATGGATACGCGTCTGGAACTCTGCAAGAAGGCCGAGGTGCGCAACATCGCCGAGTACAATGCCAAGTTTGTCGCCCGGCGGTTGAACCCCCAGCACGGGCATCGCTATCTGCCCTACATCGTGGTGGTGATCGACGAGTTTGCCGACCTGATCATGACCGCCAAGGAGGTCGAGACCCCCGTGACGCGTCTGGCTCAGAAGGCCCGCGCCATCGGTATCCACCTGATCATCGCCACGCAGCGCCCGTCGGTCGACGTCATCACGGGTAAGATCAAGGCCAACTTCCCGGCCCGTATCGCCTTCCGCGTGATGCAGATGATCGACTCGCGGACGATCATCGACCGTCCGGGTGCCGACCAGTTGATCGGCCGCGGCGACATGCTTATCTCGAAGGACGGCGAGTTGACCCGTATCCAGTGTGCGCTGGTCGAGACCAAGGAGGTCGAACGCATCGTCGACTATATCTCCAAACAGCAGGGCTATACGGAGGCTTACGAACTGCCCGACTATACGCCCGAAAGCGGTGACGGCGGCGGGCAGATGGGCAGCGAGGAGTCCTCGGCGCCGGTGAAGTACGACTCGCTCTTCGCCGAGATCGCCCGCGATGCCGTGTCGAGCGGCCAGATCTCCACGTCGATGATTCAGCGCAACTACGAGGTGGGATTCAACCGCGCGGGGCGGATCATGATGCAGCTCGAAAGGGCCGGGATTGTCGGCCGTCAGCAGGGGGCCAAACCCCGCGACATCCTCTTCTACGACCTGCCCTCGCTGGAGGCCAAGCTGCAGGAGTTGGGAGTCTCCTGAATTTACCGACTCGAAAAACGGATCCAATCATGAAACGATTGCTGCTTTTTGTGGTATTTCTGGCCTGCGTGGGCCCCGTCGCGGCCGGGAATCGTGCTGCTGAAATCCTCGAACGCCTGGCTGCCGGATTCCGCGCGATGAAGGGGTATGAGGTGGCGTTCGAAGTCGAGGCCGGAGAGTCCCGGATCGGAGGCAGTTATGCCGTCGAGGGGCAGGGATACTACCTTACGCTGGGTGATGCCGAGGTCTTTTGCGACGGTGCGGTCCGCTACGAGGTGGATCATGCCCGCCGCGAGGTGACGATCGTCGGAGTCGACACCACCAGCCGCAACATCCTGAACAATCCCGTCCGGGCGTTCGATTTCCTGGGCAGCGAATATCTCCCGGAGCTCCTCTCCGAAGCGGACGGGAGGGCCGTCGTGCGGCTGACCCCCGCGGCGGGGAACAACTCCCCGGCCGGAACGGTCACGGTGACGGTCTCGACTGCCACGATGCGCCCCGAGTTGTTGGATTACGACTACGAGGGCGAGCGGGTGCGGATCACGATCGGCCGGGTGGCACCGCTCGGCGAACCGCTGCGGACCTTCGACCGGAAAGGCTGCGAAGGCTACGAATTCATCGACTTCCGATAGCGCTTCTCAGCGTGCCATGCACTCCGGGGTCGGCCTGTGTCGGATCCCGCGGGGCGGGCGAGGTTTCACTCGAAACACCGCTTGTCGGAGACTTTTTCGCTCGACCCTCTGTCGGGTGAAAATTTTTTTGCCCTCAAATCGCCCGAAAAGGGCCGAAAACAACCCCTTTCTCGAAAAATATCGCGCACGCGCGTGCGATTTTCCCCGGCAAAGTTGCCCGGATCGCAAGAAATTACTATTTTTGTTCGTTATTTGGCGGGCCGCATTGCCGACCCGTACGCGAATCCGGTAATATAGAAGAGATAGATGCTTACAGAAGAAGAAAAAAATGCCGGTTTGGTGGGGCGCATCATCCCCATCAATATCGAAGAGCAGATGAAGTCGGCCTATATCGACTACTCGATGTCGGTCATCGTCTCCCGGGCCCTGCCCGACGTGCGCGACGGCCTCAAACCCGTACACCGACGCATCCTCTACGATATGAGCGCGGAGCTCAACCTCTACTCCGACAAACCTACCCGTAAGTCGGCCCGTATCGTCGGTGACGTGCTCGGTAAGTTCCACCCCCACGGTGACTCGTCGGTCTACGACGCCATGGTCCGTCTGGCTCAGGACTGGTCGATGCGCTACCCGCTCGTCGACGGCCAGGGTAACTTCGGTTCGATGGACGGCGACTCGCCTGCGGCCATGCGTTACACCGAGGCCCGCATGAAGAAGATCACCGACGAGGTGATGGCCGATATTGACAAGGAGACCGTCGACTGGACCCTCAACTTCGACGATACGATCCCCGAACCTACGGTCCTGCCGACCAAAATCCCGCTGCTGATCGTCAACGGAGCCAGCGGTATCGCCGTCGGTATGGCCACCAATATGGCCCCGCACAATCTGGGTGAGGTGGTCGATGCCTGCTGCGCCTATGTCGACAACCCCGAGATCTCGGGCGAGGAGCTGCTCCACTACGTCAAGGGCCCCGACTTCCCCACGGGTGGCCTCATCTACGGTTACGAAGGGGTCAAGGAGGCGATGCTCACGGGCCGCGGCCGCGTCATCATGCGTGCCAAGACCGAGATCGAACATACGCCCAGCGGCCGGGAGTGCATCGTCGTCACGGAGATCCCCTACATGGTCAACAAGGCCGAGATGATCAAGAAGATCGCCGACCTGATCAACGACAAGAAGATCGACGGTATCTCCTACATCAACGACGAGTCGGACCGCAACGGCCTGCGGATCATCATTATCCTGAAACACGACGCCGTGGCGAGCGTGGTGCTCAACACGCTGTTCAAGAATACGCCGCTGCAGACCTCGTTCGCCGTGAACAACATCGCGCTGGTGAACGGACGCCCGCAGTTGCTGCCGATGCGCGACCTGATCAAGCACTTCATCGACCATCGTCACGACGTGGTCGTCCGCCGTACGCGCTTCGACAAGCGCAAGGCCGAGGAGCGTCTGCACATCGTGCTCGGTCTGCTGATCGCCCAGGACAACATCGACGAGATCGTGCACATCATCCGCTCGTCGCAGACCCCCGATGCCGCCAAGCAGACCATGATGGAGCGTTTCGACCTCTCCGACCTGCAGGCTTCGGCCATCATCGAGATGCGTCTGCGCGCCCTGACGGGACTCGAACGCGGCAAGCTCGTGGCCGAGCGTGACGAACTCACCGCACTGATCGCCCACCTGACCGACGTGCTGGCCAGCGTGGCCATGCAGATGCAGATCGTCAAGGACGAACTGCTGGAGATCAAGGAGAAGTACGGCGACGAACGCCGCACGGAGATCGTCTACGCGTCGGAGGAGTTCAATCCCGAGGATTTCTACGCCGACGACGACATGGTGATCACCATCTCGCACATGGGATACATCAAGCGCACGCCGCTGGCCGAATACCGCACGCAGAACCGCGGCGGCGTGGGAGCCAAGGGCAGCGCCACGCGCGACGAGGATTTCATCGAGCACATCTACGTGGCCTCGATGCACAACACGATGCTCTTCTTCACGGAGAAGGGCCGCTGCTACTGGCTGAAGGTCTACGAAATCCCCGAAGGGGCCCGCTCGTCGAAGGGTCGTGCGATCCAGAACGTCATCCAGATCGAACCCGACGACAAGGTCCGCGCCTATATCAACGTCAAACGGCTCAATGATGAGGAGTATGTGAACAACAACTACATCATCATGTGTACGAAGGACGGTACGATCAAGAAGACGAAGCTCGAAGCCTACTCGCGGCCGCGTCAGAACGGGGTGAACGCCATCGTGATCCGCGAGGGCGACCAGTTGATCGAGGCCAAGCTGACGAGCGGACAGGCCGAGGTGCTGATTGCCGCCCGCGAAGGCAAGGCCATCCGCTTCAACGAGAATACGGTCCGCCCGATCGGACGTGTCGGCGCCGGTGTGCGCGGCATCTCGATCGAAGAGGACGACGAGGTGGTCGGCATGATCTGTGTGGAGCCCGACTCGAAGCAGGATGTGCTGGTGCTGAGCGAGAACGGATACGGCAAGCGGACCGATCTGGACGAGTACCGCATCACGAACCGCGGCGGCAAGGGCGTCAAGACGATCAACATCACGGAGAAGACCGGCAAGCTGATCTCGATCCAGGCCGTCACGGACGACAACGACCTGATGATCATCAACCGTTCGGGCCTGACGATCCGCACCGCGGTGTCGCAGATCCGGCTCGCCGGGCGTGCTACGCAGGGCGTGCGGATCATCAATCTGCGCGAGGGCGATGCCATCGCTTCGGTGATGGCCGTACCGGCCGCCGGCGAGGAGGAGGAAACTCCGGCTGCCGAGGGGACCGAGGCTCCCGAAGGGGGCGTGATCTCCGCCAGTGCGGAGTCGGCAGCTCCGGCTCCCGAAACCGATGCCTCCACGGAGGAATAGGCAAAAACACGACAACAACCGAAAACTTTTAATTCCAGTTCGTATGAAAAAGACGATTTTGACGGCTCTTGCGGCACTGCTCGTGGCAGTCCCCGCCGTACAGGCCCAGAAGGTGAACAAGGAGGCGCTTCTCGCCAAGATCGAGAAGAGCGACGCCGACATCGCCAATGAAAAGAAGGCTGCGAAGGCCGCAACGTGGATCAACCGCGGCAAGGCCTTCTATGAAGTGGCTGCCGAACCGACGAAGAACCTCTTCGTCAACATGGAGGCCACGATGCTCAAACTGACGGTCGGTGAGCCGAAGTCGACCTCGCAGGAGACGCTCAACGGCGTGCAGTACACGGCATGGGTCTATCCCTGGTTCACGGCCTACATCAAGGACAACAAGGTCGCTACGTGGAAGCAGACCAAATGGGTGATCAAGGATGC
>DXDA01000058.1 GCA_019115745.1 Candidatus Alistipes intestinigallinarum
ATAAATTTTGTATGTCCGAATTCTTTCATTATTTTTG
This sequence comes from Candidatus Alistipes intestinigallinarum, assembly GCA_019115745.1. Lineage (GTDB taxonomy): Bacteria > Bacteroidota > Bacteroidia > Bacteroidales > Rikenellaceae > Alistipes > Alistipes intestinigallinarum. Next base: position 38 of record DXDA01000058.1, read on the forward strand.
AACAAATTGAATGGTATGAAAAAATTCTTATTATACGCTACATCAGCCGTTTTAGGGCTGTTTTCGGCTCTCTGGCAACAGCCCGTACAGGCCGCAATCGATGCAAAAATCACCTTCGAAACGGAAATCCCCAAAACTTTCGCCTGCGGGGAAAACAGCCGGATCGAACTGAGCCAAAAACACTACAAGGACGGTCAGCAGTCACTGCGCTGGAGCTGGACCGCACCCTCGACGCTCCAATACAACGATTTCGGACAGCTCATCCGCTCGTTCCGCGTCAAACAGGCCGGCGTCATGCTCTGGATCTACAACCCCAAAGCCATCGACGGCGACCTCCACTTCGCCTTCGAAACCCCGACGGGTGAAACGCCCTATTATTTCGATTTCCACCTCGACTTCACGGGCTGGCGAGCCTGCTGGATCAAGTACAACGACATGCCCGGCGACCACGCCTCGCAGCAGATCTCGCGCCTGGTGATCTCCACGCCCGAAGGCGTCTCCAGCGGCGAACTCTTCATCGACCGACTCACCTTCGCCGAAACCCGGCTCCACGACCAGATCACCCCCGACCAGCAGATTCCCAACAACAACTGCAACCTCAAACGCTCGCTCTGGCACTGGGCCCGACTCTGGGAGTGGGAGCAGTATGAGTACGACGAGCCGCTGCGCGAACCCACCCCCGACGAGATCAAACAGCTCGATCTGGTGAAGTCGCGCATCAACGCCATCGTCGAGGCCAACATGTCGAGCGGAAACTACATCAACGGCACGATCATCCCGCGGGCGCTGAAGACCTTCAACGCGGCCAAGATCCGCCGCACGGACGACGGCGGCATCATCGGCGCCCCGCTGCTCTCGAACGACGAGTGCAACCGCCCGAAGGGCGAACTCCGCCTCGACGACATCGAGAACATGCTCAACGCCTTCGCGCTGAACAGCTACGTCAATGGCGACCCGAAATACGACGACGACTTCTTCCTGGTCATGGACCACGCCATCGACCAGGGCTTCGCCTTCGGACACGGAAACGGAACCAACCACCACTACGGCTACAACGTGCGCAAGATCTACGACGCCATGTGGCTCATGCGCGACAAGATCGCACAACGCGGCAAAACCGACGAATATGTCCGCGTGCTGGCCTACTGGAGCAGCCTATCCGAGACCCGCAAACCCTATGTCTACGGACGCGACGAGCTGCTCGACTCGTGGCATACGCTGCTGATGCCGAAGCTCATCAGCGCCCTGATGCTGCCGACCGAGGCCGAGCAGTACCGCGCCATGAAGGGCCTCTCGCGCTGGATGTCCGGCAGTCTGGACTTCACCCCCGGCACCATCGGCGGCATCAAGGTCGACGGAACGACCTTCCACCACGGAGGACTCTATCCGGCCTACTCGACCGGCGCCTTCGCCACGATCGGATACTACTGCAAGGCGGTCAAGGACACCGACTTCAACCTCACGGAGCAGGCCCGTAAAAACTTCAAGCTGGCCCTGCTGACCATGGCCAACTATACGAACCTGCGCGACTGGGGCCTCGGCATCGCCGGACGCCACCCCCTGAACAAGAACGGCCGCATCCCCGATCCCGACGTCAACGCCTTCGGCCACCTGGCCGCCCTGGGCGACCTGACCGGCAGCGGCAAGGCCGTCGACCCCGAACTGGCCGGCGCCTACCTGCGGCTGAAAGGCACCGACAAGGAGCTCAACAGCCTCTTCAAGAAGGAGGGCATCTCCGCAGGCCCCACCCCCTCGGGCTTCTTCGTCTACAACTACGGCGCCCTGGGCATCCACCGCCGCGACGACTGGATGGTAACCCTCAAGGCCTTCAATACCGATGTCTGGGGTTCGGAGATCTACACCAAGGACAACCGCTACGGACGTTACCAGAGCTACGGGTCGGCTCCCATCATCGGATCGGGCAACCCCGTTTCGGCCGCCGCCAGCGGGTTCGTACAGAACGGCTGGGACTGGAACCGCGTGCCGGGCGCCACGACCATCCACCTGCCGTGGGCCGAACTCAACAGCCCGCTCCCCGGAACCCTCATGGAACGCAACCCCGAACGCTTCTCGGGCGCCTCGTCGCTCGAAGGAAAGAACGGCGTGCTGGCCTTCCAGTTCGTCGAGGGCAACCGCAAGAACTTCACCCCCGGGGCCACGGCCCACAAGTCGGTCTTCTGCTTCGACAACCGCCTGGTCTTCCTCGGCAGCGGCATCGACAACAACAACACGACCTACCCCACCGAAACGACGCTCTTCCAGCTCCAGCTCGCCGACCGCGACGAAGCCCTGGAGGTCGACGGCGAGATCTACGACACCTTCCCGCTCCAGCTCTCGAAGAGCGGCGAGCGCGTGGCGCTCTCGGACACCAAGGGTAACTTCTACGTCGTGAAGAACGTCGGCGTGCTGAACGTCACCAAACAGGAGCAGTCCTCGCCCAACGACAAGACCCACGCCATGCAGACCGGCGATTTCGCAACGGCATGGATCGATCACGGCCGCGCCCCGAAACAGGCCGGATACGAATACGTGGTCTACATCCAGCCCACGAACAAGGAGATCAACCGCCTGCTCAAGAAGGATGAATACGAGGTGGTGCGCAAGGACAACACGGCCCATGTGGTGAAGGACCTCCAGACCGGAATCACGGGTTACGTCTGCTTCGAAACCTACCAGAGCGACGGATTCGTCCGCCAGGTGACCGAAGAGACGATCGTCATGGAGCGGGTCGATGCCGACGGGCAGATCGTCATGAGCGTCTGCACCCCCGACCTGGGCCTCACCGAAAAGACCTACACCACCCGCCAGGAGAGCCAGCCCATCGACAAGGAGGTGCGGATCAACGGCGCCTGGGAGCTCGTCAACCCGGTGCCGGGCGTGGAACTCTCGCAGGCCGGCGCGGAGAGCATCCTGAAGGTCACCTGCCGCCACGGACAACCCGTGGAGTTCCGACTCAAGAAAAAGTAACCTATTTACCCCACAACCTGCTATAATTTATGAAAAAAACTCTGAAACGAATGGCTGCGGCCGCGCTGTTGACCCTGTCGGTACTCCTGACCGGGGAGGCTTTCGCGCAAAATACCGTGGTCGGACGTGTGGTTGACACCAACAATGTTCCGTTGATCGGCGTCAATGTCGTGGTCAAGGGTACGACAACCGGTACGACTACCGGCAGCGACGGAAACTACTCGATCAAGGTCGGAGAGAATCAGACGCTGGTCTTCTCCTATCTGGGTTATACGACCGTCGAGGAGGTCGTCGGCAAACGCACGGCCATCAATGTGAAAATGAACGAGGAGGCCACCCAGTTGGGAGCCGTCGAGATCGTCAACATCGGTTACGGCACCACGACGCGCCGCGACCTGACGGGATCGGTCGCCAAAGCCGACCTGGGAACCATGATGAAGGCCAATGTCACCAATTTCGATCAGGCCCTGGGCGGTCGGATCGCCGGCGTGGTGGTCACCACGGGTGACGGTTCGCTCGGCGCCGAGGCCAACATCACCATCCGAGGCAACAACTCCCTCACGCAGAGCAACGCCCCGCTCTACATCATCGACGGATTCCCCTCCGAAGGGTCGTTCGCCACGTCGATCAACCCCGCCGACATCGAGTCGATCGACGTGCTGAAGGATGCCTCGGCAACGGCCATCTACGGTGCCCGCGGCGCCAACGGCGTCATCGTCATCAACACCAAGCGCGGTACCGAAGGCAAACCCACCGTCAACTTCAGCGCCTCGTTCTCGCTGAGCCACATCGCCAACAAGGTCGACCTGATGGACAGCTACGAGTTCGTCCGGCTGCAGGAGGAGCTCATCAACGACTCGTCGATGGAAAGTTCCTACTACGGATACAGCGAGGAGTACGGGCGCAACCTCACGCTCGATGACTACCGCAACATCCCCGGCATCGACTGGCAGGACAAACTCTACCGCACGGCCTTCCAGCAGAACTACAACGTCTCGCTGTCGGGCGGCAACAAGGAGGGACTGCGCTACAACGTCGGATTCTCGGCCCTGGACCAGGACGGTATCATCATCCGCTCGAACTTCCAGCGCTACCAGGGCAAGGCCAACTTCACGCTGCCGATCACCAAGAAACTCACGCTCAACGCCAATGCCAACTACTCGCGAACGGCAACCAACGGCGTGAACCCCACGACGGCCGAGACGACCTCCTCGTCGTCGGGCTGGCTGATGTATTCGGTCTGGGGCTACCGTCCGGTGACGGCCCCCGGGCAGGACATCCTCGACTCGATCCTCGACGCTTCGATCGACGGATCGAACGACTACCGCTTCAACCCGGTGAAGACGGCCAAGAACGAATACCGCAAGACGCTGGTCGACTACCTCAACGCCAACCTCGCGCTGACGTGGAAGATCACCCCCGAGCTGACGTTCAAGACCACGGGCGGCTACGTGATGAACAAACGGCGCCGCGAAGAGTTCAACGGCACCGAAACCTATACGGGTTATCCGGGTTCGCCGAGCGGAAAGGGCGTCAACGGTGCTATCTACTGGACCGACCAGGCCAACTGGTCGAACGAAAATACGCTCAACTACAAGCGTCGCTTCGGCCGCAGCCACAACGTCGATCTGATGGCGGGTCTCTCGTTCCAGGGCCAGAAAAACACCTATGATGGCGTCTCGGCCACGCAGATCACCTCCGAGGAGCTGGGCATCGCCGGACTCCACACGGGCAACTACCAGAGCGTCGCCAGCAACTATTACGACTGGCGCATGATGTCGATGTTCCTGCGTGCGAACTACAACTTCCGCTACAAGTACTACCTGACCTTCTCGTTCCGTGCCGACGGTTCGTCGAAGTTCCCCTCCGACAACCGCTGGGGTTACTTTCCCTCGGTGGGCGCCTCGTGGAACTTCAACCGCGAGAATCTGTTCAAGAACTCCGAGTGGCTCAACAACGGTAAACTCCGCTTCTCGTGGGGTCTGACCGGTAACAACCGCACCCAGACGCCCTACGACTTCTACTCGCAGATCACCGTCACACCGGGCTCGGGAAACTCGTTCGACTACGTCTTCAACGGCGACCGTGTGCCGGGTTACTACATCTCGAACATGGCCAACGAAAAACTCAAGTGGGAGACCACCGAACAGTACAACGTCGGTATCGACCTGGGATTCTTCGACGACCGGCTCAAGGTGACGGCCGACTGGTATGACAAGGTGACGCGCGACCTGCTGCTCTACGCCCTGCTGCCCGCCTCGGCCGGCTACGAGCAGGGAATGCTCAACATCGGCAGCATCCGCAACCGCGGCTTCGAGTTCACGCTCGAAACAGTCAATATCAAGACCCGCCAGTTCCAGTGGTCGACCTCGTTCAACATCGCCTTCAACCGCAACAAGATCCTCGGACTGGTCGACAACCAGAACTCGCTGCAGACCTCCGTCTCGTGGGAGACACGCTTCAACTCGCAGTTCCCCTACATCTCGCAAGTGGGAAAACCTACGGGTATGATGTACGGATTCATCTACGAGGGAACCTACAAGCCCGAGGACTTCAATGCGGACGGCAGCCTGCGTGACGGAATCCCCGCCTACAAGGGCAACACGATGCAGCCCGGCGACCTGAAGTACCGCGACATGAACGGTGACGGCAAGATCGACGACTATGACCGTACGATCATCGGCTGCGGACAGCCGCTGCACACGGGCGGTTTCAACAACAGCTTCAACTGGAAGGACTTCGACCTGAACATCTTCTTCTCGTGGAGCTACGGAAACGACATCCTGAACGCCAACCGGCTGGTTTTCGAAGCAGGATGGAAGTCGCAGACCAACCAGTTCGCGTCGTTCGCCAACCGCTGGACCCCGGAGAACGCCTCGTCGAACATGCCGCGGGCAAATGCCACCGGCAGCGAAGAGTATTCGTCACGCGTCATCGAGGACGGCTCGTTCCTGCGTCTGAAGAACGTCTCGCTGGGTTACACGATTCCGAGCCGCCAGCTCCGCAAGGCCGGAATCAGTTCGATGCGCATCTACGTCTCGGCCGACAACATCTGGACGCTGACCGATTACAGCGGTCCGGACCCCGAGGTCTCGACCCGCAATTCGGTGCTGACCCCCGGATTCGACTGGTCGGCATACCCCCGCGCCTACGGTTTCACGGCCGGTGTAAACATCACGTTCTAACGCCCAAAAGCACTTTCACGTCATGAAAATAAAAAACATATACAGATTGGGAAGCCTGGCGCTGTTGGGAACGGCACTCTCGGCATGTACGTTCCTCGACACCGACCCGCAGATCATCCCCAGCGACGGCTATTACACCTCCGAAACAAAGCTGAAATACGGACTCGCCGGCGTCTACGGCGCCCTGAGCAGCGAGGCCCTCTACGGCAACTACTACTCGCTGCAGATCAGCAATGCCGACGACCTCTGCTACTTCAACAACTACAACAGCACCGATACGCGTCCGGACCGCTACAACCATGCCGCCGGCACGTCGGTCATCTATGACGCGTGGCTGAAGCTCTATCAGGGCATCAAGAACGCCAACGAATACATTCAGGGTGTCGAAGCCTCGGAGATCGACCCCGAAGAGCTCTCGGTGGGCAAGGAGACCTACCTGGCCGAAGCGAAATTCCTCCGGGCCTACTACCACTTCCTGCTGGCGCAGGCGTGGGGCGATGTGCCCCTGCGCGTAGTGTCGACGACATCCCCCAACCCCGAGGACGTACAGTTGGCCGCCACCCCGCAGGAGGATGTGCTCAAATGGTGCGTCGATGAGATCGAAGCGATCGTCGACGACCTCAGCACGGATGTGGAGCTGACGCCTTCGCGTGTCAACCAGGAGGTTGCCCAGGGCATTCTGGCCCGCATCTACCTCTTCATGGCCGGTGAGACCGTGGCCGAGGTCGAAGGACTCTCGAAACAGGAGATGTACAAGAAGGCCGCCGAGTGGGCGTATAAGGTCATCAAAATCAGAGGTACCGATGTAAGCGCCCTGAACCCGAGCTACGAGCAGGTCTTCATCAACATGATTCAGGACAAGTACGACACGGAGTATCACGAGTCGATGTGGGAAGTCGAATTCCTCGGCGACCGCACCAGTGCCGACAAGTGGACCAACGGCCGCATCGGCGACCTGATTGGTCTGAAGTCGCAGTCGGGTGTCACCAACTACTCGGAGTGGGCCTGCAACTACTCCTACGGCTTCTACAACGGTTCGTATACCCTCTGGCAGCTCTATTCGGAGACCGACCGTGTGGAGACCGATCTGAGCGCCGAGGATGACGAATACAACATCAAGGGCAAGATGGTCATCGACAAGCGCCGGATCTGGAACCTCCCGGGCTACAACTTCCGCGGATTCAACAACCAGGAACTCAAGTACGACGGCAAAACGGTCTACATCAAGCAAGATCAGAGCATGTACCGTACACCGTGGATTGCCAACAACAACTTCGCCATGCGGACCGTCGAAGGTCTCGACCCAACGATCGAAGACGCATTCGATACAAAAGACCTGGTCTATGACCCGGACGTCATGAGCGCCGTGCGCAATGCGGGCAAGTGGCGCCGCGAGACCATCTACGAAAACCAGATGTCGGCCAAGAGCCTCTACACGACGATCAATTTTCCGATCCTGCGCTACTCGGACGTGCTGCTGATGTATGCCGAGGCGATCAACGAGTATGCCGGCACTCCGGACAACATCGCCAAGGAGGCGGTCAAGACTGTTCGTACACGAGCCGGTATCCAAACCAACGAAGTACAGTTATCCGATCCCCAGCTATTCCGTGAACTGGTGCGCAACGAACGGGGCCGCGAACTGGTCTTCGAAGGGTTGCGCAAGTACGACCTGATCCGCTGGGGCATCTTCGAGACACGAATGCACCAGGCCGGGACCAACGTTCCCAATGACAACAAAATCCGGAACAAGACCATTACGGACTTCGCCGCCACGACCTACGCCAACGTCTCCGAACGGCATATCTACCTGCCGATTCCGACCAAGGAGCTGGCCGTGAACCACGCACTCACTCAGAACCCCTTATGGTAAAACGCACAACAGCAAGGCAAACCATGAAGACAAAACGAATTACATATCTCGCAGCGGCTCTCGCGCTCATGGCGGCGGGAAGTTCGTGCGAGCACGATGAAATCTATGAACCGCTGGAGTTCTCGGTACAGTTGGCACCGACGAATACCTACAAAACGGGCGATCCCGTGGTATTCAATTTCAGCGGCAATGCCGACTACATCACCGTCTGGAACGGCGACACGGGACACGAATACAAGTATCGGGACCGCACAAGCGTGGATTTCGAAGATATTATCTCCTGCAAGTTCTCGTTCGGACTGGCCCAGGCTTACGGCCAGTCGGATACCGATACACGCTACTGCAACATCCTTGTCACGGATCAGTTTGCAGGTCTCAACGGAGCGGATGCCGAGGCCGACGGAGCCCTGGTAGCCGCCATCGACGACCAGTACACGGGCTGGACAGAACTGGAGTATGAAAACCTGAACAACCGGACCACCAGCCTCGTCAACGTACCCAAGGTACCCTACAGTTTCGACATTACGAAGTATGCCGAAAATTTCGGGTTCGCCCTGCATTTCCATCACGGGGAGAACCAGAACATGCGTTCGTTCGCCTTCAACAATATCCAGATCGAGGTGCAGTTTAACGGTTACAATCCCCAGATCTACAATTACGAGGACCTCTCGTTCGTCACCTACTCCACTATCCCGGAAGATGCCGAGGATCCGTACGTGCACAATGTCAACGCAGACGGATTTGCCAGACTCATGGGTGAAAGCGGATCGCATTCCGCCGGAGAAATCGTCTACCCGGGATACAACTGGAGCAAACATCCGTATGTCTGCGACCAGTGGATCTTCATGCGTCCGATCAAACTGAACACCATCTCGCCCGACACGGGTCAGAGCATCAAGGGCGTGGCCGACGATGTGAAGAGCTACTCGTACACCTATGACAAACCCGGCACCTACACCGTAACGTTCCTCGTAGGCAACGGAAACTACCAGGGTGAATCGGGAATCCAGACCTATGAAATGAAAGTCACGATCATCGACCCGATCGAATAACCCCGCACAATCCTCCCAAAGCCTGCTTTTTTCGCCAAGAAAAGGCAGGCTTTTTTCACAAATCCGGGTTGCAATTCTGCATAATTTTCAATATCTTTGAAAGTGCATAAACCTAAAACCGAAACGAACTCCAACCTATGAAGGCTGAATTACAGGAAATAGCATCGCACTTCGCATTGGAAGGCGAGATTGCCGCCATCGACTCGCTGGGCGACGGATTCATCAACGACACGTTCATCATCCGCACCGCAGGCGAGGCGCCGGACTATATCCTCCAACGCAAAAACAAAAATATCTTCCCCGATGTGCCGGGCATGATGGAGAACATCCGCAAGGTCACCGAACACATCCGTCGACGGGTCATCGCCGAGGGCGGCGACCCGACGCGCGAGGCGATGACGGTCATCCCGACTCACGACGGAAAACTCTATCACATCGACCCCTCGGGTGAATACTGGGCCGTGACGGTCTTCATCGCCGACACCATTGCCTACAACAAGGCCGACTCCCCGGAACTCGCCCGCAAGGGCGGTGAGGGTATCGGCAAGTTCCAGGCGCAACTGGCCGACTTCACCGAACCGCTCGCCGAAACGATCAAGGGATTCCACAACATCCGCCACCGCTTCGTGCAGTGGGATGAGGCCGTGAAGCGCAACGCCGCAGGCCGCGTGAAGGATCTTCAGACGGAGATCGGATGGATCGAATCGCGCCGCACCGAAATGCTCGACTTCTGGAAGCTGGTCGAGGAGGGCACGATCCCGACGCGCGTGACCCACAACGACACGAAAATCAACAACATCCTCTTCAACAAGGAGGGTGAGGTGCTCTGCGCCATCGACCTCGACACGGTGATGAACTCCACGTCGCTCAACGACTTCGGCGACGCCATCCGCTCCTACGCCAACACGGGTGACGAGGATGACCGCGACCTGTCGCGCGTGGGAATGTCGATCGAGATGTTCCGCGCCTACACCGAGGGTTACCTCTCGCAGCGCGCCAGCCAGCTCGTCCAGTCCGAGATCGATTACCTGGCCTTCTCGGCCCGCTACATCACCTACGAACAGGTGTTGCGCTTCCTGATGGACTACATCGACGGCGACACCTACTACAAGATCAAATACCCGGAGCACAACCTCGTACGTACCCATGCCCAGTACAAACTCCTGCAAAGCATGGAGGAACAGTATCCGGCCATGTGCGAGATCGTGCGTGAAACGGTCGCCAAATACAAATAAACAAAAAGGCAAACGATGCAGATTCGCAAAATTACAGGGATCGATCCCGAAAACCGGGCTACAGTCGACGCGGCATTCGCTCAGGTCGACTCCCGGCCCGTCGCCTGCTGCAACTGGCCGGACGGTTACCCCTATGCCCCGGAAGTGAGGTTCCGGATGTTCCACACCGGCAGCCGGCTGCTGCTGCGCTTCGACGTCGCGGAGAACTACACCGCCGCACGCGTCACGGAGGACAACGGTGAGGTGTGGACCGATTCGTGCGTGGAGTTCTTCCTGGCCGTGGGCGACGAGACGGGCTACTACAACTTCGAGACCACCTGTATCGGACGGATGCTCCTCGGATTCCGACACACACACGCCGATGCCGTGCACGCTGCGCCGGAGGTGATGGCTTCGGTCAAGCGACTGACCTCGCTGCCCTTCGGCGAAGCCTTCGAGGAGCGTGAGGGCGACAACCGCTGGTCGGTGACGCTGGTCATCCCGCCCGAGGCGCTGTTCCGCCACAAAATCACCGACTGGAGCGGTGTGGAGGCGCGCATCAACCTCTACAAGTGCGGCGACAACCTCTCGCATCCGCACTTCCTCTCGTGGAGACCCATTCAGACGGACAAGCCCGACTTCCACCGTCCCGAATATTTCGAGCGGGTGATCTTTGAGAAATAAACAGGAGGGGGCCGGAAGAGAGCCGTGGCCGTGGAAGAAGCGGGCCGGAGCCATGAAAGGAGCCATGTAAAGAGTAAACCGGGCCGTAAAAACAAGGTCCGGCCATGAAGAGTTCCGAACCCGAAAAAAGGGCGAAACCCAACCAGAAAAAAAGCAACGTAACATAAACACAAAATGAACAACAAGTATTCTTTGCCGAAAGACGGCGGACTGATCGCCGAATCGGCGCCGCGCGACATCATCCACCGCTATGAGAAGATCCACACGCGGGTCTACGAAAACGAGTACAACGGCGTGCAGTACGTCGCCGACACGATCGTGAAGGCCATCCGCACGTACAACGAGATTCACAGTTCGAACGAAGTCTACGAAGAGGCACAACCGTTCGTGCTGGGCCTCACGACCGGACGTACCCCTCTGGGCCTCTACCGCGAACTGGTCAAACGTCACCAGGAGGGACAAATCAGTTTCCGCAACGTCGCCGTCTACAGCCTCGATGAGTTCTACCCGATCAAGTCGACCGAGCAGCAGAGCCGCAACTTCCGCATCCACGAGGAGTTCCTCAACCACATCGACATTCAGCCGGAAAATATCCACATCCCCAACGGAACGACTCCCGAAGAGCGCGTCTCGGAGTATTGCGCCTCGTACGACCACTCGATCCGCCACATCGACCTGATGATCATCGGTGTGGGCGAGGACGGACAGATCGGATTCAACGAACCGGGATCCTACTCGCGTTCGCGGACCCGTCTCGTGCAACTCACCTACAACACCCGTAAAGTGCAGTCGGGAGCCTTCTACGGACTGGAGAATACTCCCAAAATGGCCATTACGATGGGTATCGACACGATCATGCGCGCCGACAAGATCATCCTGATGGCCTGGGGCGAAGAGAAAGCCCAGATCATCCAGAAGGTTGTCGAAGGTGAAATTACCGGGCAAGTTCCGGCCTCCTATCTGCAGGCCCACCCGAATATCGAGGTGGTGATCGACGAGAATGCCGCACAACTGCTTACACGCGAGCAGACGCCGTGGATGGTCGGGCCCTGCGAATGGACCCCGAAATTCATCCGCAAGGCTGTGGTATGGCTCTGCGGCGTGGTGAAGAAGCCGATTCTGAAGCTCACCTACAAGGACTATATCGAAAACTCACTGGGCGAACTGCTCGAACAGGGCCGCACGTTCGACCAGATCAACATCGACGTCTTCAACGATCTGCAGCACACCATCTCGGGATGGCCGGGCGGCAAACCCAATGCCGACGATTCGACGCGTCCCGTTCCGTCGACGCCCTTCCCGAAACGCGTGGTGATCTTCTCACCCCACCCCGACGATGACGTGATCTCGATGGGCGGCACGTTCATCCGCCTCGTACAACAGGGGCATGACGTACACGTGGCCTACGAGACCTCGGGCAACGTGGCCGTCCACGACGACGTGGTGCTGCAGAACATCGACACGGCCCGTCAACTGGGCTACGGCGACCACTACGCCGAAGTCGAAAAGATCATCGCCGGCAAGAAGAAGGGACAACCCGAACCGCGGGCCCTGCTCGACATCAAGGGTTCGATCCGCCGAGCCGAGGCTCGTGCCGCCGTACGGTCGTTCGGCCTGAACCCCGACACGAATGCCCACTTCCTGAACCTGCCGTTCTACGAAACGGGCGGAATCAAAAAGGGCCAGCTCTCCGAAAAGGACACCGAAATCATCGTAAACCTGCTCCGGGAGATCAAACCCCAGCAGATCTACGCCGCCGGCGACCTGGCCGACCCGCACGGAACGCACCGCACCTGCATGGAGGCCGTGCTGAATGCCCTGGAGGTAGTCAAGGACGACGAGTGGATGAAGGATTGCCACCTGTGGCTCTACCGCGGAGCCTGGATGGAGTGGGATCTCGGTATGGTGGACATGGCCGTGCCCCTGTCGCCCGACGAGCTGATCATGAAGCGCCACGCCATCTACCGCCACCTCTCGCAGAAGGATATTATGCCCTTCCCGGGCGACGACCCGCGCGAGTTCTGGCAGCGCGCCGAGGAACGGACGCAAAACACGGCCAAATTGTACGACCAGCTCGGCATGGCCGAATACCAGGCCATCGAGGTCTTCGTCCGCATGTTCTAAATCCGGTTCCGGAGGGGGGGGGCAACGCCCTCCCCTGCCGGGAACCGACAACCCAAGAAATTACCAAAAAATATACAAGGCTTATGCGCTTAATCATCGAAAATACCCCGCAGCAGGTCGCCCAATGGGCCGCCAACTACATCATCCAGCAGATCAAGGCCAAGGAGCAGGTGACCAAATCGCCCTTCGTGCTGGGACTCCCGACGGGCTCGACGCCGCTGGAGACCTATAAGGAGTTGATCCGCCGCCACAAGACCGGCGAAGTGTCGTTCAAAAACGTCATTACGTTCAACATGGACGAATACGTAGGTCTCCCCGAGGAGCACCCCGAAAGCTACCACTCGTTCATGTGGAACAACTTCTTCAAGCACATCGACATCAAGCCCGAGAACGTAAACATCCTGGACGGAAATGCCGAGGATCTGGTGAAGGAGTGCGCCGACTACGAGGCGCGGATCGTGGAGGCCGGCGGCATCGACCTGTTCATGGGCGGCGTCGGCGAGGATGGACATATCGCCTTCAACGAACCCTTCTCGTCGCTGAATTCGCGCACGCGGATGAAGACGCTGACGCAGGATACGATCCAGGTCAATTCGCGGTTCTTCGGCGGCGACATCTCGCTGGTTCCGAAGACGGCCCTTACGGTGGGAGTCGGGACGGTTCTTTCGGCCAAGAAGGTGCTGATCCTGGCCACGGGACACAAGAAGGCCCGTGCCGTGCGTCACGGCGTAGAGGGATCGTACAACCATCAGTGGACGATTTCGGCGCTGCAGGTGCACCCGAATGGCATTCTGGTCTGCGACGACCCGGCTGCCGAGGAGCTCCGCGTGGCGACCTACCGCTACTTCAAGGACATCGAACGGGACAACCTGGTCTCGAAATAGCATTTCCGGCACTGCGCCGTGACCATGCTTACACGAAAATCCCGCCCTTTTCCGGGCGGGATTTTTCGTAGCTTCAAAAGCAAAAGCGTTTCTCAACCAGAAACAGGTTGTTCCAGACAGGGCCTATCCGGAAATTTCACGAAATTTTTACAAAAATCTCGGAAATTCGTCCTATCTTGCGATAAAATCATCCGCCAGGCGGATCACCCGCCCCTCGGCAACCGCTCACGAAACGTTTCGGCGTGTTTTTTCGACCTGCACCATGGATACCGAATTATTAGAAGGACTGTCCCGGGGCCAACAAGAGGCTTTCGACCGGCTGATCCGGGAATACTACCCGCGTCTGATGGGGTATGCCCGGTTGCTGCTCGATGAAGAGAATGCCCGGGATACCGTACAGGAGGTATTCCTCTATGTCTGGGAGCATCGCTCCCGATTGCATTTTACCGCCGGGTTCCAAAGCTATCTCTTCCGCATCTGTCACTCACGGATGCTCGACACGATCAAACGTCGCAAACTCTTCGAGGTCTCGGACTCCCCCTTCGACCTCCAACTACGGGAGGATGCCGCCTGGCTCGAACACAACAATGACGACATCGTGCGCACGATCTGCAACAAGCAATTGCTGGAACGCATCCTCTCCTTGGCGGACGAACTGCCCGAAAAGCGCCGGGAGGTATTCCGCCTCTCGCTGCTGCATGACATGAGCAACGCCGAGATCTCCGAACTGCTCGACATCCCGCGCCGAACGGTCGAAGGACACCTCTACCACGCCCTGCGCTTCCTGCGGGCTCGCATTCCCAAAGAGGAACTGCTTCTGCTTATGGGCCTGCTTCTGTTGCGCTGAAACACCCCTCGGAATAAAATTCTCAAAAAAACCGGGTCGGAGCTACGTAAATTCCGCGGCTCGATCGTTTAATCTGTAGAACCATGCAAGAAAAGGAGTATATGAGCCCTTCGAAGATCCTGGAATTCATCAACCGCCGCTGCGACGCCGACACGGCCGTCGAAGTGCGTGCCTGGATTACTCGAAGCGACGAAAACCGCGCCGAATACCTGCGGCTGAAGCAACTGTGTGCCCTGAAGGATGTCCACCGCCACTCCGGAAGTTTCGAGATCGAGGGTGCCACGCGGAAATTCCACACCGAAATCGCACAGCGCCGACACGTCGGCCGCCTGCGCCGATGGGTCTATGCCGCATCGTCCGTCGCCGCCCTGCTGGCCGTCGGATTGCTTGTCATCGGGCTCGAACTCTACTCCGAACGCTTTGAATGGCATACGGTAGCCAATACGACCCCCGACGAAGTGCTGCGTTTCACGCTCGACGACGGAACAAAGATCTTCCTCCGCCACGGAGCAGAGCTCTCCTTCCGGGAGAATTTCCTCCGTCGACGCAATGTCCGGCTCCGGGGCGAAGCCTTCTTCGATGTGGCATCCGACCCGATCCACCCGTTCGTCGTGCAAACTCCGGACCTTCATATCCGGGTGCTGGGAACGGCTTTCGATGTCATCACGGGAGATACGACCGTGGCGATTCTTGAACGGGGACGCATCGTCCTCGAAACAACCACAGGCAAGGAGCTCGCTACGATGCGCCCGGGCCAGCGCGCCGCGGTAGACGGAGCGACAGGGCGTTTAGCCTCCTTAGAGCAGGTCCAGACCGGAAAATACACCTCCTGGCGATTCAACCACAAGGTCTATGACGGCATCTCTTTCGCCGAGATCGTCCGGCTCATCGAGGAACGGCACGGCGTATCGATCGTCTACGACCCCGCAGCCTTCGGAAATACCGCCTACCGTCTGGTGATCAATGACGACGAGACGCTCGAACAGATGCTCGAAATCCTCAATCTGATTTCACCCGTCGAATATACGATCCAGGGAGAACGTGTCTTCCTGAAAAAACGCCCCTGACTCCACGAACCTAAAGATAACTACAACCGATCGGCTATTACCCATAACCTTAAAGAACACTCGTCCATGAAAGAATCTTAACACCAGACCCATTACCGGCAGCATCCCGCTCCGGGCCATTCCAACCCATCTTTCACAATCCAAACTCAAATGCGATGAATATTTATTCGAACGTCGTCCATGCAAATGGACGAAGGGTGGGGATTTTGTCTCTGTCGAAGCAGCTTCTGCGCACACTGGCGGCACTACTCCTGCTGTTCGCGGCATCCATACGCCCGCTTCCCGCCCAAAACATACAGATCACCATCCAACCCGACAAGCAGGAGCTCGGCAACCTGCTGCCCGAAATCTCCCGTCAAACGGGAATCGAATTCTCCTACGATCTCGGATTACTGAAGATTCGCACCCGGGCCACCGGAAAAGTTTCCGGTTCGCTGAATCAGGTACTGGACCGGATCTTCACCGAAACCGGTGTCAGCTACACACAGTTGGGAGCCAACCGCATCGTGCTGACGCACAAGGATCCGGCCCCGGAAAAGCCGCAACCCGCCAAACCCGAAACCTATCGACTGACCGGTATCGTCCGCGACCAGGCCGGGAAACCCCTGGCCGGAGTCACGGTCGTCGAGAACCCCTATAACGGTACGGCGACAGCCACCGACGGTTCATATACCCTGGAGGTCAAACCCGAAGCGCAGATTACGTTCAGTTGTCTGGGATATACGCAGGTTGTGGAGAAGGTCGCAGGGCGCACCACCCTCGATGTAACGCTCCAGGAGGAGGCTACGGCTCTTGAAGAGTTGGTCGTCGTAGGATACCGCACCGTCAAGAAGCTCTCGCTGACCGGTTCGGTCGCCACGGTGGACATCAAAAGCAAGGAGCACCAGCCCATCACCAACTCGACACAGATGCTCTACAACACGCCCGGTATCTGGGTCAATCAGGGCGGCGCACAGCCCGGTGTGGACAAGGCTTCGATCTCGATCCGCGGTGTCAACTCGTTAAACTCGACCGGCGGAGCTCCGCTCGTGCTGCTGGACGGCGTGGAGTATGATTTCGGAGAGATCGACCCCTCGACGATCGAGTCGATTACGGTACTGAAGGACGTTTCGGCGGCCATCTACGGTTTGAAAGCCGCCAACGGCGTTATCCTGGTCACCTCGAAGAAGGGCACCAAGGGACGCCCGCGGGTAGAGTACAGCGGTAAATACGGCGTACAGCGCGCCACCTATCTCCCGGACGTGGTGACCGATCCGATCCTCTACATGCGCCTGCGCAACCTCGCCGAGATCAACTCCGGCGTAAGCCCCGGGGCGGTCTCCTACTCCAACGACCAAATTCTTGAATACATGAACGGCATGAAGACCGACCCGTCGGTCTACCCCGCCTCGGACTGGTTCGACATCTGTCTCGATGACGGCTACGTCCAGCAACACAGCGTACGCCTATCGGGCGGCACGGACGCCATCACCTACTCGATGGGATTCGGATACACCGACCAGAAGGGCGTCTTCATCGAAAACGACGACGCCCAGCGATACTCCTTCGACCTGAAACTCAACGCCCGGGTCAGCGATGCCCTGCACGTCAGCGGGACCTTCCAGGGTAACCTCCGCACGTTCAACGAGGTGGGATACACCACCGGGACCGTGCTGAACACGATCATGCGGGGTCTGCCGATCTTCTCGGACTACCACCGCAACGGAATCTACGGTTCGACATGGCTCTTCACCCCGGGTCGCAACAACATCGAGAATCCCCGCATGGAGGTCGAACAGGGTTTCGTCTACCGCAACTATCAGGAGCTGCTGTCGACCCTGAGCGTCGATCTGCGACTGGCCCCGCACCTGAAATATTACGCCACGGCCGGTTTCCGCAAAATCGACCACTTCAGCAAAAACTTCATTCCTCAGATGTACACCGTCAACCCGAAGACGGGTGACGTGAAGGACTTCAACA
The DNA here is from genome assembly GCA_019115745.1 of Candidatus Alistipes intestinigallinarum. Classification (GTDB taxonomy): domain Bacteria; phylum Bacteroidota; class Bacteroidia; order Bacteroidales; family Rikenellaceae; genus Alistipes; species Alistipes intestinigallinarum. The sequence continues at coordinate 17,894 of DXDA01000058.1, forward strand.
GCAGTGCTCCGCGCGTCAAGGACTGGGATGCGGTTTCGGGACAGTACACGCTCTCACACCGTCTCGTCTGGGAGAACGATTACGGTCGCCACAACATTCACGTAATGGCCGGTCAGGACTGGCAGCACAACGAAAGCCGCAACTTCCAGGCCTACAACTACGGGTTCAACGACAATACGCTGACCGAGTTCGAGGCGTTGACCGATCAGACCAACGCACAGGCTACGGGCAGTTCATGGAAAAAACGCATGATCTCCTTCTATGGGCGTCTGGCCTACACTTACGACGAACGCTACATGCTCGAAGCCACCCTGCGTTACGACGGTTCGAGCAACCTCTCGCGCGACAACCGCTGGTTCCTTTTCCCGTCGGTGATGGTGGCCTGGAACCTGAGCCGCGAACCCTTCTTTCAGGTCAAGCAGATCGACCTGCTGAAGCTGCGCCTCTCCTACGGTATCATGGGCAGCGAATCGGTGGATCCCTACAGCTATCAGATGACCTACAACGCCCTGGACCAGAACTATACGTTCGGCGGGACTCCGGCGGCAGGATATGCCGTCGAAGAGCTCACCGACCGATTGCTGGGCTGGGAGAAGACCCGTTCGTACAATGCGGGACTCGACCTGGCGGCCTTCAACAATCGGTTGAACTTCGAAGCCGACTTCTTCCGCAAAGAGACCTTCGACATCATCATGACCCGTTCGATCCCCTCGCACGTCGGTGGACTGAGCGGCCCGAAGAGCAACGTGGGAACCGTGCTCAACAAGGGCTTCGAGATCTCGGGCAGTTGGCGCGACCGCATCAAGGACTTCTCCTACGGGGTGAACCTCTCGGTGGGGTTCGTACGCAACCGGGTGCTCTCGCTCGACGGCGGGCAGATCCTGGCCAACAGCAACACGCTGATCACCAAGGAGGGGTATCCGATCCGTTCGTTCTATCTCTATGAAGCCAACGGTTACTACCTCACGCAAGAGGAGATCGACAACGCCTCGGTAGTCTACGGCGACCGCTCGAAACTGCGCCCCGGCTACCTGAAATACAAGAACAACTGCGAGGACGAGGTGATCGACGACAAGGACAAGATCATCGTAGGCAACACAATCCCCGAATGGACCTATTCGTTCGGGCTGCAGGTGGGCTGGAAGGGCCTTTCGCTCGAAGCGCAGTTCCAGGGCGTCGGCGACGTCTACACCTACCCGACGGCCAACCTTGCCGTCCCGTTCAACAACGGCGCGGGCGTTACGTGGGAGTGGGCCACCGACTCCTGGACCGAAAGCAATCCCAATGCAAAACTCCCGCTGCTGACCACCTACACCGATGCCCCGGAGAACTTTATCCCGTCGACCAAATGGCTGCGCAACGCCTCCTACCTGCGCATGAAGAACATCCAATTGACGTATGACTTTCCGAAACGGCTGCTCCGCCCGCTGCGCATCGAGGGACTGCAGGTCTACATCAGCGGCCAGAACCTCTGGACACTCTCCGATTTCGACCTCTGGGACCCCGAAATCACCACGACCCGCACGAATCTCTACGAATATCCCAACCTGAAGACCATATCCGTGGGTCTGAACCTGAGTTTCTAACCCCAATCCTGTAAATGATGAAAAAGAATCTATATTTCGGAATCGCCCTCTCGCTGGCCGTTGCGGCAATCTCGTGTTCGATGGATTTCGAACCGACGGGTGCCTACAGCGACAAGACATTCTGGTACAGCGCCAAGAATGCCGAGAGCGGACTGACGGGCTGCTTCCTGCCGCTGCGCAACGGCAGCCTGTTCGGCCACATGGCGATCGCGCTGGAAGAGTGTGCGACCCCCAATGCCTACAACTACGACAACAACTCCAACTGGAACGATATCGCCAAAGGCAGCCATACGGCCGAAGGAACCGTCTTTGCCGGCCGTTGGAAATATGCCTACACCGGAATCGGACGCTGCAACATGCTGCTGGCGAACATCGACCAAAGCAAGGAGTTGTCGAGTGAGGAGATCACCCAGATGAAGGCCCAGGCACGGTTCCTGCGGGCTCTCTACTACTCGGTGCTGACCACCTACTACTATTCGGCACCGCTGATCACCGACGCTCCGGACATCTCCCAGGTCAACCAGCCGCGGGCGGAACGTGCCACGATCATCCAGTTCATCCTCGACGAACTGGAGGCGGTCTCCAAAATCCTGCCGCGCAACTACACCTCCTCATCCGACCAGGGACGTCCCACCGCCGGAGCCGCATTGGCCCTCCGGGCCCGGGTCCTGCTCTTCGAGGCGAGCGCTCTGTGCAACCCCGACCACAACGAGGAGGCCTGGCGTGCAGCGGCCGACGCAGCCTATGCGGTGATGGAGATGGGTGTCTACGCTCTCTACCAGAGCGGTTACGCAAAACTCTTCACCGAAGCCGCCGAGCACTCCTCGGAGTCGATCTTCAACGTCGAGTTCGTCTCCAACCCCACGGGCCTCGGGCACAGCATCGACATTGTCATGCGGCAGTACAACAGTGCGGCGCCGCTGAAGAATTTCGTGGACAGCTACTGGATGAAGGATGGAAAGCCCCGCGAGGAGTCGGCTTATGCGGACTCTCCGGACTATGAGGATCTCGATCCGCGTTTTGCCCAGACGATTGTCTATCCCGGTTCGGTCTGGATGGGTGAGACCGTGAAGACCGATAATACGAATGTCCGCTTCACCAACAAGCAGACCGGATTCATCTACAAGAAGTACACGGTCTATACGGAGCAGGTGCCCAGTGACGAGGAGTACCGCCTGGTGAGCAATTGTTCGCCGATCAACATCATGTTGCTGCGCTATGCCGACGTGCTGCTGATGTACGCCGAAGCGAAGAACGAACTGGGTGAGATGACTGAAGAGGTCTGGAACCGTACGGTCAAGGCAATTCGCCAGCGGGCCGGATTCACCTCGTCGGCAGCCCTGGCCTACCCCGGAAATGATCCTGCGGAGCTTCGCCGTCAGATCCGCTACGAACGTCGGATCGAGTTTGCGGGCGAAGGGACCTATTACAACGATCTGCGGCGTTGGCGCGAGGCCGAAACGGCCATGAACAATCTGAACATCTATACCTTCGACGGAACACTCATCGGTACGCGGAATTTCAACAAGGAACGCGACTACTGGTGGCCGGTTCCGGCAGCCGAGATCGAGATTGCCCCCTCGCTGCGCCCCAACAACCCGGGCTGGTAAAACAACCGACAAATCAAGACAAACCATGAAATACATACACGGAACGATCCGGCTGTTGGCCGGCATCATGACAACGGCCATCTTTTGTATGGCTTGTGAAAAAGAGAACCGTACGATCATCCCGCTTCCGGACCTCGAACCGCCCGCCTCGCAGGACGACAAAGTCATCGCACTGGTCGAGCAATCGCAGAATCAGGTAGCCCTGGTGAATGCCACGACGGGAGAGACCCTGTGGCAGTGGACCCCGGCGGATTCAGACCTCACGGCCGAAGAGCAGGCGTGGTTCAACCTCCCGGACGAAGTGAAACCGATCTACAACTGCGAATACCTGCTCATCACGGCCACGCGCGGCGGTGTGGCGATCATCCGCATCGCCGACAAACGGGTGATGTTTTACGCCTGTCCAAAGGGCCAGCCACACTCGGCGGAGTTGCTGCCCGACGGAAACGTCGTGGTAGCCTCCTCGACCGACGGAACCGCCGACGGCGACATGCTGCGGCTCTACGAGGTGGATTTCGAGAAACGGTTTGCCGCGGCTCCCGTAGCGGCCTACCCGTTGGCCTTCGGGCACAACGCCGTGTGGGACCGCACGAACGAGTTGCTGTGGGCTACGGCCGACAACGTGCTGAACACCTACACCTATGTGCAGTCGGACGGGAAACCGGCCCTGGTGCTCCAGGACTCCTATCCGTTGCCCGAAGGCCAGAACGGAGCCCATGAGCTCTTCCCCGTCTACGGACTTAACCAACTGTGGCTTACAACCCTGGGGGCGGTCTACAAATTCAACGTGGCGACGAAGGAGTTCCAGCGGTTCAATGCCAGCACGACCGGTAACATCAAGAGCATCTCGTCGGGCCCCGCCGGCTATGCGACCATCATGCTCTACCCGACCGAAAGCTACTGGTCGGACAAGTTGATTGACACCGGCGGCCGCAGCGTCTACCAGGAGGACGGATACCAGATCTACAAGGGACGCTGGCTGCTCAAGAATACCTTCAGTTATCCGGAAGACCACCCGGCCCCTCAAATCTGACGCGCCATGAGATCCATCGCAAAAAGAACTGGAATGCTTCTCCTGGCAGCCATGCTGCTCGGAGGATGCCGGTCGGAACGGCAGCGGGTGTATGACGCCTACTGCAGTTGGCCGATGGGGTTGTCGGTTTCACTGACCATGCCCGAGGAACAGCTCCGCGAGGTTCGCGAGGCGGGATTCGACTACGTGGAGGTGACACTCAACTCCCTGCGGACAAAATCCCGCGAAGAGTGTTCGGCAGCCCTCGAACGCTTCCGCGCTGATGCTGAGCGGGTCGGGCTGACCATCTGGTCGGTACACCTGCCTTTCGGCCGGGCTTGGGATATCTCCTCACCGAACGACTCCGTCCGCACGGCCGTCGTCGACCGAATCGCCTGGTTCATCGAGGCCGTACAACCGCTCCGACCCCGAAAAATGATCCTGCACCCGAGTGCCGAACCGATTGCCGACTCGCTGCGGGGACTCCACATCGAGCACAGCATCCACTCGATCAATACGCTGGCGGCCGTAGCGGCCCGGTATGAAGCCCAACTTCTCGTGGAGGACCTGCCGCGCACCTGTCTCTGCAACACCTCCGGGGAGATGCTTTCGATTTTCGAGCGGCTGGACCCGGCGGTGGGCGTATGTTTCGACACGAACCACCTGCTGCGGGAGACCCCCGAAGCCTTCGCCCGGGCTCTGGGCGGGAGAATCGCCAGTCTGCACGTCTCGGACTACGACGCCGTGGATGAAAAGCACTGGCTCATGGGCCGCGGCACGATCGACTGGCCGAGTCTGGTCACAGCGCTGGCCGACATCGGCTACGAGGGCGTATTCCTCTTCGAAGTGGGCGGTTACGACTCGTTCCGAGAGGTTGCCGGGAGCTGGGATGAACTGAAACGACAACTTGCAAGCGAAAACAACGACAACTAAAAACCAACTACCATGAAACGATTCATACAACGAACAACCGGATTACTGGCCGGACTCCTGCTGGTCGTATCGTGCCAAAACGATGACCTGGAAGTCCCCGGACAGCCCGATTTCATCGTCGTGGGACTCGAATACCCCTATACGATCCAGATGGGCGACTCTTTCGAGCTGTCGGTCCCCGAAGAGCCCGGCGCGGAGAGTTACTTCTGGCAACTTCCCGAAATGATCAACGTTCTCGAAGGGGAAAACACCTCGCGGCTGCTGGTTTCGGGACTTGTCGAAGGGGTGATCCCCGCTGGGGTCATCACCGTCACGGCAATCAATGCCGCGGGCAGCAGTACGCCCCGAACCCTCTGGAAAGAGATCACCATCACGGGACTTCCGCCGCGCCCGGCTTACGTCCAAACCTCGATCACGGGGTCGCTGACCGTTGACATGGACGAGGAGTTCTCGGTCTACGTCCCGGACGACGAGACGATTGCCAGCTATGCGTGGAGCGTTCCCGAAGCGTTGACGGTCGTCGACGGCGGCGAGACCTCGCGGGTGATCGTCAAGGCCAACCGCAAATCGGTGAACATTCCGGCCAATGCAATTTCGGTCACGACGGTCAGCAAGACCGGGCTTCAGGAGACTCACCACTTCGAGAAGATGATCGTCGTGTTGCCGATCGACGAGTACCATACGGCCAAGCGTTACGGCACGAAGACCTGGATGACCGTGAACCTCAACTACGCCGGCGAGGACGGCACGGTGGGCCGCACGGCTCCGGATGATCCCGACGGCTCGAAGTACGGGCGTTACTACACCTGGGAGGAGGCCATGACGGGTCTCTCGGCCGGAGAGAATCCCTATACCTACGGAGCGACCGGCATCGACGACGTGGGCAACTCCTATACGCTCAACGACGGTGTGCCCTCCTACAACATCCAGATCCGTGGTATCTGCCCCGAGGGCTGGCATATCCCGAATGCCTATGACTTTTACGATCTGGCAGTGGGCGTGGCGGACGATTACGGGCTGCGCATGAACTCCATCGAGGAGGTTGTAAACGCCGTGGCGGGTATCTACCTGCCCGACAATCGGGAGACGAAGCCGATGGCACCCATGAATATGATCGACTACGGATTCATCTCCTCCTACCTGCGCGGCAGCCGTCCGGAGGCGGAAGGCGGCATGTGGAAGGCAAGCAGCGGCGCTGTCGACAACGGCACGATGTTCAACCTGACGAAACCCAGCGGAAAGTTCCCGGCCGGAAAGTATCCGATGTATTTCCCGGAGGAGATCGAGCGGATTGGCTTCAACGTTCTCCCATGCGGCAAATACTCGGGCGATAAGTTCGACTACTTCGGAGTCTACTCCTTCCACTGGACCGCCACGGTGACAAAGGACGAAAAGCACTATCGCATCACGATCGGCAACGGGAACTGCAACTTCTCGACCTACGCCGAAACGGGGTCGTCGAACAACGTGCGCTGCGTCGCCAACTATTGATGTTTTCAATCGCTCCGACGGGCCGCATGTGGCGGGAAGGCTCCTGCAACGTGCGGCCCGAACGGAAAATATTCAGACTCATGAACGGTATAAAGAAAATGCTCCTGCCGCTGGCTCTGCTGGCCGGAACGGTTGCAACGGCGGCCCCGGTAACTTCAGCCGAGGGGAACTCCCGAACGATCGACATCCATACCGACCGGCTTTCGCTGGTCTTTGCAGCCGCACCGGGCAGCGTGCTCACGCAATGCCACTTTGGAGCACGAATCGACAACTCCGCCCCGCTGGCGGTTTCCGGCACCGGAGTCCCGGCCTACCCCACGGCCGAAGGTTTCGATTTCCGGAACCCGGCCCTGCGCGTCACGCACGCCGACGGCGACCCGAATACCGAACTGCGCTACGTTTCGCACACTTCGAAGCAGCTTGCCGACGGGAATGTCACGGAAACGGCAATCCGGCTCAACGACCGTTGCCAGGCACTCGATGTCGAACTCATCTTTACGGCCTATGCCCGGGAGAATGTCATCACCACCCACGCCTTGATCCACAACCGGGAAAAGGGTGCAGTCGAACTCCGGGACTTCTACTCCTCGGCGCTCTCGCTCCGGGCCGGGAAGTACCTGCTTACCCATCTCTACGGTGCCTGGGCCCGTGAGGCGCAGGTCGAACACTCGCTGCTGGATCACGGATCGAAAAGCATCGAGTCGTCACGCGGCGTGCGGACCACCCACACCGAACAACCCGCTTTCCTGCTGACGCTCGACAGCGACTCCTTCAACGAGGAGTACGGCGAGGTCATCGCCGGAGCCCTGGCCTGGAGCGGCAACTTCCGGCTGAACTTCGAGGTGGACGAATCCGACCGTCTGACCGTACTGGCCGGAGCCAACCCCGCCGGTTCGGAGTACACGCTCCGGCCGGGCGAGACGTTCCGCACCCCGGAGATGATCTACACCTATTCGAACCAGGGGGCGGGCGGCGCCTCGCGCAACCTCCACGACTGGGCCCGCCGCTACGGCGTCTACCGCAACACCCATACGGTGCCGACGCTGCTGAACAGTTGGGAGGGGGCCTATTTCGATTTCGACTTCAAGACCCTGGCGGGGATGATCGACGATGCGGCCGCGATGGGGCTGGAGATGTTTGTCCTCGACGACGGCTGGTTCGGCAACAAATATCCGCGCAACAGCTCCGGAGCCGGGCTGGGCGACTGGCAGGTCAATGTCCGCAAACTCCCCGAAGGGATCGACAGCATCGCCTCCTATGCCCATGCCCGGGGGCTGAAGTTCGGGATCTGGATCGAGCCCGAGATGGTCAATCCGAAGAGCGAACTGGCCGAACGCCACCCCGACTGGATCGTCCGGATGCCCGGGCGCGAGGCGCCGCTGAGCCGGAACCAATGGTTGCTCGACTTGACGAATCCCGCCGTGCAGGATTTCGTCTTCGAGGTCTTCGACCAAACGATGCAACTCTCCAAAAAGATCGACTACATCAAGTGGGACGCCAACCGCAACGCCTGCAACGCAGGCTCGGCCTACCTCCCGGCCGCTGAACAGACCCGCTTCTGGTTCGACTATACCCAGGGCTTCTACCGTGTGCTGGAGCGCATCCGGGCCAAATTCCCCGATGTGTTGATCCAGGCCTGCGCCTCGGGTGGCGGACGGGTCGAATACGGCGCCCTGCGCTATTTCGACGAGGTGTGGACCAGCGACAACACCGAAGCGCTCTCCCGGGCCCGAATCCAGTACGGAACGAGCCTCTTCTATCCGGCGTCGGTCATGGGAGCACACGTCTCGGCCGTCCCCAACCACCAGACCGGAAACCGTACGCCGCTGAAATTCCGTCTCGACATGGCGTGTGCCGGACGTCTCGGCATGGAGTTGCAGCCGCGGCAGATGGACGACGCGGAGAGGGCTTTCGCCCGAAAGGCGATCGACTCCTACAAGGGCTACCGGGAGATCGTTCTGCAAGGAGACCTCTATCGAATCGGAACACCCTACGACCGTTCGGGCTGCTACGCCGTGCTGTACGTCTCGAAGGACAAACAACGAGCCGTACTCTTCACCTACTGTCTGCAATACCAGGGACGGACCCTGCGGCCGAAATTCCGGCTTCGCGGTCTCGACCCGCAGACGAATTACCGGATCCGCGAACTGAATGTCGAAAAGCCCCGGTTCGGATTCGACGGCGGGACGTTCAGCGGATCGCTGCTGGCCGAAGCGGGCATCGAACCGGCGCTGTCGAAGCTCTACGACAGCGGGGTCTTCCTGCTCGAAGCCGCCGACTCGGAACAACCGATCCGAACCGCTCCGACAGGCTCAAGATCCGGACTCCGCTGACGGCCGATGCTGCATCCCGGTCGTTTGCCGTTCCCGATTCCGGGTGAAGGGCAAAACCGCTCCGCAGCCACTCATGCTGTCTATTCATCAACGTTTTAAAACCATTCAACCATGAAAAAACTACTGTTTATGGCGTGTCTGCTGCTGTCAACCGCCTGCTCGGAGACCCGGACAGGAATGATCCACACGCCAACCCCGCCCCGGCCGGCCGGGCAGAGCGACATGCTCCGATTTGCGGCCGAACCCATTCCCACGGTCCGCGTGGCATTCATCGGACTGGGAATGCGCGGTCCGGGAGCCGTCAAGCGGATGACTCACATCGAGGGCGTCGAGATCGTGGCTCTGTGCGACATCCTGCAGGAGAACACCGCCAAATGCAATCAAATTCTGGAATCCCGGGGACTGCCGGCAGCCCGGGAATTTTATGGCGATCCCGAGATCTGGCAGGAGGTCGTCGCGCTGCCCGATGTCGACCTCGTCTACATCGCTACCGACTGGAAAAATCACGCCCGAATGGGCGTCCAGGCCATGAAGTGCGGTAAACACGTGGCCATCGAGGTCCCGGCCGCCATGACCATGGACGAGATCTGGGAGCTGATCAACACATCGGAACAGACCCGCAAACATTGCATCCAGCTTGAAAACTGCATCTACGACTTCTTCGAACTCACCTGCCTCAACATGGCGCAACAAGGTGTCTTCGGCGATCTGCTCCACGGCGAAGGAGCCTACATTCACAACCTGGAGGATTTCTGGGATGAATATTGGAACGACTGGCGGATGGATTACAACCGCCGTCATCGGGGAGATGTTTATCCCACGCACGGACTCGGCCCCGTATGTCTGGCGATGAACATCCACCGCGGGGACAAGATGAATTATCTGGTATCGCTCGACACCAAGGCCGTAAACAAGCCCGCCCATATCCGCGAAAAAACCGGAGAGGAGGTCGCTGATTTCCGGAATGGGGACCATACGATGACAATGATCCGCACGGAGCAGGGCCGTTCGATTCTCATTGAGCATGACGTCTCGTCGCCCCGTCCGTACAGCCGGATGTTCCAGTTGAGCGGAACCCGGGGCTTTGCCAACAAATATCCCGTCAGCGGACTCGCGCTGGTCGGTGAGGCCGTCGATCCGGAAGCCGCCAAGGATCACGAAAACCTCAATGCCCACAGTTTCCTGCCTAAAGAGGTGTTCAATGCCATGATGGAGCGCTACAAGCACCCTATCGTCCGCGACATCGAGGAGAAAGCCCGGCAGGTTGGCGGACACGGCGGCATGGATTTCATCATGGATTATCGCCTGATCTACTGTCTGCGCAACGGCTTGCCGCTGGACATGGACGTCTACGATCTGGCCGAATGGTGCTGTCTGATTCCGCTGTCGGAGATTTCGCTCGACAACGGCTCGGCGCCGGTCGAGATTCCCGACTTCACGCGCGGCGGATGGAACCGCTACGACCGCGTGGAATTCGCCTTGTGATGCCTGCCCGGAGTCCTTGTCGGACTCCGGCGGGTTACTCCTGCACTTTCTTCAAGGCTGCGAGATTGCGCTCTTGATTCAAAAACTGATATTGCAGATGGATGCGCATGGCCGAGCGGAACAGGTCGGGACGCCCCATCTTCAGGATCTCGACCAGCGTCCGGTGGGTCATCATCTCGTGCACCTTCCAGTTGGCCGAACGGGGCGTGTACAAGGCAAAGAGTTTGCTCAGCAGGTGCTGGAAATACTGCAGGCTCTTGTTTCCCGACATCCCGTAGAGGATGCTGTGGAATCGAATATCCAACTGTTTGAGCAACTGAGGATCGGACGACTGCTCCTCCTGCTCGACAATCTCCTGCAACAGTGCGATCTTGTCGTCCGTGCGATTGCTCACCACATAATCAGCCATGCCGATTTCGAGCATGATCCGTAATTCGTAGAGATCCTCAACGGACTGATCGTCCAGGAATCCGGACATGACGACATATTTCAAAATCCCGAAAACCTTGGGGGCCACGAAAATGGTCCCCTTTTTTCGTTTGGTCTCCAGAAAACCCAGCGTCCGCAAACCGCTGTAAGCCTCGCGGATTACCACGCGGCTCACGCCCAGGATATCGGCCATTTCATTCTCCTTGGGCAACACCGAATTGAATTGATACTTATTCTCGGCGATATATTCCAGAATCCGGTGCTGCGTCTGTTCGACAAGCGAAACCTCCTGGTTCTCTTTTTTCAGACCCGCCATCTTATTTTTTTCTTGCAAAAGTACAAAAAAAAGTTTGTTCGCCAATAAAATCGGC
>DXDA01000059.1 GCA_019115745.1 Candidatus Alistipes intestinigallinarum
GCCACTGCTTCATGCGCTTCTGCTCGACCGGATAGCCGCCGCGCACCGAAAGTCCGTCATGCACCTCGTCATTGGCCAGCACCGTCCCGAGTTTCGGACACCAGTTCACCATCGTATCGGCGCGGAACGCCAGGCGGTAGTTCTGCAACACCTGCTCGCGGCGCTTCTCGTCCCACGCGTTCCACTCGTCGGCCGTGAAGTGCAGCTCCTGTGTCGAGGCGGCGTCGATCCCTTCGGTGCCCGACCGGGCGAAGGCCGCCGCAAGCTCCTCGATGGGCCGCGCCTGACGGCGACGGTTGTCGTAGTAGTGGGAGAACATTTCGAGGAAGGCCCACTGCGTCCACTTGTAGTAGGCCGGGTCGCACGTGCGCACCTCGCGGTCCCAGTCGAACGAGAAGCCGATCTTGTCCAGCTGCTCGCGGTAGCGGGCGATGTTCTGCTCGGTCGTGACGGCCGGGTGCTGCCCCGTCTGGATGGCATACTGCTCGGCCGGGAGCCCGAAGGCGTCGTAACCCATCGGGTGCAGGACGTTGAAGCCTTTCAGCCGCTTGTAGCGCGAGTAGATGTCCGAGGCGATGTAGCCCAGCGGGTGCCCGACGTGCAGCCCCGCCCCCGACGGGTAGGGGAACATGTCCAGCACATAGAACTTCGGACGCGCGGGGTCCGTCTCGACCTTGTAGGTCTTCCGCTCGCGCCAGCGCTGCTGCCACTTCGGCTCGATCTCCTTGAAATTGTACTCCATATCTTGTTTGGTCTGTTTGTTTTCGATTTTTCGGACAAAAATACGAAAAGTTTTTAAGATTGAACCCTTTTCGGCGATTCTTTGCGTCGGACGGCGCGGTGCGGCGGCTCCGGACGGCAAAAAAAGACACGACCTGTGAAAGGCCGTGTCGGGAAGGTGCGTTGCGGGGCGCGCCGGAGGGCGGAGCCGGATGGAGGTGCGGAGGAGCTTCGGCGGCGGGGCAGCCGGGGCGTGCCGCTGTCCGGAGCCGGGAGATTCGTTGCGGAATCTGTCCGGAGAGCCGCTACTCCTCCGCCGAACCGTAGTGCGGGACGACATACATGGCGTAGGCTTCGCCCCGGTCGAGCGTGTAGAGGAGTTCGCCGTTCTGCCATACGGCGGCATGGCGTCCGTTGCCGAAGAGCGTCCCGGCCGTGAAGACCGTCCCGCCCCATGCCGCAACGGCGTAGGGCATGCTGCCGGCGCCCTTGCCGTCCGAGAGCGTGTAGAGCTCGGTGCCGTTCTGCCAGACGACGCCCTGCTCCCCGAAATCCGACGTGGTGTAGTACCCCGCCGTGTAGAGCGTGCTGCCGTCCCGCCAGAGCGACATCGCCTCGGCCGAACTGCTGCCGTCGGTCAGCGTGTAGAGCAGCGAGCCGTTCCGCCAGACGACGGCCTGCTCGCCGATGTGCCCCGCCGTATAGAGATCGCTTCCGGCAATGAACAGTCCGCGGATGTCTCCCGGGGTGGTGCCGTCGCTCTGGGTGTAGTGCGCGTCGGCGTTTTTCCAGACTTCGGCGACGGGCTGCGTCTCGCCGGGTTGAAGATTCCCCGCGGCATAGACATCGCTGCCCGAAACCGCGACGGCCCGGGCCTGTGACGTCGCCGGACTGACGGAGTAGGTGTGCAGTACGCTGCCGTTCTCCCACACGGTGGCCGTCAGCGAGCCGTCGACCGTCGTGCTGCCCGCCGTGTAGGCCGTGCCGTCCGATACCGTCACCGCCAGGGCGTAGGAGTTGCTTCCGGAGGCGCCCAGCGTGTATTTCAGCGTCGCGTTCTCCCAGAGTACGGCGACGATGTGTCCGTCCTGCTCTTCGTAGCCCGCGGTGTAGACCGTCCCGTTGTCGACGCAGATGCCGTAGGCCCAGGCGTCCGACGTGCCGTCGGTCAGGGCGTAGAGCTCCGTGCCGTTTTTCCAGACCGTCGCCACGGCCTTCGAATCGACCGTCTTGTACCCTGCGGCGTAGATGTCGTAGGTGGTGGGCTGCGGTTCGGGCGGCGTGTTGTTGTCCGAATTGTCGGAACTGCACGAGGTGTTCCAGATGAGGGCCGTCAGGAACGGCAGAAAACAGGTAAGCATGGTCTGTCTCATATTGTTGCGGCTTGTGTGTTGTTCGTCATCGGATTTGAAGGCCCTTGCCGGGGTGCAAACTCCGTGCCGCGGTGTTCGGGTCCGGCATTCGGGTCCGGCATTCGGGTCCGGTGTTCGGGTCCGGCATTCGGGCCCGGTGTTCGCGGCGGACATGGCGGCGGGTCGTGCGGCCACTCCCGGTCCGTGCGACATGCGGAAATCTGCCGATCCGGGTATGGCCCGCGTCAGGACGCATCTGCACGCTGCGGGCGACTTTTTCGCGTGGCGAGTCAATCGTCTGTAAAACAGAGCGTTGTCTATTTTATGATAAATAAAACAATATGATTTTTTGAAAACGATCAGTAAAAAGAATGGCAAACGGCGCAAAATCCTGAAAAAACGCCAAAAAAGATGCGCTTATATATTGTATTTCCAAAAAAATGCGTACCTTTGCAGTCCATTTTGGACAATGGAAATAGATTTTTAACCAAAATTAAAGGACAGTTTTACAATGCCAACTATTCAACAGTTAGTGAGAAACGGCCGTCTGACGCTGGAGGACAAATCCAAGTCCCCTGCCTTGGCCGCTTGTCCCCAGCGCCGTGGCGTCTGCACCCGTGTGTACACCACGACCCCCAAGAAGCCTAACTCGGCTATGCGTAAGGTGGCTCGTGTGCGCCTGACCAACGGCAAGGAGGTCAACGCCTACATCCCCGGAGAAGGCCACAACCTCCAGGAGCACTCCATCGTACTCGTCCGTGGCGGCCGTGTCAAGGACCTCCCCGGTGTTCGTTACCACCTCGTGCGCGGTGCCCTCGACTCCGCAGGTGTCGACGGTCGTCGCCAGCGTCGTTCCAAGTACGGTGCAAAGCGCCCCAAGGCAGGCAAGTAATCCACAAACTCACTCCCGAGAAACATTTTTTTAGACAACAGTAAATAGCAATGAGAAAAGCTAAGCCAAAAAAGCGAATTCTACTTCCGGATCCGAAGTTCGGAGACGTGGCTGTGACCCGTTTCGTGAACAACCTTATGCTGGATGGTAAGAAGAGTATTGCCTACACGATTTTCTACGACTCGCTCGAAATCGTCGGCAAGAAGATGAAGGATGCTGATAAATCTCCGCTGGAAATCTGGAAACAGGCCCTGGAGAACATCACGCCCCAAGTCGAAGTGAAATCGAAGCGTATCGGTGGCGCAACGTTCCAGGTTCCTATGGAGGTTCGTCCGGAGCGCAAGATTTCTATTTCCATGAAAAACCTTGTCCTCTATTCCCGCAAGCGCGCCGGCAAAACCATGGCTGACAAGCTCGCTGCTGAAATCGTAGACGCCTACAACCAGCAGGGTGCCGCCTTCAAACGCAAGGAGGAGATGCACCGCATGGCCGAGGCCAACAAGGCTTTCGCTCACTTCAGATTCTAAATCAGGACTTGACAGATGGCAACCAGAGACTTACATTATACGCGTAATATCGGTATCATGGCTCACATCGATGCCGGTAAGACCACGACGTCCGAGCGAATCCTTTTCTACACGGGTAAAACCCACAAGATCGGCGAGGTACACGAGGGTGGCGCCACTATGGACTGGATGGTCCAGGAGCAGGAGCGCGGTATCACCATCACCTCGGCCGCAACGACGGCCTTCTGGCACTACAAGGATCACCAGTATCAGATCAACCTGATCGACACCCCGGGACACGTCGACTTTACGGTCGAGGTAGAGCGTTCGCTCCGTGTGCTCGACGGTGCAATCGCTACGTTCTGCGCCGTCGGCGGTGTCGAGCCCCAGTCGGAAACCGTATGGCGTCAGGCCGACAAGTACAACGTTCCCCGTATCGGTTACGTCAACAAGATGGACCGCACGGGTGCCGACTTCCTCTCGGTTTGCGCTCAGATCAAGGAGCACTTCGGCGCTACGGCCCTTCCGGTCGTTCTGCCCATCGGTGCCGAGGACAAGTTCGAAGGTCTGGTAGACCTTATTTATAATAACGCGATCTACTACTTCGACGACAAGACCGTCCGCGACAACTTCGAGATCCGCGAGATCCCCGAGTCGATGAAGGCTGAGGCTGCCGAGTGGCGTGCCAAACTCATCGAGGAGGTTGCCTCGACGGACGACGCCCTGATGGAGAAGTTCTTCGAGGATCCCGATTCGATCACCCCCGACGAACTGCTCACCGCTATCCGCAAGGCTACGATCTCCATGCAGCTCGTGCCGATGCTCTGCGGCTCGTCGTTCCACAACAAGGGCGTGCAGAAGCTCCTCGACTACGTGATGGCCTTCCTGCCCTCGCCGCTGGATGTACCCCCCGTACACGGTATCAATCCCAAAACCGAGCAGGAGGAGATCCGTCAGGCTTCGGAGGACGAGCCCTTCTGCGGCCTGGCCTTCAAGATCGCTACCGACCCGTTCGTAGGCCGTCTGGCGTTCGTCCGCGTCTACTCGGGCAAACTCGATGCCGGTTCGTACGTGCTCAACGCCCGCAGCGGCAAGCGCGAGCGTATCAGCCGTATCTACCAGATGCACGCCAACAAGCAGAACCCGCTGGAGACCGTCGGTGCCGGTGACATCTGCGCTGCCGTAGGTTTCAAGGAGATCCGCACCGGCGATACGCTCTGCGCCGAGAACGCCCCGATCGTTCTGGAGCAGATGACCTTCCCCGAGCCCGTGATCGGTCTGGCCGTAGAGCCCAAGACCCAGAAGGACCTCGACAAGCTCGGCATTGCCCTGGCAAAGCTGGCTGAGGAGGACCCCACCTTCACGGTTCACACCGACGAGGATTCGGGCCAGACCGTCATCAGCGGTATGGGTGAGTTGCACCTCGACATCATCGTCGACCGTCTGCGTCGCGAGTTCGGCGTCGAGATCAACCAGGGCGCTCCCCAGGTTAACTACAAGGAGTCGCTCACCAAGACGGTTCAGCACCGTGAGGTCTTCAAGAAGCAGACCGGTGGTCGCGGTAAGTTCGCCGACATCATCTTCGAAATCGGTCCCGCCGACGACGGCAAGATGGGCCTGGAGTTCGTCGATCAGGTCAAGGGCGGAAATATTCCCAAGGAGTTCATTCCTTCGGTTCAGAAGGGCTTCGAGTCGGCCATGGCCAACGGTGCCCTCGCCGGATACCCGATGGACTCGATGAAGATCACGCTGCTTGACGGTTCGTTCCACCCCGTCGACTCCGACCAGTTGTCGTTCGAAATCGCTGCCCGCAACGGTTACCGCAACGCCGCTCCGAAGGCCGGTTCGGTGATCCTCGAACCCGTGATGTCCGTGGAGGTCGTAACCCCCGAGGAGAACATGGGCGACATCATCGGCGACCTGAACAAGCGCCGCGGCCAGATCACCGGCATGGAGTCGAAAGGCACCGCCCGCGTGGTGAAGGCCAAAGTGCCCCTGGCCGAGATGTTCGGTTATGTCACCGTGCTGCGTACCATTTCGTCGGGCCGCGCCACGTCGTCGATGGAGTTCTCGCACTTCGAGGAGGTCCCGGCCAACCTGGCTAAAGAGATCATCGAGAAAGCGAGCGGTAAACGTAAGGATATAGAATAAGAAAACGCGATATGAATCAGAAGATTAGAATCAAGTTAAAGTCGTTCGATCACAATCTGGTCGACAAGTCGGCCGAAAAGATCGTCAAGACCGTGAAGAGCACGGGCGCCGTTGTCAGCGGGCCGGTGCCCCTGCCCACGCACAAGCAGATTTTTACGGTCAACCGCTCGACGTTCGTCAACAAGAAGGCCCGCGAGCAGTTCCAGCTCTGCACCTTCAAGCGAATCCTCGACATCTACTCGTCGACCCCCAAGACGATCGACGCGCTGATGAAACTCGAACTTCCTTCGGGCGTCGAGGTCGAGATCAAGGTCTGATCCCCGCACCAAACCATTTCGGAGGTCTCCGGCCGGCATTCGGGCCGGTCGGAAACCCTCCCGAAAAAAGGTCTCCGCGGAGACCCGTGGTTGGAAGAAAACTTCACTTTACACATTTATAACAAACAATTGACAACAAATGTCAGGACTTATTGGAAAGAAAATCGGAATGACTTCCGTTTACAGTGCCGAGGGTAAGAACATACCATGCACTGTCATTGAGGCTGGTCCGTGCGTTGTTACGCAAATCAAAACCGTCGAGAAGGA